>NZ_LBJX01000097.1:0-280545 GCF_028128895.1 Bradyrhizobium sp. CCBAU 11434
ATCTCCGAATCTTCTCTTCGGAGCCAATGAATCACCGTCACCGGTCGGCGGCGAGCGCCTTTTTTCAACAGCCTGCTAGAGACTGCGGAGGCGCAGAAATCTTTTCATGAGGATCTGAAGCAGCGCGCGAGCTTGCGCATTCCACCGGGCTACAAGGATGGGAAGAAACTGCAGGGAGGGCCGGGCGATCTTTTGATTTGGAAGACGATTCTGGCCGAAGGTAAGAGTCGGAACAAGGATTGTGTTTTCGTTTCCGCCGAGGAGAAGCCGGACTGGTGGGTTCGCAATTCAGGTGCGTTTCAACCAAGGGTTGAGTTAATCGAAGAATATCGCTCCACAACCGGCGGGCGCACAGTTCATATTGTCACCCTGTCCAAGCTGCTAGAAATATTTGGCGTGCCCGAAGACGCGGTCAAGAATGTGCGGAAGGCAGAGGAAGCAAACACTGCAAATTGGCTCGCGGCGACGCAAAATACAGCAAATTGGCTGGCGACGACGCAGGCCTTGCAAAGCTTGCCTCAAAGATCTCGAGGTTACAGAGGAAGTCTCGAACGCCGGATCCGTATGGCCGAGCGTCGGCTTCTGGAGTTAGGCGATCCTGAGACGGCATCGCCCGAGCAACGGGAACTAATCGCAGATCTGACTTTACGAAGGCGAAGTCTGCTCAGACGGATGGAGGCGCTTGATAGAGCCGCTGAAGCCCGCGAAGAGGAGGAGGAGGAAGAGGAAAAGTAGGTTTCAACGGCCTCTCGTACGATCGTGGCATATGGGAGTTCGAAAGCACTACCCAATTGTTCTAGCGGAAGACCGGTGACAGTGCACTCAATACACGCAAGTCGTACGTGCGGCTATGCTCGCTCATGGCGGATGGACCAACGCGAGTGGGTTTGGTGCACTGTCACCGTAATTGCCCTTTGGGTATTCGGAGGGTTTTGCTTTGGGCCGGAACGGCGGAGGAGAGATAGCAGGAAAGTAGGGGGAGGGGCAGGGGGCGGGGGGAACGTGTGCGTCGGGGGATTGGTTCGCTCATTCCTGGGCCGATTTCTGTTGCTACCTCAGCACCATAGCCGTAACTCAAGGTTGAGTGGTCAGCTATATCCTACCGGTGCAAGTGAATGAGCAATCACCGATCACTAGAAGAAGAGTTTGAGGCGCTAGTTTATGAAATCTACCAAGCGCTTGATTATAAGCGCGTTGCACCACTGCGCGGAGCCGACAAGGGTTACGATTTTAGGGTCACCTCCCCCGAGGGAAACGTAGTTATCATCGAGGTGAAGCTCTACCGCACGCGAGTCATTTCCCGGACATTAGTCATCAGAGCCGCGATGGCTCTGGAGAACCAGCGTCAAGCCGCCAACGCGCACGAGGCGGTTCTTGTACTCGGTAGCACTTTGAATATTCCGATTGTCAACTTGGGTGCGACGATCGTGGTCGACATGACGAAGCTGCGTGAAATGGTCGCCAAGTATCCCACGTTCGCTGCTCGGCTCGATTCAATCGCCAGGCAGATTTCTCCTATGCCAGCGGGTTACGATGCCGACATCGTGGCTGCTCGGATTCTCGGCGACGCTTACGCGGCTCCAGCAGGGGTGGAAACACCGCCACCCCCCAAAGGCGAAGAGCTTGCGAAAAGTCTTCGCCTTGTAAAAATTGGAAAGGCCGGGGCCCGTCAATTTGAGACCAAGGCTTCCGAGGCGCTGCAATACTTGTTCGCAGAAGACTTCGTGAATTGGGCACTGCAGAAGACCTCGGACTCCGGGGTCCATCGATATGACCTAGTTGCGCGAATTGCCTCCGATCACGATTTCTGGGCCTCAATAGTCAGGTATTTCAAGACATGGTACGTCGTTTTCGAATTTAAGAATCATACTCGCTTTATTACTCAAGGTGAGATCTACAGCACGGAAAAATACCTATTCGTTCCGGCCATGCGATCTGTCGCCTTAGTCATTTCTCGTAAAGGAGCTAACAAAAACGCGAAGGCCATTATGCGAGGCGCGCTGAGGGAAAATGGAAAATTGATATTAAGCCTAAGTCTCGATGACATGTGCAAGATGCTTGAGATGAAGGACGCCGGTGACGATCCCAATACACTCTTATTCGAGAGACTGGACGAAATGCTCATGAAGCTCGAACGGTAGGTAAAGTGCACAATCTTTACGTGAGAGTGTGCGCAGAGATGCGGGGGAGGGGCATCGCGAATGAATTCGCTCGCCATGCTGCCATCGTCGTATCTTCTCGCTAACGCATATGCGCCTTTCCGCGTGCATGAATCAGGGCGTAATCGTAGATTGTTAGGAAGCCGAAGTGAAATATTGAGGGGTAGCCTCATGGCGGATGAATACGGCATCTTGCGTGTTGAGATTGATGGGGCTTGGACTCCCGCTGAGTTTTCGGAGCTCTTCAAGGAGATCGAGGTCCTCAACGAGATCGCATCGTTCGGCGATACCGAGGAATCCGAAGACAATGATAGAATGTGGCTTGGGCTTAATCTTCGCTTTTCAGGGCGACCTTTGAGGTTCGGCCCCGCATGGACAAACGATGAGGCTTTAGAAATTGAAGTAGAAGATTACTACCGTGAAGCGGTCGTCCGACGCTTCGTAACGGATGTCGCCTATATCCCATCACTGCACGTTGCCGCCATTCAGTATGCCAGCCCAGGATTCGTAGACATCGCAGGAGCGGGTCGTATTGTTGGTCATATCTCCAAGTTTATTCTCGGAATTGCAGACCGGTTAATTGCACTGGAGGACAGGCGGCTGGCGAGAGAACAAACAAAGCAAAAGATACTGAAACAAAAAATTGAGAACGCCGATGCACTGCTAAAGCTAGGTACCAAGGTAAACCTGGATATTGATGCCAAGCGACAACTTGTACGTCGCGTGCTGGAGATCGACGAATATTTCCAGAATCAGTTACTCGATCAGAAGATTACATCGGTCAGGGAAATCGTATCCCACAATGACCGCACTGAGATAGATGACCTCTGACAGCCTTACCAACACCACATGTGCTGCTTCCAAATTGGGGAGCGCTGGACTGCACCCAACTCAAATCGCGGCCAGGGCGAGTAAGTGCACTGTCACCGTAGTTCCGGAATGGAGGCGTGCATTTAGGGATGACCGTCTGCTTCTTTAGCTAGCGCCTCGGCATAGCCGGGAGCCTGAGTATACGCGAAGGTGCCCGCACGCCTGGCATCGTGGGTCTCGGCAAGCGTGCCTGGATCGGGCCAACCTTCCTCTACCGATCTGATTCTCATCGCCACGTGCAAAAGATCGTCCGCCCAATTCTTAAAGCTTTCGGCACTTGCTTCGTAGAGCATCTTAACACCAGAATGTGGAATGACGCCATCCGAGGTCAAGTCCGATTTCTTGTTTCGGGTCCGTGATAGGACCTTCACGACATCGCCGCCGAGAGAGGGGCCGATGAGTCCAATACGAGTGAGGTTAGCGAGGTATATCGGCGCATCAAAAGTCGGATAAGTGATGGTCTTTGTCGTGGCGGGCATATTGTTCTTTGCCAGCGCGTCGGCGATCTCCGCGAAACGAGCGGAGGTATTGGTGGCGGTGTGCGCGGCCGCAAGTAATCCGACGATTTCGGACCTGAGTGCCGCAAGTAAGTTGATGCGGTCGGCTTTGATGGTCTTGGCTGCGGCTTGTTCTTCGAGTTCGGCTGCATGAAGGCGAGCCGCTCGATCAAGCTCAGCCTGATTGTTTTGCGATTTTACGAGATTGATAAAGCCTCGTCGGGTCTGCTGGCCGATGATGGCAAGACCAATAACTGCACCAGCTAAGGTGGCAGTACCTGGATCAAGCTTCCATGCGGTTTGGCTTAGTGCCCACGCGACGTTCAGCGCGAAAATTACGAGCGTGGATAGGAGCGCTACCTTGAGCGATATGGGTAGGCGCTTGAGATGATTGAAGTAACGCATTGGAGCACCAGCAGCGGAAAGATGGGCTTGTGGAATTTCCGACTAGATCACCTAGCAAGCCGACGGGAACTACGGTGACAGTGCTGGACTGTCACCGTAGTTCGATGCGCGACGTCTTGAACACGCTTCGGTTAGAGCTTGCTCGCATTGTCATGGTCCTGCCACGTGCGCCAGTCCTTGCTATCGCGCTCCATGGCCTGCATTTGACCGCACACTCCTCCTACTTGCACTCAAAACTCGCCGCGCTCTCCGGATCGCCTTGGCCCTTGTACTGCGCATGTTGCGGATAGGCGCAAAGTGGCCGACTGCGGCCGGGAAAGGCTGGTCCGGTCGCGACCACCGCATCGGGCGCCTTGCCGTCTTCCACCCAGCTCACGACCGCGCTGAGGAGATCGAAATGATCGAGCGTTGCGCCGCTCGAGCAGTGCCCCATGCCGGGCACGAGGAAGGCCCGGCTCGATTTCTCCCGCACCGTCTCCATGCCGCCGGAATCCGCCGCCATGCGCTCGTAGTAGCCAACGGTGTCGTTTGCCGAGAACCAGGGATCGCTCACACCGTGGTAAAACAGCAGCTTGCCGCCATGGCCGAAATAGCTCGAAAGGTTGGTCCAGTAGGCGGTGTTGGCGAGGCGATCCATCCCGCTCGCGTTGACGCGGTCTTCGAGTTGATCGACGTCGATGCTTTCCCAAACAGGCGGTCCGACCGGACTGCGCGCGCCTGTCGCCAGGATGCCGGGAAGGGCAACGCCTTCGGATGCCACGCCGCTGTCCCACGGGAACGGCGGGTAGATGGGCGTGCCGCGCGAATTCTTCGGTCCGGCAAAAGCCTTTTTCAGGGCATCGACCTGCGGCGGCGCCAGGCAGGACTCCTTGACATCGCCGTTGCAGGTGAGGACCGCGGGATCGAATTGACAGGCCTTAGCGTGGAAGATCAGGCCATCCTTGACGCCGTCCTTGGCGTCGCAGGCATCGAGGATCGCGTTGGTGATCAGCTTGCGCTCATCAGCGGAAAAGGCTTTGGCGGGCTCCGGCTTGCCGGACGCATCTTTCGGCGCGATCCGGCTGAAGGCAGCGTTGGCCCAGGCGAGACCGATATTGGAGTTGCCGGTGCGCATCGCAGGCGCGCCGGCGACGATGCCGTCGAATTGTTCGGGATAGCGCGCCGACGCCAGCATGCCTTCGCGGCCCCCGGTCGAGCAGCCCGTGAAATAGGAACGTTTTGCGCCCTGGCCATAGTAATGCGCGACGATCGCCTTGGCGGCGATCGTCACCTTGCCGACCGATGCAGTGGCGAAGTTGAGCGCGGCTTCCTGGTCCTTCAGGAACGAGGCATCGAACACCGCGCCCTGATGACCGCTGTCGGTCGTAACAACGGCAAAGCCGCGCGCCAGCGCCGGCACCTCGCCGGCCGCCTGGAAACCCAGCGGCGGCCGGATCGAGCCGTTCAAACCGCCGCCGCCCTGAAACAGGAACCGGCCGTTCCAGCGATCGGGCAGGGCGACGGCAAAGCCGATCGCGTAGGACTTGCCCTCGAGCCCGACGCGCTGATCGATCACGCCATCGGCGCGGCAGTTTTGCGGAAGCGCCACCGATACGGTGGCCGGCGCCGGCGGCGACGGCTGCACGGTCCCCGGCGGCGCCTCCGGCACCATTTCGGCCTTGGTGACTGACGCCGTCGATCCCGGCATCTTCCAGCCGGCCAAGTCAGCGCATTTGAGCGCGGGCGGTATGTTGGCTGAATCGTCGGCGCTTGCCGGCGAGATCGTAATGACCGTGATGGCCGCGACCAGAGCCAGGCCAGCCATGGCACCATCGAGCGCCAGATTTCCTTTTCGCTGCATCGTTCCCTGCCGTTTTTTGAATTTTATTGCGGTGCACGTCACTCGCGCCGGGCCCGGACGATCTGGTGCACTGATACTGAAACCATCTTGAGATATTCGGGAGGTGCAGTCCAGCGGCGCAGGCTTTCAACCGCGTCAGGCCGATGCGAGCCGCATGGAGCTGATGAGTTGTGTGCAATTCCGGAATTTCGTCGCGCCTCATTCCCTTCGAAGTGTCAGCCTCTCTTGCCGGGGATCGTCTTTCGGCGCTTGGCGTAGGCGCGTCGCGCTCGCTCGCGATTTCCGCAGACCTCGCTTGAACACCACAGGCGGGTTCGGTTCGGGCTTTCGTCGACATAGAACCAGCCGCAACCGTCAGCCTGGCAGCAACCGATGCGCGATGCATCTGCCGACGTCAGAACCGCAGTCAGGGACCACAGGATGGGCCAGAGCGGTTCGGAGAGAGTCCGGCCCGAAAAATTGTGCACATACGGGCCGTCGGTTCGAACGAGGCTCGGCTGCGGCGGAGCTTGCGCGAGCAGAGCATTTACAGATGCCAAGTCGCTGCGCTCGCCCCGGCGTAGCGCATCACAGATGCTCCAGATCTCCGAGCGCAGCGAGAGGAGCTCGGCTTGTGCGGCGGCAGCGGCAGCCGGCTTCTTTTGGGCGATCACTTCGAGCGCCTTGATCGCCTGATGTGACAGGGTTCCCCGGCGGGCACACCAGCCGAGAAAGGCGGTGTAGTCGGGGATCAGCTCCTGCGGATCACCAGATGTCCGCCAATCCAACGTGTTGGCGAAGTCGAGACAGACTCTGCCGCCGAAAAATTGCGTCGCTGCGCGTTGGGGATCCCTTGACATGGCTGAGCCTGCCGGGCCTATATAATGGTCATGACCATTACAACGCAACCCGCGTCTTCGGTAAAGGCGATCTGCTCACGCGCAGGGTTTCGGCGCGGCTTGCTCGCGGCGCTTCCGTTCCTGTTGAGCAATGGTGTGGCTGGCGTGGTCATGGGTGTCGCCTATCGCGGTGTCGGGCTCGGCTTCGTGCCTTCAGTTCTGTTCAGCGTCGTCGTCTACTCTGCCACGGCGCAGGCTGTCACTCTCGGTATGTGGGCCGCGGTCCCGCCGATCATTCCGATGGCGGTGGCCTGTATCGCGACAAACGCGCGATATCTCGTCATGGGCGCTCACCTCTACCAGATCTTCGGCCAACTCAGAAAGCGCATCACGCTGCCGATCCTGTTTCTCCTGGCGGACGCCTCCTGGCTCATGACGAGCGCGGACGCGGAAAGCAACGATGCCGATATCGGGTATCTGCTGGGCGCGAGCGTGCCCATGGCCGTCGGCTGGATGGGAGGGACCGCCCTTGGCTACGGCCTGCCGCTGGCACCGGATGGCCCGCTTTCAGTCGCCGCAGCTTTGCTTCCTGCAGCGTTCATCGTCACCCTGCTGCCGACCCAGTGGCGTGGCGCGCGTTCTGTTCTGCCTTGGCTGCTGTCGGCTGCGGGCGCACTTCTTGTCGGCAGATTCGTATCGCCGAATTGGGCCATGCTGGCCGGCGGCGCGATCGGCACCGGCTTCAGCATGATGCGCGCCGACCATGCTTGACTGGCGTACGCTCGCGGCCATCTGTGTGCTGGGGCTTGTCAGCTATGCCATGCGATCAGGAGGGTTTCTCGCGGGCGGATTGATGCGAGAGGGCAGCGCAATGGCAAGGTTCTTCCAACTGGCTCCCGGGAATCTCTTCGTTGCCTTCGTGGCGGCCGCCTGCCTCGAAGGTGGGCTGGCAAGCATCGTCGGCTGCGCGGCCTCGCTTGCCGTCATGACAGTGACGCGCAAGGAGTGGGCGGCGTTGGCCGTTGGCTTCGCTGCCGCCGCACTCGTCGCCGGCGTGCGTCTTGCGGCGGCAGGCTCTCCCTAATGAGAGAAAGTAAGTTCGTCTGAACCCTTGTCGAGCCAACGCGACTAAGCTGCATGGCTCGGACAAAGACGCTCTTTTTGCTGCTGCTTCTCCTTTTCGGGATTCCTACGCGCGACTGCTCCGCGCATTCGCCGCCGCCGCCGCCATTCGACGAACATGCGCTCGAGCGCGTGCCGCCGACGGTCGTGAAGAGATTGGCGATCCGATTTTCGCTGGGCGCATTCGCCGGCCGCTTCGAGGAGACGCCGCTCGGCGCGGTCCGCAAAGCCGTGGGCGAAGGGACCATCCAACACCAGGGCGACGCTGCAGGCAGCATCTACTGGCTGTGTTATCGGCGCGCGCAGCATCTGATATGGGTGGTGTCCAGCGGAGAGATGGGCGGCCCGGACCATCGCGTCACGGAGATCGTTGAAGAGCTCACCGAGACAGACGCCGGGGCCTCGACCGATTGCGCCATCATCCCGGAAAAATTCTCGCCTGTCGTCTTCGACGGCAAGCTGCATTTGGGCATGTCGCGTCAGGAGATCATCACGGCGTTGGGACCGCCGTCGAAGTCGGAAGCGGCTCAGATGGTGTATTCTCACGCGGGAAAGCTCGCACACGGTTTCGATGAGACCGCTTGGCTCATTCTCGGATTTCGTGAGGACAAGCTCGTGTCCATGCGCGGCGGCAAGACCACGACGAATTGAAGTTGTTGCTGGCAGCGTTCATGCTTCGCGACGGATGCGAGCGAGTCACGTTCGCTCCCGGCCGCATCACACGCCCCAGCTTCTCCTACCACCTTCGGAAGTGCCGTAAGTCCGCAGGTCTCTTGCTGCCCAGCGACAAGACTTGCGGCGATGGTGGCTTTGCCGCGAGCCCGCCAGACATGTGCATGGTCACCAGAATGCGACTTCCAATTGTCGCAACCATAGACTGTAATGCCGCCGGCGGCATGACAGGCGTCTGCCGGAGGAGGTGTGTGAATGGCGACCCCCGCGCAAAATCCGGAAATTCAGCTCGGCTTTGGGGCAAGGCCCCAGGGCAATGCCGTCGCACTGTTCGGCGCGGACATCTTCGTCGTCGGCGCGGACGAACATTCCGACATCCAGCAGTCGCTCTACTCGACCGATTTGGGCTTCGCGTCCACCACGCTTGGCAACAAGAGCTCATGGTCGAACAGCCGGCTCACGCTGCCGAACGGATTTGCGCCGCAAACCAAGGGCGGATGCGCGCTCGCGATCCAGTCCGGCGAAGTCCCGGCCCTGTATTTGTTCTGGAATCAGCCTGATTTGTGGAAGGAATCGAACAACGCCGGCGTCATGGTGAGCTCGCTGACATCTGTCACGCCGCCGCCGGGAAGCTCCAGCGCGCCGACGGACTGGCTCGCCGGCTTCGTGCTATGCGACGAGAACAATCTTCCCTTTGCCCTGCAGGACGGGGCCTCCGTCAGCGCAGTGTCCCTGGGATCGCAGGCATTCCTGGTGGGAATGGTGCAGCCGTTTCCGATCGAGAACGGCAAGCTGATGGATTTCGCAATGGTCGGCGTCTATTACGTGGCCGACCAGCAGCCGACCAAAACCATCACCAGCAGCGCAGGCGTGTTCGGAAGCTGGCCCGCGCGGAACGGCTCGTCGACGGCGCGGAGCGCTGCCGAAATCGGCGCATTGCTGCCTCCGGTGGCCGGCCGCTCGGGCATCAGCCTCGGCAATCGGATCGGCCTCGCGATCGTCCCGCAAGTCAGCGACGCCGATAGCAGCAACAACCTCGCGCGACATGGTGACGGTCCTGACGCTGACCATGGCCGACGCGAACGGATCGAACAAGGCGTCGTTCCAGGTTGCGCTCACCTGGCCGCTTGACGACAACGGCTCGCCGGCTGCGGGACAGCCGGCGCTCGCCTGGTCGAGCCCGGTCGCAACCAAATCTCCGCTCACGGTGCTGCCCGATCCTGCGGGCCGCATCATCGCCTGCGGGTCGTCGGTCACCAGCGAGAAGAACCTGTCGAAGGCCCTGCTGTTCGAGACGTTCTCGACCTACGGGCCGCTCGCCTATGCGAGCCAGTATACCGTGACGGCTTCCTCGGCGGACACGAGCACGCCGGCCAGCATGCTGTTCATCGTCGACACCACCAATCCGGCGCAGTCCACGCCGGAGCCGAACGCGGACGGCACCGGCAATATGACCACCACCTCCTATCAGCTGTTGCAGCTGTTGTTCTATGGCGGGACGACGGTGGCGCAGGTGCAGCCATACGGCACGGCCGAGGTGATCTCGAACTACGCCAACATCTCGCTGTATTCGCCGACGGTGGGACCCGCCGTCGTCGTTACCGGGATCATCGAAGGACCGATCCCGCTGCCTGTCTCGAACATCATCGGTTGGCAGTTCGAAAGCACGACCAACGATCTCGGCTCGGTGATCTACGGAACGTCGCAAGAGAAGAAGGAGCAGGGCGAGCAGAGCTGGAATTTGGGCGGGACCCTGACCACCAACGGGAAGATTGGTGCCGAGGTCGGCGACGAATCGTTTGGCGAGGGCGGCGGCGCGGGCATGGCCTGGGATGCGTCGGCTTCCGGCGGTTACGTCAAGACATGGTCGACCTCGACCTCGAGCACCCTCACGCAGCCGCTCCAGCAGCCCGCAACCGCGAGCGTCGATAAGGGGTCGATGATCGGGAACGGCATTGTCCCCTACGGCACGGTGTTCGCAGCGTCGGGTTCGGTGTCGATCACCAATTTGCGCTTCCTCGACGCAAACAAGAATGTGATCAGCGACGGCACACAGAACGCCACCATCTCGGCCCCGCAGGCACCGATCTTCGCGGTGACGAATCCAAGCACCGGTCAGTCCAACGGTTACGACTACGTGCCGTTCATGGTGACGCCCGGAGATCTCATGACCTATACGATCGACGGGACGCGCTCCGACAGCACGCCCTGCGGCATCAATGCCACGATGGCTGCGCTGACGAAGGGCACAATCACCGACTATTTCGATTCCGTGATCTGGCCGGCCGCGTTCGACTTCGGCGCAGCCGCCGGCGAGCAGTCGCAAAAATATCTCAACTTCTCCTGGACGCTTGGCGGAGTGACCGGCTCCGCTTTCACGGGGCTGCAAACCTCCATGCACAATGGCTCCTGGAATGTCGGCGGCTCGGTCGCGCTCGGTTTCTATTGGGACGCCAAGGCAGGGGTGCCGCTCATCGGTGGAGTCTCGAGCTCGGGCAGCGTCATGCTCGGGGTCAAAGGCGGCTATTCGAGCACCACGATCGACACGAAGACCGCGCAATGGGGCGTTTCATTGCAGCCGTTCAGCGCAACCCCACCGTGGGGGCCACCGAACTGGGGCAATCTGCCTGACAGTGCGAAACTCGCGATCGACCCGGCCTGGGCCAGCAGCGTGATTGCGTCCTACCGCTTCGCGCTGTTGCTGCTGCCCGATCCGCAGCCCGGCGACGCATCCGGACTGAGTCCGGGCTATTGGGTGCAGGAACTGATCACCTACGGCAACTCGAATGCCACGACGGCGAACCCCAGCGCGTTTCTTCCGAACAATATCGATCCCGGCTCTGGTTCGTGGAAGATCGTTTATGTGGTGCTCGAAATCCGGACCTATGAGGACATGAACAACAACACCTACACGTATCGGTACACGGATCCGAACGGGAGATTTACCTAGGCCACGAAATGGCGGCTTGATGAGGCCGTCACTTCACCAGTGTTTCGCCGCGACGCGCTCGCTTCGATGCTCTGCCGCGATTGATGAACTGGACGCCGACGAACTCGCCATTGATCCAGGCGAGCTCGCAGTGTCGGTAGGCCAGGCCGATGGGGGACAGCACCAGGAAAAATTCCTTCTGGCCGATATCCGTCACCGCGCCGTCGATCACCAGCTTCGCCCCCATTTCGGAGACGTCGTGAATCTTGCAGGCGCGCTGCCATGTGCCGTCGATCGCCATGACGCGCGCGTCGAGGGGCCGTTCGAACGCGACGCGCCGGTCCTTGCGTTGCTCTCCCTCGCTCATCGCGCACCCCCGCTGATGATCCCCAAGCGGCGGTCGAGAATGGAGCGAGAAGCTTGATCTTCGGTGAAGAAGGCGGCGGCGGAGACTTGAAATCACGGTGAGATTGCACGCGATCGTTGCGCTGCCGAGCACTACTGACTGTTGCGCGCATCGACCGGGGTGCCAGGTGGCGAGGTGCCCCCTGAACCGCCGGCGAGCCAGGGCGACTAAGTCACATGGCTCACACCCTCAAGACCAATCTCGCGATCGCGAGCCTGCCATCGGCAAGCAAAACGGGGGAGCGGCCCTGACGAGATTGGCATGAAGCGCTGGCTACGAAGGCTTGGACGGATTGCGTGGGTTGCTGCGCTTTGCGGGACGGTCGCGTTGCTTGCGCTTGTGGCCATCTCTCCTCATGAGCCTGACGGTGTGCATCCCGTGCGCTATGTCCTCCGCCACGACGTCAGGTACGTGAGCGAGGACATGGGCCTCGTCCTGCAAATCCTGCTTGGCGTGAACATTGCGCTGGGCCTGGTTGCGGCTGGATGCCATTTCGCGAGCAAGGACCCAGCCGATGGATCCTGGCCAGGCAGGATAGGCGAACCTTAGCCCCTGCAGCATCGACCTTTCCTGCTTCGCCGCTTCATCCGGCGCACAATGTGCGCAGGCGCTGCCTGATCCAGCGATGCGCCGGGTGCTGTTCGGTGCGCTCGTGCCAGACGAGGCCGATGGCAAAGCCGTCGACCGCGAGCGGCGGCTCCAGCACCTGGAGGCGCTCGGCGCGCCCGCGCACCAGCCGCTCCGGCACCGTCGCGATCAGATCGGAGCGGGCGACGAGGTCGGGCACGAACAAAAAGCTCGCCGTCGACACCGCGATGCTGCGCTTGCGCCCGAGCTTGCCGAGGGCCGTGTCGACAGGTCCGTCGAAACCGCCCCCGCGCGGCGAGACCATGACATGCTCGAGCGCGACGAAATCATCGAGCGTGAGGCGTCCCTTCACCGTCGGATGCTGCCGCCGCGCGATCGTGACGTAGCGCTCATGAAACAACCGTCGCGTTCGCAGTGCCGCCGGCGCCGTCGCCGGCGTCATCACGGCGAGGTCGACAACGCCTGATACCATCTGCTGGCCCAGCAGGCTGCCATCCAGCTGGCGAATTGCTAGCTTCAGTTTCGGGGCGCTGACGCGCAGGTCGAGCACCAGCGGAGTGATGATGGCGACCTGCACATAGTCGGAGCAGGCGAGCGCGACGGTGACGTCGGCGGTGGCCGGATCGAACCCGCGTCCCCGCGCCAGCACCCCTTGCACCTGGTCGAGTGCCTGTCGTACCTGCGCCTGCAGCTCCATGGCGCGCGCCGTCGGTGTCAGGCCACGTTGCGCCGGCAGAAACAGCGGGTCGCCGAACAGATCGCGCAGGCGCGCCAGCTGCGCGCTAAGCGCCGGCTGGCTCAGGCCGAGCCGGCGGGCCGATCGCGTGACGTTGGGTTCGGCCAGAAGCGCATCGAGCGCGACAAGCAGATTGAGATCGACCTTCTTGGTATCCATGAAATGGATAGCAGCACCAAGTAAGAGGAATTTCAACGGCTGGATCCGGCGCACTATCCTTCAGCATATCGGCCCGCCGCTTGATCGTGGGTTGAGTGAGGAGACAAACATGCCGACCGTCCGTGTGTCCGTGATGCGCTGCGATCCCAACCAGTTCGCCGAATTCAGGCAAATGATGGCGGAGTCGCTTGACGTCCTCGCGCCTGGCATCCGGCAGATGCGCGGCCTGATCCACTTCTACTCCGGAGAGGATGAGGCTTCGCATGCGCTCGCCCAGGTCAGTCTGTGGCGTACCCCGGAGGATGCCAAGCAGCTTGATACGTTTCAGCCGATGCTTGACCTCGGCAAGGTGTTCACGAGCAAGGGTGCAAGGTTCGAGCGTCCCATCATGAATTACGTGTCGTCGTGGGAAATCGTGCCGAACCACTGATCGGCTGATGTCCGGCCGGGGGAGGAGGCGGGGTTGCCGGCCCAGTGAACCGGGGTGGCGCTCGAGGCGACGAATGCCTGGAAACGAGGTCATTCGTTGTGGAATGGTTCAAGCGATACGTCGTCAGTTGCCTGATCGCAGTGGTCTTTTTCGCCGGCTTCGATGCCTATCGGCGGCCGGGCGAGGACGCGCATTTGGCGACGATCCTAGTCGTGTCTGCTGGCTGGCCTGTCTTCGCTGCGCTGGTCGTGGGCGGTTCGATTGGCGACGCGGTGCACGGCCTGAAGCACGGCAAGGCCGGATGAGCCGCCATGCTTGACGCCTTGCTCGGCTTCGTCTTCGACATCGTCCTGAGCGCGGTCGGGACCCTCATCGCCAAGATGTTCGGTGTGGACGACGCAGCCGAAGCCGGGGGCGTGATCGTCGGCATCGGCATTCTCACGATCGGCTTCGCCATCGCGGTGTGGGGGCACTGAGGAGCGATCGTTGCGAGAACGATCGCTCGCTGTGGCGGCTCTTGCGGCCTACGCCGCGATCCGTTGCTCTGCCGGCGCCGTCAAATATTTCAGCACTTCGGCATGTTCGAGGTCGGGCACCGCGATCGCCGTATGGCTGTAGATCGCATGCGTGCGCGACTTTGCGATTTCGTCCAGGATCTCTTTGCCCTTGATGACGTGAAGGCCCATGCCGTCTCCGGACGGGAAGATCGCCAGCACCACGTCGTAGGCCCTGATGACCGACCTGAGCGCCTCGGCCTTGTCTTCGGCGACATCGACAAACACGCGGACATCGGCTGCGAGTTCACGCAGCTCCTCAAAATTCAGCACTTTTCGGGTACTCCAACGCAACAAGACTGGATGGAGAGTGGATGCGTTGGGTTACCAGAGTCTGAACAACATCCATCAAGATGGAAGTTTCACGTTGAGGTGACGCCTCGTGTGGAAAACTCCCCTCAAGGCACGCGCGGAGCTCTCTTTCGCGGCCTTACGCGCGCCAGCGCATCGGAAGCATGCCGTCCTCCCTGAAACTGCCGAGGAAGGCGAAGCGGTCAGCCTGCGGATTCGGGCGGGCCTCGATCGTCGTACCGAGGACATGCACGAGATCGCGCTCATCATGGGGCGGCCAGGGCGCCAGGCCTGATGCATTGGGGTTCCCGCGCGTCGCAAAATTCACCCAATAGCTCATCATCGCCTCCGCCAGCGCGCGGTCGGCATCATCAGGCGGCGTCGTGCTGCCGATGATCCGCTGCGGCGTCAGCGTGCCGAAGACGAAGGGGATCTCGGTGACGTGCGAGGCGATCGGCGTGTAGGGCGACGTATAGGAAAAATGATAGGCGTAGACGGGTGCACGCGTGCTGGACCGGTGCAGTCGCAGCGCCTGCCAGCACTGCTCGCCGACCACCATGTCGCCCGTGAGCGCGGCGGCCGACGCCCTCGCTTCTGCGTCCGTGTCATCAGGATAGAGCTTTTGGAAATCCGCCATCCGGCCCTCGCCGAATAGCTCTGCTGCCGCGGCACGAAAGGCTTGCGCCGAGTGAGCGGGCAGGGAGAGCGGCATGAAGGGAAATTCCTCCGCGCTGTTCCATCCCGCGAGCAACGGGATATGCATCTGCTCGCCGCGCAGGAAGCGTCGCGCGGGCACATCAGGCACCACGTAACGGTCGATGCTTGGCGAGAAGGCTTGCGTGACGTGATCGCGCGCGAAGCTCCATGGCGCGGCCGCGTTCAACGGTTCGGCCGGCATCGCGCGCAGCGCTGCGATCGATCCGTTGCCGTGCTGACGGACGAAGGCGAGGCCGCGGGCACGGGCTTCGTCAAACCCTTGCAGCGACCCGTGCCGGCCGTCCCAGAACGCTCCGCTCTGGCCGATCGCCTTGTGGAACAGCCCGCGCGCGAGCGGTGAGGCCATCAGGAGGCCGACAGCCATCGCACCAGCGGATTCACCGAACAAGGTGACGTTGCCGGGGTCTCCGCCAAACGCGGCGATGTTGGCTTTGACCCAGCGCAGCGCCGCGAGCTGATCCTGGAGGCCGAAATTGCCCGAGGGCGCCTGCGTATCGAGATCAGGGTGGGCGAGGAAGCCGAAGAGGCCGAGCCGGTAGTTGAAGCTGACGATAACGACGCCCTTCGCAGCCAGCACGCTTCCGTCGGTGGCGGGATTGGCCGACGAGCCGAATTGAAAGCCGCCGCCGTGGATCCACACCATCACGGGCCGCTTCTCGTCGGGCGCCTTCGCCGCCGTCCACACATTGAGCGTAAGGCAGTCTTCGCTGCGCGGTCCGGGCCGCGGATCATGTTCGAGCGATGAGAGCGACGCCGCGCCAAAGTCGAGCGCATCGCGCACGCCGCTCCATGGCGTCGGTGCTTGCGGCGCGCGCCAGCGCAGCGATCCGACGGGAGGTGCAGCGTAGGGGATGCCCCTGAATGCGAGCACGCCGTTGCCGTCTGGCACCGCGCCGCGGACCTGGCCGGCCTGCGTGCGAATGGTTCGGCCCATCCGGGCTGAAGGCATGATCGAGCCGTGCACGGTCGCATCTCCTTGGGTTGACGTGAGGCGAGATCTATCGACTTTGGCGTTGGATGAATTTTTGCATAATCGCAATCGATCGCTAAATTCAGTCAATGATCCGGCAAAAGCTCAGATACCCCTGGCTAGATCTCGATGTGGACGACCGCGCCGCACCTGTCATTGCCGTGCGCGTCGACGCCGACGGGACCAAGGAGGAAGTCCCCGAGCACAGCCATCGCAAGGGGCAGCTGGTGGTGTCGCTCGGCGGCGGCGTCACCTGCCGCGTTCCCAGCGGACTGTGGATGGTGCCACCGCATTGCGCGGTCTGGATTCCGAGCCGCATGCCGCACAGCAATCGCGCCACCGCGAATGCGCGGCTGTTCTTCGTCTATGTCGAGGCGGAGCTGGTCGATCTGCCGGAGCGTTGCTGCACCATCTCGATCTCGCCCTTGCTGCGCGAATTGGTCGTCGAGCTGTCCGATGGCGCGCAGCATGACGAGGCGAGGCGGGAGCGCCTGATCGGCGTGCTGCTTGGCGAGCTGCCGCGCATGCCCGTGCAGCAATTGCATCTGCCGCTCTCGCGTGAGCCGCGGTTGAAGCGCATTGCTGCAGCCTTGGCGGACAATCCCGCGGACCGTCGTACGCTGGCACAATGGGCCGATCACGTCGCGCTCAGCGAGAGCAGTCTTGCGCGCCTCGTTGCGAAAGAGACCGGGCTGACGTTCGGACGCTGGCGTCAGCAGCTACATCTGATCGTCGCGATCCGCGAGCTTGCCGCGGGCGCAAGCGTGCAGCAGGTCTCGGCCGATCTCGGCTATGAATCGGTCGCCGCCTTCATCACGATGTTCAGGAAGGCGCTTGGCAAGCCGCCGGCGAAATATCTCGCCACTGTTGCCCAGGCGACGTAGTCGCCGCGGGGCGCCGGAAACATGACGGAACTCGAGCCGAACTGCTGCTTGCGTTTTCGCCCCTAATGGGCTCTAAGCCCGGCTGCTTCGTGGCCTTCAGGCACGAACAGACGCGGCGCGCGTAGTTTTACCGTTTCCGGGACAAGGCTACAGCGCAGCTCGCGCGCACCCATTCAGAGGAATTCCAGACATGCCGAAGATGACCAAGACTCAGTTGATCGATGCGATTGCCGAGGGCACGCAGCTTGCGAAGAACGACGTGAAGTCGGTCATCGAGTACATGGCGACGGTCGGTTACAAGGAGCTCAACGAGTCCGGCGAGTTCGTTATTCCCGGTTTCGTGAAGATGTCGGTCGTCAACAAGCCGGCGACCGAGGCCCGCATGGGCGTCAATCCCTTCACCAAGGAGCCGATGCAGTTTGCTGCCAAGCCGGCGAGCAAGTCGGTCAAGGCCTCGCCGCTGAAGGTGGCCAAGGACGCCGTCTGATCCGAGCCGCGCGCGCGCCCGGACGGCACGCGGATGGGCGGAGTGAGATGTTGGAAGACGTGATGTCTTCAAAAAGGGGAAAACCCCGCTTGGGGGGAGCGGGGTTTTCTGATGGGGTGAAGCCTTGGGGGGAAGCTTCATTGATAAGACGCGCCAGCGCTGAAAAAGTTCAGCGTGGAATGTTGCACGCCCATCGCCAGCACAACGAAAAAACCCCGCGCTTGCGCACGGGGCTCTCTCGCTGACGGCGTTGGGATTTCAGCGCCTGGCCGCCAGTCGCTCGCCTAACTTAAGGTTGAAAACGCAAAAAGCAACAGCGCCGCGGTGACGGAATATGTTCGTCCATCGCGGCGCTGCCATATGACTGGGCGCTGAAATCCCCAGCTTCCATAGGTCTCGGGCGCGCCGAAAAGGTTCAACGCGACACGCACAGGAATTTTGGCGTGTGGGCTGGACTTTTTGTTCTTATTTTGTTCTAGTGAGTCATCAGCTCAGGAGATGACTCATGACCGTTGAAAAGCAGCGCGAAGTGATCCGGCTCTGGAACCAGCTCAGGAAGGTCGAGGGCCCGGCCGCAGAGGAAATCCGCATCCAGATCCTGGAATGCTTTGCGGAGAGGGGCAACGCCAAGCGCGCGGCGGCTTGAGCACCTCCGCTCGAGGCGATGACGATCTTACGTGACGGCGCGTCGCTTCATCGCTCGTTAGGAAATGCTTCCCACTGATTGACTCGCCTCCGATTCGTTCTTCGAGAACGAAATGGAGTCGGATGCAGAACAGGTCGTGTGTGTCCGGGCCTCAGCGCGCGGCCCTGTGCCAACACGAGTCAGCGCGATGCTCCGCACCACGGTGTCGTCATTGCGGTCGCCGCAAATCAATGATCGACGACATGGCGGGATCGCCTGCTTGCGGCGGTTTGTCGCTCATTCGCATGCAAATGATTTGTTAAGACCTGTTCCGCGCGATTTCGTTGATTCCGATTCGTTCTTTTGAGAACGAAATGCAGGCGAAGCTGGAACAAAGATGGTCGGCGGACCGCAACAGGCGGCAAGCCTCTGTCTCGACGCTCTCCGCACGCCGCGCTATCGTCGCTGGGACGGCAGGCGCATCCATGAAGAACGGGCTCTACTCCATCCACATCCGCATGCTCGACGGCGTGAAGGGCCGCGACAGCGGCGTGTTGATCCTGCGCGATGGCGTCCTGCTCGGCGGCGGGCCTTACTTCTGGTCACGCGGGTCCTACACGTCAGGCAATGGTACCTGGAAGGGCGAGCTTGCCACCAACCAGCATTCGCCGTTTGCCGATCCGCTTGCCAGGCCGCTGTTTGGCGGCGCCGAGGCGACCAGCGGATTCTCGGGGATGTTCACCGAGGAGGGGGCCGAAGTATACGGCACCGTGCTGGTCGCCGGCCATCGCAGCCTCGGCTTTAGCGCGACGCTGAAGTGGCTCGCCGACGTCTGAAGCGCTCGCGCGATCTCCTAACGAAAGCTTGCCGCCCTCGCGATAACCCTATTCGGTTAGGTTAAAAGCCCAATCGCGTTGCGTCGTCTGCGCGTTGGGGTAGGTGTCTGGCAAAGACAACAAGAAAACCTATTATTGCCATGACACCCTTTTTAGAACCGTCATTTTATCAGGGCGACCGCCAGACTTATCGCCGTGTCGCCGTCGTCGGCGCGCTGTTCTGTCTCGCCTTCGTGGCGATCAGCGTTTCGCTGCGGCCGCAGGACGAGGACACGCGCGTCGCGCTCAAGGCCGACCGGCTGGTGCGCACCGCGGGTCACGCGCCGCCGGCGAATTAGCGTTTACTGCGGTAGGTCTCGTCCTCGGCGGAATTGCGCGAGCACGCAGCGCCGCTTGTTGCGAGCGCCACGAAGCCGGCATAGCCGGACAGATTGAGCAAGACTTCGAGCCAGACGGGCATGATGAGCCTCCTCTTGCGGGGAGACGATTTCAACCCGCGCGCGAGGCGCTTGTTCCGCCGCTTGCGAGGAAACGCCGCTCAAAGCGGCGAGGTGGGATCGAGCCGCCGGCCGAGCGTCGCAACCGATTCCGTGGACGGCGATGATTTGAGAAACTCGGCGATGGCGCGGGCGAGCTCGCCGTCGCTCATCGGCGTTGGCGGCGGGCGGAGCGCACCGACGCCGAAGCTCCGGACGATCTCGTCGTAGTGCTGCGTGTTGGTTGTGGGAACGAGCCTGCGGATGCGGGCGAGCAAAGCGGATATCGGCAATCTTGTCTCCTCGGCCTCCCGCCCCGTTGGCAGCCGTTGATGTCTGCTGCCATTCTTGTCCGCGAAATTGAAAACCCCGCCAGCACCGCGGAGATGCTGACGGGGTCTTCATGCTCTTGCCCCACCCGGATGGCGGAGGCCTTCGCATGTACAGCATCAATCCACCGCCCGCCAAATCGTTCCATCCGCCGCGAGATTATTTCTGCCCGCTGCGGTTCCATCCGGAGCGAACCTTTGCCGTCAGCTCGCGTTGTCCGCCCAGATGCGAAGGAGGAGATCATGAAAAAGACACTCGCAATCCTTGCCACCGTCGCCGCCGTCGGCGTGACCGCGGTTGCGGCCCCTGCACAGGCGCGCGGTATTGGCCCGGGCCTCGCGTTCGGTCTCGCCGCCGGTGCGATCACAGCCGGCGCCGTCGCCGCGTCCCATCCGTACGGCTATGGCTATTACGGCCCGGGCTACGGCTATTACGGCGGCCCGGCCTATTATGATTACGGCCCTGGCCCGTACGCCTATTATGGCGGGCCGTATTACCGGCACCATCGCTACTACCGTCATTGGTAACGGTGGAGGAATCGAAAAGCCCGGAGCGATGCTCCGGGCTTTTTTCGTTGGCGCCTGTCCCGCGCGATGCGCTCACGGCCAGAGCGAGGGCCGTTCCACCTTGCGCGCGTTCTCCAGCGTCGAGACGAAATACTCTTCGCGCTCGCGCTTGAATTTCTCTTGCGTGGCACGGAAGGCGGCGACACGGGCGGCGATCTCTTCGCGTTCGCGGATCTTGCGTTGTTCGTCCTCGGTCATGTCAAAATCCCCACTACACCTGAGTATGTGTGCACTTGTGAACTCAAGCACTGCCGCCGCAATCACGTTGAGTCGCGTCAACACATGC
Source organism: Bradyrhizobium sp. CCBAU 11434 (assembly GCF_028128895.1). Taxonomy (NCBI): domain Bacteria; kingdom Pseudomonadati; phylum Pseudomonadota; class Alphaproteobacteria; order Hyphomicrobiales; family Nitrobacteraceae; genus Bradyrhizobium; species Bradyrhizobium sp. CCBAU 11434. The sequence continues at coordinate 20,654 of NZ_LBJX01000097.1, forward strand.
ATTGGCGCTTCTGATTGGGGCGTCAATGGGGAGGAGGCATTGCAGGATTGTGATAAGCGAGGGTCGGAAAAAATTGCCGCCCTGTCGTTGCAGAACTCTTGCACGCCGGTGGATAAGAGCGTCAACAATCTTGCCGCTTGCACATGTTGCAGCTAGCGCGAAATTGAATCGGGAGGCGGCGCGTGATTGCAGAAAATCTTCAGAGCGGCGTCGAACGGCTCGACGACATGATCGCGCGCGCAAAAATCATCGTGCCGTTCACCGGCGCGGGCATCTCGACTGAATGCGGCATCCCCGACTTCCGCTCGCCGGGCGGAATTTGGACTCGCAATCGTCCGATCCAGTTCGACGAGTTCGTCGCAAGCCAGGAGGCGCGTGACGAGTCCTGGCGAAGGCGCTTTGCGATGGAGGAGGTGTTTTCCGTAGCCAAGCCCGGACGCGGCCATCGCGCGCTCGCCTCGCTGCATCGTGCCGGCAAGATCCCGGCGGTCATCACCCAGAACATCGACAATCTGCACCAGGCCTCGGGCTTCGCGGCCGATCGCGTGATTGAACTTCACGGCAATACCACTTACGCGCGCTGCATCGGATGTGGGCAGACCTACCAGCTCGACTGGGTGAAGCGCCGGTTCGACGCGGACGGTGCGGCGCCCAACTGCACTGCCTGCGACGAGCCGGTCAAAACCGCAACGATCTCATTCGGTCAGGCGATGCCCGAGGATGAAATGCAACGCGCGACCGAGCTGGCGCAGGCCTGCGATCTGTTCATCGCGATCGGTTCCTCGCTCGTGGTGTGGCCGGCGGCCGGCTTCCCGATGATGGCGAAGAACTCGGGTGCACGTTTGGTGATCATCAATCGCGAGCCGACCGAGCAGGACGACATCGCCGACCTCGTCATCCGCCACGACATCGGCGAAACGCTCGGACCCTTTGTCGGCAATTGAGGCGTTAGTTTGATTCGCGGCTGTGCAAGCTGTTCATAGGTTCCGCCGAATCTCTTTTTTATCTATGCGTCTCAACCGGGAGTGTTATCTTTTGAGTCGAAAGATTCGCGTCGCGTCGAGGTGAGAAGATTCTCTTAAGACGCGTGATTCGAGCACCGCCAATGTGGCGGGTTGCATGGCAGTTGCGGGGTCCGGGGTTATGGGGTCGTCGGACGGATTTGAGTCCAAGAAGCTGGGAGTTCCCGCGTCGGGCGAGCACGGCGCCGGTCGCGACAATGCGCTCAGTCCTTTCACCGGGCTAGGTGAGGGCAGCGCCAACCTCGTCGAGGTTCATGGCGTCATCAAATGGTTCGATGCATCAAAGGGCTACGGCTTCATCGTCCCCGACAATGGCTGGCCCGACGTCCTCCTGCACGTTACCGTGCTTAGACGCGACGGCTTCCAGACCGCCTATGAGGGTGCCCGCATCGTCGTCGAGTGCATCCAGCGCGCCAAGGGCTACCAGGCCTTCCGCGTCGTCTCGATGGACGAGTCGACCGCGATCCATCCGGCGCAGATGCTGCCGCCGCGCACCCACGTCACGGTGACCGCGACCAGCGGCCTCGAGCGGGCCCAGGTCAAATGGTTCAACCGGCTGCGGGGCTTCGGCTTCCTGACCTGCGGCGAGGGCACGCCCGACATTTTCGTGCACATGGAGACGCTGCGCCGTTTCGGCATGACCGAGCTGCGCCCGGGCCAGTATGTGCTGGTTCGCTTCGGGCCCGGCTCCAAGGGGATGATGGCGGCCGAGATCCATCCGGAGACCGGCTCGCCGGGTCTCCAGTCGCACTAGAAGCTTCAAATTTCCGTATTGGTGGGCAGAAGCGCGCGGGGTGGCCTGCGCGCTTCTGGCTTTTGGGGCGGTGGCCGCGTAAGGATGTCGCAATCCGTAACCGTTGGGCCAGTCATTGTGGTCCTGACTTTCTTGCCGCATTTCCTGCCGAGTATCCCCGCCATGAGCTTTGATCGAAAGGCCGTCCGGTCCGTTGCCCGGGGCTTTCTTGCCGCCGCTCTCGTCATTGTCGGCTTCGCCGTCGCCGGCGCTCCCGTTCGCGCCGCCAGTTTCCAGCCGCTCGAGATCGTCACCAAGAACGGCGTCCAGGTGTTCTCGGTGGAGATGGCGACCACGGATGAGGAGAAGCAGACCGGGCTGATGTACCGCAAGGAATTGGCTGACGGCAAAGGCATGCTGTTCGACTTCAATCCCGAGCAGGAAGTGTCGATGTGGATGAAGAACACCTATGTGTCGCTCGACATGATCTTCATTCGCGCCGACGGCCGCATCCTGCGCATCGCCGAAAACACCGAACCGCTTTCGACCAAGATTATCTCGTCCAAGGGGCCCGCCCGGGCCGTCCTTGAGGTGGTGGCGGGAACAGCGCAGAAATACGGTATCCGCCCCGGCGATCACGTCGGACACCCCTTGTTCGGCAGCAAATAGGTCGGGTAGGGCTATTGCGGCCCGGCCCGGTAAATCCGGGAGGTATCCTGTCGGCGGCTTCGCTTGCCTGGCGGCTTGGAAAGCTTGATGCCCCCCCGGGAAGCGTGTATCGACGGGGCTCGCCGGACATTCGGGGTATAGCGCAGCCTGGTAGCGCGGCAGTTTTGGGTACTGCAGGTCGTTGGTTCGAATCCAGCTGCCCCGACCAGTCCGGGCGTGGACCCTCTTCATCCCCAGAGATCCAAGAGCGCTGACACAGGTTAGCCGACCGCACACGTTGGCCTGGCTCAGCGCGTCCTCGACGACGCTGCACTCCATCGCCTCTCGACCTTTGGGCGTCAAAGGCGCATTCTTGTGGACGTTCATCTGGTCTTTCCTTGGAACGTTGAAGCTTCGCAACCTCAGCTTCCTAGGTTCAGACCAGATGGACAACCTTCTGAAACACCAAAGCTAACGCGCGCAGAATGACCAAAGCCTCATCGAACCTTTGGACGTCGCCATAGACATATCGGTGTTGGGGATTTCAGCGCCCAATGCCTAACGGACGCCGCCAAGCGAGGATACTCCGCTTGCGCGGCGTTGCGCTTTTCGGGGCTTTTAGCCCGAGGCGTACCAGCCCGCCGGAAACGGGATCAGCGGCCAGACCGGATGATTGTCGTTGACAGCCTTTGGCGATTGATCCGGCGGCCGCATAGCGACCGGTGTCGGGGGCGGCGAAGCCATTGCCAGCCGCAAATAGGCACATTGCAAATTCATGATCGTCGACCCGCGCAGTCAGTCGCTTGAAAAAATCAGCCTGAAATCAGCCCCGGTGCGCTCTTCGGAAACGGCGCATTCATTCTCAAATTGCGCATGCATCTTAGGAAAGATGGGCAGGCGTTTCAACTGGCAACGCGGCCTTCCGACGACGGGTAAGGTTGATCGGTTAGGTTAAGCGCGGACCATCGTTGCGGTCATTTTGGCCGATGATATCAACTGGTCCCGGCCCGCGACGACGCCCAGCAGCGGCTCACACGAGATCACATTCGCCGCGGTGTTTCGTTTCGCGCGAGTTGTCCGTCATGGCTTTCGATCTCACCACGAAAACATCCCGCCAACGGCCGACCTGGACCGAGATCTGGCATCTCTGGACCGTCATCGTGCCGCGCCGCTCAATCAATGGGCAGCTCGTCTACGGCAAGGTCTGGCGTCGTCACGACGGCCGCGACTGGATCTACAAGAAATTCACCGAGTATGACGGCGAGGCGGCGGCCTGAAACGGAGGCGCTTCGCTCAGCCCTGATGTCTTTCCCCCGCGGCGGCGCCGGGGGCCTGTATGCGCGGGAGCGGCAATTTGAAGTGACGCTTGGCGTAAGCGACGATCTCGTTGTCCGTGGGATGATCGGCCGCTTCCACCGCGACAATCCGCTTGGCGAGATCGGGCGCATGGGCGCGAATGTGGCTGGCGAGCTCCATCTTCGCGTTCGCCGGACCGATGATGAGGATTTCTCCGGCATCGGCGATGGCCTTGGTCACCTCGGCGAGGAAGGTTTTGTCCGGCGCGGCGTGGCCGCTGCCGATCGTGTTGGCCTTGTGATGAAGATGCCGCGTTGCCAGCTGCGGATGCAGGGTGACTTCGTCGGAGCCGCTCAGGCCAAGATGGAAGATCCGGGCCTGCGAATGATCGATCCAGACCACGGCGTGAAAATGAGAGGGCATGTGCTTGCCTTGTCCTTGGGCCTTGTCCTTGGGCCTTGTCCGAGGGAAGGCCGCCGATATCAGTGCGGCGGCGCGTGTCACGATAACCCTAGGCTGATCGGCATCGCTCCTGGTTGACCCAAGTCAAGTTGACCCGGCCAGCCTGATCCCCACAAGCCGGATATGGCAACGGACGTCGAACGCTCGCTTGAACCAGCGGGCGTTCGACGGCTCAGGCGGCCTTTGCCGCGGGGGGAGCTGCGGACTTCGCCGGCGGCGGCTTCAGCGGCTTGTCCTGCCGCTTCGACCACGAGATGTAATAGGCCACCGTCGTCATGATCGCGATTCCGGCGATGGAGACGAACAGCTGCGCGAACAGCGAGCCCGAGCTCATCGACAGCTCGAAATGGCCGACGAAGGACAGGAACACGCCGACGCAGAACACGGCGAGCGATTGCTGGCCGCAGACGATCACGGGATCGAAGACCTTCCACTCCAGCCCCGGCCATTCCTTCGGCACGAAGCGGATCACCAGGATCACGATCACGACGAAGTGGATGAAGCGGTAGGGCGCAAGGTTGGTCTTGTCGTTCGGATTGAACGCCGAGAACAGCCATTCCGGGAACATGCCGCCAAGCGCCGGAAAACGGCCGGCCATGGTCATGACCAGCGCGAAGGCGAGATAGGCGAGGCAGACCCACAACGTAACCGACGAATTGATCAGCCAGCCCGAACGGCGTGCGCCGCCCATCGCGCACCAGGCGCCGAACACGAACAGCACCTGCCAGCAATAGGGGTTGAAATACCACTGGCCGCCCGGATAGGCGGTCAAATTCCAGCCGAAGTGTCGCGCCGAGAGCCACAGGACAATGGACAGCACCATCGTCAGATCAGGCTTGCGCAGCATGAACCACAGCACCGGCGGAAACAGGCCCATCAACACGATGTAGAGTGGCAGCACGTCGAGATTGAGCGGCTTGAACCGCAGGAACAGGCCCTGGCGCAAGGTCTCGGTGGCGTTGTCGACGAGGCCGGCGACGTTGAACTCGTTGATCATCTCGGAATCGCCGAAGCGCAGCGCCAGATAGCTGATCGAGGCGATATAGATCACGAACAGGATGATGTGGGCGACATAGAGCTGCCAGACCCGCTTGGTCAGGCGGGTGGCGCCGACGATGAAGCCGCGCTCCAGCATCATCCGGGCGTAGACAAACGTAGCCGTGTAGCCGGAGATGAAGACGAACAAATCGGCCGCGTCCGAAAAGCCGTAGTTGCGCGTCGTGATCCAGTTCACGATGTTGTCGGGGATGTGGTCGAGGAAGATCGCCCAGTTGGCGATACCGCGAAACAGGTCGAGCCTGAGGTCACGGCCCTTTTCGGGCAGCGTGGCGTTGATGTTCAGGAAGGCCATGCGACGGAAGCTCTCGAAAGGGACGGATACGCTGAGGTCGGCGAGGCGAATGTTGGCAAGGCAGGTGTTAGCAAGGCTTGTGTTGGCAAGGCTTGTGTTGGCAAGGCTTGGCCGCCGGGCGGGATTCCCGGACGGAAGGCGGGTACGCAATTGTCACAGTGCAGCATAATGACTATACCCATCGGTGAGGGACCTGGGAGGGCCGGAATCACCGATCAGTTCCCGAAAGGTGTCTCTATACTATGCCCGCGGTTTGCACCAATCGCTACCGTGACGCATGAAAATCGAACGAAAGACGAAGAGGCCGGACCGCCAATGACCGCACGCATTTTCAAGCCCGCCAAGAACGCGATGCAATCCGGCCGGTCGAAGACCAAGGAATGGCAGCTCGATTACGAGCCGGAGCAGCCCCGTTCGGTCGAGCCGCTGATGGGCTGGACCTCGTCCGGCGACATGAAGCAGCAGATCACGCTACGCTTCCACACCAAGGACGAGGCGGTCGCCTATTGCGAGCGCAAGGGCATCGCCTACCAGGTGATCGAGCCCAAGGATTCCTTGCACCGCCAGGTCGCCTACGCCGACAATTTCTCTTTCCGCCGCGGTGAGCCCTGGACGCATTAAGGGGCTCCTTCGGCCGTCCGACGGAACGGGCCTTGGCACTGCGCGCCCCCCGTGCTTCGCTGGTCCTATGACGGGACCATGACGAGGTAGGGGATGGCCGGGCGCGACCAGCTCGACAGCGTCGATCTGAAGATACTCTCCGAATTGCAGCAGGACGGGCGCGTCCGTAACAACGAGCTGGCGCTGCGCGTCGGCGTGTCCGCGCCGAACTGCCTGCGACGGCTCAAATCGCTGTTCAGGCGCGGGGTGATCCGCGCCGTGCGCGCGGTCATCGACGAACGGCTGCTCGGCTATGAGGTGGTGTCGTTCGTCTCGATCCAGCTCGGCAGCCAGGCGCAGCCGGTGCTCGCGGCCTTCGAGGGCTCGATCTCAGCGATCCCGCGGATACAGCAGTGCTGGCGGATTTCGGGCGACACCGACTATCTTCTCAAATGCGTGGCGCCGAGCGTCGAGAGCATGCGCCAGCAGCTGTTGCATTTCGCCGCCATGCCCAACGTGAAGAACGTCCGCAGCTTTCCGGTTCTTGGCGTTGCGAAGGACGTGCCGCTGCCGGTTGAGGAGCTTGCGGCAGGGACCGTTTCGGCCGGCTAGCGCGTGGGAGGGAGAGGGCGACGGGGTCGCCGACGACGCTTCGGATTTCCGCATAGTCCTGCTTTATTTCCCTATAATCCCGGAAAATCTCCGCAAAAAAATTCGTTTGAACCGCCGGTTTCCGGACGCGACCAACCGGACGCTACGGTTCATCAAAACTCATTTGCGCAGCGACATGTTCGCTTCAGGCATTTGACAAAATTTATGGAGATCAAAATGGCAGGCACTATCGGGAAGGGCCAGATCCGAGTGGTCGGCATGGCTGACGCCGACACGGTCATCAATGGCGGCACGGAAATCGTCGTCGGCGGTGACGTCTTCAATACGACGATCAACGACGGCGGCGTTCAAGATGTCTATCATCGCGGAAGGACGCACGACGTAACGATCAACGACGGCGGGCTCCAGAACCTCCGGGAGGGCGCGACCGCGTACAACACGGTCATCAATTCCGGTGGCGTGCAGGACGCTCACGGCAACGCCTTCGACACCATCGTCAACAGCGGCGGTGTGCAGGATCTGTGGGGCGCCTCCAACACCGCCGTGATCCACAGCGGCGGCTTTCAGGTCGTCGAGTCCGGCGGTATCGCAGGTTATACCTACCTGATGGGCGGGGCGCAGGTCGTCAAGTCGGGGGGCGGGGCGGGTTTCACGTACGTCGAGAAAGGCGGCGTGCTCTACGATTGGGGCGGCACCGCGGAAACGGACATCGGCGCCGGCGGCAAGGAGATCGTGTTCAAGGGCGGCCGTGCCGACGAAACCAAGGTCGAGACCGGTGGCCTCCTGTCCGTCCAGGCGGGCGGCACGGCAAAGGACATGGCCTTCGGTGGCACCAACGCGACACTTGATCTCGCCTTGGCCAGCGACTTCACCGGATACATCTCGGGCTGGCAGGCGGCGGACAAGATCGACCTGCACAACATCAAGTCCGGCGCCGGCGCCACCTTTGCGTTTTCGGAGAATGCCGCCAACACGGGAGGCGTGCTCACGATCTCCGACGGCGCGACCGTCGCCAAGCTCAATCTGATCGGGCAGTTCACCAATGCGGATTTCGCGCTGTCCGCCGACGGCAGCGGCGGTGTGATCGTCTCGCATCCGGTGGAAATGGTCGCAGGCCCTCCGGCCGGGGCCGTGATCGCAGCCGCGGCCCACGTCTCCTAGAGCCGGGTCGGGGATCAGGGTCATGCCCACAACGTCGTCAGACGTCGCCGTCACGCCTGACAGCGGGCTCGAGTCGCTGACCCTGCTGCTCCGCTTCTTCGGCATCCCCGGCGATGCGGAGCAGCTTCGGCACCGACTTGGCGGTGTGCGCTTCGGCACGACCGAGATTTTGCGCTGCGCCCGGGATCTCGGCCTCAAGGCACGTCGCGTCCGGAAGGATTGGACGCGACTCTGCAAGACCTCGTTGCCGGCCATCGCGGAATGGCGCGACGGCAGCTTCGTCATCGTGGCGAAATTGTCCGAGGACAAGGTCATCATCCACAATTCGACGACGGGAAAGCCCGAGCTGCTGCCGCGCGCCGCCTTCGAGGCGGCATGGGGCGGCGGGTTGATCGTGATGACGCGCCGCGCCTCGCTCGGCGAGCTGGTCCGGCGCTTCGACGTCGGCTGGTTCCTACAGGCGATGCACAAATATCGCGGCCTGTTCGCCGAGGTGCTGGCCGCCTCGTTCTTTCTCCAGGTCTTCGCGCTGATCTCACCGTTGTTCTTCCAGGTGGTGATCGACAAGGTGCTCGTGCATCGCGGCCTCACCACGCTCGACGTTCTGGTGTTCGGGCTGATCGCGGTATCCGTCCTGGAAACGCTGCTCGCGGCGCTGCGTACCCACCTCTTCGCGCATACCACGAACCGCATCGACGTCGAGCTCGGCGCTCGGCTCTACCGACATCTGCTGGCGCTGCCGCTCGCTTATTTCGAAGCGCGGCGGGTCGGGGATTCCGTGGCGCGCGTTCGCGAACTGGAGAACATCCGCAACTTTCTCACGGGCTCGGCCCTGACGCTGGTGGTCGATCTGGTCTTCACCATCGTGTTCCTGGCGGTGATGTTCTCCTACTCGCCGCTCCTGAGCTGGATCGTGGTGGGCTCGGTTCCGCTTTACGTGGCGCTGTCGGCCGGGGTGACACCGCTGTTTCGCGCGCGGCTCGACGAGAAATTCAACCGCGGCGCCGAGAACCAGGCCTTTCTTGTCGAAAGCGTCGCCGGCGTCGAGACGCTGAAGTCCATGGCGGTAGAGCCGCAGATGCAGCGCCGCTGGGAGGAGCAGCTCGCCGGCTATGTCAGTGCGAGTTTCCGCGTGCTCGCGCTCGGCAACTGGGCGAGCCAGGCCGTGCAACTGATCAGCAAGCTCGTCACTGCGCTGACGCTCTATTTCGGAGCCCGGCTCGTGATCGAGGGCGCGCTGTCGGTCGGTGAGCTCGTGGCCTTCAACATGCTCGCCGGCCGCGTGTCGCAGCCGGTGCTGCGGCTCGCGCAGCTGTGGCAGGACTTCCACCAGGCGCGTCTGTCGATCGCGCGGCTTGGCGATATTCTCAACACGGCGCCGGAGCCGGCCCATCTCACCGGTCACGCCGCGTTGCCACCCATCAAGGGCGGGATCAGTTTCGAACGTGTCGGTTTCCGCTATCGGATCGACGGACCGGAGGTCCTGCACGAGGTCAGCCTGCACGTGCCGCCGGGGCAGGTGGTGGGGATCGTCGGTCCCTCCGGCTCCGGGAAATCGACGCTCACGAAGCTGGTGCAGCGGCTCTACGTGCCCGAGAGCGGTCGCATCATGATCGACGGCACGGACCTTGCGCTCGTCGATGTCGCCTGGCTGCGTCGCCAGATCGGCGTCGTGCTGCAGGAGAATTTCCTGCTCAACCGCTCGATCCGCGACAACATCGCGCTCGCCGATCCCGCGTTCCCGATGGAGCGCGTGATCGTGGCTGCAAAGCTCGCCGGCGCGCACGATTTCATTCTGGAGCTGCCGCGGGGCTACGATACGATCGTGGGCGAACGCGGCGCGAGCCTGTCCGGCGGCCAGCGCCAGCGCATCGCCATCGCGCGCGCGCTGATCGGCGACCCCCGCATCCTGATCTTCGACGAGGCCACCTCGGCGCTGGACTATGAGAGCGAGCGTATCATCCAGGACAACATGCACAGAATAGCGCACGGCCGCACCGTGCTGGTCATCGCGCACCGGCTTTCGACCGTGCGCCGCGCCGACCGCATCCTGACGCTGGATCACGGCCGGCTCGTCGAGGACGGCAGCCATGACGAGTTGATCCAGCGCAACGGGCGCTATGCCAATCTCCACCGCCTGCAGGGAGGGCTCCGCGATGTCGGCTAGCACCATTGCGCGGGACGCCTGGGGCGGAAACGGTCTCCGCAGCGACGAGCGCGAGTTCCTGCCCGCGGCGCTGGAGATCATGGAAACGCCTGCTTCGCCGCTCGGCCGCGCCATCGCCGCCACCATCGGCGCCTCGCTCCTGATAGCGATCGCCTGGGCTTCGTTCGGCCACATCGACATCGTCGCGACCGCGCAAGGCAAGGTGGTGCCGACCGATCGGGTCAAGTCCATCCAGCCCCTGGACAGCGGCGTCATCGCCAGCATCAACGTCCGGGACGGCGACCGTGTGAAGCAGGGCGACGTCCTCATCGCCATGGATCAGACGGCCAGCATGGCGGACCGCGATCGCATCCGGCCTGAGCTGCAGCGCGTCCGGCTCGACGTTGCGCGGCTCTCGGCGCTCATTGCCGGGCTCGACGGAGATTTGCACCCGGTCAACTTTGCACCGCCGCCCGAGGCGCGGGCGCGGGAGGTCGCGCGGGCCAGGGCCGTCATGACCGCGCAGGCCGAGCAGCAGATCGCCAAGATCGAGGCGCTCGAGCAGCAGATCGCGCAAAAGCGGGCGGAAGCGGACAGCGTCAAGGCGGCAATCGACAAGGTCGAAGCCGAGCTGCCGCTCGTCACCGAGGCCGCCGAGGTGCGCGAGAAGGCCATGAACATTCAATACGGCAACCGGATCGCTTATCTCGATGCCAAGGTGCGGTTGACGGAGCTGCAGCGCGAGCTGGTGGTGCAGCGATGGCGTCTCGCCGAGGTCGAGGCCGCACAACGCTCGGCCGTCGGCCAGCGCGATCAGGCCCGTGCCGAATATGTCCGCGGACTGACGACAGACCTCGTCGAGGCCGAGCAGAAGGCGGCGCAGCTCACCGAGGACCTCGTCAAAGCCGAGCGGCGCATGCAGGACCAGATCCTGCGGGCGCCAATCGACGGCACCGTGCAACAGCTTGCGGTTCACACGGTCGGCGGTGTCGTCACGCCGGCTCAGCCGCTGCTGGTGGTGGTCCCCGCCGAGGCGACCATTGAAATCGAAGCGATGCTGGCCAACCGCGATGTCGGCTTCGTTCGCGACGGCGACGAGGCGGAGATCAAGGTCGACACTTTCAACTTCACCAAATATGGGGTGCTGCGCGGCAGAGTAACGAGCTTATCGCGCGATGCCATCACCCGCGACAAGGCGACCGCCCATGGCGGCAGTTCGCAGAGGTCCGGCGACGCTGCGGCGAGCGCGCCGGCGGGGGAGGACCTCCTCTATGCCGCCCGCATTGCGCTTGGTCGGACGAGCATGCTCGTCGACGGCCGCATGACGGACCTCGAGCCGGGGATGGCGGTGACCGCCGAGATCAAGACCGGGAAGCGGCGGATCATCGAATATCTTCTTTCGCCGCTGCTGCGGTACGAGCAGGAATCCTTGCGCGAGAGGTGAGGGGCTTGCCCGGCATGGGCACAGCCGCTCGCGCCGCCGAAACACTCGTGATTGCGGGCGTTCGTGAGCTGACAATGAGGTCGCTCGCCGTTTTAGCGATAGCGGTCGCGAAACTCGCGCGGGCTCGCGCCGGTCCAGGAGCGGAAAGCCCGGGAAAAACTCTTTTCGTTGCGAAAGCCGGCGATCTCGGCGATCCGCTTGATCGGCGTGCGCCCGCGCATCAGCTCCTGCTTGGCGAGCTCGAGCTTTGCTTCTTCCTTCAGGTCGCGCAGCGAAGTTGCTTCTTCGCGCAGCCGACGATGCATGGTGCGGGTGGACAGCGCGAGTTCGCTTGCGACATCCTCTGCGCCGAGAATGCGTCCGCGCCCCTCGCGCAGCACGCGGCGGACACGCTCGACCAGCAAGCGGTCGCGGCGATAGGGCAGGACCGTCAGGCGCAGCGCGCCCTTGAGCATGCTGTCGAGGTCGGCGGGGCTGCGCGTCAGCGGCAGCGAGAGATAATGCTTGTCGAAGACGATGCATGCCGCGTCCGCGTCGAAGCGGATGTGCTTGCAGAAGATGGTCGGATAGACCGAGACATGGGCGGGCTCTGCATAAGGAAATTCCGCCGCACGTAACGCAATTGCGGAATCCACCGCCCAGCAGGAGAAGCCGAGCACATAACGGAGCAGGGTGACGAGGCAGAATTCGCGCAAAGGTCCGAGATCGCGCTGTTCGCGAATGGAGATGGTCGCGGTCTCGCCGCTGACCGCAAGCTCGAACAGCACGTCCTCGGTCAGCAGGCGGTGATGCCGGCACCAGCGTTTCAGCGCGACCTCGAGATTGGGCGCGGTGATCGAGGCACGGCACAGCATGCCGTAGCTGCCCCACGGCAGGCGGCGCGAGAACCAGCCGAGCGCCTCGTCGTCGAGCTCGCGCATGGCGTGGCCGGCCAGCGCCTCGAACTGGGCGGCCGTAATCCGCCCGTTGGCCGACCGAACGAGATCGGATGGGACCTGGCCCTTGGCGAGCGCCTCAGCCGGATCCCGTCCATGGCGGGCATAGGCCGCGACCACGCCGAGGACGAAAGCGGCGGGGGTCATGGCGCGGCGGGGCGTGGCTGTTGCGGCCTGGAAAGGCATTGGATGTCCTTTGGAAAATCCTCGCCAAACTTGGCGGAAAATGCAACCTTTTCGACCGCCAGAACGCCCGGGCGGGGGTAGGTTCGGACCCGACAAGATCTAGGAGGAATCGCCTTGAACATCCCGAGCATCGATTTCGATCTGGGCGACGACATCAGCATGCTGCGCGACACGCTGCGCGCCTTCGTAGAGGCGGAGATCGCCCCGCGCGCCGCCGAGATCGAGAAGGCCAATCTGTTCCCGGCCGACCTGTGGAAGCGGCTCGGCGACCTCGGCGTGCTCGGCATGACCGCGCCGGAGCAATATGGCGGCTCCAACATGGGCTATCTCGCCCATATTGTCGCCATGGAGGAGATATCGCGCGGCTCCGCGGCCGTGGGCCTGTCCTATGGCGCGCACTCCAATCTTTGCGTCAACCAGATCCGCCGCAACGGCAGTGACGCCCAGCGCCAGCGCTATCTGCCGAAGCTGATCTCAGGGGAATATGTCGGGGCGCTCGCAATGTCCGAGCCGGGCGCCGGCTCCGACGTCGTCTCGATGAAGCTGCGTGCCGACAAGCGCGGCGATCGCTATGTGCTCAACGGCTCGAAGATGTGGATCACCAATGGCGGCGATGCCGACGTGCTGGTGGTCTACGCCAAGACCGATCCCGAGGCCGGCCCGCGCGGCATGACCGCCTTCTTGATCGAGAAGGGCTTTAAAGGCTTCAGCCACGGCCAGCATCTCGACAAGCTCGGCATGCGCGGCTCCAATACCTATCCGCTGTTCTTCGACGAATGCGAGGTGCCTGAAGAGAACGTGATGGGTAAGGTCGGCGAAGGCGTCAAGGTGCTGATGTCGGGCCTCGACTATGAGCGCGCTGTGCTGTCGGGCGGACCGCTCGGAATCATGGCCGCCTGCATGGACGCTGTCGTGCCCTACATGCACGAGCGCAAGCAATTTGGCCAACCGATCGGCGATTTCCAGCTGATGCAGGGCAAGCTCGCCGACATGTATGCGACCTGGCAGGCTACGCGCGCTTACGTCTACGCCGTGGGAAAGGCCTGCGACCACGCCGACCACGCGCGCACACTGCGCAAGGACGCGGCGGCGGCCATTCTCTATTCCGCCGAAAAGGCGACATGGATGGCGGGCGAGGCGATCCAGGCGCTCGGCGGCGTCGGCTATACATCCGAATTTCCGGTCGGCCGGCTCTGGCGCGACGCGAAGCTCTACGAGATCGGCGCGGGGACATCAGAAGTGCGCCGCATGCTGATCGGCCGTGAGCTGATGTCGGAAACCGCCTAAACCCTCAACCACGTCATCAGAAACGCGGGACCACATGCCGCTCCATTCCAGCATCGATCCATCGTCATCCGATTTCGCGCGCAATGCGGATGCCATGCGCGGCCTCGTTGCGGATTTGCGTGAAAAGCTCGCCCAGGTCGCTGGCGGCGGCGGCGAGGCCTCGCGCAACCGCCATACATCGCGCGGCAAGATGCTGGCGCGTGAGCGCGTCGATCTGCTGGTCGATCCCGGCACCTCGTTCTTGGAGTTGTCGCCGCTGGCGGCGCACGGCCTCTACGGCGGCGACGTGCATTCGGCGAGCATCGTCACCGGCGTCGGCCGTATCTCGGGCCGCGAATGCGTCATCGTCGCCAACGATGCCACCATCAAGGGCGGCACCTATTATCCCATGACCGTGAAGAAGCATCTGCGGGCGCAGGACATCGCTCGGCAGAACAATCTGCCCTGCGTCTACATGGTCGATTCCGGCGGCGCCTTCCTGCCGCTGCAGGACGAGATCTTCCCGGACGAGCGGCATTTCGGCCGCATCTTCTACAACCAGGCGCAGATGTCCTCCCAAGGCATTCCGCAGATCGCCATCGTGATGGGCTCCTGCACCGCCGGCGGCGCTTACGTGCCTGCGATGTCGGACGAGAGCATCATCGTGCGCAATCAAGGCACCATCTTCCTCGGCGGCCCGCCGCTGGTGAAGGCCGCGACCGGCGAGGTCGTCAGCGCCGAAGAGCTCGGCGGCGCCGACGTGCATTCGCGGCAATCCGGTGTCACCGATCACTACGCTCAGAATGATGCCCATGCGATCGGCATTGCCCGCCGTATCGTCGGCACACTGAAGCCGTCCGCGCGGCCGAACCTCAACATGCATCCGCCGCGCGATCCGCTGTTTGCGGCGGAGGAGATCTACGGCGTGGTGCCCGTCGATGGCCGCAAGCCGTTCGACGTGCACGACATCATTGCGCGTGTGGTTGACGGCTCCGAGTTCGACGAGTTCAAGAAGCTCTACGGCACGACGTTGGTGTGTGGCTTCGCCCATATCTGGGGTTATCCGGTCGGCATTATCGCCAACAACGGCATCCTGTTCAGCGAGAGCTCGCTGAAGGGCGCGCATTTCATCGAGCTGTGCTGCCAGCGCGGCATTCCGCTGGTGTTCCTGCAGAACATCACCGGCTTCATGGTCGGCAAGAAATACGAGGCCGGTGGCATCGCGCGCGACGGGGCCAAGTTGGTGACGGCGGTGGCGACCGCCTCGGTGCCGAAATTCACTGTCGTGATCGGCGGCTCCTATGGCGCCGGCAATTACGGCATGTGCGGCCGCGCCTACGCGCCGCGCTTCCTCTGGATGTGGCCGAACGCGCGTATCTCGGTGATGGGCGGCGAGCAGGCCTCCATGGTGCTGAGCCAGGTCCGGCGCGACAATATCGAGGCCAAAGGCGATAGCTGGTCGAAGGAGGAGGAAGATAAGTTCCGCAAGCCGATCCGCGATCAGTATGAGAGCCAGGGGCATCCTTATTACGCGACCGCGCGTCTGTGGGACGACGGCGTGATCGATCCGGCCGACACGCGTCTCGTGCTCGGCCTTGGCCTCTCGGCGGCATCGAATGCGCCGATCGAGCCGACGAAGTTCGGCCTGTTCAGGATGTGATGCGATGGACCGCACAAAACTCTACCGCCGCTTTCGCACCCTCCTGATCGCCAACCGCGGCGAGATCGCCTGCCGCGTCATCCGCACCGCCCGTGCCATGGGGCTGCGCACGGTCGCCGTCTATTCCGAGGCCGACCGTGATGCCATGCATGTCGCGCTCGCCGATGAGGCCGTGCTGCTCGGACCCGCGCGCGCCCGCGACAGCTATCTCAGTGTCGAACGGCTAATCGAAGCCGCGCGCAAGACCGGTGCCGAGGCCGTGCATCCCGGTTACGGCTTCCTGTCGGAGAATGCCGAATTCGCACAGGCCTGTTACGACGCCGGCCTCGTCTTCGTCGGCCCGACCGCCGAGATGATGAATGCGATGGGCTCGAAGTCAGGCTCGAAGGCGCTGATGGAGAAGGCCGGGGTGCCGCTGGTGCCCGGCTATCACGGCGATGCGCAGGACGATACGACGCTGGCAAAGGCGGCTGAAAAGGCCGGCTTCCCCGTGCTGGTGAAAGCCTCCGCCGGCGGCGGTGGCCGCGGCATGCGGATCGTGCGTTCGGCTGCCGAACTCGGGCCGGCGATCGTCAGCGCCAAGCGCGAAGCCAAGGCGGCATTCGGCGACGACCGTATGCTGATCGAGAAATATGTCGACAATCCCAGGCATATCGAGGTGCAGATCATCGGCGACAGCCACGGCAATCTGCTGTCGCTGTTCGAGCGCGAATGCACCCTGCAGCGCCGGCACCAGAAGGTGATCGAGGAAGCGCCGTCGCCGACGCTCAATGCCGCCCAGCGTGAGACCGTCTGCGCTGCCGCGCGCAAGGCGGCAGGCGCGGTGAACTATGTCGGCGCCGGCACCATCGAATTCGTCTCCGACGGCAAGGACGTGTTCTTCATCGAGATGAACACGCGTCTTCAGGTCGAGCATCCCGTCACCGAGCTGATCACGGGCGTCGACCTCGTCGAGTGGCAGCTGCGCGTCGCTTTCGGCGAGGCGCTGCCGCTGAAACAGGACGAGATCAAGCTCAACGGCCACGCCGTCGAGGCTCGTGTCTATGCCGAGAACCCGACCAAGAACTTCATGCCGTCGGTCGGCAGGATATCGACCTGGCGATTGCCGGCGGAGACGGGCGGCCTGCGCATCGATGCCGGCTATCGAGATGGCGATAGCGTCTCGCCGTACTACGATGCCATGCTGGCAAAAATGATCGCCTGGGCGCCGACGCGTGACGTGGCGATCGACCGCCTCAACCGTGGCCTGGAAGACTCCGACGTCCGTGGCATCGTCACCAACATCCCGTTCCTGTCCGCGCTGATCACGCACCCGAAGGTGCGGGCCAATGCGATCGACACCGGCTTCATCGAGCGCGAGCTGGCGGCGCTCACCTCGGGAGCGCCAGCGCCTGGCGAGCTCGAGCTCTGCGCCGCAGTTGCCGCGATCGTCAATGACGAACGGCGGGCGGCGCAAGGCGAGGCAAACTCCCCGTGGCAGACCTTTGGCTGGCAGCCGGTCGGCCGTCGCCAGCGCAACTTCGCCTTGCGCGTCGGCCATGGCCCCGAGCAGAAAATCGCGCTGAACTATGGCAGCGGGCCGTCGACGCTCGTGATCGGCGAGCGTGAGCTGGCGTTCACTGTTGTGCCGAAGGACGGCGGCTTCGATCTGACACTGGATGGCGTCAAATCATCCGTCGCCGCCGTGATCGACGGCCACGAGCTGTATTTGCGTACGCGCAACGGCCGCTTCGACCTGCACTGGGTCGATCCATTCGGCGGCGAGACCGACGAGCAGACCGGCGCGGACAAGATCGCAGCGCCTCTGCCGGGTACTGTCGTCGCCGTGCTGGCCGAGGAGGGCGCCAAACTCGAGAAGGGCGCACCGATCCTTACGCTGGAAGTGATGAAGATGGAGCAGACCTTGCGGGCGCCCTATGCCGGCGTGCTGAAGTCCATCAAGTGCAAGGTCGGCGACATCGTGCAGGAAGGCATCGAGCTCGCCGTGGTCGAAGCTTCCGGAGAGTGACATGAGCGATCCCGTCCGCATCGTCGAGATGGGGCCCCGCGACGGGCTCCAGAACGAGAAGACGCTGGTCGGCGTTGAGGCCCGCATCGCCTTCATCGAGGCGCTGGTTGGAGCTGGACTTCATACCGTCGAGGTCGGCGCCTTCGTCTCGCCCAAGGCAATCCCGCAAATGGCGAGCTCCGACGCCGTGCTGCGCGGCGTCAGCCACGTCAAGGGCGCTGAATTCCACGTGCTCGTGCCGAACGAGAAGGGCTATGACGCCGCCCGCGCGGCCGGCGCGAAAGTTGTTTCGGTGTTTGCGGCCGCCTCGGAAGGGTTCTCGCGCGCCAACATCAACTGCACGGTCGCGGAGTCCATTGAGCGGTTCAAGCCGGTGCTGGCGCGCGCCAGGGACGATGGCGTGAAGGTGCGCGGTTATATCTCCTGCGTGCTCGGCTGCCCCTTCGACGGCGAGATCAAGCCGAAGGCGGTCGCCGATCTCGCCGGCACGTTGTGGGACCTCGGCTGCTACGAGATCTCACTCGGCGACACCATCGGCGTCGGCACGCCTGCCAAGGCCAAGGAGATGCTGCGCGTGGTCGCCGCCAACGTTCCCGCCGCAAAGCTCGCGATGCATTTCCACGATACCTACGGCCAGGCGCTGGCCAATCTCTATGCTGGCCTGGAGGAGGGCGTCTGCGTCATTGACGCTGCCGCTGGTGGGCTCGGCGGCTGTCCCTACGCGCCCGGGGCGACGGGCAACGTCGCGACCGAGGACGTCGTCTACATGCTCGAGGGCATGGGCGTGAGGACCGGGGTCGATATTGACAAGCTGCTCGCGGCGACGAACGCGATGAGTGTCGTGCTGGGCAAGCCGCCGGTGAGCCGCGTGGCTTCGGCGCTGAATGCGAAGAAGAAGCGGGCTGCCTCCTAGTCCTCGGTCATTGCGAGCGCAGCGAAGCAATCCAGAATCCCACCGCGGAAAGACTCTGGATTGCTTCGCTGCGCTCGCAATGACGGTGGTGAGCGCATCACCTGCTTCCGTCCGGCCCCATCACCAAATCCGGCAGCCAGGTCGAGATCTCCGGCACCAGACACAGCAGCAGCACCGCGCCCATCATCAGGAGCACGAAGGGCAGTGTGCCCCAGATCACCTCGCTCAGCGGAATATCCGGGGCGACGTTGCGGATGACGAAGATGTTGAGTCCGACGGGTGGATGGATCAGCCCCATCTCCATCACGATGGTCATGACCACGCCAAACCAGATGATGTCGAAATTGGCGGCGCGGAGCGGCGGCAGGATGATCGGCGCGGTCATCAGGATGATCGAGACCGGCGGCAGGAAGAAGCCCAGCACGACCACCATGACGAGGACCGCGAACAGCAGCCCCCAGCGCGGCAGATGCATCGCGACGACGGATTCGGCGGCCGATTGCGAGATGTGCAGATAGCTCATCACGTAGGAATAGAGCAGCGACATGCCGATGATCATCATCAGCATGGTCGATTCCCGGACCGTCGACTTCATGATCGGGCCGAGATCCTCAGGCCGCCACACGCCGTAGATCGCCGCGATCAGCCCCAGCGCCAAAAGTCCGCCAAGGCCGGCGGTCTCCGACGGCGTGGCAAAGCCGCCATAGAGCGCTGCCATGACACCGGTGAGCAGCAGCACGAACGGGATCACGCGGGGCAGAACGCTGAAACGTTCGGCGAGTGTGTATTCGTCGCGGGCAAGGATTGCCGCTTCCGGGCCGCCGTTCTTGTAGGCCGCTTCGGCCGCGGCATATTCCCGGCGGAAGCGGAACACCGCGTAGAAACCGAACAGCGAGACCAGCAACAGGCCGGGACCGATGCCGGCGAGGAATAGCCGCCCGAGCGACTTTTCGGCGGCGACCGCAAACAGGATCATGGTGATCGAGGGCGGCAGGAGAATGCCGAGCGTGCCGCCGGCGGCGATGATGCCGGCGGCAAAGCCGCCGGAATAGCCGCGCTTGCGCATCTCGGGGATGCCGGCCGAGCCGATGGCCGAGCAGGTCGCAGGGCTTGAGCCCGCCATTGCCGCAAACAAAGCGCAGGCGAACACGTTGGCGACGCCGAGGCCGCCGGGCACGCGGTGCAGCCAGGCGTGCAGCGCGGAATAGAGATCCTGGCCAGCGCGCGACTTGCCGATCGCCGCACCCTTCAGGATGAAGAGCGGGATCGACAGCAGCGTGATCGAGGCCATCTCCTCGTAGACGTTCTGCGTCACCGTATCGAGCGAGGCCGAGGGCATGTAGATCCCCATGAACACGACCGCGACCGCGCCGAGCGCGAACGCAATCGGCATGCCCGAAAACATCACGAGCAGCGTCGCCACTCCGTAAGCGATACCGATGCCGAAAACGCTCATGACCGCCTGGCTCCAGCGAAGGGCAGCGCCAGCTGCACGAGGATCTGGACGCAGAGCAGGCTCATGCCAAGCGCCATCAGGGAATAGGGAACGGCGAGCGGTGGCGACCACATCGAGTTCGAGACCTGGCCGTCGACATAGGCCTCATGTGTCAGCGTCCACGACTTCCAGGTGAAGAAGGCGCAGAACAGGAACGTTGCGGCATCGACGATCCAGAGCCGGATCCTGTTTGCCAGCGGCGACAGCAGGCCGACGAAGGCTTCGATGCCGATATGGCCGCGGTTCTGCTGCACGTAGGCCGCCGTCATGAAGGTCGCGCCGACCAGGAGGAACACGGCGGCCTCGTCCTGCCAGTAATTGGCGGCCTTGAACAGCGCGCGGCTCAGCACGCTGTAGCTCAGGATGGCGCAGGCCGCGACCAGCGCCAGTGCGGCGAATACGAGGATGATGCGGTTGAGGATCGCGAGACCGCGATCGAGCGCTGCCGCAAGGCCGGTCCGTGCGGCAGCACTCGCCTGATCGTCACGATCCGGCAGAGGGCCGTGGCTCATGCAGCGACGTCGGAGGCGAGCTTGAGCAGGTTGGCGGCGGTCGCGGTCTTGGCGCCGTAATCCTTCCACGCGGTATCGCGGGCGATGTCGCGCCATTTGCCGACGGTGGCGGCATCGAGCGCCGAGACCTTGGCGCCGGCCTTCTCATAGACCTTGGCGACCTCGATATCGTCATCCTGCGCGCCCTTGCGGCCGAAGGCCTCTAACTCTTCACCGACGGCGACGAGGATGTCCTGCTGGTTCTTCGGCAGCTTGTCGAAGATCGCCTTCGACATCATCAGAGGCTCGAGCATGAACCAGTAGGACGTACCCGCGCCCGAGGTCAGCGACTTCGCGACCTCTTCGAGGCGGAACGAGATCAGGCTGGTGGAGGAGGTGATGCCGGCATCGCATGCGCCGGTCTGCATCGCCGCGTAGATTTCGTTGGACGGCACCGACAGCACCGAGGCGCCGGCGGTCTGCAGCACCATGTCCATCTCGCGCGAGCCGCCGCGCACCTTCATGCCCTTGGCGTCTTCCGGCGCCACGATCGGCTTGGAGCGGCTGGCGACGCCGCCGGCCTGCCACACCCAAGAGAGCAGGATGATGCCCTTGTCGGCGAGGAAGTCGGAGAGCGCCTTGCCGACCGGCTCCTTCTTCCAGCGCATGCCCTGGTCGTAGGTGGTGACGAGGCCGGGCATCAGGCCGATATTGGTCTCCGGCAGTTCGCCGCCGGCATAGGGCATCGGATACAGCGAGATGTCGAGCGCGCCCTTGCGCATCGCGGAGAACTGCGCGTTGGTCTTGATCAGCGAGGAGTTCGGATAGATCTCGGCGGCAATGTCGCCATTGCTGCGCTTACTGACTTCAGCCGCGAACATGCGGCAGAGCCGGTCGCGGAAATCGCCCTTGTCGATGGTGCCGCCGGGAAACTGGTGTGAGATCTTCAGCGTGGTCGCGGCATGCGCGGTGCCGATGCCGAAGCGGAGAATGGCGGGGGCTGCGACAGCAGTCGCGAGCAGGTGACGACGCGTGAACATGGAGTATCCCCTTCGACGGTTTCTTGGGACGGTTCTTGTTTGACGTAATTTGGGTGGATCAAGAGACCGGCGCAGAGGCCCATCCTAGCCGGTCTTTCACCCGAACTTCTCTCATCTGATAGTTCGAGACCGAAGGCTCCGGCAAGTGTTCGCCTTGCTGCGCTGCACTCGCCGGGCCCTCGTGTTTCGGTCGTTAACGCTTTTGGTCAAGGAGCGATCGCGCAGGCGTCAGGCGGCTTACGAAAAAAGTTCGCGATGCCGCGTAACAAGCATGCGTGCCGATCCGTCGAGATTGAGTAGCGGCACCTGTCGCTTTCACAACACCATCTCGAAGGGAATATTTCTCATGACCATTCGCACCCGCATCGTGCTCGGCGTCTCGGCTGCCGCTCTCTCGCTTGGCCTGGCGCTGTCGCCGGCCGCTTTTGCCCAGGACAAGATGGGCAAGGACGACGGCATGATGAAGAAGGACACGATGTCCAAGGACGGTATGAAGAAGGATCACATGTCCAAGGACGACGGCATGATGAAGAAAGATACGATGTCCAAGGATGGCATGAAGAAAGACGACGGGATGATGAAGAAAAACTGATCTCCTGTCGTCATGCCGGCCGCCTCCAACGAGGCGAGCCCGGCCTGCGTTTGATCAGTGTACGCCCACGGTCCATCGCCGGTTGCGCGCTGGCGCGACCGGTCCGGCATCATTTGACCTGAAGCGCACGCGCCTCAGGTCAAATTTTGCTGACGATCACTTCCGCTTGGCCTTGCGGGCGGCGTAGCGGGCGTCGCGCTTGGCCTTCTGCTCGGCCTCGAGCGCTGCCGCCTTGGCGGCCGCTTCCTCGGCCTCACGCGCAAGGCGTGCAGCTTCAGCGGCCTTGGCCTCTTCTGCGAGGCGCTTCTGCTCGGCCTTTTCGGCCTCTCGCGCGGCCTTGGCTTCGGTGCGCTTGGCTGCAAGCGCCTCGCGCTCGGCACGCTTCGCCGCCACCGCAGGATCGTCGTGCCCCGGCTGCGACTTGAATTTGTTCAAAAGATTTTTGCGCGCTTCCTGCGCCGCCTTCTGCCGGTCGGTGAAGCCTGGTTCCCTAAATCCACTCACGGGCCTTGCCTTCCTCGCTTTCAATCCTAAATGGGTGACTGTTGGTACGTCGGCTGGGCACAAGCAGGCACCACACGACGCAGAAGCGTGTACATCGCCACGCGCCGTGAAGCCACCCATAATCGCAGCCGATCAGGTCCACGAAATCGCTTAACCAGCCGACCATTCGTAGCCCGGAAAAACTGCCGAATTGTGATGTCCCTCATAAGGACACCCAGCGGCGGCGCCTAGCGTCCGCCATACGAGACGGAGCACGGGCATGATCTTTTTCCGGCTGAGCCTGAAAGCCCTTGCGATCGTGGTCGCCGCAGTGGCGGTCGTAGGCGCGGTGCTGCTGGCTGCCCGTCCGCAGCCCATCGAAAGTACCGTTCTTGGAGCCGCCTGGGAGTGCACCCAAACCGCATTCATCCTGACGAGCTGCGCGCCGCGCACCCAGCAGGCGATCCCGGCGGTCGAGACCTTGCGCAAGGAAGCGGTGAGGCAGACCAAGGGTTGAACGGCGAAAGCCGCGCGGGGATGTGACGCGAGGTCGCAGAGGTGATAAACGGCCTCGCCGAGCGCCAAGGTCGCCATGTCCCAGCCGGACTCGATGCCCGATCCCGTAGGGAAGCCCAAAGCTTCGCCGAATCCTTCGCCCAAGCGCCCATCCGGCGACAGTCGTCGCGGAGCGATCGCGGGTCTCATCATTGCTGCCGTTCTTCTCGCGCTCGGCCTGTGGCTCGCTCGGGACCTCACCGCCGCCAGCAAGATGCAGGATTGCCTGATGTCGGGGCGACGCAATTGCGATGTGATCGAGCCGGCTCGCTAAGCCCGGCCCGCCGCCCGTCCGGACGAAAATTCGCCGCGATCTTAAACATTTGTAACGGGACATAAATGGCCTTGGCAGGTCAATTATGTCAGCCGGCATCAGCCAAATGCGATCCGATTCGTCTATCGCGCGTGGGCCACGGCAATTTCTGAAAGTAAGGGGTAGGCACCGATGAGTGCGTCCAGCCGCATGAAGATCATCATTCCCGTGGTTTCGGCCATGTCGTTGCTGGCATTGTCCGCGCAGGCGCAGGACGCCGGTCCGCCCAAGGGTGCCGGCCAGCCGCCAGGGCAGGGCGCAGGCAGCCCGCCGCCGACCAATCAGAACGCGCGCAAAGGTCCGCCGCCGCAGGCAGGGCGTACGGTGACGCAACCCAGTGGTCAGGCCCATATGGCGCCCGGACCGGGTCCCGGTCCGCACCGTGCCGCTGCGCCGCCCCCGGGGCCCGGCCGCACCATGGCGCGCGGTCCGGCGCCCGCGCGCGACTGGGGTGGACACGCCTACCGCGGCAATCTCGCCTGGGAGGGCGGACGCTGGCGTCACGAGGTTCACAATGGCCGTCCCGGCTGGTGGTGGGATGTCGGCGGCGTCTGGTATTATTATCCGCAACGGATGGATGGCCCGCCCGCCTATATCTCCGAGGACTATGTGGACGACGCGCCGGTGGCCTACGCGCCGCCACCGGGCCCGCCCGTGGCCTACGAACCGCCGCCGCCCCCGCCGCCGCCCCCCGATCCCGGCGCGAGCGCGCTGGGCGGCGCCATCGTCGGGGGTGTGCTCGGCGGACTGATTTCCGGCAGAGCCTCGGGCGCAGCCGCGGGTGCCATCATCGGTGGCGCGACCGGCGCAATCGCTGGAGCAACGGCCGCTTCGCGTCCCGGCTACTATGTCGCCGAGGGCGTTTGCTACTATCGCTATCCGAGTGGCCAGTACGTGCAGGCCGATCCGCGCGCCTGCTACTGAGCGCTCGAGCGAGATCTGAACTGAATGAGGCGGGCTCAGGTCCGCCTCATTTGTTCCGGAGGTCGCCGAAGCCTGCGCTTTTGCAGGTGAACCCTTGTGGCGGCGCACAACAACTGCCTCAAATTTCCACTAGCGCTCATTGCGGCATCACGCGATTGATCAAAGAAAAAATCAAAGGTGAGTCGCAGGGGACGGGAACATGCTGGACGCGATCCAGATCAGCTTGGCGCTGTGGGCCATGATCGTTTGCGGGGGGATCAAGACGGTGCAGATCGTGCACTGTCTGTTATAGCGCGCGATCCGCGCTACGAGACAAGCCAGGTCAGGAACGCCATCGCAGCCCAGACCAGGGCGCCGATCCAGGCGGTCATCACGACGGCGATTGTTGCGAGAAAGGCGAAGCCGTGCAGGTCGGCCTTGCGCGTTGACGTGGGCGCTTGCGCTTCGGCTTCTCGTCTCGTGAGGGGGACAGCCATCGATCCTCTGTCGCGTTCTGCGGAGTACTATGTTGCTTCTTAGCGAACGCGCCGGGCCACGGCTGTGATGCAATTCACAGATCGGCGCAAATGAACGGGCCTCACCGATTTGTGCGTATGATCGTCACAATCGCGCGCAGCAGGGGATTTGCGTGCGGTTTGAAACCGCCAGTGCAATTCTATGCGGGTCACAATTAGAGCGTGCCGAAATCGTCGGTAACACGCCCAATTATCCGCAATCATACGGACGAAATTGCCACGCACTTGTCCGGATCGAGCGGTTAGAGTCGGCACTCATGTGTACCAAGTACGATCCACAGCACGAAGCCGAGGCGGCAATGAAGCGCGCCGCGGCGTCGGAAGGCCCCGACCGGCAACGCCTCATCGAACTGGCGCTGGCCTGGCATCAGCTTGCGCGCGATCGTCGCGATGACGAGCCCACGGACACGGACTGACCGCATTCGGCCCTACCGCCCCGTTTGGTCCCAGCCGCCCCATCGAATCGAAAAGTACCGTCGGCCATCGTGCGCGTTGCAGTGCTGGCGATCGCAGCGATGGCGCGAAAGACCGAGATCACCTCATCGCCGACCGCGGCTTCTAACGATCGCGGTGCGTCCACGCCTGGACAGCGGAGGCCAGTTGATGCTGACTCATGGCGGCATCGGCAATCGACGCCTGGGCTATTTCGATGCGCTTTGTGATCGCGCCGGAGCTGAGGTCCACGAGCCCGGCGTCGATTGCCAGATACGACATCGCGACCAGCGCCACCGCAACGGCGATCCCCATTCTCGTCAATTCGGCCCGCGGCATCGAAAGTCCTTGTTTGAGCGCAACCGCTCGTCGCGCTTAGATAGGGCGCACCCTCCGGGTTCAAAGCCCGCGGCAAGGCGGCCCACGCGTTCGTGAAACACGACAGATTTGCGATAGGAAGTCAGGTGGCGCGTTAATGATGAACGTCAGCGCATGTCGACCAGACGCCTGGCGATCCCGGCAGGAATCGAACCTGCAACCCTCAGAGTAGAAATCTGATGCTCTATCCAGTTGAGCTACGGGACCGTTCCGGCCAGCCCGGTTTGGGGGCCGGCTGTTCATATATCATGGCAATATGAAAAATCTGGTCTTTCGCCAAGCCTGAACCGAACCGTTTTCCTCAATGCAGCGACAAACCGGAACGGCGGAGTGTCAGGGTGCCGGGTTGAGCGGCAGCGGACTGGACGACGGATTACGTCGCCGGCAACGCTGGCCAGCTTCCGGGACACGGTCGCCGGTCGACTGTTTCAGGTGTTGCCTGCGCCTCAGGACGGCGTGCGCGGCGGTATCTCGATCGGTCTCCTTTGGGCGTGCCTTGCCATGGCGAATGCGACGTTTTGCACCTTTGGTTCCATCGCCATGAGTCCGTCACCTTTCCGCACACATTATCGCCGCCGCGGCGCTCGTCCGCGATTTCCGGGAGTCCTTTCATGATTGGTCTGGTTCGCGCCGTCGCTCTCTGCGCCGTGCTGGCGTTTGGCCTTTGCGCTGCGCAGGCAGCAGACAAGGCATTCAAGCGTGACGATCTCGCCGATTCCGCGATCAAGCTCGAGGCGCAGATCAAGAGTGAAGCGGGGCCGGTCGCCAAGACCAACGCGACGCTGAAGACCGACGCCGACGCCGCATTCAGGCGCAACGATTACCGCACCGGGCTCTCGGTCCTCGGCCAGATTGCCGCCACCACGCCTGATGACGCCGGCAACTGGCTGCGGCTTGCAAAGGTCATCTTCCAGATCACGCCGAAGAGTTCGAGCGAGCAGACGTTCCTCTGGGAGCGCGCCTCGACCGCCGCCTACATCGCCTACATGCGCGCCGGCAATCAGGGTGAGGAAGCCGATGCGCTCGCCGTGCTCGGCAGGTCGCTCGCCGAACGGCACCTGTTTCGCCCAGCGCTCGACGCATTGCGGCTGTCGCTGGACATGCGCGAGGTCGCCGATGTCCGCGGCCAATATGAAAAGCTGCGCGACGAGCACGGCTTCCGCTTGCTCGATTATACCGTGGACTCGGATTCGGCGAGCCCGCGCGCCTGCTTCCAGTTCTCGGAAGAACTCGCCAAGCGCACCGATTTCGCGCCGTTTCTGGCGCTCGCAGGTCAGGACAAGCCGGCGCTGTCGGCCGAGGGCAAGCAGCTCTGCGTTGACGGGCTGAAGCATGGCGAGCGCTACAACATCAATCTGCGCGCCGGCCTGCCATCGACCGTCAAGGAAGGCCTGCCGAAATCGGCCGAATTCAACATCTATGTGCGCGACCGCAAGCCGTTCGTGCGCTTCACCAGCCGCGCCTATGTGCTGCCGCGCACCGGCCAGCGCGGCATTCCCGTGGTCAGCGTCAACACGCCTGCCGTGAACATTAATGTTTTCCGGATCGGCGATCGCAACCTGATCAACACGGTGGTCGACAGCGACTTCCAGAAGACGTTGTCGAAGTACCAGCTCGGCGATCTCGGTGACGAGCGCGGCGTCAAGGTCTGGTCCGGCGAGCTTGCGACCGCGATGACGCTGAACCAGGACGTCACCACCGCATTCCCGGTCGACGAGGCGCTGGGTGAGCTGCAGCCCGGCGTCTATGTGATGACGGCGGCGGCCAAGGGTCCGGGCAGCGACGATGATTATCAGCTCGCCACCCAATGGTTCATCGTGTCCGATCTCGGCGTCGCGGCCTATTCCGGCAATGATGGCATCCATGTCTTCGTCAATTCGCTGGCCTCGACCGATCCGGTCGGCAAAGCCGAGGTGAGGCTGGTCGCCCGCAACAACGAGATTTTGGCGACGCGCAAGACCGATGATGCCGGTCACGTGCTGTTCGAGGCGGGCCTCGCGCGGGGCGAGGGCGGCCTGTCGCCGGCGATGTTGACGGTGACAGGCGAGAAGGCGGACTACGCTTTCCTGAGCCTGAAGACCTCAGCCTTTGATCTGTCCGACCGCGGCGTTGCGGGCCGCGCCGTGCCTGCGGGCGCCGATGCCTTCGTCTACGCCGAGCGCGGCGTCTATCGCTCGAGCGAGACCGTCTATCTCACCGCGCTGCTGCGCGACGGGCAGGGCAATGCCGTCAACGGCGGACCGCTGACCCTGGTGATCGAGCGTCCCGATGGCGTCGAATTCCGCCGCGCCGTGCTGGCGGACCAGGGCGCCGGCGGCCGCACGCTTGCCGTGCCGCTCAATTCGGCCGTTCCGACCGGGACATGGCGGGTGCGCGCCTTCACCGATCCGAAGGGCTCGTCGGTCGGCGAGACCACCTTCATGGTCGAAGACTACGTGCCCGACAGGATCGAATTCGACTTGTCCGCCAAGGACAAGCTGATCAATGCTAACGCTCCTGTGGAGCTTAAGGCGGACGGTCATTTCCTCTACGGCGCGCCGGCCTCCGGCCTCAGCCTCGAAGGCGACATGCTGATTGCGCCCGCGGCGGCTGGTCGCCCCGGCTTTGCCGGCTACCAGTTCGGCGTCGATGACGAGCAGACCACGTCGAACGAGCGCACACCGTTGGAGAACCTGCCCGAGGCCGACGCCAATGGCGTTGCGACCTTCCCGGTGACGCTTGACAAGCAGCCGTCCTCGACGCGTCCGCAGGAGGCGCAGATCTTCATCCGCATGGTCGAGACCGGCGGCCGTGCCGTCGAGCGCAAGCTGGTGCTGCCGGTCGCGCCGGCGACCGCGCTGATCGGCGTCAAGCCGCTGTTCGGCGACAAGAACGTCGCGGAAGGCGACAAGGCCGAGTTCGACGTCGTGTTCGTCTCACCGGAAGGCAAGACGCTTCCCCGCGACGGCCTGCGCTACGAGCTCCTGAAGATGGAGTCGCGCTATCAGTGGTACCGCCAGAACAATTACTGGGAGTACGAGCCGGTCAAGTCGACCTCGCGCGTCGCCGATGGTGACGTGACGATCGCGGCAGACAAGCCGACCCGCATCTCGCTGGCGCCGCGCCCCGGCCGCTACCGGCTGGACGTCAAGTCGAATGACGCTGACGGCCCGGTGACCTCGGTGCAGTTCGATGTCGGCTGGTATTCCGACGGCAGCGCCGACACGCCTGATTTGCTGGAGACCTCGATCGACAAGCCGCAATACGCGTCGGGCGACACCATGACCGTGTCGGTCAACGTCCGCTCCGCCGGCAAGCTCACCGTCAACGTGGTCGGCGACCGCCTGCTGACGACGCAGACCGTCGACGTCAAGGAAGGCACCGTGCAGGTCAAGCTCCCGGTCGGCAAGGATTGGGGCACCGGTGCCTATGTTGTGGCAACGCTGCGCCGTCCGCTCGATGCAGCTGCGCAGCGTATGCCGGGCCGCGCGATCGGCCTGAAATGGTTCGGGATCGACAAGCAGGCGCGCACGCTTGCCGTGAAGCTGTCGCCGCCGGATCTAATCCGGCCGAATTCGATGCTGAAGATCCCGGTCAAGCTCGACGGGCTCAACCCCGGCGAAGACGCCAAGATCGTCATTGCCGCGGTCGACGTCGGCATTCTCAACCTCACCAACTACAAGCCGCCGGCGCCGGATGATTATTATCTCGGCCAGCGCCAGTTGACTGCGGAGATACGTGATCTCTATGGGCAGCTGATCGACGGCATGTCCGGCACGCGCGGCCAGATCAAATCCGGCGGCGACGCGGGTGCGGCTGAACTGCAGGGCTCACCGCCCGCGCAGAAGCCGCTGGCGCTCTATTCGGGCATCGTCACCGTCGGCGCCGACGGCACCGCGGAAGTCAGCTTCGACATTCCGGAGTTCGCCGGCACCGCGCGCGTCATGGCGGTGGCGTGGACCGCGACCAAGCTCGGCCGCGCCAACACCGATGTCGTGATCCGCGACCCCGTGGTGCTGACCACGACCTTGCCGCGCTTCCTGCTCAATGGCGACCACGGCACGGTCAATCTCGAGATCGACAATGTCGAAGGCCAGGCCGGCGATTACGTCATCAACGTCAAGACCGGCGGCCCGGTGAAGATGACCGGTAATCCCGCAACCACCGTCAAGCTCGCCGCCAAGCAGCGCAATTCGTTCGCGCTGGCGGTCGATGCGACCGCGGCCGGGCAGGCGACGCTCGATGTCGACATCAAGGGGCCGAATGGCCTCACGCTCGCGCGCCACTACGCGCTCGACGTCAAGGCGGCGACGCAAGTGCTGGCGCGGCGTTCGATCCGGACGCTGGCGAAGGGCGAGAGCCTGACGCTGACCTCGGACATGTTCTCCGACCTGGTGCCGGGCACCGGCAGCGTCTCGGTCTCGGCGAGCCTGTCCACGGCGCTCGATGCGGCGACCATCCTGAAAGCGCTCGACCGCTATCCCTATGGCTGCTCGGAGCAGATCACGAGCCGCGCGATGCCGTTGCTCTACGTCAACGACCTCGCGGCCGGCGCACATCTGGCCATGGACACCGAGGTCGATCAGCGCATCCGCGACGCCATCGAGCGGCTGCTGGCGCGCCAGGGCTCCAACGGCTCGTTCGGCCTGTGGTCGGCCGGCGGCGATGACGCCTGGCTCGATGCGTACGTGACCGACTTCCTCACGCGCGCCCGCGAAAAGGGCTTTGTGGTGCCTGACGTCCTGTTCAAGAACGCGCTTGATCGCATCCGCAACTCCGTCGTCAACGGCAACGAGCCGGAGAAGGACGGCGGCCGTGATCTCGCCTACGGCCTCTACGTGCTCGCCCGCAACGGCGCTGCTCCCATCGGCGACCTCCGCTATCTCGCCGACACCAAGCTGAACAATCTGGCGACGCCGATCGCCAAGTCTCAGCTCGCGGCGGCGCTCGCTTTGGTTGGCGATCGCAACCGCGCCGAGCGGGTCTATGGTGCAGCGCTCGACAGCCTCGCGCCAAAGCCGGTGCTGGAGTTCGGCCGCAGCGATTACGGCTCGCAGCTCCGTGATGCCGCCGCGCTGGTCTCGCTCGCGAGCGAAGGCAATGCGCCGAAGGCGACGCTGACGCAGGCCGTTGCGCGGGTCGAGACCGCGCGCGGGCTCACGCCCTACACCTCCACGCAGGAGAATGCGTGGTTGGTGCTGGCCGCGCGGGCGCTGGCCAAGGAAAACCTCTCGATCGAGGTCGACGGTCAGCCGATCAAGACTGCGCTCTACCGCAGCTACAAGGCGGAGACGCTGAGCGGCAAGCCGCTGAAGATCACCAACACCGGCGATGCGCCGGTGCAGGCGGTGATCTCGGTGTCCGGCTCGCCGGTGACGCCGGAGCCGGCCGCGTCGAACGGCTTCAAGATCGAGCGGAACTACTTCACGCTCGACGGCAAGCCGGCCGACATCAGCAAGGTCAAGCAGAACGATCGCTTTGCCGTGGTGTTGAAGATTACGGAAGCCAAGCCCGAATACGGCCACATCATGGTGTCCGACTATCTGCCGGCGGGGCTCGAGATCGACAACCCGAAGCTGGTCTCGTCGGGCGACAGCGGCACGCTGGACTGGATCGAGGATGGTGAGGAGCCTGAAGACACCGAATTCCGCGACGACCGCTTCACCGCGGCCGTCGACCGGGCCTCGGACTCCAAGGCAGTCTTCACCGTCGCCTATGTCGTGCGCGTGGTCTCACCAGGCAAATACGTGTTGCCGCAGGCCAATGTCGAGGACATGTACAACCCCTCGCGTTACGGCCGCACCGGAACGGGTACAGTCGAGGTGCGGGCGGCGAAGTGAGGAGTGAGATGAGCGAGGCTGATCGCGTTTCTCGTCATTCCGGGGCGGTGCGCAGCACCGAACTAAGGCGCGCGATTGCGCGCCTGAGAATCTCGAGGTTCCGGGTCTGGTCCTTCGGACCATCCCGGAACGACGGCCGAGCCGTAGGGCACGGCCGTCGTCTCTTCTCGATCGCCGCGCTCGCCTTCATCCTCGCCCTCATCGGCTTCGTCGGCTGGGTCTATTCCCTCGGCCCGCTGCCGCTCGACGAAGCGCGCCGCGTCTCGACCACCGTTGTCGATCGCAACGGCAAGCTGTTGCGCGCCTATGCGATGGCGGACGGGCGGTGGCGCCTGCCCGTCGATGCCAAGGCCAATGTCGATCCGACTTACCTGAAGCTGCTGTTCGCCTATGAAGACCAGCGCTTCTATGCCCATGACGGCATCGATCCGCTGGCGCTGGGCCGGGCTGCGGTGCAGCTGACCACGCGCGGCCACATCGTGTCGGGCGGCTCGACCATCTCGATGCAGCTGGCGCGGCTGATGGAGCCGCGGCGGCAGCGCTCGCTCTATGCAAAGCTGCACCAGATCGTCCGCGCGATCGAGCTGGAGCGGACGATGAGCAAGGACGAGATCCTCGACCTCTACCTCGCGCTTGCGCCCTATGGCGGCAATCTCGAAGGCATCCGTGCCGCATCGATCGCCTATCTCGGCAAGGAGCCGAAGCGGCTGTCGCTGGCGGAAGCTGCGCTGCTGGTGGCGCTGCCGCAATCGCCGGAAACACGTCGTCTCGACCGTTTTCCGGAAGCCGCGCGCATCGCGCGGGATCGCGTGCTCGACCGCATGGTCGAAGAGCATGTGGTCGGCATCGACGATGCCAAGCAGGCCAAGGCCGTGCCCGTGCCAACGCTGCGCAAGCCGATGCCGATCCTGGCGCCGCACGCCTCCGACAGCGCGCTGGCAACGGTCAAGGATGCGCCGGTTATCAAGCTGACGCTGGACTCAAATCTGCAGAAGGTGCTGGAGCCGCTGGCGCGCGACCGCGCCGTTGCGCTGGGACCGAACATCTCGGTCGGCATCATCGTGGTCGACAATGAGAGCGGCGACGTGCTCGCGCGTGTCGGTTCGGCGGATTATTTCGACGAGAGTCGGGCAGGGCAGGTCGACATGACCCGCGCCATCCGCTCGCCGGGCTCGACGCTGAAACCCTTCATCTACGGTCTCGCCTTTGAAGACGGCTTTGTTCATCCGGATAGCCTGATCGACGACCGCCCGGTGCGCTTCGGCTCCTACGCGCCTGAAAATTTCGACATGACGTTCCAGGGCACGGTGCCGGTGAAGAAGGCGTTGCAACTCTCGTTGAACGTGCCAGCGATCGTGCTGCTCGACCGCGTCGGCTCGAGCCGGCTGGCCTCGCGGCTCCGCCAGGCCGGCGGCAATCTGGTTCTGCCCAAGGACGAGGCGCCGGGGCTCGCGATGGGCCTCGGCGGCGTTGGTGTCACGCTCCAGGATCTGGCGCAGCTTTATGCAGGGTTCGCCCGGCTCGGCACCACCAGGCCATTGCGCGAGATCATGGCCGCCACGGATGATCGCGAGGCGCTGCGGCTCTTGGACCCGGTGGCGGCCTGGCAGGTCGGCAATGTGCTGCTGGGAACCCCGCCGCCGGAGAACGCGGCTCATAACCGCATCGCCTTCAAGACAGGCACCTCCTACGGCTATCGCGATGCCTGGTCGGTCGGCTTCGATGGCCGCATGACCATCGGCGTCTGGGTCGGCCGCCCCGATGGCGCGCCGGTTCCCGGACTTATCGGCCGCGTTGCCGCCGCGCCCATCCTGTTCGATGCCTTCGCACGGACCGGAAAGACGCTGACCCCTCTGCCCAAGCCGCCGAAGGGCACCCTGCTTGCCAGCAACGCGAAGTTGCCATTGCCGCTGAAGCGGTTCCGCCCCGTGGGGGAACTCGTCCGGACCGGCGGCGAGCAGGCGCTCCACATCCAGTTCCCGCTCAACGGCTCCCGGATCGATGTGGATCGCTCAGGCGGCACTGACGCTGCTGCCATGCCCGTCAAGGTCGCCGGCGGGGTGCTGCCGATGACTGTCATGGTCAACGGTGCGGCGCGCGGCGAGATCGACGGACGCCGCCAGCGCCTGATCGATCCGCCCGGCCCGGGCTTTGCACGGCTGACGGTGATCGACGCCACGGGCGCCGCGGACACAGTCGTCATTCGAATTCAATGAGAGCGGCTCAAGCGGTTGTGGCGATGGCGGTTTCAGCGTATGCGGAACCAATGGCCGAGACCTATCCGACTCCCCGATTTGGAGCGCCGCGAGAGCCGAAAACGCCCGTGAATCCGGGCAGTCGGCTCGTGCTGATGCTCGACGTCGTCACTGCCAGCCACGCCCGTGCGGTGGGCTTCCTGGTGCTGTGCGCGCTGCTGCTGTTCCTGCCGGGATTTTTCACCATCCCGCCCGTTGACCGCGATGAGGCACGGTTCGCGCAGGCCACCAAGCAGATGGTCGAGAGCCGCGACTATGTGGACATTCGCTTCCAGGAGGACGTTCGCTACAAGAAGCCGGTCGGCATCTACTGGTTGCAATCGGCGGCCGTCGAAGCGGCGACGGCGCTGAAGCTGCCCAAGGCCGAATTGCGCATCTGGGTCTATCGGCTGCCCTCGTTGATCGGGGCGATCGGCGCGGTGCTGATGACCTATTGGACGGCGCTGGGCTTCGTCACGCGGCGCGCGGCGGTGCTTGCCGCGCTCCTGATGGCCGCCTCCGTGCTACTTGGAGTCGAGGCGCGCCTGGCCAAGACCGACGCCGTGCTGCTGTTCTCGGTGGTCGCGGCAATGGGTGCGATGTCGCGCGCCTATCTGTCCTGGCAGCGCGCCGAGGACGAGACACATCCGCCCTGGAGCTGGCCCGTGATCTTCTGGACCGCGCTCGCGGTCGGCATCCTGATCAAGGGCCCGCTGATCCTGATGTTCGCCGGGCTCACCATCGTCGCGCTCGCGATCCAGGACCGCGATGCCTCCTGGCTGTGGCGCTTGCGGCCGGTCTGGGGCCTGATGTGGATGCTGGTGCTGGTGCTGCCCTGGTTCGTGGCGATCTTCTGGCGCGCCGGCGATGCGTTTTTTGCGGACTCCGTCGGCGGCGACATGCTGAGCAAGATCGGCGCGCAGGAATCCCATGGCGCGCCGCCCGGCGTCTATTTGGCGCTGTTCTGGATTACCTTCTGGCCCGGTGCGCCGCTCGCGGCGATGGCGGCGCCGGCCGTGTGGCGGGCGCGGCGTGAGCCCGGCGCGCAATTCTTGCTGGCCTGGCTGGTCCCGTCCTGGATCGTATTCGAGGCCGTGCTGACCAAGTTGCCGCATTACGTGCTGCCGCTCTATCCCGCGATTGCGATCCTCACCGTCGGCGCGCTGGAGCGGAACGTGCTGTCGCGCTCCTGGCTGGCGCGCGGCTCGGCCTGGTGGTTCGTAATTCCCGCGGGCGGTTCGATCATCGCGGTGGTCGGCGCCGTCATGCTGACGCGGCAGCCGGCCTTCGTGGCCTGGCCGTTCATCGCGGCCTCGCTGATCTTCGGCCTGTTCGCCTGGTGGCTGTTCGACACCAATCGCGCCGAGCGCTCGGTGCTCAACGCGCTGGTCGCAGCGCTCATGCTGGCTGTCGTGGTCTATGGCATTGTGCTGCCGTCATTGACGCCGCTGTTTCCGAGCATCGAGGTCGCGCGCGCTTTGCGCAACGTGACCTGCGTCGGCCCGCGGGCGGCCTCGGCCGGCTATGCCGAGCCAAGCCTTGTCTTCCTGACCGGCACCCAGACGCTGTTGACCGACGGCTCAGGCGCCGCCGATTTCCTCAGGCAGGGAAGTTGCCGGTTTGCGCTGGTCGAGCAACGCTCGGAGCGCAGCTTCGTGCAGCGCGCCGAGGCCATCGGGCTGCGCTACAAGGTCGGGGCGCGCATCGACGGCTATAATTTCTCGCAAGGGCGCGCAATTTCGATCTCGATCTTCCGTTCCGAGGGCACCGAGTAGGATGCCAGGCAGTACCACCATTGCGCCGCGTGCAAGCTATCCCGTGCAGTTGTTCACGGTCGTTGGCCATGCACTGGCGCAATTGGTGCGCTCGCCGTCGCATTCGCGCCGTGCCGCGGCTGCGCGAAAATTGGCGCGGCATTCGCTGTGGCTGAGCGCGGCAGGGGCAGCCCTGATCATCGTGCTGATGCTCGCGTTCGATCGGACCGAGATCCAGCTGATGCCGGCGCGCGGCACGGCCTGGCTATGGCCGATCCGCATCCTCACCGATTTCGGCAAGGATGAGAACGTGCTCTCGGTGCTGGGCGCGGCGCTGGTGATCGTGGCGCTCGTTGCGGCCGGGATGCACGGCACTCGCCGTGCGCTGCTGCTCGGCTTCGGCACGAGGCTGCAATATCTGTTTCTGTCTGTTGCCCTGTCGGTGTTCGTCGCCGAGATTCTGAAATATCTCATCGGCCGCGGGCGTCCGTTCGTCGGCGGCAAGGCCGATCCGTTCAACTTCATACCGCTCGAAGGCACGGGAGCTTATGCCAGCCTGCCGTCGGGGCATGCAGTGACGGCGTTCGCTCTGGCCTTTGCGGTCGCGGCGCTCTGGCCGCGCCTGCGCGTGTTCATGTTCACTTACGCGGTCGTGATCGTGCTGACGCGGCTGGTACTGCTGGCGCATCACCCGAGCGACGTCACGGCCGGGGCTCTGGTCGGCATGGTCGGCGCCATGGCCGTGCGCTACTGGTTTGCCGCCCGCAGGCTCGGCTTTGCCATCCGCGCCGATGGCACCATCGTGCCACTTCCAGGACCGCTTCCAGGACGCCTCAAAAGGGTTGCCCGCAGCCCATCCGCCCCATAAAAGCGGCTGCTTCCCGGGCCAAGGGTTCCCGGGGGCGGGCCAATCCAACCACGAGCTTTCGATTTGTCGTCGTCCCAGCCTTCGGTTTCCATCGTTGTCCCCGTGCGCAACGAAGCCGACAACATTGCGCCCCTGATCGAGGAGATCACGGCCGCGCTCGACGGCCGCTGGGCCTATGAGATCATCTATGTCAACGACGGCTCGACCGATGCGACCGGCGACCGGCTTGCGGCGATGATGAAGCAGCGCGGCAATCTGCGGCAGCTTCGTCACGCAAAATCCGCCGGCCAGTCGGCCGCGGTTCGCAGCGGCGTGCGCGCGGCGCGCGGCACGATCGTGGCGACGCTCGATGGTGACGGCCAGAACAATCCGGCCTTCCTGCCGGATCTGATCGCGGCGGTCGAGAAGGGTGTCAATGTCGGCCTTGCCGCCGGACAGCGCGTTGGGCGCAAGGACACCGGCTTCAAGAAATTCCAGTCGCGGGTGGCCAACAAGGTCCGCAATGCCATCCTCAAGGACGGCACGCGCGACACTGGCTGCGGCCTGAAGGCGTTCCGTCGCGAGGTCTTCCTGATGATGCCCTATTTCGACGGGCTGCATCGTTTCCTGCCGGCGCTGATGCGCCGCGAAGGATTCGATATCGCCTATGTCGACGTGATCGACCGGCCGCGCCATTCCGGCGTGTCCAATTACGGCTTCTTCGACCGGCTTTGGATCGGGATCATGGATCTCGCCGGCGTGTGGTGGCTGATCCGCCGCAAGAAGCCGACGCCTGAAGTGACTGAGGTGAAAGCATGATCATCCAATACGGTCAGGCCCTCAGCAATTATCTGTACGACGTCTTCGTCGCCAAGTTCGATTTCTGGCTGGCGTTCGGCCTGGTCGCGCAGCTGTTCTTCACCGCGCGTTTCCTGGTGCAATGGATCGCGAGCGAGCGGGCCGGCAACAGCGTGGTGCCGATGGCGTTCTGGTTCTGCTCGATGGGCGGCGGCCTGATGACGCTGGTCTACGGCGTCGTCAAGCGTGAGCCCGTCATCATCCTCGGGCAGGCGCTGGCGACGATCATTTATGTCCGCAACATCATGCTGATCATCAAGAACCGCGGCCGCTCGTCGAAGACGCTGGAGCGCTGATTCCTGGCCTAGCGCGGCAGCGCCGTCGCGCCTGAGGCGGGCAGGGCTGATGTCTCCGCCTCGGAGCGGCGATAGGGCTCGCCGGCCGCATCCAGCACGGGATAGGCGACCGAGCAGATATGCGAATGGATGCGGCGCAGATCGCGCAACACGTCCAGATGCAGCGATGTGGTCTCGATCGTCTCGGGGCGACCTTCGCGCAGGCGGTCGAGATGGCGCTCGACGGCGGCGAGCTCGGTGTTTTTCAGTGCCGTCTTCTCCACCAGCAGCTTGCGGGCCTCGTTGGCATCGCCTGACATGAACACGCCGAAGGCGATCCGCAGCGAATCCATCGTGCGCTTGTGGAAGGCGGCGAGCTCGTCCGCGCCCTCGGAGGAGAACTGGAAACGGCGCTTGATCTTCTTGGTGGCGAGCTCGCTCAGATTCTTGTCGATGATGTCGCCGATATGTTCGAGATTGATGGCGAAAGAGATGATCTCCATCGCACGCCGGCCCTCGCTTTCGTCGAGGCTGCCGCGGGTCAGCTTGGTGACGTAGAGCTTGATGGCCTCGTCGAGGCTGTCGACGATGTTGTCCGTCTTCGAGACCTGGTCGACCAGCGAACGGTCGCCGGTCATCATCGCGGCCATCACCTTGCGCAGCATGGTTTCGACCAGATCGCCCATGCGGAGCGTCTCGCGTGCGGCGTCCGCAAGCGCCAGGGACGGCGTCTCCAGCGCGGTCTCATCGAGATAGCGCGGGCGGGCCGGATCGGTTTCCTCTACGCGATCCGGCAGTAGCCGGGTCAGCAGACGTGACATGGTATCGAGCAGGCCGACGAAAAGGATGGCCGTGCCGACATTGAAGGCGATATGGAAGGCGGCCGTCATCCGGGCGAGATCCGGCTGCCAGGCATGCATGTGATCCGCGATCGTGTGCAGGAACGGCAGGACCAGGGCGATGCCGACCACGCGATTGACGAGATTGCCGACCGGCAGCCGGTAGCTTGCAGGATCGTCGCGCTTTGCGCCTTCGAACACGGGATTGATGGCGCTGCCGAGATTGGCGCCGAGAACCAAAGCGAGAGCCGCATACGGCGTGATGAACTGCGAATAGGCCAGCGACATGATCAGCAGCACGCTGGCGACGCTCGAATGCACCAGCCAGGTGAGGAGGGCGGCGATCACGATGCACAGGACGGGATCGCCCGTGATCGCCGTCATCACGACCCGCATGCCGGGCGCGTTCTCCGCAGGCGCCAGCGTGTCGAGCAGGATATGCAGCGACAGCAGCATCAAGCCGAGGCCGATGCAGACGCGGCCGATATCCTTGATCCGCGAGCGCGGGCCGGAGCGGAAGGCGACGAGGCCGAGCACGAACAGCACGGGTGCGACGGCGGCGATGTTGAACGACAGCACCTGCACGATCAGGGTCGTGCCGACATTGGCCCCTAGCATGATGGCAAGCGCAGCGACAAGGCTCAGCAGCCCTTCGGCGGCGAACGAGCTGGTGAGCAGGGCTGTTGCCGTGCTGCTCTGGAGTAGCGCGGTGAGGCCGAGGCCGGCGGCGAAGGCGCTGAAGCGGTTGCCGAGGGCCTTGCCGAGCAGATGCCTGAGGTCAGGACCGAACGCACGCAAAATCCCGCTGTGGACCATATGCAGGCCCCACAGCAGCAGCGCCACGCCACCCATCAGATCTAGCAGGACCAACGTACCCATTCTCCGTGTCCGGACTTAGAGTCGAAGGGGTCAGGCTAACGCCAAACGTCGGGGGATCAACCCCCTGTTGGCGCGACGGCGTTAACGTCCGGTATTCATGCACGTTCCCGCGGCGCGCATTGGCGCGTCCGCAGGCGGGATGCCGCGTGAGTAGGCTCACATGGCCGCTTTGAGGGCAGCGAAGCCGCGATCGAGATCGGCTTTGAGGTCGTCGACGCTCTCGAGGCCGATGTGGAGGCGGAGCGTCGGGCCGCCCGGCGCCCATTTGGTCGCGGTGCGGTAGGCGTCGCAGTCGAAGGGAATCGCAAGGCTTTCGAAGCCGCCCCAAGAAAAGCCCATGCCGAACAGCTTGAGCGTGTTGAGCATGGTGTCGACCGCCTTTTGCGGCGCCGGCTTCAGCACGATGCTGAACAGGCCGGAAGCGCCGGTGAAGTCGCGCTTCCAGATCGCATGGCCCGGATCGGTCTCGAGCCCCGGATGCAGCACGCGCGTGACCTCGGGCCGCGATGCGAGCCAGCGCGCCATCTCCAGACCTGAACGATGATGCTGCGCCAGCCGCACCGACAGCGTGCGCAAGCCGCGCAGCGCGAGGAAGACGTCATCGGGGCCGGCGCAGACGCCGAGCAGGCGGATGCCTTCGGATATCTGCGGCCAGGCCCTGGCATTGGCCGAAATCGTGCCGAACATGATGTCGGAATGGCCGCCGATATATTTGGTGGCCGCCTGCATGGAGATGTCGACACCCTGTTCGAGCGAGCGGTGATAGAGCGGCGTCGCCCAAGTGTTGTCGTCGATGACGAGAGCGTCATGCGCATGCGCGACCTCGGCGATGGCGCGGATATCAGGCATCTCGAAGGATTGCGACCCCGGCGCCTCGACCAGCACAGCGCGGGTATTGGGCTTGAACAACGTCTCGACGGCAGCGCCGATCAGCGGGTCAAAGTAAGTGGTCTCGACGCCGTAACGGGCGAGCATGCCGTTGCAGAAATTGCGCGAGGGCCGGTAAATGTTGTCAACGACCAGGATGTGGTCGCCGGTCTTCAGCACCGAGAGCAGGGTGGTGGAGATCGCCGACAAGCCCGACGGCACGATGCCGACGCCAGCGCATTGCGGTCCCTCAAGTGCCATCAGCGTGTCCTGGAACGCCCGCGTGGTCGGAGTGCCATGGCGGCCATAGGTGAACTCGCCGCGATGGGCATGCAGGTCCTCGGCGGTTGGATAGAGCACGGTCGAGCCGTGGAACACGGGCGGATTGACGAACCCCTTCTGCGCCTTGGTGTCGCGGCCGGAGGTGACCAGGCGGGTTTCGGCGTGCTGCTCTGGGGGGTGCGAGGAATCCATGCGTCTGCTTTCAAAAAGCGTTTCCGCCGGGCGCGGATCGCACGGCCGGGGCGGCCCCGGGGCCGCGATCGTTAATAACAGAACACAGAAGAGTCCCGTCAACCCCTTGACCCGGCTCGCCAGTCGTTCTGTGATGCGCAGGTGCTATTCAGTCGCCGCATGTTGAGGGGCCTGCCGCGACCTTCGATCCATCGTCTGACCGGACCTTGCGCCACAGCCACAACGGCGGGCGCCTACGGCGAGGATTAAGGTATGGCCTCCTTGGGATGGGCGAGTGTTCGGCAAGGTTTTCCAGCATGACTCTTGCAAGGCGCAGCCTTGCAGGGATTCCGTTCCCGACCTTGAGATGACTTTGAAAGGCTTGAAGCCCATGAAACGCGTAACCCTGGCTCTCACTCTTGCTCTCGCCGCCGGCCTCTCCGCCCAAACCGCCGACGCGCAAACGCTCAAGACCATCAAGGACCGGGGCATGCTGTCCTGCGGCGTCAGCCAGGGCCTGCCCGGCTTCTCCTCGCCCGACGACAAGGGCAATTGGACCGGCATCGACGTCGACGTCTGCCGCGCGATCGCGGCGGTGGTCTTGAGCGACCCGACCAAGATCAAGTTCGTGCCGTTGTCTGCCAAGGACCGCTTCACGGCGCTCCAATCCGGCGAGATCGACGTGCTGTCGCGCAACACCACATGGACGGTTTCGCGCGACACCTCGCTCGGCGCCAATTTCACCGGCGTCACCTATTATGACGGGCAGGGCTTCATGGTGAAGAAGTCGCTCAAGGTCAATTCCGCACTTGAGCTCAACAGCGCCTCCGTCTGCGTCCAGACCGGCACCACCACCGAGCTGAACCTCGCCGATTACTTCAAGGCCAACAACATGAAGTACGAGGTCATCGCGTTCGGCACGATCGACGAGGCGGTCAAGGCCTACGAGTCGGGACGCTGCGACGTCTTCACCGACGACTCGTCCGGCCTCTATGCCAGCCGGCTGAAGCTGACGAATCCCGCCGATCACGTTGTGCTGCCCGAGATCATTTCGAAGGAGCCGCTGGGTCCCATGGTGCGTCACGGCGACGATCAGTGGTTCGACATCGTGAAATGGACGCTGTTTGCGATGGTCACGGCCGAGGAGCTCGGCATCACCCAGAAGAACGTCGACGAGATGGCGAAATCCGACAAGCCGGAGCTGAAGCGGGTGCTCGGCACCGACGGCAATCTCGGCGAACAGCTTGGCCTCACCAAGGACTGGGTGATCCGGATCGTGAAGGCGGTCGGCAATTACGGAGAGTCGTTCGATCGCAACGTTGGCGCCGGTTCGCCGCTCAAGATCAGCCGTGGCATCAACAGTCTCTGGACCAAGGGCGGCCTGCAATACTCGCCGCCGATCCGCTGATCGGCAAAGCCGCAGGCTGCGCCGATGGGCGTCGAGGCCCGGAAACCGCCACCACAGCTCGCGCTGAAGCTCCGGCGCGCGCTCGGTGGCAAGGCAGGCTGGAACGGCGTCGCCGTCCAGCTTGTCTTTGGCGCGGTCCTGGCCTGGATTGCCTACGAGATCATCTCGAATGCCCGTACCAACCTCGAGTCCCAGCACATTGCAGCGGGCTTCGGGTTCCTGCGGAACAGCGCCAGCTTCGACGTCAATCAGACCCTAATCCCCTATTCGGGGTCCGATACCTATTTCCGCGTCTTCATCGTCGGTGTCTTGAACACGCTGCTCGTTTCGGTGGTGGGCATCTTCTTTGCCACCGTGATCGGTTTCATCGTCGCACTCTGCCGTTTGTCGCCCAACTGGCTGGTGTCGCGTGTCGGCGGTCTCTATGTCGAGGCGATCCGCAACCTGCCGCTGCTGTTCCAGATCCTGTTCTGGTATCTTGCGGTGCTCGCGGCACTGCCGGCGCCGCGGCAAAGTGTGTCGGTCCTCGGCGCCTTCTTCCTCAACAATCGCGGCGTGATCGTGCCATCGCCGCTGGCTCAGCCCGGCCTCGTTCCATTCCTTGCCATGCTCGCGCTCGGCGTCGTCGCGTCGCTGGCGTTGCGCAGCTACGCGCGGAGGGCGCTGTTTGATCAGGGCCGCGCGATCCAGATCTGGCCGTACGTTCTGGCATTGCTCGTCGGATTACCGCTCGTCACGACGCTTGTGTTCGGTCTGCCCGTCACATTCGAATTTCCGCAGTTGAAGGGATTCAACTTTGCTGGCGGGGCGCGGATCATTCCGGAATTCGTCGCACTGACAGTTGGGCTCTCGACCTATACCGCGGCCTTCATCGCCGAGATCGTGCGTGCAGGCATTCTCTCGGTTCATAAGGGGCAGATGGAGGCGGGCTCCTCGCTGGGTCTCAGCCGAGGCGCGACGTTGCGGCTGATCGTGGTGCCGCAGGCCATGCGCGTGATCGTGCCGCCGCTCACCAACCAGTACCTCAACCTGACCAAGAACTCGTCGCTGGCGGTCGCGATCGGTTATCCAGATCTCGTCTCGGTGTTCGCCGGCACGGCCCTGAGCCAGACCGGACAGGCAATCGAGATCATCGCCATGACAATGGGCGTCTATCTCCTGACCTCGCTCGTCACCAGCGCTGTCATGAGCGTCTATGGCTGGCGCATCAGCCGGAGCCTGGGTGCATGACCGATATTGCCGCGTCTTCCTTTGTCCGGCAGGACCTGGTGTCCGAGCGCGCGGCGCCCGTGAAGACCACCGGCTTTGTCGGCTTCGTGCGCACGCGCCTGCTGAACTCGCCGACCAATATCCTGCTGACGATTCTCGGCCTGTTGCTGGTCTGGTACATCGTTGTTCCAAGCATCAAGTTTCTCCTGGTCGATGCGGTCTGGAGTGGCAACGACCGCACGGCCTGCCTCGCGGAGAATGCAGGTCGTCCGGTCGGCGCCTGCTGGCCCTTTATCCAGGCTAAGTCCACGCAGCTTTTCTACGGCTTCTATCCCGAGGCCGAACGCTGGCGGGTCAACCTGACCTTCGCGCTGGGCGCTGTGCTGCTTCTGCCGCTGCTAATCCCACGTCTGCCGGCCAAGAGCGTGAATGCCGGGCTGTTCTTCCTAGCCTTTCCTGCGGTCGCATTCTTCCTGCTGCATGGCGGCGGCATCGCCGGCTTCGGCGTGAGCTGGGTTGCGGGCCTGCTGCAATTGTTCGCCGACAGCATCAGCGGGGCCGGTGAGGCTGTGGTCGGACTGAGCAAGACCTCGGCCGCCGGCCCGGCGCTCTGGGCGATCGGCAGCGCCATCGTGCTGGTCGGCACGTTGCTGCACTGGGTGATCTTTCCATTGACCTGGCTGCGCGACCAGATGCTGGCGTCCGGGCAGGGGCCCTGGCCCGACTTCCTGATCACAGCCGTGATCGTGTCGGTGATCCTGTTCGTGCTCGGTGGCGGGGCGCGTGCCGGATCACGGCCGCTGATCACATGCCTCGCCACGTT
Organism: Bradyrhizobium sp. CCBAU 11434; assembly: GCF_028128895.1. Classification (NCBI taxonomy): domain Bacteria; kingdom Pseudomonadati; phylum Pseudomonadota; class Alphaproteobacteria; order Hyphomicrobiales; family Nitrobacteraceae; genus Bradyrhizobium; species Bradyrhizobium sp. CCBAU 11434. The sequence goes on from NZ_LBJX01000097.1 coordinate 64,580, forward strand.
CGCCGGAATTGCGGCGGTGATCAAGCTGATGGGGCTCGATCGCGGCGGCTTGCCGATCGTCGATACGCGGCTGTGGGGCGGGCTGCTGGTGACCCTGGTGATCGCGATTACCGGCATCGTGGCGTCACTGCCGATCGGCGTCGCGCTCGCGCTCGGCCGGCGCTCGACCATTCCCCTGATCCGGATATTCTCGATCACCTATATCGAGTTCTGGCGCGGGGTGCCGCTGATCACGGTGCTGTTTTTCGCGACCTACATGCTACCGCTGTTCCTGCCGGGAAACTTCACCGTCGACGGCCTGGTGCGCGCGCTGATCGGCGTTTCGCTGTTCACCGGCGCCTATCAGGCCGAGAATTTGCGTGGCGGTCTGGCGGCGGTGCCGCGCGGGCAGGGAGAGGCGGCCTCCGCGCTCGGCCTGTCCTGGTGGAAGACGACCTCGCTGATCGTGCTGCCGCAGGCGCTGCGCCACGTCATTCCCGCCATCGTCAACAGCTTCATTTCGCTGTTCAAGGACACGTCGCTGGTCTCGATCGTTGCACTGTTCGATCTTCTCGGCTCGCTGCGGGCTTCATTCGCCGATCCGGTCTGGACCACGCCGTCGACCGCCTTCACCGGCTTCGCGTTCACCGGCATCATCTACTTCATCTTCTGCTTCGGAATGTCGCGCTACTCGCTCTTCGTCGAGCACCGCCTCAACGCTCACCGTCGCAACTGATCGAGGCCACCATGACCGACCCCATCGTCAAGATTTCCGGCCTCAACAAATGGTACGGCGAGTTTCACGTGCTTCGCGACATCGACCTCGCGGTCAACAAGGGCGAGCGCATCGTGATCTGCGGCCCCTCGGGCTCGGGCAAATCGACCTTGATCCGCTGCATCAACGCGCTCGAGGAATTCCAGGAGGGCGAGATCGTCGTCGACGGCATCGAGCTCGGGCCGAACCTCAAGCATGTCGACGCGGTGCGCCGCGAGGTCGGCATGGTGTTCCAGAGCTTTAATCTGTTCCCGCATCTCACCGTGCTCGACAATTGCACGCTGGCGCCGATCTGGGTCCGCAACATTCCCAAGAAGGACGCCGAAGCCACCGCGATGAAATTCCTGGAGCGGGTCAAGATCCCGCACCAGGCCAACAAATTCCCGGGCCAGATGTCCGGCGGCCAGCAGCAGCGCGTCGCCATCGCGCGCGCTCTGACCATGAACCCGAAGGTGATGCTGTTCGACGAGCCGACCTCGGCGCTCGACCCCGAAATGGTCAAGGAGGTGCTCGACACCATGGTCGACCTCGCCGAGGAGGGCATGACCATGCTGGTCGTCACTCACGAGATGGGCTTTGCCAAGGAAGTCGCCAACCGTGTGGTGTTCATGGACGCTGGCCAGATCATCGAGGCCAACACGCCGAAGGAATTCTTCGCCGCGCCCCAGCACGCCCGCACCAAGCTGTTCCTGAGCCAAATCCTGCGCTGATACCGGGGGCATCTCGGGGGCGCCGCCAATCGGCCGGCCCGCCATGCGAATCAGCTAGACTCTCCGTCGGCCATCCTTTGGAGAGTGACCTTGCAGAGCAGCGCCGGCGCACGCGCGTTCCAGAACGCGCGATTGCAGAAGAAATTCAAGAAGCAGGCGGAGGCCATCATCTCCGCCGCGAACGCGGCCTACGGCCAGGGCCGGCATGCCGAGGCCGAGGCGCTCTGCCGACAGATACTGAATGAGCTTCCGGAGCATTTTGCAGCCTTGCACCTGCTGGGCTTGTGCGCGTTCTCGGGTCAGCGCTTCGAGGCCGCGAAACAGGCATTCACGCAAGCCGTGGTCGTCGATCCGCGCTCAACACAGGCCCTTTCAGATCTGGGAGCCACGCATTTCGCACTCGGGCAATACGAGGATGCGCGCGCGTCCCTGGAGAAGGCCATCGCGCTGAAGCCGAATTTCCCGATGGCCTTGGCCAATCTCGGCAATGCCTTGCTGCACCTGAACCGGGTCGCGCAGGCGATCGAAATGTACGATCGCGCGATCAAGCTCAAGCCCGACTATGTCGATGCGCTGTGCAATCGTGGTTTGGCGGAGCTGGCCCTGCAACAGTTCGACCGCGCCAAGGAAAGTTTTGATCGTACCTTGCTGTTTCAGCCGCGACACGTGGAGGCGCTCGTCGGCAAGGGGTTGGTCAATATTCAGCTCAAGAACTACGACGAGGCCAAGAGCGCCCTTGAGGCGGCGCTCGCGCTCAGGCCGGGCTCGGCAAAGATCCTGGCGAACCGCGGACGGGTCAATCTCGAGCTGTCGAGACCGGAGCAGGCGGCGGCGGATTTTGACGCTGCGCTCGCGCTGTCTCCCAGGCTCGAGGTGGCCTTGGAGGGGAAGGCCCAGGTCGCGCTCAGCATGGGCAACACGGCGCAGGCGATGCTGGCCTGCACCACGCTTCTTGAGGAAAATCCGGGCTCCGCGGTGGCGATGGCGCTGCTGAGCGCCTGTCTTGCAAACCAGGGAGAGATCGCATCGGCGGTCGAGCTTCTCGACGCCGCGATCGCAATCGCGCCGGATGCGAGCTTGATCGGGCGAAAGATCTTCTTTCTGGATTATCTCGGGGAGGCCGATTTCGCGGTTCAGCAGGCCGCGCGAAAGCAGTGGTGGGACGTGATCGGCGTCAGAGTGCCGCAAAGGCAGCTTGCGCCCCAACAGCTCGATCCCGACAGGCGGATCGTGATCGGTTATGTCGCGGCCGAGTTCTGGTACCACTCGGCGGCGTTTACCCTGCTGCCGGTGCTCCGTCATCACGATCACGCCAAGTTCGAAATCATCTGCTACTCGTGTGCGCAGGTGCGCGACGAGATGACCGCCAAATTCCACTCCCTGGCGGATGTCTGGGTCGAGGCTGGGCAGCTTTCCGACGACCAATTGGCCGATCGCATTCAGGCCGACAAGGTCGATATTCTGGTCGACGTATCCGGGCATACGACCGGCAACAGGCTTCATGTTTTCGCCCGCAAGCCGGCGCCGATCCAGGTGTCGGGCTTCGGGCATGCGACCGGGACTGGCCTTCAGACCATGGACTACGTGCTCGCGGATCCGGTCTTCATTCCGCAATCGGCGCGCCATCTGTTGGCCGAGAAGGTCCATGACCTGCCGTGCCTGATCACGATCGATCCCATCCTGGATGTGCCGCCGTCGGAGCTGCCCATGCTCCGCAACGGCTACGTGACTTTCGGCGTGTTCAACCGCATCTACAAGATCTCGGACGAGGCGATCCGGGTGTGGTCGCACATCATGCGCGAGGTGCCGGGATCGCGGATCATCGTCAAGCATACCCTGCTCGACGATCCCCTGGTGCGCGACGGCCTGGTAGCGAGGTTTGCGGCGCAGGGCATCGCCGAAGCCAATGTCACGTGCCTGGGTTCGAGCCCGCGCCACGAGCATCTGCGCGCCTTTGCCCAGATCGACATTTCGCTCGACACGTTCCCGCAGAACGGCGGCATCAGTACCTGGGAATCGCTCTATGCGGGCGTCCCTGTTGTCGCCAAGCTCGGCAACGGCGCCTCGTCGCGCGCCGGCGGCTCGATCGTGGCTGCTGCCGGCCTTGGCGAATGGGTCGCCAACGATGATGACGGTTATGCCGAGATCGCGTGCAAGTTCGCGGCGCAGCCAGAGTATCTGGCGAAGCTGCGCGCGGGTTTGCCGGCGCAGATTGCAGCCTCCGCGGCCGGCAATGTCGAACACTATGCGCGCGAGGTCGAGGCTGCTTATCGCCAGTTCTGGCGCGACCATTGTGCCGTGACCGCGGCTGGCGGTGACGTCGGGTAGGCAGGTTGGGCGCACCGGGCCAGGAACGCGCGTAACGCCTGACATCCCGGGAAAATCCGGGGCCTCTCCGGTCCGGCGGACCGGCCGGCTGGCCTCGCGAATCAGCTAGACTCTTCGGCGGGTATCCTTCGGAGAGCAATCTTGCAGAGCAGCGCCGGCGCGCGCGCGTTCCAGAACGCGCGATTGCAGAAGAAATTCAAGAAGCAGGCGGACGCTATCCTTTCTGCGGCAGCTTCTGCTTACGGCCAGGGTCGCTACGCAGAGACTGAGGCGCTCTGCCGTCAGATCCTGGAGGTGCTTCCGGATCACGTCGACGCCACGCATCTGCTCGGCATGTGTGCGCATGATGGCGGGCGCCTTGAAGAGGCGCAGCAATTGATCGAGCGCGCGATCGCACTCGATCCGCGCTCTCCCGACGCTCACAATAACCTCGCGACCGTGTTTTTCGACCTCAAGAATTACGAGGAGGCGCGTCGCTGCCAGGAGAAGGCCATCGCGCTGAAGCCGAATTTTCTGACCGCGCTGACCAATCTCGGCAACACGCTGCTGCACATGGGACATCCCGAGCAGGCGATCGAACTTCACGAGCGCGCCATCAAGCTGAAGCCGGACTATGCCGACGCCTTTTGCAACCGTGGCATGGCGGAGCTGGCGATGGGCCAGTTCGAGCGTGCCGACCAGAGTTTCGATCGCGCCTTGTTGTTTCAGCCGCGTCACGCGGAGGCCCACGCCGGCAAAGGCATGGTGAGCGTCGAGCTCCGGCACTTCAGGGAAGCCGCAGCCGCTCTTGCCGCGGGGCTCGCGATCAAGCCCGGTTCGGCCAAGATGCTGGCACAGCGCGGACGGCTCCATTTCGATCTGTCGCGGCTGGAGCAGGCGGCAGCGGATTTCGATGCGGCGTTGTCGATTTCGCCCACGCTCGAGCTGGCGTTGCGCGGGACGACGCAAGTCAACATTCTCCTCGGAAACACGGCAAAGGCGTTTGCAGCCGTCAAGACGCTGCTCGAGCAAAATCCGCGGTCCGCGCTCGGCATGGCGCTGCTGGCGTCGTGTTACGCGAGCCAGGGCGACATCAAGACGGCGCTCGAGCATCTCGACGCGGCGCTCGAGATCATGCCGGACTATGCCGACGCGATCGCGCGCAAGATCTTCCTGCTGGATTATCTCGCCGAGGCCGATTTCGCGGTCCAGCAGGCGGCACGAAAATATTGGTGGGACGCGGTCGGCTCCCAATTGTCACGGATCGAGCTGCCGCCGCGGGAGCTCGATCCGGACAGGCGGATCGTGATCGGATATGTCTCGTCCGAATTCAGAAACCACTCGGCGGCGCTCACCCTGTTGCCGGTGTTGCGCCATCATGACCACGCCAAATTCGAGGTCATCTGCTATTCCTGCTGGCCGTTGCAGGACGAGATCACCGAGAGTTTCAAGGCATTGGCGGACGTCTGGGTCGATGCCGGGCAGATGTCGGACAACGAGCTGGCCGATCGCATTCAGGCCGACAAGGTCGATATCCTGATCGACGTATCCGGGCATACGACCGGTCACCGACTCCATGTGTTCGCGCGGAAGCCGGCCCCCATCCAGGTTTCGGGCTTCGGACACGCGACCGGCACGGGCCTTCAGACCATGGACTACGTGCTTGCCGATCCGATCTTCATCCCGGAATCGGCGCGCCATCTGCTCGCCGAAAAGGTCCATGATCTGCCGTGCCTGATCACGATGGAGCCGGTCTCGGATCTGACTCCTTCCGAACTTCCGATGCTCCGCAACGGCTACGTCACCTTCGGCGTGTTCAACCGCATCTACAAGATCTCGGATGATGCGATCCGGGTGTGGTCGCGCATCATGAGCAAGGTGCCGGGATCGAAGATCATCCTCAAGCATGGGCTGCTCGACGATCCCTTGCTGCGCGACAGTCTGATCGCGCGCTTCGTCGCGCAGGGCATTGCCGAGGAGAACATCACTTGCCTCGGCTCCACGCCGCGCGCCGAGCACTTGCAGGCTTTTGCCCAGATCGACATTTCCCTGGATACGTTTCCGCAAAACGGCGGCATCAGCACCTGGGAATCTCTCTACAAGGGCGTTCCTGTCGTCGCCAAGCTCGGCAACGGAGCTTCCTCGCGAGCAGGTGGCTCCATCGTGGCTTCCGCTGGCCTTGGCGACTGGGTCGCCGACGATGATGACGGCTATGTCGAGATTGCGTGCAAGTTCGCGGCGCAGCCGGATTATCTGGCGAAATTGCGCGCGGACTTGCCGGCGCAGATCGCAGCCTCGGCTGCCGGCAATGTCGAAATCTATGCGGGCAGGGTGGAGGCGGGCTATCGCCAGTTCTGGCGGGACTATTGTGCCGCGGCTTTGAAGTCCGGCGAGGACGCCGAAACCTAGAGTTTTACGCAATTCCGTCGCCGGCCAACAACCATGCCAATGATGACGCCCCGCCGCTTCACGCGTCCGAAAGCACCCTTTGCGTATGTGGCGCAAAAGGGGAGCGTCAAATGCTCGGTTTCGTGTTCGGCCTCAACGCCCGCCTCGGGCGATTGCATTTCTTCCTGGCCACGGTTGCGCTGGCGATCGCGATGACCGCGATCTGCTTTGCCATCGCGATGGCCATGCTGCGCACGACGTCGCCGAGCATGGTCCGCCCCGAGGATCTCACCCATAACAGGGCGATCATTGTCGCGATGATCTTCTTTGGTCTTGCGACCTTCACGCTGCAATCCATGCGCATCCGCGACATCGGCTGGGACCCGGTCTGCGTCATCCCGGCCTGGATCGCGCTCATGATCGTCGATCATGTGGTGGCGGGCCGGCTTCCGGCCTCGGCCATTGGCGGGGAGCATCAGGGCACGATGGTCGGCGGGCTGGTCAATCTCGGCCTGCTGCTGGCGCTCACCTTCTGGCCGAGCGCCGAGATCGGGGGCGCTTACACCAACCCGTTCGAGCCGCCGGCGCGTGCGGCCAGCAAATCATCGACGTCTGAGCGGCGCCTTGCGCGCGTGTCGCAAGGCTCGGCGCGTGCGAGCTGGAGTTAAGCGTCTGGAGCCGACTGCTCGCGCTGGACTAGACGAACGGCAGCTTGATGTTGCTGCGCCTCTCCAGCCATTCCGGCACGGGCAGATTCTTGGCGCGCATGAAATCGGCGTTGAACAGTTTTGACTGATAGCGGCTGCCGGAATCGCAGAGGATGGTGACGATGGTCTTGCCGGGTCCGAGCTGCTTGGCGAGCCGCATCGCGCCGACAATGTTGATACCGGTCGAGCCACCGAGACACAGGCCTTCGTGCTGGAGCAGCTCGTAGATGACAGTCACGGCTTCGGCGTCAGGAACGAGATAGGCATCGTCGACCTTCGCGCTCTCGACGATCGCGGTTTTCCGGCCGAGGCCGATGCCTTCCGTGATGGAGTCGCCCGGGCTCGCCTTGGCGGTGCCGGTCCGGAAGTATTCGAACATGCCGGCGCCGTGCGGATCGGCGCAGGCGATCCGGATGTCCTTGTTCTTCTCTTTCAGAAAACGGCTGGTGCCGGCCAGGGTGCCGCCGCTGCCGACCGAGCAGACAAAGCCGTCGATCTTGCCGCCGGTCTGTGCCCAGATCTCGGGGCCGGTGGAGTCGTAATGCGCCTTGGCGTTGTCGAGGTTGTTCCATTGGTCGGCGAATAGCACGCCGTTCGGCTCGGTCTTGCGCAGCTCGTCGGCAAGACGGCGGCCGACATGCTGGTAATTGTTCGGATTGGAGTAAGGCAGGGCCGGAGACTCCAGCAGCTGGGCGCCGCACAGCTTCAGGAAATCCTTCTTCTCCTGGCTCTGCGTCTCCGGAATCACGATCAACGTGCGATAGCCGCGCGCGCTCGCGACCACCGCCAGCCCAATGCCGGTGTTGCCGGCCGTTGCTTCCACGACGAGGCCACCCGGCTTCAGCTCGCCGCGCTTCTCGGCTTCCTGGATCATCCATTTGCCGGCGCGATCCTTCACCGACTGGCCGGGATTCATGAACTCGGCCTTGCCGAGAATGGTGCAGCCGGTCAGTTCGGAGGCGCGCTTGAGCTTGATGAGCGGGGTGTTGCCGATGGCTTCGACAACGTCGTTTTTGATGGTCATGTCAGGCAATTACCGGCTGGTTCAGGATGAGGGTCCGACCCTAAAGTAGGGTCGCCAGCCGCACAAGGCGAGGGCGCGAACTCTTATTGCTGCTTTGCGAAGATGACCTGCCGGACGTCGATATTGCCGGACAGGAATCCGGCCTCGCAATAGGCGAGATAGTACTCCCACAGCCGCCGGAACCGATCGTCGAAGCCGAGCGGAACGAGACCCGGCCAAGCCGCGCGAAAGTTATTTCGCCAGGTGGCAAGCGTCTTGGCATAATCTTGCCCGAAGATGCGCTCGCGGATGACGGGGATGCTGAACCGGTCTCCGAGCGATTTCAGCACTGCGGGCGAGGGCAGCATGCCGCCCGGAAAAACATAGCGCTGGATGAAGTCGACCTCGCGTCGGTAGCCCTGGAAAAGCCGGTCCTGGATCGTGATGGCCTGGATGCCTGCCAATCCGCCCGGCAGCAGCCGGTCGCGCAGCTGAGCGAAATAGCGCGGCCAGAATTCCTCGCCGACCGCCTCGATCATCTCGATCGAGGCGATCCGGTCGTAGCGATCACGCTCGTCGCGATAGTCCTGCAACCGGATCTCGACCTGTTCGGCGAGGCCTGCTTCGTGGATCCGCTTCTGCGCAAAATCGCGCTGCTCGGTCGAGATAGTCAGGCCGACGACGCGCGCGCCAAACGTCTTTGCGGCAAACTCGGCGAAGCCACCCCAGCCGCAGCCGATCTCGAGCAGCTTCTGGCCAGGCTTCAGGTCGAGCGCCTCGGCGAGGCGGCGATATTTGTTGGTTTGGGCTGCCGTGAGGTCGGTGGTCGAGCCCTCGAACAGCGCCGACGAATAGGTCATGCTCGGATCCAGCCAGGCTGAGTAGAACGCATTGCCGATGTCGTAATGGGCGTGGATGTTGCGCCGCGCCTGGCGGCGAGTGTTGCGGTTGAACCAGTGCTGAAGCATCTGCACGAGCCGCATCAGCGGCTTGTCGCGCAGCATCGCCTGGATCAAATCGTGGTTGACGCAGAACAGGTAGAGAAACTGCGTGAGATCGGGCGTGTCCCAATCGCCGGCAAGGTAGGCTTCGGCGACGCCGATGTCGCCGCCATTGATCAGGCGCGATGCGAAGCCGTAATTGTGCAGGCGCATCGCAGCATTCGGACCCGGCTCGTGTCCTCCGAGTCTGATCACGCGGCCGTCCGGCAGCGTGACGTCGAGCGTGCCGCGCCGCAGCCGCGACCCGAAGGTCAGCGCAAGGCGAACGATGCGCGGCAGGTCGGCCAGCACTGTCTCGACGTCATCAGGTGTCACCGAAATGGCATTCGACATCGGCAGATCCATGACTTCAACGGATACTGTCCAACCGCGAGCCGAGCGCGCCGATCCCGCTTTGTTGCTTGACCCGAGCGCGCCCCTCAAACGGTCAGCGACCTATAATATAGGGACGCGATTTGCCGCGCGCCAAGATGGTTTCGTCGCTGCGCTGCCCTGCGGCATCGGATCGTGGCACCAGCCGCGCTCCCTTCAGCCAGAGCCGCAGCGCTTCCCAGTGGATCGCGGCCATCACCTTGAGGCTGACGAGCGGCAGGCTGAAGAAGGATCGCAGCAGGGCAGAGGAGGTCAGCGCGCAGCGACGGCCGCTGAAAGTCGCTGCGAGCAGTGGGCCATCATTGTCGGTCTCCAGAATGCGCAGCTTGACCGTGTCGGACGGCGGCAGCACTCGGAAATGGTAGCGCATCGCCATAGGCACAAAGGGCGAGACGTAGAACAGCTTGTCCTGTTGCTGTCGCAGACCGGCGGCATTCAGCTCGTCGGCCCTGACAGGGAGGATGTACGGATGAAGCTCGCCAAAGGTGTTGCGCACCTCGTAGATCACCAACGCGAGTTCGCCATTGGCGTCACGGCAAAAATAGACCGAGAGCGGATTGAAGCCGTAGCCGAGCAGGCGAGGATAGCAGAGCAGCTCGACCCGGCCTCCGCGGAGATTGATGCCTTCAGCGGCGGCGCAGCGCTCCACATAGGCGCGCAGCGAGGAGCCATCGCGCGGGCCGTGGTCCTTCTCGTGGAAGCTGTAGAGCGCGGCGCGGTTGACGCCGAACAGCGCCGACTGCCTGTCAGTCTCATCCAGCCGGTCGAGATCGATCAAGAGGCTCATGACGCGGTAGCTGAAGCGATGGCCCATGGGCTTGAGCCGCGCATGCATGACGTCACCGAAATAGAGCGAGGCGGCATCCGATGCTGGACGGGCTGTACTCGTCATTGCGCTACTCTGCAGCCTCCGCCAGCTCGACTGGAGCCGTGCGCCAGGGCGCGGTCGCCCCGAGTGCCTCGGCCACGCTAAGGCCGGAGCGCAGGCCGTCCTCGTGAAAGCCGTAGCCGGTCCACGCGCCACAGAACCAGGTGTGCCGCGGGCCCTGGATCTCGGCCAGCCGCTTCTGTGCGGCAAAGGCAGCTGCATTGTACTGCGGATGCTCGCAGAGATATTGGCCAAACGTGAGTTCGGGCGCGGGTTCGAACGGCGGGTTGAGGCTTACGAACAGCGGCTTGTCGGCGTCGATGCCCTGGAGCCGGTTCATCCAGTAGGTCACCGCGACATCGTTCATCGCCGCTCCCTCGCGCTGCCAGCGCAGGAAATTCCATGACGCCCAGGCGCGGCGCCGCTTTGGCATCAGCCTGGTGTCACGATGCAGATAGACCTTGTTCGGAGAATAGTTGATGGCTCCGAGGATGTCGCGCTCGCGCGGGTCTGCATCCGACAGCATGGCAAGTGCCTGGTCGCTGTGCGCCGCAATCACTACATGGTCGAAGCTCTCGTGCCGGCCATGGCTGTCACCGACCACGACGCCATGCGCCGTGCGCGCGATCGACGTCACGGCGCAGCCGAGCCGGATGCGGTCCCTGAAGGCGGCCTGGAGCCGCCCGACATAGGTCCGGCTGCCGCCCCTGACAGTGCGCCAGACTGGCCGGTCGTAGTGCAGCAGGCGATGATTGTCGAAGAAGGCGACGAAGTTCTCGGCCGGGAATTCGAGCATTTCGCTGGCGGGAGCGGACCAGATGGCCGCCCCCATCGGGGCGATATAGTCGGTCAGCAAACGCTTGGAGAACTGCCGTTGGCGAAAATAGGCGCCGAGCGTCAGTCCGCTCAGGCTGCCGTTGCGAAGGTCGTCGACGCTTTGACGGCCGAATGTCGGGATATCCGTCAGCATCCGCAGGTAGGATGGGGAGAGAAGATTGGTAGGCTGAGCAAACAGGCCGGCCACCGTCGCCCACCAGTCATTGCCACCGCCGCGCCATTCAAAACGACCGCCATCGGCGGACACTGCAAAGCTCATGCAGCTTGCGACCGTCTCGACGCCGAGATGGGCGAACATCGCGGTCAGATCGGGATAGTTGAGCTCGTTGTAGACGATGAAGCCGATATCGACGGTGACAGGCGTGCCCAGATAGTCGATGGTGACGGTGTGGCTGTGGCCGCCCGGTCGCAGCTCCCTGTCGTAGACAGTCACAGGGTAGCGCTGGGAAAGCGTCCAGGCCGCCGTGTTGCCGGCAATGCCCGTTCCGATGACCGCGATGCGCATGCGTCAATGCCCCTGCCTTGTGCTGGACAAGCTACGGTGCGTTGCGGCGCGGGTTTCAGGGGAGAGCGGATCTTGGCGTTGCGTCTTCGAGGCAACTGTGGCTGCAATATCACATGAAATCTTTGTAAGCTTGATTGTGTTTCCAAACCTTTCCGGATCGAAGAAGCGACTGCAACACAGGCATATCCTTCATTCCAATGGTCCGGTAGCGGACGCGGGCCCGCGGTGAGTTTCGCAGGTGCGGGACTGTCCCGCAGTTCCGCGCCCGGCTAGAATGGATTTTAGGTTCCGCAGAAAGCATCACGCTGTGAACGAGTTACAGAATGGCCTCCGGCCGCCCATCCGCGAATCGGCTCATCCGGCCGCGCGGTGGCGGCATGATCTGCCCGTCAGGGGGCGGATGTGACACAGCGGGTTCCGACCCTCGTCGGGCCGAATTTCCTTGGCCAAGTCCTTGGGTCTGCGTCCGGGACGCTGCGAGCCGTCGCGGTGGTGTGCCTGGCCGCGAGCTCGGGCGCCTGCGTGCTGACCCAGGATCTTCCCGATCCCGCGCTCGATGTTCCCACGCAGTACAAATACGCCAGGAAGGCGGACGCGCCGCCGACGCTGGATTGGTGGCGCGGCTTCCGTTCGGCGGAGCTGACGCAGCTGATGGAAGAGGCGCAGACCGTCAATCTCGACATCGCTGCCGCGGTCGCGCGCATCGTCGAGGCGGACGCCCAGGCGCGGCAGGCGGGCGCGGCGCTATTGCCGAGCCTGTCGGGAACGGGACAAGAGACTTATTCGCGCACCTCCGGCTCGTCTTCTTCGGGGCTCACCAATGGCGGCCGCGAGGTTGTCAACTACCAGGCGTCGCTGAGCGCCAGCTATCAGCTCGATTTCTGGGGCCAGAACCGCGATGCGCTGCAAACGGCCGAGGAGACCGCCAAGGCCAATCGTTTCGACCGCGATACGGTCGCGCTGACGACGCTCGCAGCCGTCGCCAATGCCTATTTCCAGGTGCTGGCCTCGCAGGACCGCCTGCGCACCGCTCAGCGCAATATCGCCAGCGCCCAGCGTATCCTCGATGCCATCCGCGAGCGCCGCAAGGCCGGGACGGGGACCGATCTCGACGTCGCCCAGCAAGAGAGCGTTCTCGCCAACCAGAAGGCGCTGGTGCCGCCATTGCGCCAGACCCTCGACCAGAACGCCAACGCGCTTGCGGTACTGGTGTCGCGGCCGCCGGAGAGCGTGCGCCTTGCCGGCGGTTCGCTGGACCGGATCGCCATTCCGCGTGTCACGCCCGGGCTGCCGTCGGAGCTGCTGACGCAGCGGCCTGATATCCGCCGGCAGGAGGCGCAGCTTGCCTCCGCCACTGCGAATATCGGCAATGCCCGCGCGCAGTTCTTCCCGAGCATCCAGCTCACCGGCAATGGCGGTTATCAGAGCTCGGCACTCTTCTCGCTGTTCCAGCCGCACGCGGCGTTCTTCCAGCTGGTCGGCAGCGCGACGCAGCCGATCTTCGACGGCGGCAAGATCCTCGGCAATTTCGAATTTGCCAAGGCCCGCCAGGACGAACTGCTGCAGACCTACCGCAAAACCATCGTTCAGGCCTTCACCGACGTCGACAACGCACTATTTTCAATCAAGCAGACCACGATCAAGCTGCAATTGCAGCGCGACGTGGTCAACGCCTCGCGGCGCGCCTTCGATCTCGCCGAGCAGCAACTGCGCGCCGGCACGGCCGATATCGTGACCGTGCTCAACACCCAGCTGACGCTGTTCCAGGCCGAAGACACGCTGTCACAGGCACAGCTCGCGCGCCTTCTTGCCATCGTCAGCCTGTACCAGGCGCTCGGCGGCGGCTGGGAGCCGCGAATGGAGAAACCGGTCAATGCTCTTTAAGCCGGACACGAAGGACGGCGCGAAAGCGGGGACGGCGAAAAAGTCGCGCGGCCGCGGCTTCGTCATGACCCTGATCACGCTCGCGATCCTCGGCGGGCTCGGCTATCTCGGCTGGACCGTGTGGCATCAGCAACCGCAGCAGGCGGCTGGCGGTCGCGGCCAGCAACGGCCCGATTTGCCGGTGCCGGTGCTGGCGGCAACGCCCAGGGTTCAGGACGTGCCTGTCTATCTCGACGGCGTCGGCGCCATCCGCGCGCTCAACACGGTCACCGTGCGGTCCCAGGTCGACGGCAAGCTGATCGCGGTGAAGTTCACCGAAGGCCAGGACGTCAAGAAGGGCGACGTGCTCGGCGAGATCGATCCGGCGCTCTACCAGGCGACCTATGACCAGGCAGTGGCCAAGAAGGCCCAGGACGAGGCCCAGCTCGCCAACCAGCGCATTGACCTGACGCGCTACGAACAGCTCGCGGCCTCCAATGCCGGCTCCAAGCAACAGGCCGACACCCAGCGCGCGGCGGTCGCGCAGACCGAGGCGCTGGTCAAGGCCGATCAGGCTGCAATCGACAATGCGGCGGCAACGCTGAGCTACACCAAGATCGTGGCGCCACTGTCGGGCCGCGCTGGCCTGCGCCAAGTCGACCAGGGCAACATTATCCACGCCTCCGACACCACCGGCCTCGTCGTCATCACGCAATTGCAGCCGATCGCGGTTTGGTTCAGCCTGCCGCAGCAGCAGATCATGCGCGTCAACGCGGCGGCTGCGAAGGGCGCGCTGTCGGTCGACGTGTTCGGCAATGACGGCGTAACCGTGATCGACACCGGCAAGCTCACCGGGATCGACAACCAGGTCGATCAGACCACGGGTACGCTGAGGCTCAAGGCGGAATTCCCCAACGCCAATTACCAGCTCTGGCCCGGCCAGTTCGTCAATGTCCGCCTCAAGGTCGAAACGCTGAACCAGGCGCTGGTGGTGCCGACCTCGGCGGTGCAGCGCGGACCGATCGGCACGTTCAGCTATGTCATCGGCGCGGACAACGTCGTTACGGCCAAGCCCGTGACAGTGACGCAGCAGAACGAGCATGATGCGGTCATTGCGAGCGGCCTGACGGCAAACGACAAGGTCGTCACCACGGGCTTCGCCAATCTGTCCGACGGCTCCAAGGTCGTCATCGGCCGCGACGAGCAGACGCCGTCGGCCGACCTCGCTCCGCGCAAGCGCACGCGCGCGCCGCAAGCCGACGGGAAGGGCGGCCAGGCCAAGGATGGCCAAAAGGATGGCCAGAAGGACGGACAAGGCAAGGACGGCGAGTTCCGCGCCAAGCGGAAGAGCAGCGAGGGCGACCAGAAGGGCCAGACTGGGCCTGCGCCGGGGCCGGGGGCTCAACCATCGGGACCTGGAGCCAAGCAGCCATGATCCCGGCAACAGCCGCCTGAGCGGCAGGCGCATCCCATGGGTGTCTCCGAACCCTTCATCCGCCGTCCGATCGCAACTTCGCTGCTTGGCATTGCGCTGCTGATTGGCGGGCTGCTGGGCTATTTCGCGCTGCCGGTCTCGGCGCTGCCGCAGGTCGACTTCCCGACCGTGCAAGTGACGACGCAGCTGCCGGGCGCGAGCCCCGACGTGATCGCCTCGCTGATCACGGCGCCGCTGGAGCGGCAGCTCGGCCAGATCCCGTCGCTGACGGCGATGAACTCGACGAGCTCTTTCGGCGTCAGCCAGATCTCGCTCCAGTTCGATCTCAACCGCGACATCGACGGCGCGACCCAGGACGTGCAGGCCGCGATCAACGCCGCCGCCGGCGTGCTGCCCAAGACACTGCCTTATCCGCCGACCTACGCCAAGGTGAACCCGGCCGATGCGCCGGTCATGACGCTGGCGCTGCGCTCGGACACCATCTCGCTGCGGGCGATGAGCGACATCGCCGACACGCTGCTGGCGCAGCGCCTGAGCCAGATCTCCGGCGTCGGCCGCGTCTCCGTGCTCGGCGGGCTAAAGCCGGCCGTGCGCATCCAGGCCGATCTGGCGCGGCTTGCCGCCTACGGCATCGCCATGGAGGACTTGCGCGCCGCCATCGCAAACGCCAACGTCTCCGGGCCAAAGGGCTCGCTCGACGGCGCCCAGCAATCCTACATCATCGCGGCCAACGACCAGATCGCCGCCGCCGACGCCTACAGGCCGGTCATCATCGCCTATCGCAACGGCTCGCCCGTCACGATCGGCGACGTCGCGCAGATCGTCGACGGGCTCGAGAACGACCGCACCGGCGGCTGGTATCAGGGCACGCCGGCCGTCATCATCGACATCCAGCGCCAGCCCGGCGCCAACGTCATCGATGTCGTCAAGCATATCCGCGCCGAGATCCCGAAGGTGCAGCGCGCGATTCCGGCCGGCGTTAAACTGACCATCGTCTCCGACCGCACCGTCACCATCCGCGCCTCCGTCCATGACGTGCAGTTCACGCTCGTGCTGGCCGTCGTTCTGGTGACACTGGTCGTGCTGCTGTTCCTGCGCTCGCTGCGCGCAACCGTGATTGCGGGCGTGGCGCTGCCGCTGTCGCTGATCACGAGCTTCGGCATCATGTACTTTGCCGGCTTCAGCCTCGACAATCTGTCGCTGATGGCGCTGACGATCGGGACTGGCTTCGTGGTCGACGACGCCATCGTCATGATCGAGAACATCGTCCGCCATATGGAGAATGGCGACAACGCGATGACCGCCTCGCTGAAGGGGGCCAGTGAAATCGGCTTCACCGTGATCTCGCTGACGGTGTCGCTGATCGCGGTGTTCATTCCGCTACTGTTCATGTCGGGCCTCGTGGGACGCATGTTCCGCGAATTCGCACTGACCTTGACCATCGCGGTCGTGACCTCGGCGGTGGTCTCACTGACGCTGACCCCGATGATGTGCTCGCGTCTGCTCAGGCACGCCCATGAGGAGTTGGCGGTACCGGGTCTCGCCGCCGTCAGCCGCTTCATCGACCGCACCGTCGAATTTTATCACCGCACGCTGCTCGTGGTTTTGCGGCATCAGCGCACCACGCTGGTCGTGACCTTCGTGACTTTGGCCGCAACTCTTGTCCTCTATGTCGTCGCGCCAAAGGGCTTTCTGCCGCTGCAGGATACGGCCTCGATCACGGCGGTGACCGAAGCCGGGCCTGACGTGTCGTTCGCCGAGATGCAGAAGCGGCAGGCCGATGCCGCCGACGCCATCAAGGCCGACCCTGACGTCACCGGCGTGGTCTCGGTGATTGGCGCGGGCTCGGTCAATCCGACCACCAATGTCGGACGGCTGGTCATGACCTTGAAGCCGCGCGGCGAGCGACGCGACGATGTCGGCGCGGTCATTGCCCGGTTGAAGGAGAAAGTCTCCGGCATTCCCGGCATGACCGTCTATTTCCAGCCGGTGCAGGACGTGCAGATCTCGACCCAGTCGAGCCGCTCGCAGTACCAATACACGCTGACCGGCACCGACGCGGCGCTGGTGTCGGAATGGGCACGCAAGCTCGTCGACGAGATGCGGCGCGATCCCCTTTTCCGCGACGTCTCCTCCGAAGCCCAGGAAGGCGGCCTGCGCGCGCAGCTGGAGGTCGACCGCACCCGCGCCGGCCAGCTCGGCGTCAGCCTGCAAGCCATCACCGACACGCTCAACGATGCCTTCGCGCAGCGCCAGATCTCGACCATCTATGGCCAGGCCAACCAGTACCGCGTGGTGCTGGAGGCGCTGCCGATGTACCAGCGCGATCCCTCGATCCTGTCAAAGCTGTACTTGCCGGGCGGCGCCAGCGCGACCGCCGGCGCACCCAACGCGCAAGTGCCGCTCGACGCCGTGGCGACCTTGAAGCGCACCACGGCGCCGCTGGCGATCTCGCACCAGGCGCAATTCCCGGCGATCTCGCTCAGCTTCAACCTCGCGCCGGGCGCGGCGCTCGGCGACGCGGTCGAGGCGGTGAAGGCGATCGAGACCCGGATCGAGATGCCCAACAGCATCGTCGGCGTCTATGCCGGCGACGCGGCCGAATTCGCCAAGGCGCTGGCCGGCCAGCCCTGGCTGCTGCTCGCCGCCGTGATCACGATCTACATCGTGCTGGGCGTGCTCTATGAGAGCTACATCCACCCGATCACGATCCTCTCGACGCTGCCGTCGGCCGGCGTCGGCGCCATTCTGGCGCTGATGCTGTTCGGACAGGACCTCTCGGTGATCGGCCTGATCGGCATCATCCTGCTGATGGGCATCGTCAAGAAGAACGCGATCATGATGATCGACTTCGCACTTGAAGCCGAGCGCGGGCAGGGCATGCCGGCCGACGAAGCCATCGTGCAGGCCTGTCTGCTTCGCTTCCGTCCGATCATGATGACGACGCTGGCGGCGCTGTTCGGCGCGCTGCCGCTGGCGATCGAGAGCGGCACCGGCGCCGAGCTGCGCTTCCCGCTCGGCATCTCCATCATCGGCGGCCTGCTGCTGAGCCAGCTGCTGACGCTCTATACCACGCCCGTGATCTATCTCGCGCTCGACCGCATCAACCGCCGCCTCGAGCAGGCGCTGCCGCCACCCGAGCCTGAGCCGCCAACGGCAGGGGCGACCGAGGGGATGCAGTGATGGCATCGATCTCGGAGCCCTTCATCCGCCGTCCCGTCGCGACCACGCTGCTGTCGATCGGGCTGTTCCTGCTGGGGGCCGTCGCCTACGAGTTCCTCCCCGTTGCCTCGGTCCCGAACGTCGACTTCCCTGCCATCTTCGTCTCGGCAAGCCGCCCCGGCGCCGACCCTTCCGTGATGGCCGCGACCGTCGCCGCGCCACTCGAACGGCGGCTCGGCGAAATCGCGGGCATCAACCAGATCACGTCGACGAGCTCGCTCGGCACCGCGAACATCCAGCTCCAGTTCGATATCGGCCGCAACATCGACAAGGCGGCGCGCGATGTGCAGGCCGCGATCAACGCGGCCCTCGTCGACCTCCCCAGCGACCTGCCGGCGCTGCCGCGCTTTCGCAAAGCCAACACGGCCGGCGCGCCGGTCTTCGTGCTGGCGCTGACCTCCAAGACGCTGTCGGCCAGCGCGATCTACGACGTCGCCGATACCGTGCTGGCGCAACGCATCTCGCAGGTCCCAGGTGTCGGTGACGTGACGGTATCAGGCGCCGACCAGCCGGCGGTGCGGGTCCAGCTCAACCCGGTGGCGCTGTCGAATGCAGGGATCGCGACCGACGACGTCAGAACCGCCATCATCAACGCCAACCCGCTCGGCCCCGTTGGCATCTTCAACGGCGAGCGCCAGAGCGAGACGCTGTCGCTGAACAGGCAGATGCGCACGGCCAAGGAATTCGGCGACATCGTCATCAAGAGCTCCGGTGGCAATTTCGTCCGACTGTCCGACGTCGCCGATATCGAGGACGCCGTCCGCAACGCCCGCTCGATCGCCTGGTTCAACAAGCAGCCGGCGGTGCTGATCCAGATCACCAAACAGGGTGACGCCAACGTCATCGACACGGTCGACCGGGTCAAGGCGCTGATCCCGGCGCTGAAGCAATGGATTCCGGCTGGTGTGGACGTCTCGACGCTGGTCGATCGGACCACCACGATCCGCGCCAGCGTGATGGACATGCAATGGACGCTGCTCGCGACCGCAGTCCTGGTCATGGTCGTGGTGTTCGTGTTCCTGCGCCGGCTGACGCCGACGATCGCCGCCGGCATCTCGGTGCCGCTGGCGCTGGCCGGCACCTGCGCCGGCATGTGGGTCGCCGGCTTCTCGATCGACAATCTGTCGCTGATGGCGCTCGCGATCTCGGTCGGCTTCGTGGTCGACGACGCCATCGTCATGATCGAGAACATGTTCCGCAACCTCGAGCATGGCATGCGACCGATGCGGGCGGCGCTGGAGGGCGCCAAGCAGATCGGCTTCACCGTGGTCTCGATCAGCCTGTCGCTGATCGCGGCATTCACGCCGCTGATCTTCATGGACGGCATCGTCGGTCGCCTGCTGCGCGAATTCTCGTTGACGCTGACCTTCGCGATCGTAGTGTCGACCCTGGTGTCGCTGACGGTTACGCCGATGATCTGCGCCCATTATGTGAAGGAGATCACGTCCGGATCCGCCACGCTGTTCGACCGCCTGATCGAGGGCTCGCTGTCGCGCGTCGTTGCGTTCTACGCCCGCACCCTGCGCGCCGTGCTCGAATTCCCGCTGCTGACGCTACTGGTGTTCTTCGCCACCATCGGACTGACGGTGCTGCTCTACGTCAAGGTGCCCAAGGGCTATTTCCCGACTGATGATTCCGGCTTCGTCATCGGCGCAACACGGGCCTCGGCCGACATCTCGTTCCAGTCGATGCTGACGCTGCAGCAACGCCTCGCCGACATTGTGATGCAGGATCCGGCTGTCGCCGGCATCGGTTCGACCGTCGGCGGTGGAGCCGGGCCAGGAGGCGCGACCTCGAACCGCGGCGTCATGTACATCAGCCTGAAGCCGCCGGAGGAGCGAGACCACGTCTCGACCCAGGTCGTGATCGACCGTCTCAGGAAGGCGCTGTTTCCCGTGCCCGGGATCCGTCTCTTCATGTTTGCGGCGCAGGATGTCCGCGCCGGTGGCCGGCAGAGCGATTCCAATTACCAATATACGCTATCGAGCACCGACCTCGACCTGCTGCAGAAATGGGCACCTATCGTGGCCAAGCGCATGGAGACGGTGGAGGGCATCACCGACATCTCGAGTGACCGTGATCCCGGCGGACTTCAGCTCACACTGAACATCGACCGCCAGAAGGCAGCAGCGCTCGGCGTCAAGGTCCAGGACATCGACAACGCCCTGAACAACGCCTTCTCGCAGCGCCAGATCTCGATCATCTATACCCAGCGCAACCAGTACATGACAGTGCTGGAGATCGATCCGAAATTCCAGGTCGATCCGTCCAACCTCGAGCGCATCTATGTCGCCGGCGCGGGAGGCGTGCAAGTGCCGCTCTCGGCCGTGGTCCACGCGACACGCGGGCTTGCCGCGCTCGCGGTCTATCATTCGCAGTCGGTGCCCTCGACCACAGTGTCGTTCAACACGTTGCCCGATGTGGAGCTCCAGGCCGCCACGCAAAACATCCAGCGCGCGGTCGATGAATTGCACATGCCCGAAGGCATCCGTGGCAGCTTTGACGGCAATGCCGGCGATTTCGCCAGGACCAGCGGCCGGCAACCGCTCTTGATCCTCGGCGCGCTGGTGGCGATGTACATCGTGTTAGGAGTGCTCTACGAGAGTCTCGCCCATCCGCTCACGATCATCTCGACGCTGCCGTCGGCCGGTCTGGGCGCTCTGCTCGCGCTTCAGATCACCAACACGCCGCTGACGGTGATCGCCTTCGTCGGCATCATCCTCCTGATCGGCATCGTCAAGAAGAACGGCATCATGATGGTCGACTTCGCGCTCGATGCCGAGCGTCAGCGCGGGCTGTCGTCGGCTGAGGCTATCTTCGAGGCCTGCCAGGCGCGCTTCCGCCCGATCCTGATGACGACCATGGCCGCGCTGTTCGCCGGCATTCCGCTTGTCGTGGCGACCGGGCCGGGCACGGAGCTGCGCCGCCCGCTCGGCATTACCATCATCGGCGGCCTATTCGTCTCGCAGGTCCTGACCCTCTACACCACGCCCGTGATTTACTTGTTGATCGATCGGCTCCGCCGGCGGTCCGAGCCGCGCGCGCTGGCAGCGCCGGCAGAATAGGCGGGTTGTTGAACGGCCGTACCAAGCGTATAGCGGCGGTCATGTCGAAACCAGCTGAGACCACGGCCACCACGCCGGAGCCGATTCCCGAATGTCCGCACTGCCAGAAGCCGATGCCGCTGTGCATCTGCGACAGCGTCACGCCGATCGAGAACAAGCTGTCGCTCCTGATCCTGCAGCATCCGCAGGAGCAGGACAGGGCGCTCGGTACCGCGCGGCTGCTCGCCAAGCACTTTGACGACGCGACCTTGCGGGTCGGCCTGTCCTGGCCGAGCCTGTCCAAGGCGCTTGGCCGACCGGTCGAGAACGCCTCGCACTGGGCTGTGCTCTATCTCGGCTCGGCGCGCGCCGCCGACCTCGATGCGGAGGGCGAGATCGTTGCGCTCAACCGCAAGGGCGAGATCGCGGACAACCAGCGCGCCATTTTCAACAAGCTCGAAGGCGTGGTGCTGCTCGACGGCACCTGGAGCCAGGCGAAGGCGCTGTGGTGGCGCAATCCCTGGATGCTGAAATGCCAACGCGTGATCCTCAATCCGAAGCACCCCTCGCGCTATGGCCGCCTGCGTCGCGAGCCGCGCAAGGACGGGCTGTCGACTATCGAGGCAGCGGCAACGCTGCTGGCGGGGCTCGAGCGACGCCCCGACATCGCCGAGACGCTGAACGCCAGTTTTGAACGGCTGTTGACACGCTTCCGCGAGGTCCAGGCCGAAATGCCGGAACTGGCTCCGAAGCCGCCTGTGAAGGACCGTCGGCGCGGTATCCGCCGCGGCAAACGGTCCTGACTTAAGCCTACTTCATCCCTCCGGTTGATTGCCCCGCAAGGAGCAGGCAGATACAGACCACCGGCCGACAGGCCCGTGGCCTGCGATGCCGTCGCAGCGTCGCAAGTCCGCAAAGCAGAAGGGGAGAGTCGAATTCAGAGCGCAGCGAAGGAGATTCTGGCCCAGGCCGCGCAGTTCGATCGTTGGGGCACGCTCGCCCTGATGGACATCTCGTTGCGCTACCGGCGCACCGTGATCGGACCGCTCTGGATCACGCTGACGCTGGCGGCGACCATCGCAAGCGTCGGCACGGTCTACGCAGCGCTGTTCAAGCAGGACATCGCTTCTTTTCTACCGCCTTTCGCGGTGGGCCTGATCGTCTGGACGTTGATCGCGACCACGCTCCAGGAAGGCGCCAACATCTTCGTGGTATCCGGCCATCTGATCAAGGCCGTGCCGGCGCCGCTGATCGTGCACGTGCTGCAGATGATCGCGCGCAACGTCCTCATCTTCACCCATCATCTCCTGATCGTCGTCATGCTCCATGTCGTGATGCCCTGGCCACTGCGCTGGACCATGCTGCTTGCGCTGCCCGGCTTTGCGCTTCTGCTGATGGTTCTGCTCGGCGGCGCAGTCGTGCTCGGTGTGCTCTGCGCGCGATTTCGCGATATCGGGTCTGCGGTCGTGAGTGGGCTGCAATTCATCTTCTTCCTCACCCCCGTGATCTGGACCGAGGACAGCGTGCGCGGCACCGCGCTCGCCTGGCTGACATGGGTCAATCCGTTTACGACGCTGCTCGATCTCGTGCGCAAGCCGTTGTTGTCGCAGCCAACGGACGCGGCGCATTGGCTGCTTGGCATCGCTTACGCGCTCGCTGCGGCCGCCATCGGGCTCGGCTGCTACGCAAGATACCGCCACCGCGTGGCGTATTGGCTGTGAGGCGCGAGATGAGCCCCCAAGCCCACATCATTCTGCGCAACGTCTCGGTGACGTTTCCTGTGCTGTCGTTCCGCGACCGCTCGCTGCGCAGCCGCTTCGTGCGCGCCATGACCTTGCGCCGCAAGGCGCCGCGCCCGCACATCGTCACTGCGCTCAATGGCATCGATCTCGACGTCCGCGCCGGCGACCGCGTCG
Organism: Bradyrhizobium sp. CCBAU 11434; assembly: GCF_028128895.1. Taxonomy (NCBI): domain Bacteria; kingdom Pseudomonadati; phylum Pseudomonadota; class Alphaproteobacteria; order Hyphomicrobiales; family Nitrobacteraceae; genus Bradyrhizobium; species Bradyrhizobium sp. CCBAU 11434. Next base: position 87,512 of record NZ_LBJX01000097.1, read on the forward strand.
CGATCGTCGGGGCCAACGGCGCCGGCAAAACCACACTGCTGCGGGTGCTGGCCGGCATCTACCATCCGACCGCAGGCAACATCGATGTGCTCGGCCGCTGCCTGTCGCTGTTCGACCTGTCGGCCGGCTTCGACGAGGAGGCGACCGGTTACGAGAACATCATGCGCCGCGGCCTTGTGATCGGTGCGCGACGCACCGAGATCGACGCTCGCCGCGTCGAGATAGCCGAATTCACCGAGCTCGGCGACCGGCTGGATTTGCCGCTGCGCACGTATTCCAGTGGCATGATGCTGCGCCTGATCTTCGCGGTCGCCACCGCCGTCGAGGGCGAGATCGTGCTGCTCGATGAATGGATCGGCGTCGGCGATCAGCAGTTCCGGAAGAAGGCCAGGCTGCGGCTCGATGAGATCGTGGCCCGCGCCGGCATCCTGGTGCTGGCCTCGCACGATCTCGATCTGATCAAGAGCACCTGCAACCGCGCCATCCTGCTGGAGGAGGGGCGGATCACCGTATCAGGCACGATCGAGGAGGTTCTTGCCCGATATCTCGGGGCTGCGAAGGTGTAACTACCCCGCCGGGGTTGCCTAAGCCGTTGATCCCCTATATTGCTCCGCCTCTACGGGGCCACGTGGCGGAGTGGTTACGCAACGGTCTGCAAAACCGTGTACACCAGTTCAATTCTGGTCGTGGCCTCCATCACCAAGCTTCTGATATTTCAACCTAAATCATGATTTCGCCCCGATCCGCCGATGGCGCGGATGGCGACTGCATGGCCCGCGCCACCGGGTTTGCCCGGGGCTTGTTGGAAACCCTCGATTCAGGCCCGATGGCATAAACTTCGCATCTGCGAAGGCATGCAGTCCTATCAATCGAGCGCTGGAGCACACGTGGGCGAAATCGTCCGGTTTATCCCGAAATCCGAGCTGGAGCGGGCTCGCCTCATTGCCGAGGCGCGCGCGATCTATGACAGCATTTTCCCGCCGGCTGCACCGGACAGGGTACAGCAGGACGACAAGGACAGCGTCAAGAATTGATCGCAGGCCCGTGGCCCGCCGTCAGTTTTGCCTCAGCAGGCGGCGTACCAGCCGTCCGGAAAGGGCAGCAGGGGCCAGGCGCCCTCGTTGTCATTCGCGGCCTTGAGCGCTTGCTTAAGCGCTTTCTTGGGCGCAGCGTCGAAGCTCCACGAGCGGGGCACGAAGTCTTCCTCCGGCGCGGCTGCGAAATTGTCGTGAATCATGGCGTCCCGGACAGCATCCAGCATCAGATTGAATTCGGCTTCGCTCATCACACCCTCCGGAACGCGGATAGCGCAGTGTCGCAAAGCCGGTTTGCTTCCCGATTGACCCGGTCGTTCGCATTTTAACGATCGGGCGATCGGGATCGGTTTGGTTAGCGATTTCTGAAAGGTCCCCAAAAATCCCCAAGAAAACTCCAAGAAAACCCCGGGAACTCTAGGAGGTTCCAAGCGGCGGCAAGTGTGAAAGAGATCACATCCCCCGCGATTTAATCCTCCTACCTCTTTGCTCACACCGGCCGATGGCGGCCGGGCAGGCAGGGCGGACAGGAGACTGGTCATGAAGGCGAGGTTCTTGCGGTTTGCGGGTGTGAGAAGCCGGGCGCGTCGCGCCTCCACACTCGGCCTGTTCCTGACGTTGTTTGCATCCGCCGCCAATGCGCAGCAGGGCACAGCGGAGCAGCGCCGGGCCTGTACACCCGACGTTTACAGGCTCTGTGCCGGCGAAATCCCCAACGTTCGGGCCATCACGGCCTGCCTGCGCCGTAACCGCTCAAGCCTGAGCGAGGCCTGCCGCGCGGTGTTCGACCAGGCCGGCGGCTGATGCGCTCCTTGTGGATTTGTGCGCAGCAAGTGCTTTGCGTCTCCAGCGTAAATCCTTCGGGCGACGGCTGTGGATATGCTGCGGACAAGCTGTTGAATGGCTGTTTATCCGACGCAGATGCGGATCAGATCCGAATGATATCTGACAGAGTCATGATCTAGATGCGTTTTGCACCCAATCATCTGATTTGACGGGTTCTCGCAGTCCGAGGGACGGGATCCCACTTCGGCTGAGCAGCTAACGCTTGCCGAACCATTCCTCGTAGATCCGCTGGTACGTGTCGCTCTCGCGCAGCCCCAGAAGGGCCTCGTTGACCTGCTTGCGTAGTGGACTGCCGGTCGGAAAGACGATGCCGTAGTCTTCCCTGTGAAACACGTCACCAACGGTCCGGGCCAATCTGCTGCCGTCGTGGGTCGTGTAGTAGAGCAGAGCGGGCGAATCGAACACGACGGCGTCGACCTGCTGATCCAGCAGCGCCTTGTAGAGGTCATCGACCTTCTCGAACTCGCGAACCTGAGCCTTGAGCTCATTCAGATAGCCCGTTGCAGTGCTGCCCCTTGTGGTGCCGACGGTCTTGCCGACGAGGTCCTGCTGGCCGTTGATCGGCCCCTTGATCTGCTGCACCGTCAATGAAGCGGTCAATTGCGCCGTATAGAACGCGACAAACACCACCCCCGTGAACATCCACAGCACGGCGACGATCCGGGCTATCCAGTGTCGCGGCATCTGATCGGCCTGAGTGGCCAGCGTGCCCGCCGCCCAGAACATCGCGTGGAAGATCCCCGGAAAATACTTTTTAGTCGGAATGATCCCGCTGTGATGCGTTCGCTCGACCAGGAACATCAGGTGCGCCGGCACCAGGATCAGGAGCAGCGCAATGCCGAGCCAGACCAGCAACGTGCGTGAGAAGAACAATTGCATCAGCTCGCGCAATGGATTGGCTTCGACATTGACGGCCGTGCCGCGCACCAGGATCTGCAAGCCTGAGTTCATGATCGGTTGAGAGAAGTCGAACCTGTCCTCCCGCTCTGACGTGATCGAGATGGCCGCGATGGCGAGATCGGCTCGTCCGCTTCCGACCGCGTCAAGCAATTCGCTCACATCGGGCAACACGACATATTCGGTCTCGCGGTTCAGTCGTTTGCCGATGCTGTTCCAGAGCTCGATACTGAAGCCACTCAGCACGCCGTTCTTTTCGACGACCATCGGCGGCACGATGCGGGTCGCCACCCGCAGCTTGGCCGTCTCGGCCTGAGCCGCCGACCAGGTCACGCAGACGAGCAGTGCCAACGCCAGTGCGCGGGCGATCTCGGCTCCGACCGACCGAGACAGGCGGTCGGTTCGGGTGCATGAGCTGGTGGCTGGCTGCGGACGAGTCATCGATGGTTTCCAGTCGCGCAAGTGTGCCTGTGTATTGAGATGCAGACAAATAAAGCACCGCGGTTGCCTCTTCCTCGCAAGACCCCGCGCAACGACGGGTGCTGAGAGAACATTGCGTCACACTTCGGGCAGGTGCTCCAGGTCGCAATCGGCTTTCCATAAAATTGCAACCCGCACGTGCAAGAAGTCTTGATCGTCGGTGATTTAGGAGTGATGGCACACCTTGAACGCGGCCGCAGGCGACAGCGACTAATCCAAAGAGTGCATCAGGATCAGTGGAACGTGATCGAGCTCCCCCCTTGTAAAGCACCAAAATGGTGCTTTAGTGCTTTTCATGAGCCCGTCGCCCCGAAACGCGCCATCGGCGCTTCGATACAGGCTTGCCCCTGACCCGGCCGCCAAGGCCGCGATGGAGGCGACGTTTAGGGCCTATGACCGCATGATGGAGATCCTGGATGAGGTCGCCCGGACCCACAATGTGGGCTCCAACGTCGTGCTGCTGCATGCCCATGCCTATGAGCCGATCCGGAAAGAGACCGCGCTGCCGTCACGGCTGGTGACGCTGGGCCTGCGCGACCGCACCGAGTATCGCGCCGCGCAAGGTCGCCGCCTGCCGCTCGACGACAAGCTCGCCAAGATCAAGGGGCCGGCCACCATTTCGATTTCAACCGTTCAAGGGCGCTTCAGCGTGCCCTTCGACTATGTCGGCTACGCGGATGGCTGGGGGCAGAGCGTGCCCGCGCATCTCATCCGCACCGACGACGGTTTCGAGGTTCACTACGGCGTCACGCCGAACAGTCTGCCAGAGGAGGAGAACGCTATGGATACCACCGCAGCCGCTCCCGAGAATTTCCTGTCGCGGGTCGGACGTCTGATCGCCGGCATCGCCTATGACGCGATCGAGCAGGCGGAAGGCAAGAACAAGCTTGGCGTGGTGGGACAGGCCATCCGCGAGATTGAGCGCGCCGAAGGCGAGGCGCGCGATGCGCTCGCGTCTGCGCGGGCCGAGGAATACCGCCTCAACGCCCGGCGAACCGAGATCGAGCGCGAGATGACCGATCTGACTGCGAAGATCGAGGGGGTGATCGCGGACGGGCGCGATGATCTCGCCCGCGCCGGCATCGCGCGGCAGATGGATCTGGAGGCACAGTTCGAGGTGCTCTCCCGCGCCATCGACGAGAACAACGAGAAGATCGAGCAATGCGTGACGTCGCTGCGCGCGGTGCTCTCGGCGCTCCAGGATGCCGAGCAGCGCCGCGCCGATCTCGCAAAGAGCGAGGCAGCTGCGAGCCATCAGGCCGCGACGTCGCCCCGCAAACAGGGCGGCACCTCGGCGGCGGCGAAGGCTCTGCGCGCGGGCAGGGCGGTGGCGCGCGCCACCGGCGTGCCGGCTGCCATCCCGTATTCAAGCGACATTGACGAGCTCAGCACGTTGCATCGCGACAAGGAGATTGCAGCGAGGCTGGCGCGGTTGAAGTCGCGCTCCTGAAGAGTATCGTGTCATGAGCGCATTGCTCGAACACGTCATGGCGCCGGAGGTCAGGCCGTTCGCGATCGCGGCGGCCATGATCCTCATCGTCGGCACGCTCGAAGTGGTCACCATGCTGGTCGGGGCCTCCTTGAGCGAGATGCTCGGCACCAGCATCGATTTCAGCCATCCCAGCGACAATGGCGTGATCAACGCCATCTCCTGGATCAATGTCGGCGGCGTGCCGCTCTTGATCTTCCTGCTGCTGGCGCTGGGCGCCTTCTCGATCACCGGCTTCCTGATCCAGGACGTCGCCCGAATGGTGGCCGGGCCCTTGCCGGCCAGTCTCGCCTCGCTTGCGGCCGTCGTCGTCTCGGTCCCGCTGGTCCGCGGCGCGAGCCGGGGCATCGCGCGGATCATTCCGAAGGATGAAAGCTACGCGATCGGCCTCGGCGATCTCGTCGGCCGCGTTGGCGAGGTCGTCGTCGGCCCGCTCGACCAGGGTCCGCCCGGCCGTGTCAGCGTCGCCGATATCCACGGCAACCGCCACTTCGTCTCGGCGGTGGCCGCTCCCAGCTCAGCGCCTTTGCCGCAGGGCACGCTGGTGCTGCTGGTCGACCGCGTCGATACCCGCTTCGTGGCTGTCAGGGCCGACGATGAACTGAAACCGACCAAACCCGCTCTAAGCAGCAGCTAAGTCATTTTTGGAGAAAGTCATGTTCGACATCGCAGTCCCGGCCATGATCGGCGTCACGCTGATCATCGTCCTCGGGATCATCTTCACCATCCTCTACAAGCGCGCCACCCGCGACGAGGCCTTCGTACGCACCGGCCTTGGCGGCAAGAAGGTCGTGCTCGACGGCGGCGCCATGATCCTGCCGATCTTTCACTCCTATGCCAGCGTCAACCTCAAGACGCTCAGGCTCACGGTCGAGCGCAAGGAGCGGGAGTCGCTCATCACCAAGGACCGGCTGCGCGTCGATATCGTCGCCGAATTCTACGTCCGCGTTCGCCCCGATGACGAGAGCATTGCGCTCGCAAGCCAGACCTTGGGCGCGCTGACCAATGACGCCGAAGCTCTGCGCAACCAGGTCGAGGCGAAATTCGTCGACGGCCTGCGCTCGGTGGCGGCGACCATGACCATCCTGGAATTGCAGGAAAAGCGCAGCGATTTCGTCAAGCACGTGCAGGCGACCGTCGAATCCGATGTGAAGTCCAACGGTCTCGAGCTGGAGTCGGTGTCGCTCACCAAGCTCGACCAGACCGACGTCAAGTTCTTCAACCCCGAGAACTTCTTCGACGCCGAAGGCCTGACCCAGCTCAAGACCATCACCGAGACCCGCCGCCGCGACCGCAACGCGATCGTGCGCGACAACGAGGTCGCTATCGCCCAGAAGGACCTCGAGGCGCGGCAGCAGACCCTGACCATCGAACGCACCAAGAAGGAAGCTGAGCTCTCGCAAGAGCGCGACATCGCCAACAAGACCGCGAGCACCCGCGCCGAAGTCGCAACCGCCACGCAGACCGCCCGCCTGACCGAGGAGAACGCGCGCATCGACACCGACCGGGCGGTTGCCGAGAAGGAGGCTGGCGCCAAGCAGGTCAAGGAAACTGCGGTCATCGAGTCCGACCTCGCCATCAACAAGCGCAAGACCGACGCGCAGCGCGAGATCCAGATCGCGACGCAGGAGAACGAGATCCAGATCGCATCCAAGAGCAAACAGACCTCGGAAGCCGTGGCCAACGCCAAGGCGGCCGAAGCACTTGCCGTTTCCGCAGAAGAAAAGGTGGTCACCGCGCGCGCGGTCGAGGTCGCGGATCGCGCCCGTCTGACCCAGGTGCTCGCCGCGCGCACGGAGGCCGAGCGCAAATCGACCGAGCTGATCGTCGCGGCCGAAGCCGAGAAGAAGGCCTCGCTCGACCGCGCCGAGGCCGTCAAGACACTGGCGACCGCCGAGGCTGAATCCAACAAGATCAAGGCGGTTGGTGTCCGCAATATCGGTGAGGCCGAGGCGGCCGTCATCACCATGAAGAACGAAGCGCAGAACAAGCTCGGCGCCAACGTCATCGATTTCGAGATTGCAAAGAAGCGGATCGAGACGATGCCCTCGGCGCTGGCGGAGATGGTCAGGCCGATCGCCAACCTCAAGGACGTCCGCATCCTGCATACCGGCGGCGCGTTCGGCGGCAACGGCGTCGGCGGCGGCAATGTCGGCTTCGGCGAGGGGCTCGCCGGCGAGCTCCTCAAGGTGCACGCCCTGCGGCCGATGATCGACGAGATCCTGCGCCAGAGCGGCTTTGCGACGGGCGACGATCCGGTGAAGACGCTGGTCGGCGCCGTGACCGGCAAGGCCAATGGTGCGGCGGTAACGCCGGCAGCGGTGCCTGCCCCGGAGAAAACAAACTCCGCCGATCTGTGAATGCCGGTTCATTGCTGCTGAGAAATCGAAACGATAAGAAATTGCCCGTGCGCGTCTCGCGTCGCGCACGGCTCCGGAGTGCAGTTCGATCGTGTGTCGAACCTTTCGACTGCGCTCCGGACGAATTTCTCGAGGCAACGCCATTTGTTGCCGCGGCGCCTGCGCCGATCGACGTCAGGCGCTGAGGCCTGTTTCTATCAGGGGATTTTCATATGAAGTATTTTCTCTCCGGACTGATCGCCGTCGGCCTGTCTCTCGCCGCCACGGCAGCCTTCGCCGCCGATTCCCGCAACGTCACCGTCGTCAACGAGACCGGCTACGCCATCAAATTCCTGGGCTTCAATGCCCCTGATGATGGCCTGGACGAATGGGACAACGAACTTGACAAGGTGTTGCAGAACCAGGCGAGCACCTATGTCGAGTTCGACGATGACGACGAGGGGTGCGTTTGGAACATCCGCGTTGACTGGCAGAACTATGACGAGTCCGTCCTGTGGAAGAACGTCAACCTCTGCAAGTTCACAGCGCTGCGGCTGCGCTACGACCCCGGCACCAAGACCACCTCGTTCGTCGCCGAGTAACCCGGCCTGACCCAAGCCCGAGGAGGGGCTGGATCAGTCCTTCCTCGATGCTTTGCGGATGATGACGAATTCGTCCTTTGCAAGCGCAATCGGCTTTGTTATACGCAGCGCGCGCGAACGAACGGTTCGCCCTTTTCCTCGGTAGCTCAGCGGTAGAGCATCCGACTGTTAATCGGATGGTCGCTGGTTCGAATCCAGCCCGGGGAGCCAAATTCCGCTTTATTTTCAGTTGTTTGTAGGCGTGCATTGATGTCGCACGCGATCTAGCTCGATCAATCCCTCAGCGCCGCCACGCCGGTATCCCCCGCAGAATCGCGTTCAAGCGGACGTGTACGCCGAGACGCACACCGCAAAGCAAGCGGCACCAAATCGACTTAATTCACATCGAGCGTTGCTGGGCCGGACTCTTACGGAGCTGATTCCCATGCCCGACATCCAGATCGACCGTGCCCGCCGGGCCCCCTCGATTCTACCGGCCGACGTCCCTGAATTGAGCGACGATGAATGCCTTGCTTGTCTTGCCCGCGCGGTCGAGACCCCCGATTCGGCGCGGCTGGACGAAGTGGCCGCCCTCATTGGCCGTCTGGCAGTTGCGATCGAATAAGCCGTCGCACCTCCATGCTCTAACGTTGCGCAACCGTTGGCTGACCGGCCAACGGACGTGTTGCGTTTTCGCGGAGCCTGTTCCAAAGATGCCGCAAATTCATCTCCGCGGCATCGTCCGCCTTGCAGGGTCCGCAAATGTCCGGTTTCTCGACCGCGCGCCAAAAAATGGTCGATGGCCAGGTGCGCACCAATGATGTCACCGATCGCCGCATTCTCGATGCCATGTTCACGGTTCCCCGCGAGGCCTTCGTGCCGGCGAGCCGACAGGCGCTGGCCTACCTCGACCTCGATCTCGACGTCAGCGAAGGCGCTGCCAAGCGTTATCTGATCAAGCCGCAGCTGACCGGCAAGCTGCTCCAAGCCGCTGAGATCGGCGAGGGCGACAACGTGCTGGTCGTCGGCTGCGCGACCGGCTACCTCGCCGCGCTGACCGCGAAGCTCGCGCGCCAGGTTACGGCCACGGAAGGCGATTCGGCTCTGGTTGCCAAAGCCAAGGACGCGTTTGCCAACCTCGGGCTCACAAACGTGACCTGCAAGGCCGCCGCCTGCGCCGAGGGCGACCCGGCCGCCGCGCCCTATGACGTGATCGTCCTCAACGGCGCGACCGAGGTGACGCCGGATGCTCTGTTTGGTCAGCTCAAAGAAGGCGGACGCCTGGTGGGGGTCTCGGCCGAATCCAGGCCGTCGCGAGCCATGATCGTTACCCGCTCGCACGGCGAATTCGGCTATCGGCCGCTGTTCGATGCGGCTGCCCCGGTGCTGCCCGGCCTGGAACGGGCCGCCGCCTTCGTCTTCTGACGGCTGAAATCCCGTTAAAATCCCGTTCTGAATCAGAAGTGTGGCCGGGATGCTGCACGTGAAGAGTTTCCGCTGGGAACTACTCGGGGGTAGTTCCGTCGCGCTTGACCGCGTCCTATGTTGCTGCGGGGCAACGACTCCACTCGGATACGGTAACCAGGCTCGCGGGCACGAGCTTGGCGTGAGAATGAACGGAATTTCAGGGATGCATAGGGTGAAGCTTTTCACCGGAGCAGCGGTTTCGGTCCTGCTGACGGCGCTTGCCGGGCCGACGCCTGCATTGGCGGATACGATCGAGGCTGCGCTGGTGCGCGCCTATCAGAACAATCCGCAGCTCAACGCACAGCGCGCCCAGGTGCGCTCGACCGACGAAGGAGTGCCTCAAGCTCTGTCGGGCTATCGCCCCACCGTCAAACTGAACCTTAGCAGCGGGTATCAATATCAGGACGTCCAGGCGACGCAGAAGGGCCTCGCCATCCATAGCGATCCGCCCCTTCAGCCCAACGCCGCCAGCGTGACCGTTAGTCAGACGCTCTACAATGGCAATCAGACCGCCAACAAGACGCGGGCAGCGGAGAGCCAGGTCTCCGGTACGCGCGAAGCACTGCGCAGCATGGATCAAAGCGTGCTTCTGAGTGCCGCTACGACCTATATGGACTATCTGCGCGACTCCGCGACCCTTGAAGTCCAGCGCAGCAACGTGCGTGTCCTCGAACAGACGCTGAAGCAGACGCGTGATCGCTTCAACGTGGGCGAGGTGACACGCACCGACGTCGCGCAATCCGAAGCGCAGCTGGCTGCCGGCAAGACTCAAGCGCTGACAGCGGAATCGACTCTCACGACGACGCGCGCGAATTTCCGCCGGGTCATCGGCAACGAGCCGTCGAATCTCGCACCCGGATCCCCGGTCGACCGGTTCCTGCCGCCAACGCTTGCCTCGGCAGTCGAGCTCAGTCTGACGGAACATCCCGATGTCACGGCTGCGATGTATGGCATCGACGTCAACTATCTCCAGGTCAAGGTCAACGAAGGCGCATTGCTGCCGACGGTCACCCTCAATGCGACTGCCAGCACAGCCTACCAGCAGCAGCTGACGGTTTTCCGAACGAATACCGCATCCGCCGTCGCGACGGCCTCCGTGCCGATCTATCAGGGCGGTGCAGAATATTCGCTGATCCGCCAATCCAAGGAAAACCTGGCGCAGCAGCGTCTGAACCTCGAGAAGACTCGTGACACTGTCCGCGCGAACGTGGTGCAGTTCTGGGGGGCTTTGCAGGCCGGCAAGGCGCAGGTGCAGTCCGCGCAGGCGCAGGTCACCGCGTCCGAGATCGCGCTGAACGGTGTGCGCGAGGAAGCCAAGGCCGGTCAGCGCACGACCCTCGACGTCCTCAACGCCCAGCAAGCGCTGGTCAATGCGCGCGTCGCGCTGGTCACCGCACAGCACGATCGGGTCGTTGCGTCCTACAACGTGCTCGCAGCCGTCGGTCGCCTTGCACCGCAGGTGCTCGGCCTAAACACCACCGTCTACGATCCGAGCGTGCACTACCACCAGGTCCGCGACAGCTGGGTCGGCGTGCGTACGCCCGACGGACGCTGATTGCCGTAGTTCTCCGGTCGGCCTCGCAAACTTGCAGAGACCGACCGGCGCTTTGCTTGCAATCGTCAAAAGCCCTGACATAGCCTTGCCAAGAAGCTGCTGGTCGATTCGGCCCGCATCCAATGTTGCGTGCGTAATGCTTGAGTGACGGGGCAGGGGCGCGCCGCCTCACTTTGAGCCGTGATCTGGGGACAAGTCTGGCTGTCGCGACGAAAATGTCGGACGACCCATCCGGAACCGGCCAATGCCGTCGTGCTTGGTGTAAAACAGCGCATGCGAGGGCGTTGATGATGTGGAGTCGGAGATGACGCAGCCTGCAAAGGTCACAGAACCCTCCATGGAGGAGATTCTGGCCTCGATCCGGCGCATCATTGCTGATGACGAGGCGAAGCCGCCGCCGGCAGAGGCTGCAAAGCCCGCACCTGCACCCGCGGCAAAGCCGATGGCCGACATCCCTCCGTCCAAAATCGCGCCTGCAAAACCTGCCGCCGAAAAGCCCGCGCCGCCGCCGGCTGCGAAGCCCGCGCCGCCTCCGTCGCCCGCGCCCGCCGCCGATGCCGGCCCCAACAACCAGGACGACATCGACGCGCTGCTGGCGGGGCTGGACGAGGCCACGTCTGCGCCTGAGGTGCGAGCTCCGGAGCCAGAACCCGAGCCTGAGCCAGAGCCAGAGCCCGACGTGCTCGAGCTGACCGACGAGATGGCGTTGGATCCCGAGCCGACACCGGCGCCGCCCCCGCCGAGCTTCCACAGGGTCGAGCCGCGCGACGATCTCGAATTCGCCGAGGCACCGCCGCCGCGTCCAACGCCTCCGCCGTCCTACGCGCCGGTCGATTACGACGCGCCGCCGCTGCCGCCGCAGCAGCCGATTCTGGCCCAGTCGACCGTCTCGGCGGTCGAATCCGCCTTCAATTCGCTGGCTCACACGGTGCTCAGCAGCAACGCGCGGACGCTGGAGGACCTGGTCAAGGAGATGCTGCGCCCGATGCTGAAATCCTGGCTCGACGACAATCTGCCGGGCCTGGTCGAACGCATTGTGAAGGCCGAAATCGAGCGGGTCTCACGCGGCGGTCGGTGACGGCCGAAGCCAAGCCCTCATAAAGCCCCGCTTGAGCGCCATATTCGGCCTGCCGAACGGGCCGGAAAGCCCTTTTGCCGCTGAGCTTTCCGTTGACTTGAGCCCCGCGCGCGGCTTTCTAGCAGCCCCATGATCGAGAAAAATTACCAGCCCGCCGATATCGAAGCTCGCATGTCCGTGGTGTGGGAGGACAGCCTTGCCTTCAAGGCTGGCCGTCCCGACCGCCGCGACGCAGTGCCCTTTACCATCGTGATCCCGCCGCCGAACGTGACGGGCTCGCTGCACATGGGCCACGCCCTCAACAACACGCTCCAGGACATCCTGTGCCGGTTCGAGCGCATGCGCGGCCGCGACGTGCTGTGGCAGCCCGGTACCGACCATGCCGGCATCGCCACCCAGATGGTGGTCGAGCGGCAGCTGATGGAGCGCCAGCAGCCCGGGCGCCGCGAGATGGGTCGCGAGAAGTTCCTGGAGCGGGTCTGGCAGTGGAAGGCCGAGAGCGGCGACACCATCATCAACCAGCTCAAGCGTCTCGGCGCCTCCTGCGACTGGTCGCGCGAGCGCTTCACTATGGACGAGGGCCTGTCCAAGGCCGTCATCAAGGTGTTCGTTGAACTGCACCGCGACGGCCTAATCTACAAGGACAAGCGGCTGGTGAACTGGGACACCAAGCTGCTCACCGCGATCTCCGATCTCGAAGTGCAGCAGACCGAGGTGAAGGGTCACCTTTGGTACCTGCGCTATCCGATCGAGGGCAAGACCTTCGATCCGGAGGATCGCTCGACCTTCATCGTGGTTGCCACCACGCGGCCCGAGACCATGCTCGGCGATACCGGCGTAGCCGTGCATCCCGAGGACGAGCGCTATCAGAAGCTGATCGGCAAGAACGTGGTCCTGCCGCTGGTCGGCCGCAAGATCAGGATCGTCGCCGACGAATATTCCGATCCGGAAAAGGGCTCGGGCGCGGTGAAGGTGACGCCGGCGCACGACTTCAACGATTTCGAGGTCGGCAATCGCCACGGCCTGCGCCGCATCAGCGTGCTGGACAAGGAAGGATGCCTCGACCTCGTCGACAACGAGGATTATCTGAAAGGCCTGCCGGAAGGCGCCGCGCAATTCGCCGAGGAGTTCAACAAGGTCGACCGCTTCGCGGCGCGCAAGCGCATCGTCGAGCGGCTGGAATCGTTCGGCTTCGTCGAGCGCATCGAGCCGCACACCCACATGGTCCCGCACGGTGATCGGTCCAACAGCGTGATCGAGCCGTATCTCACCGATCAGTGGTATGTCGACGCCAAAACGCTGGCAAAGCCTGCGATTGCGGCGGTGCGTTCGGGCGAGACGACCTTCGTGCCGAAGAATTGGGAGAAGACCTATTACGAGTGGATGGAGAACATCCAGCCCTGGTGCATTTCGCGCCAGCTCTGGTGGGGCCATCAGATCCCGGCTTGGTACGGCCCAGACGGCAAGGTGTTCGTCGCAGAGACCGAGGAGGAGGCGATCAGCCATGCGCTCGGCTATTATGTCGAGCAGGAAGTCATCACGGTCGAACAGGGCCGCGAAATGGCGCTCGACCGCAACAAGCGCGAAGGCTTCATCACGCGCGATGAGGACGTGCTCGACACCTGGTTCTCCTCAGCGCTGTGGCCGTTCTCGACGCTCGGCTGGCCTGAAGATGCGCCCGAGGTGCAGCGCTACTACCCGACCAACGCGCTGGTGACCGGCTTCGACATCATCTTCTTCTGGGTCGCCCGAATGATGATGATGGGCCTTCACTTCATGAAGGAGATCCCGTTCTCGACGATCTACATCCACGCCCTCGTCCGCGACGAGAAGGGCGCCAAGATGTCGAAGTCCAAAGGCAACGTCATCGATCCCCTCAACCTGATCGACGAATATGGCGCCGACGCGTTGCGCTTCACGTTGGCTGCGATGGCCGCGCAAGGGCGCGACATCAAGCTCGCCACCAGCCGCGTCGAAGGCTACCGCAATTTCGCGACCAAGCTCTGGAACGCCTCGCGCTTCGCCGAGATGAACCATTGCGCCGTGCCCGAAGGTTTCGAGCCGGCCAAGGCCAAGGAAACGCTGAACCGCTGGATCGCCCATGAAAGCGCGCACACCACGCGCGAGGTGACCGAAGCCATCGAGGCCTATCGCTTCAACGATGCCGCCGGCGCGATCTACCGCTTCGTCTGGAACGTCTATTGCGATTGGTATGTTGAACTCGCCAAGCCCGTCCTGCTCGGTCCCGATAGCCCCGCCAAGGACGAGACCCGCGCCATGGTCGCCTGGGCGCGCGACGAGATCCTGAAGCTGCTGCACCCCTTCATGCCCTTCATCACCGAAGAGCTGTGGGAGGTAACGGCCAAGCGCGATGGCCTGCTCGCGCTGGCACCATGGCCGCTGAAGCGGGCTGAGCCGACACCGGAGCAGCTTGCGATGCTCGCGGCTGCAGCCGGGCCGACCGATCCGCTGGTCTCGCCGGCGTTCGTGATGCCGATCTTCGACCACGCCGACTTCACCGATCCCAAGGCGGAGGCGGAGATCGGCTGGGTGATCGACCTGATCACGCAGATCCGCTCGGTGCGCGCCGAGATGAATATTGCACCGGCGACGCTGACGGCCCTCGTGCTCGCGGGGGCCTCGGCCGAGACCAGGGAACGTGCGCCACGCTGGACCGACGTCATCAAGCGCATGGCGCGGCTGTCGGACATCTCCTTCGCCGATCGCGCGCCTGACGGAGCGGTTCAACTCCTCGTGCGCGGCGAGGTCGCGGCGCTGCCGCTGAAGGGCGTGGTCGATTTCGCCGCCGAGCGTGCACGCCTCGACAAGGAAATCGGCAAGGCCGACGCCGACATCAAGCGTGCCGAGTCCAAGCTCGCCAACGAGAAGTTCGTCGCCAACGCGGCCGAAGAGGTCGTCGAGGAAGAGCGCGAAAAGCGCGAGGCGGCGCTGGCCCGCAAGGCCAAGCTGCTCGAGGCGCTGGAGCGGCTGAAGCAGGCGTCGTAGGCCTATTTCGGAAACGGCTTGCTGAGGAATTTCGAGCCCTTGACGCCATAGCGCCAGGGTAGCTCGACCGCCTTGGTGATGCCGATCCGGATGCCAGTTGCGACCTCGAGATCCTCCGTCCGCGCATGCAGCGCGATCGGCGGCCGGTCCAAGGGCAGGGTGTTGTGCGCGATGGTGATGCCGAGCGCCTCGGTCAGCTTGCCCGGACCCGAGCACAGTGCGTGCACCTCCTGGAGATGGCGCCGTCGGCGCATTGCGGCGAGGCCATGGGTCGGCTCCAGCGCACGGATCAGCACGGCGCTGGCCGAGCCTGCGGCCTCGCAGACGAAGTTGACGCACCAGTGGATGCCGTAGGAGCGGTAGACATAAGCAAAGCCGGGCGGACCGAACATGATCTGGTTCCGCGGCGTCGGGCCATTGTAGGAGTGCGCCGCCGGCTCGGTATGATGATAGGCCTCGACCTCGACGATGATCCCGCCGACGCCGTCGACCAGCATGGTGGCCCCGATCAGGTCGTGAGCGACCTCGCGGACGTCGCGGTCGAAAAAGCCGCGCTTCAGGGCTTTGCCGAGCCGGGGTGTGGAAGTCTTCGAGACTGGAGCCATTCGAGGTGAGAATCGCCTGAGAACAGAGCAGGATATTGCCCATATCTGCCATGTTCCCTGAAGCGGCGCGAGCCGGGTTGCGGCAGGCAGCCAGACCGACTAGGTAGGACCTGAACAGACCGGACAGATCATGGTCGTTATTGTCGATACCATCACGAACCCGCTGCGCCCGCGCCACCCCGAAAAGGTGAACCGCCCTGATTCCGCTTCGCCGCCGAAGCCGGACTGGATTCGCGTGCGCGCGCCCAACACCCGCGGCTATGCCGACACCCGCAACATCGTGCGTGCCAACGGCCTGCACACGGTGTGCGAGGAGGCCGGCTGCCCGAACATCGGCGAGTGCTGGGACAAGAAGCACGCGACCTTCATGATCATGGGCGACACCTGCACCCGCGCCTGCGCCTTCTGCAACGTCAAGACCGGCCTGCCCAACGCGCTGGATACGGCCGAGCCGCAGAACGTCGCAGAGGCTGTCGCCAAGCTGGGTCTCGCCCACGTCGTCATCACCTCGGTCGACCGCGACGATCTCGCCGATGGCGGAGCCGAGCATTTTGCCCAGACCATCCGCGCCATCCGCGCCGCCTGTCCCTCGACCACCATCGAGATCCTGACGCCGGACTTTTTGCGCAAGGAGGGAGCGCTCGAAGTCGTCGTCGCCGCGCGGCCCGACGTATTCAACCACAATCTCGAGACCGTGCCGTCGCGCTATCTCACGGTGCGGCCCGGTGCGCGCTACTTCCACTCGATCCGGCTGCTGCAGCGGGTCAAGGAGCTCGATCCCACCATCTTCACCAAATCAGGCATCATGGTCGGCCTCGGCGAGGAGCGCCACGAGGTGCAGCAGGTGATGGACGATCTGCGCTCGGCCGACGTCGATTTCCTGACCATCGGGCAATATCTCCAGCCGACCCGCAAGCACCACGCCGTGATGCGCTACGTGCCGCCGGACGAGTTCAGTTCTTACGAGAAGGTCGCCTACACCAAGGGCTTCCTGATGGTGTCGGCGAGCCCGCTGACACGCTCGTCGCATCACGCCGGCGAGGACTTTGCGAGACTGAAGGCCGCTCGGGCCGCGACCGCGCGCTGAACCGATATGCCCAAATTTTCGAGCAAGCGCCGTGTCAATCACAGCGCACCCGAGATGTTTGATCTGGTCGCCGACGTCGAGCGTTACCCGGAATTCGTGCCGCTGTGCAGCGCGCTGAAGATCCGCCAGCGGATGGCGAAGCCCGACGGCACCGAGGTGCTGGTCGCCGACATGACTGTGTCGTTCAAGCTGGTCAAGGAATCCTTCACCAGCCGCGTGACGCTCGACCGCGCGAATCTGAAGATCCTGGTCGAATATCTGCAAGGTCCCTTCAGTAATCTCGAAAATCGCTGGACGTTCGAGGCGAGAGGCCAGCAGGACGGCAATGAATTCTGCGACGTCGGCTTCTTCCTCGCCTATGAATTTAAGAGCCGCATGCTGGCGATGCTGATGGGCTCGATGTTCGACGCGGCGTTTGCGCGGTTTTCAACCGCGTTCGAAAAGCGGGCGGATGCGATCTACGGCCGGCCGAAGCTGGCGTCGTCCTGATCAATCCACGGCTTTGACGACATCCGGCGGCTGCGAGGCGTAATACGCTGCGGCAGCATCAATCTCCTGAGGCGTCATCGCGCGGGCGATGTTGCGCATCTGCTGGCTGATGTCATTGCGGCGCTCGCCTTCGGCAAACGCCTGGAGCTGAGCTTTCATGTAGGCCTCGGACTGTCCTTCCAGCCACGGGCTGCCGGTCTTGTTGTCGAGGCTGCCATGGCAGGCGCCGCAGGGTGCGATGCCGCGCAGCGGCGCACCAAAGATGACGATGTTGGGCTTCGGTAGTTGCGGCGTCGGGTGATAGGCCGGAAGCCGTGGCAAATAAGCATAATAGTTTGAGAGGTCGGCGATTTCATCGTCGGTCAGGTTGACGGCAAACGGCGACATCACGGCATTGCTGCGCGCACCGGAGCGGAAATCGTGCAGCTCCTTGTAGATCACGGCGGCATATTGGCCGGCGAGGTTCGGCGAGTCTGCGCGGCTGATGCCGGTCGGACCGTGACAGATGGCACAGCGCTGCGCCAGCGTCGCACCGCGGCCGATCGCTTCCTGGCTTGGACGCGACAGCGTATGCGAGGTCAGGACGACATCGGACAGACGTTTTGTCTCTTCGGGCGCTGTGACGGTCGCGGTCCGTTGTACCACGCCTGCGGCGCTACAGATCGCGTCCCAGACATTGGCGAACTGGATCCAGGGCTGGGCAAAGGGCAGCACGATAAAGCCGGCAATCGCGGTCACAATCAGGATTGCGGCAATGATGCCGACGCCCCGCGTGAAATGAGGATTGTTGAGGGAGAAAAGGTCGCGGGCGCTCATCACTGCGCTCCCACATAGACGGCTGGCACCGATGTCCCCGTGGTCGCGAGGTTGAGGATCGGATAGCCGTAGTTGGTGATGGTGAGCGCGATCATCAATGCCACCCACAGCGCATGGGTGTTGAGTGCAACGGGCACGGTTGCCGGCTGGTGCACGGCGACCGCAAAGCGATAGGCGCCGGCGTCGACCTGAGGCGCACGCATGCCGCGCGCTAGGATGACAATGAACATGATCCCCGAGGTCAGCAGGACGAAGCCGCCGATCGCGGAGAATATCACCGAAAGCGCCTGCGGCGCGATCGCGGGATCGGCGAAGTCGAAATAGGCCATGCGGCGCGGCATGCCCAAAATGCCGACCCAGTGCCACGGGAAGGTGGTGACGACCATGCCGATGAACCACAGCCACAGCTGGGTGCGGATAAGACGGACATCGATCAGCTCGCGTCCGGTCAGATGCGGCCATAGATCATAGGCGATCGCAAAATACATGATGACGATGGCGCCGCCGAAGATCAGGTGGAAATGACCGGTGATCCACTGGGTGTTGTGGATGGACGCATCGAGCTGATAGCTCATGTTGATGAGCCCGCCGGCGCCGCCAAAGCCGAGCATGACGAAGGAGAACGCCAACGCCAGCATCATCGGATTGTCCCAGGGCAGGGCCCTGAGCCAGCCGAACAGGCCGCGGCCACCGCGAAGCCGCGCCGCGATCTCGACCGAGGCGCAGATCGTGAACACCGTGAGCAACGTCGGCAGCGCCACGAGCGCGGTGAAAGCCGAATGGATGAACTTGAAGCCGGCGCCGACTTGCGGATCGGCGAAGGTGTGGTGCATGCCGATGGGCATGGCCACCACCAGGAACAGGATGAAGGAGATCCGCGCCATGCTGTCCGAGTAGACCCGGCCGCCGATTGCGCGCGGCACGATCGTGTAATAGGCGATGTAGGTCGGCATCAGCCAGAAATAGACGATGGCGTGGAGCGTCCAGGAGAAGAACACCCGGGCAAGCCCCGCATCGATGGTGTTCTTTAGCCCCGCGGCGACGGGAATGATCTGGAGCAGCAACTCGAGCGCCGCGCCGACCGCGGTCCAGGCCCAGAGATAGGAGCCGGCGACATTGGCGAACATCGCGAGCGGCACCGGCGCCCCAGGATGGGCCTTGCGCCAGATGCGCAAGTTAATCGACATCAGCGCGACCCAGATCCAGGAGCCGACCACGACCAGCACGACCCCGAGGTAGTAGAAGATGTTGCCGATCAGCGGCGGATAGAACGTGTAGAGCACGGAGGCGCGCCCGAGCGCGATCGGGATCACCGCCATGATGCTGCCGGCGACGATCAGCCAGAATCCGGTCCAGGCCCAGCGCACGCCGACCAGGCGCTGCTCCAGCGCGGACTCGCTGATGGCATAGCCAAATCCCATCGCGACCAGCGTCGGGAACACGTAGCCCATGACTGTGCCGTGCGCGGTCAGCGAGCGGTAATAGAGTTCGGGGTTGGAGAGCCAGGTGCCGAGCGGGCTACGAATGAACATCTGCCAGGCGCCAAGCGTCAGCGCGACGCCGAACACCGCAAACGCCAGCCAGAAATGGGCGAGAATGAGCTTCCTATTGACCAACACAGCTCAGCCTCCCGCCGGCCTTCGCGCGATTTGCGAAGTCAGTCTTGTCGATCACCTTGATCTTGCCCCACATGCCTTCATGGCCGAAGGAACAGAACTCCTGGCAGGGCATCAGATAGTCGCCGGTCTTTGTAAAGCGCATCAGCTGCTCGGAGATGTAGCCCGGCACCAGCATCGTGTTGACGTTGGTGCCCTGGACCAGGATGCCGTGCACAACGTCGGCGCTGGTCGCGCGCAGCGTGATCGGCGTATCGACGGGCACCACGATGCAGGCCGGCGTGAAGGAATATTGCTGGCCAATTGCGCGCACGGTGACATTGCCGTTGGCTTCCAGCACGCTGCCGAGATTGCTCTCGACGAACTCGCCCGAGAGATGGATGCGCGAGGGGTCGGTGGTCTCGACTCGCGGCTGCGGCATGGTCGCACGATGGATGCCGGCGAAAGCCGCGAGCAACGCCATGCCCACGATGATGATCACGGCAATCGTGGCCCAGCGCCGCTCGACGCGCGCCGCGACCTCGACGCTGCCGTGGGCTTGCCCTGTGCTCATTGCAGCGACCCGCGCGGCAGGAAGACGAACAGATAGAACGCGAGCCACATCGCGACCACGCAGGCCGTGGCGATGCCGGCCAGCACAATCGCGCCTGACGGCCCCTGGGCAACGACTTCCTCGACGGCCTGATCGGCGGCTGCTGGGCTGGTTGGAGGATCGGAATTGAACATGGCGGATCTCAATTCAAAGGCGCGGAGCGCAGCTCGTTGGCCTCGCGCGCCGAGACCGGCGAGCCACGATTGCCCCAGGCGGTGCGGATGTAGGAGACGACGGCGGCGACCTCGTTGTCGGAGAGGAGGCCCGCGAAGGGCGGCATGCCATAGGGCATCGGGTTGCCCTTGGTACCCGGCGGATAGCCGCCGTTGAGCACCATGCGGATCGGGTTGACCGCCGACTGCATCTCGATCGACTGATTGTTGGCGAGCGGCGGCCAGTGTGGCGGCTTGCCTTCGCCCTGCGTGCCGTGACAGCTCGCGCAATTCTTGTCGTAGACGGTCTTGCCGAGGCTGATCAGCAGGCTGCTCTCGGTGTTGGGCAGAACGGAGCTTGCGGGCGGCGGTGACGAGCCTTCCGCGATGCCCTTGAGGTAGACCGCCATCGCCTTGGTGTCTTCGTCATTGAGATATTGCAGGCTGTTGTGCACGACCTCGGCCATCGGCCCGTAAACCACGCCGCGCGCGGAGACGCCTGTCTGGAGCAGATCGGTGATGTCCTTGATGCTCCAGTCGCCGAGGCCCGCCTCGCGGTTGGAGGTGAGCGAGGGCGCGTACCAGTTCTGCATGGGAATCAGACCGCCCTTGAAGGCGTCGGACTGCGACGTGCCGCCAAGCGCGTTGATCGGCGAATGGCACATGCCGCAATGGCCGAGGCCCTCGACCAGATAGGCGCCGCGGTTCCACTCGGCCGATTTGCTCGGATCGGGCTTGAACTCGCCCTCACTAAAGAACAGCGTGCGCCAGCCGAGGATGAGCTGGCGATTGTCATAGGGGAAGCGCAGATCGTGCTCGCGGTTTCGCTGGTTCACCGGCGGGATCGACTTCAAATAGGCGAAAATCGCGTCGGTGTCGGCGCGTGTGACCTTGGTGTAGGACGCGAAAGGCATTGCCGGATACATCAGTCCACCGTCGGGAAAGCGGCCGTAATGCATCGACTTGTAAAAGTCCTCCGCGGTCCATTTGCCAATCCCGGTCTCCCGGTCCGGCGTAATGTTGGACGAATACAGAGTCCCGAACGGTGTTGGCATGGCGCGCCCGCCGGCGAAGGTTCGGCCCTCCGGCGCAGTGTGGCAGGCAATGCAATCGCCGGCGCGCGCCAGATATTCGCCGCGCGCGACGAGTTTGGTGCCGGCGGGCTCGACCTGCTGCGCCTCCACGGTCGAACCGGCCATGAGCAACAGCCACGTGCCAAGGATTGGTGAGCACCAATGCATCCCCATCTCCTCAATCCCCTTCACTGCCGCAGGCGAATGGCAGCACGTAGGTGCCCTTGGGCACCGGAGCAAGGTTCACCGGGGCCTGACGGCTTGCAAGCCATGCCGCGACTGCCGTGACGTCCTCCTCTGTCAGCCGGGCAGCGACCTGCTGCATGCAGTCCGGGGCCTTCGCGGTGCGGGTGCCGTAGCGCCACGCCCCTAATTGCGCGCTGATGTAGTTCGGCCGCAGTCCGAGCAGGCCCGGAATTCCCGGCTCCATTCCGGTCAAGGCCGGTCCGTGGCAGCTCCCGCAAGCCGGTATCTGGCGCTGAGGGTCACCACGCGACACCAGGAGCTGACCGCGCTGCAGCACCTCCTGGCTCGCATCGTTGGCTGCGACGGGCGGCAAAGGCGGATGCTGATCGGCGAAATACTCCGCCATTTGCTGCAAGTACGGATCGGTGAGGAATTCCAGCAGGTAATTCATCGGCGGGTACTTCCGCCGGCCACTCTTGAAGGCGAGGAGTTGATTGTAGAGATAGCCCGCGGGCTTGCCGGCGAGGCGCGGGAAATAGACATCGCTGGTGCCTTCGCCTTTGTTGCCGTGGCAGGGCGTACAGGCCTCGACCCGCGCCGCCATCGTATCGGGCGGCAGGCTCGCCGTTTGCGCGGCCGCACCATCAAAGGCGGCCAAAGTGGCGACAAGTACGGCTAAGGCCGTGGCGCGAGCGAACACTTTGTCGCCCTCCAGAATGCTGATCCGGTTGATTCCGGATCACAACGTAGGGCAGCATTATTGCGGCAATATTTTTCCGCGCAAGTTCGCAATAGGGCGATGACGTTCGGTCGCGCCGCTGCATCGCGCTTCGCGATCGTTTCGAACAAAATTGTGTGCGTTTTGACAAGAACGCATGTCGCCGCATCCTCGCGGCATGTCTTGCCCGAGCCTTGTTTCATTTCTTCACCCTCTGATGTCAGAGGCGGCTCACCAACTGCGCACATTTGGAGTGACAAGTGCAATTTGTGCCAAAACGCTTTGGACTGACGGAACGCCCCTTGCCGTGGGCGGCACACCCGCATCAGCTGCATTCGTGAGAGATGCAATTACAATCCGAGTCGGGCGCAGGGCTTACGTAGCAGGACCAGGAGACATGGCGCGTTGGAAGCAATCGTGGAGCGACGACGACCTCGATCGGCTCAGGAAGCTTGCAGGGACCAAGCCAATCACAATGATCGCGAAGGAGCTCGGTCGTACCACGGGAACTGTGCTCGCGAAGGCAATCGAGCAAAAGCTTCCTGTCATCCCTCGGATCGAGCGAACCTCGCAAGGATCGAACCTGCCTTGAGCGTCGAACCCGTCTCGATCGATTCCCGGATGTCAGGTCGACCTCATCTATGCGATTAAGCCGCTGGCCGGCGGGAGAGAGTGCTCACCCCCGCGGCGACCGTGGCGGCCTGCGCTTTGTCGCATGCCGGCGCGGCGTGCGCGTGACGCGGGGACGCAGGCGGCTCGCGGCGGCGCGTTGCGGCTTGGCGGCAGCTTGCGGGCCGCGGGCGAGCTCCATCAGCATGCGCAGGGCTTCGACCACCGAGCGCTGGCGCACCGCGGTGCGCCCGATCGCGCCAAAACGTTGCTCGCGGTGGATGATGCGGCCGTCGCGCGCCGCAGCGGCGAAATGGACGAGGCCGACCGGCTTGCCCGGCGTGGCGCCGCCAGGGCCCGCGATGCCCGTGATCGCAACGGCAAGGTCGACATCCGCGCGCTCGAGCGCTCCGACTGCCATGGCGGTCGCGGTCTCCTTGCTGACCGCGCCGAAATTGGTGAGCGTGCTTGCCTCGACGCCGAGCATCGCGCGCTTGGCGTCGTTGGAATAGGTGACGAAGCCGCGGTCAATGACGTCGGACGAGCCGGGGATGTCGGTCAACGCACCGGCCACAAGGCCGCCGGTACAGGACTCGGCGGTCGCGATCGTCAGCTTGCGCATCCGGCACAAATCGAGCAGCGAGCGGGAGAGGGCGCGTGCGTCGCTGCCGCCCATGACCTAGACGCTCCAAGTCTTTTCGTTAAATGGCAGGCGGATGGTGGCGCTCGCGGTAGCCGCGATGCCTTCCTCGCGGCCGGTGAAGCCGAGCCGCTCGCTGGTGGTCGCCTTCACCGCGACACGGGAGATATCGACGCCGGAGATCTCGGCGATGCGCGCGCGCATGGCATCGCGCAGGGGTCCGATCTTCGGCCGCTCGCAGATCATGGTGACCTCGAGATTGGCGATGCGGCCGCCGCGCGCCGTGACGCGCTCGATGGCGTATTTCAGGAACTGGTCGGAGGAGGCACCCTTCCACTTCGCATCGCTCGGCGGGAAGTGCGAACCAATGTCGCCATCGGCGAGCGCGCCGAGGATCGCATCGACCAGGGCATGCAGGCCGACGTCACCGTCGGAATGCGCCAGGAAGCCTTTCGTATGCGGTACACGCACGCCGCAGAGCATCAGATGGTCGCCTTCGCCGAAGGCGTGCACGTCGTAGCCCGTGCCGGTTCTGATATCACCGAGCAGGCTGGCCAGGCGCGCTTCCTCGCGCACGAAATCTTCGGGAGTGGTGAGCTTCATATTGGCAACATCGCCTTCAAAGGTCGCAACCGTCAATCCCGCCCATTCGGCGATCGCAGCGTCATCGGTGAAATCAGATCGCCCGTCCTTGGCCGCGCGACGATGCGCCTCGAGGATGACATCGAAACGAAAGGATTGCGGCGTCTGCGCGACTCGCAAGGACGCCCTATCAGGCGTGTCCTCGACGTCACCGTTCGCACTCGTCACCTTGATCGTGTCAGTGACGGGGACGACTGGGATCGCAGCGCCCGTGCGGCTGGCCGCCTCGATCGCGCGCGAGATCACACCCGAAGAGACAAAGGGCCGTGCGGCGTCATGAATCAGGACGATGTCGGGCTTGTGCTTCGCAAGCGCTTCGAGGCCTGACAGCACCGAGGCCTGGCGCGTCGCGCCGCCATTGGCCGGTGCCTCGTGCTTGAGGCCTGCGACCGCTGCCGTGAACATGGCGCTGTCGTCGGGGTTCACTACCGGCTGCACGGCGAACACATCGGGATGGGTGCTGAACGCCTCCATGGCGCGGTAGATCACGGGCACGCCGCCTATCTCGCGATATTGCTTGGGGCCACCGGCGCCTGCGCGCAGGCCACGTCCGGCCGCGACGAGAACGACTGCGGTGCGCTGTGATTTCGCCATAGGACTCAAATATTCAACTGCTAAGGGGGGAGTCGGGGAGTGAGGTGACTGCCGGCATGCCTCTAGCACGGCAGGCCCGCAAAAAAAGGGGGTTTCCCCGGATTGTGGGATTCAGCATTTTGCTGCACTGCACTTGAAAGATCTGCAGAACTGTCTAAACTGTAGGCATGACGCTTGACTGCACAAGAATTGTGCGCAAGATAGATCATGGCAGGCGCGATGAGGCGCCGTCCACGCAACGAGACCCCTGTGACCGGCTCGGCAGTATCAGGCTCTAAGCCATTGAAAATAGGCGATATTGAGATCGCCAATCCGGTCTTCCTGGCACCGATGTCGGGAGTGACGGACTCACCCGTCCGCCGTCTGGCCGCCGAGCTTGGGGCTGGCCTGGTCGTCTCCGAAATGACGGCCAGTGACGAGCTCGCCAATGGTCACCGCATGTCGCGGTTGCGCTGCGAAGCGACCGGTGTTGGGCCCCATGTGGTCCAGCTTGCCGGCTGCGAGGCGCATTGGATGGCCGAGGGCGCCCGGATCGCCGAAGCCGAAGGCGCCGACATCATCGATATCAATATGGGCTGTCCGGCCCGCCACGTCACCGGCGGCCAGTCGGGCTCGGCCCTGATGCGCGACCTCGATCACGCCGTCGGCCTGATCGAAGCGACGATATCAGCGGTGAAAGTGCCGGTGACGCTGAAGATGCGGCTCGGCTGGGACGATCGCACCCGCAACGCGCCTGAGCTGGCCCGTCGCGCGGAAGCCGCCGGCATCAAGCTTGTCACTGTTCACGGCCGCACCCGTTGCCAGTTCTATAAGGGCGAGGCCGATTGGGATGCGATCCGCGCGGTACGCGAGGCGATCTCCATTCCGCTCGTCGTCAATGGCGACATCACGTCTTACGAGAAAGCGCTCGCGGCGCTCGAGGCCTCCGGCGCCGATGCCGTGATGATCGGTCGCGGCGCCAACGGCCAGCCCTGGCTGCCGGGCGAGATCGGGCGGCGGTTGAAGGGTGGGGCGGCCGAAGCCGCGCCCTCGCTCGCGACGCAGCTGCATTATGTCCGCACGCTTTATGAGGGCGTTTGCGCACTCTATGGCTTGCGTGTCGGCCTCAAGCATGCGCGCAAACATCTTGGCTGGGCGCTCGATGTTGCGGCCGAAGCCAGCGGCGTGTCGGTCGAGACGTTGAAGGCCTGGCGCCAGAAGATTTTGACATCCGAGGATCCGGGCCTCGTCCACCGGTCGTTGCAGGATGCCTTCGACGATTTTGCATGGAGCGCCGCTGCATGAGCTCAGCCGCTGACCATCGCAAACCGGCCGACAGCGAGGCAATTCTCGATGCCTTGCCCAATCCCGTGCTGATGATCGGGCCGGACGGCAAGATCGTCGCCGCCAATATTGCGACCGAAGCGTTCTTCGAAATCTCGACGCAGTTCCTGAAGCGGCAGTCGCTGAAAGAGCTGGTGCCGTTTGGCAGCCCCTTGCTGGCGCTGATCGACCAGGTGCGCTCGTCGAACTCGCCGGTCAACGAATACAAGGTCGATCTGGGCACGCCGCGCATGGGCGGCGACCGCCAGGTCGATCTTCATGTCGCCCCGCTCACCGAGCGCCCTGGCCATATCGTGGTGATGCTCCAGGAGCGCTCCATCGCCGACAAGATGGATCGCCAGCTCACCCACCGCAGCGCTGCGCGCTCGGTGATAGCGCTAGCAGCGATGCTTGCGCATGAGATCAAGAATCCGCTCTCGGGCATCCGCGGCGCGGCGCAGCTCCTGGAGCAGCAGGCGTCGTCCGAAGACCGCATGCTGACCCGCCTGATCTGCGATGAGGCCGACCGCATCGTGACGCTGGTCGACCGCATGGAGGTTTTTGGCGACGAGCGCCCCGTGGTGCGCGGCCCCGTCAACATCCATTCCGTACTCGACCACGTGAAGCGGCTGGCGCAGTCGGGCTTTGCCCGCAACATCCGCTTCATCGAAGACTATGATCCCTCGCTGCCTCCAGTGCTGGCCAACCAGGACCAGCTGATCCAGGTGTTCCTCAATCTGGTGAAGAATGCCGCCGAAGCGCTGATCGACGTGCCTGACGCCGAGATCCAGCTCACCACCGCGTTCCGCCCGGGCGTGCGCCTGTCAGTCCCCGGTCAAAAATCCCGGGTATCCCTGCCGCTCGAATTCTGCGTGAAGGACAATGGACCGGGCGTGCCGGACGATCTTCTGCCCAACCTGTTCGACCCGTTCGTGACCACCAAGCAGACCGGCTCTGGCCTCGGTCTTGCTCTGGTCGCGAAGATCGTCGGCGATCACGGGGGCATCATCGAATGCGAGTCTCAGCCGCGCAAGACCACCTTCCGCGTGCTGATGCCGATGTACTCGACATCGGTCAAACACGCAGATCACAGCAGTCGCGACGGCTCTGCCGGGAAGTCGTCGTCTGCATCACAGGGGGCAAAATGAGGATTAACGATGCCCGCAGGTAGCATTCTCGTAGCTGATGACGACACCGCCATCCGCACGGTTCTCAACCAGGCACTTTCCCGGGCCGGGTATGAAGTCAGGCTGACCGGCAACGCCGCGACGCTATGGCGCTGGGTCAGCCAGGGGGAGGGCGATCTCGTCATCACCGATGTGGTGATGCCGGACGAAAACGCCTTCGACCTGTTGCCGCGGATCAAGAAGATGCGGCCGAATTTGCCCGTCATCGTCATGAGCGCGCAAAACACGTTCATGACGGCGATCCGCGCCTCCGAGCGCGGCGCCTATGAATATCTGCCTAAGCCCTTCGACCTGAAGGAGCTGATCGCGATCGTCGGCCGTGCGCTCGCCGAGCCGAAGGAGCGGGTCGCGACGCCCGACGATGACGCCGAGATGGAGGCGATCCCGCTGGTCGGCCGCTCGCCGGCGATGCAGGAAATCTACCGCGTTCTCGCGCGCCTGATGCAGACCGACCTTACCGTGATGATCACGGGCGAGTCAGGCACCGGTAAGGAACTGGTGGCGCGCGCGCTGCACGATTACGGCAAGCGTCGCAACGGTCCGTTCGTCGCGGTCAACATGGCGGCGATCCCGCGTGACCTCATTGAATCCGAGCTGTTCGGCCACGAGCGCGGCGCCTTCACCGGCGCCAACACGCGGGCGTCCGGCCGGTTCGAGCAGGCCGAGGGCGGCACATTGTTCCTCGACGAGATCGGCGACATGCCGATGGAGGCGCAGACCCGCCTGCTGCGCGTGCTTCAGCAGGGCGAATACACGACCGTCGGCGGCCGCACCCCGATCAAGACCGACGTGCGGATCGTTGCTGCGTCCAACAAGGATCTGCGTGTGCTGATCCAGCAGGGGCTGTTCCGCGAGGACCTTTTCTTCCGCCTCAACGTCGTGCCGCTGCGGCTGCCGCCCTTGCGCGAGCGTATCGAGGATCTTCCGGATCTCGTGCGTCACTTTTTCGCGCTCGCTGAGAAAGACGGCTTGCCGCCGAAGAAGCTCGATGCGCTGGCGCTTGAGCGGATGAAGCAGCATCGCTGGCCCGGCAATGTGCGCGAGCTGGAGAATCTCGCCCGACGCCTTGCCGCGCTTTATCCGCAGGACGTGATCACCGCATCCGTCATCGACGGCGAGCTGGCGCCGCCCTCTGTCAGCCCGGGTGCCGCCGTCCAGCAAGGTGTCGACAATCTTGGCGGCGCGGTGGAGGCCTATCTCTCATCGCACTTCCAGGGTTTCCCGAACGGCGTGCCGCCGCCCGGCCTCTATCACCGCATCCTCAAGGAGATCGAGGTGCCGCTGCTGACGGCTGCGCTGGCCGCCACCCGCGGCAACCAGATCCGCGCCGCCGATCTGCTCGGCCTCAACCGCAACACGCTGCGGAAGAAGATCCGGGATCTCGATATCCAGGTCTACAGGAGCGGGGGTTAGCCATCGCGACAAACGCTATACACGTTTTCGCGGAGGTGGCTCAGCTCCCCCTACCACAGCGGAGCTGAGCCTGTCCGGATCGCGCTGGCCGTTCGTGGCAGGCGCGGAGATCAGAAGTCCTGATCAGGCTGAAATGTTCCGTTGGAGCATTCGAATTGGTCGTCCCGTCGCAGCGCGCAGTCTCGCACCTACCTGAGCAAGTGAGCTGCGACCGGCTGGATGTTGGCCATCTGCGCGGTCTGGTCCTGCCTGCTCGGCCCGTTGACCAGAAGGTCAGAGGCCACGATCAGCAGCAACACCGCCGAAACCATCGTTGCGAGAAAGAACCTGTCCATGCCGGTTAAGCCGGAAGGGCCGGAATCTGTTCCCGCCGTCGGACATGGTCTTCTTACCTTTTCCCCACAGGGTTCCGCGTAGCGGCTGCGCGCGCAAGGCGCCCACCGTTGACCTATGTCAACGTAGGCCGATGGGGGCTCGCCTTGAATGACCTTGCACGACGACGATGAGGTCGAAGATGGCGATGGAAGATCTGAAACTGCCTGATGGTCCCATGTCGGGGCTGGTCGCCTCGGCCGTGGAGTATCTGGTCGATGCCGGACAGCGCAGCGTGCTGTTTTTGGACATCATGCGCCAGCGCGGCGACCAATATCGCGAGCATGTCGCGCAAACGGCACCGCATGTGCTGCAATATGCTGCCGAATTGATCACGGACGGCCGCAAGCTGGACGAGCCCGTCAATTACGCACTGGTGCGCATCATCCCACCCAAGGATGTCACGATCGACATGACCCGGCGACCATTCGTCGTGGTCGATCCGCGCGCAGGCCATGGTCCCGGCATCGGCGGTTTCAAGGCGGACAGCGAGATCGGCGTCGCGATGAGGGCGGGGCATCCCTGCTATTTCATTGGGTTCCTGCCCGAACCCATGCCGGGCCAGACGATCGAGCGCGTCGCGCGGGCCGAAGCGAAGTTTCTTGAAACTGTCATCAGCCGTCATCCCGACGCGGACGGCAAGCCCTGCGTCATCGGCAATTGTCAGGCCGGCTGGGCGGTCATGATCCTGGCATCGCTGCGGCCGGAACTGTTCGGGCCGCTGATCATCGCCGGCGCGCCGCTCGCCTATTGGGCCGGCGTCCACGGCAAATATCCGATGCGCTATTCGGGCGGCCTGTTGGGCGGAAGCTGGCTTACCGCGCTCGCCAGTGATCTCGGCGCCGGCAAGTTCGACGGCGCCTGGCTGGTGCAAAATTTCGAGAACCAGAACCCGTCGAACACGCTCTGGACGAAGCAGTACAACGTCTATTCCAAGGTCGACAGCGAGGCCGAGCGATATCTCGATTTCGAGCGCTGGTGGGGCGGCCACGTCAACCTCAATGCGGAAGAGATCCAGTTCATCGTCGACGAGCTGTTCATCGGCAACAATCTCGCGGCCGGCCGCATCGAGATGTCTGATGGCCAGAAAGTCGATCTGCGCAACATCCGCTCGCCGATCGTGGTGTTCTGCTCCAAGGGCGACAACGTCACCCCGCCGCAGCAGGCGCTTGACTGGATCCTCGACTGTTATGCCGATGTCGACGAGATCAGGGCCTACGGTCAGACCATCGTCTACACCGTTCACGACAGCATCGGCCATCTCGGCATCTTCGTGTCCGGCGGCGTCGCTAAGAAGGAGCATGCCGAGTTCTCCAGCAACATCGACCTGATCGACGTGCTTCCGCCCGGGCTCTACGAGGCGACGTTCGAGGCGAGGGGCAACGAGACGCTCAATGCCGATCTTGCGGCGGGGCAATGGGTGATGCGCTGCGAGGCACGAACGCTCGACGACATCAGGGCCATGGGCGGCAATTCCCCCGAGGACGAGCGGCGGTTCGCGGCCGCCAAGCGCGTCTCCGAGCTCAATCTGGCGGCCTATCAGAAGTTCGTGCAGCCCTGGATCAAGAAGATGGTGACACCGCAGGTGGCGGATTGGGCGCGCAACATGCATCCGCTGCGGATGCAGTACGAGGCATTCAGCAGCCAGAATCCCTGGATGTCTGCGGTGAAAGCGGTCGCCGATCGCGTCGAGGAGAAGCGCAGGCCGGTGTCGAAGGACAATCCGTTCCTGGCCTTCCAGGAGCAGATCTCGAAGCAGATCGTGCACGCGCTCGACAGCTGGCGCGACACCCAGGAGGCGCTCAGCGAGACCATCTTCCTCAACGTTTATGGCTCACCTGCGCTCCAGGCCGTAGTCGGCATCGATCCCAATTCCGTGCCGTCACGCCGCCGCGAGATGTCGGACGAACATCGCGTCATGCTCGCGAAGCGTGTTGCGGAGTTGAAGGCGAAGATCGGCGAGGGTGGTCTCCGTGAAGCCTCCATCCGCGCGCTGCTCTATGTCGGCTCCGCGCGCGGCATGGTGGACGAGCGCAGCATCGAGGCGCTGCGTCAGCTCAGGCGCGACCATGCCGGCCCCCGGGTGACGTTGTCCGAATTCAAGATGCTGGTGCGCGAGCAGTTCTTCATGCTGCTGCTGGATCGGGAGGGCGCGCTGGCGGCCATTCCGGGTCTGTTGCCTGCCGATATGAACCAGCGGCGCGCGGCCTTCGCGGCGATGCGCGAGGTACTGTCGGCGAGCGAGGACATCACCGGCGAGCGCGCCAATCGCTTGAGCCGTGTTGCCGGGCTGTTCGGCCTGGACGGGGAGGGCGAGGCGGTGTCGAACGTTGCCCCTTTCGACTCGCAGGCAAGAGCGTCGTAGCGCGGATTGGCGGAAACGGGAGTGACACGATGTCGGCCGATACGACGCACAAGACCGGCAGCAAGTACGACCGGCTGATCGCGATGGCGCAGGCCGTGCCCCCGACACCGACCATCGTCGTGCACCCCTGCGACGAGACCTCACTCCGCGGCGCCATCGACAGCGCCAGCGTGGGCATCATCCGGCCGATCCTGGTCGGGCCCGAGAAAAAGATCAGGGATACGGCCGCAAAATTCGATCTCGACGTCTCAGGATTCGAGATCGTCGACGCCGCGCACAGCGACGACGCGGCGGCCAAGGGGGTCGAGCTGATCCATGCCGCCAGAGGCGAGCTGCTGATGAAGGGCAGCCTGCATACGGACGAGCTGATGCGCGCCGTCACGGCGAAGACGGGCGGCCTTCGCACCGACCGGCGCATCAGCCATGTTTTCGTCATGGACGTGCCGGCTTACGCCGAGACGATTTTCGTGACGGATGCCGCGATCAACATCTTCCCCGATCTCGACGCCAAGCGCGACATCATCCAGAACGCGATCGATCTCTACAACCAGGCCGGCTTCGGCAAGACGCCGCGGGTTGCGATCCTGTCGGCGGTCGAAACGGTCACCTCGAAGATCCCATCCACGATCGAGGCCGCGGCCCTCTGCAAGATGGCCGATCGCGGCCAGATCACCGGCGGCGTGCTCGACGGCCCGCTGGCGTTCGACAACGCCATCGATCCGGAAGCGGCGCGGGTCAAGGGCATCGTCTCCGAGGTCGCGGGACGAGCCCAGATCCTGATGGTTCCGGATCTCGAATCCGGCAACATGCTGGCCAAGAATCTCGCTTATTTCGCCAAGGCCGACGGCGCGGGCATCGTGCTGGGCGCACGGGTGCCGGTCGTGCTGACCTCGCGCGCGGACTCGCCGCGCGCGCGCATGGCATCCTGCGCGGTCGCAGCGCTTTACGCATCCGCCCGGCGCCAGAAGGCGCCGACAGTCGCCGCGTGACCGCCATGGACACGATCCTCGTCGTCAATGCCGGCTCCTCGAGTGTCAAGTTCCAGGTCTATTCGATCGAAGGCGAGGGCACGCTGCGCCGGCAGATCAAGGGGCAGATGGACGGCATCGGCAGCCGGCCGCGCCTGCGTGCCGGCGGTGCCAGCGGGCAGTCGCTGGCCGATCGCGCCTATCCGATCGAGGCGGTGCCCGATGTTCCGGCGGCAATGGCCGTTGCCGGAGACTGGCTGCGCAACGAGCTCCAGGTCACGCCCATCGCGGTCGGCCACCGCGTCGTGCATGGCGGCCCGGACTATTCGCGGCCGGTCCTGATCGACCATGGCGTCGTGTCCCGCCTCGAACGATTTGTTTCTCTGGCGCCGCTGCACCAGCCGCACAATCTCGCACCGATCCGCTCGTTGCTGACGAATTTCCCAAAGCTGCCGCAGGTGGCGTGCTTCGATACGGCCTTTCACCGCAACCATGATGCCGTCGCCGATCACTATGCCATTCCGCATCAGCTCCACGCCGAAGGCGTCAGGCGCTACGGATTCCACGGCCTGTCCTATGAGTACATCGCCCGAACGCTGCCGGGCGTCGCGCCCGCGATCGCGAAGCAGCGCGTGATCGTCGCCCATCTCGGCAGCGGGGCCTCGATGTGCGCGCTCATGGACGGCCGCAGCGTCGAGAGCACCATGGGCTTCACGGCGCTGGACGGCCTGCCGATGGGAACGCGACCCGGACAAATCGATCCAGGCGTGCTGCTTTATCTGATCTCCGAAAAGGGCATGCCGCCTTCGAAAGTGCAGGACTTCCTCTACCGCGAATGCGGCCTGAAAGGCCTCTCCGGCATCAGCAACGACATGCGCGAGCTGGAGGCCAGCGACGATCCGCAAGCAAGGCTCGCGATCGACTATTTCGTCTACCGGATCGCCCTCAACGCCGGAATGCTGGCTGCGGCCCTGCAAGGGCTCGATGCCTTCGTGTTCACAGCCGGTATCGGCGAGAACTCGGAATCGATCCGCGCGCGCGTTACAGCCAGGCTCGAATGGCTCGGCGCAGTGCTGGATGCAGGCGAGAACGCCCGCCACGCGCGGCTGATCTCCCATGCCGACAGCCGCATCCCCGTCTATGTCGTTCCGACCGACGAGGAGCTGATGATCGCCCAGCACACGCTGTCGCTACTGATGAACGGACAATCGCACAACGCTAGACCTGAGAGGGTGTCATGATCCCCGTATTTCCGGACAGCAAGGTGGCCCTCAAGGGAAAGAAGGGGCTGATCGTCGGCATCGCCAACGACCAGTCGATCGCCTGGGGATGCGCGCGGGCGTTCCGCGCGCTCGGCGCGGATCTCGCCGTGACCTATCTCAACGATCGCGCCAGGAAGCATGTCGAGCCGCTGGCGCAGGCGCTGGAAGCCCCGATCTTCATGCCGCTCGACGTCATGGCTGAAGGCCAGACCGAGGCGGTGTTCGAACGCATCGCGTCGGAATGGGGACAGCTCGATTTCCTGCTCCATTCCATCGCCTTCTCACCCAAGGAAGCGCTGCACGGCCGCGTCGTCGACGTCGGTCGCGACGGCTTCCTCAAGACCATGGACGTGTCGTGCTGGTCGTTCTTGCGGATGGCCCATCTCGCCGAACCCCTGATGAAGAACGGGGGCACGCTGTTCACCATGACCTATTACGGCAGCCAGATGGTCGTCGAGAATTACAACATCATGGGCGTGGCGAAAGCCGCGCTCGAAGCCTCCGTCCGCTATGTTGCAGCGGAACTCGGTCCGAAGGGCATCCGCGTCCACGCAATCTCGCCGGGGCCGCTTGCGACCCGTGCCGCCTCGGGCATTCCCGAATTCGACGAGCTGATGGACAAGGCGCAATCCAAGGCGCCGTCGCGTAGTCTCGTCAGCATCGACGATGTCGGCAATGCCACCGCTTTCCTCGCGCTCGACGGCGCCAAGCTGATCACCGGCAGCGTGCTGTATATCGATGGCGGCTATCACATCATCGATTGAGCGCGCTCAACGATAATGCAAGGCAATGAGCTCGGCGACGCAGGCGGGCTTCTTGCCGCCCTCGATCTCGATGACGAGATGATAGTTGACGCGCAGGCCATCCGGCGGCACGTCCTCGGCCTCCGCGACTGTGACGCGGCCGCGCAGCTTTGAGCCGGCCGGAACCGGCGCCAGATAGCGGATGCGATCGGCGCCGTAATTCAGCGTGTTGCGCAAACCTTTCAGGCCGATCACGGAGCGGATGAAGAGGGGCGCCAGCGCCAGCGAGAGCAGGCCGTGGGCGATGGTCTTGCCGCCAGGCATCTCCTTGCTGGCGCGCTCCTGATCGACATGGATCCACTGCTCGTCGCAGGTCGCGGCCGCGAACTGGTTGATACGATCCTGCGACACCTCGACCCAGTCGCTGACGCCGATCTCGATACCAATGGCGGATTTGATGTCGTTGAAGTCGCTGAATATCCGCATGGCCTGGCTTCCTCAGATCTTCATTTCCAGCACGGATTGAGGGATCGCGAGCTCGGCTTCGGTCACCGCCAGGACCTCGCCGACGGTGACGCCGGGAGCGGTTTCCAGCAGTGTTGCCTTGCCGTCGGGAAAGCCGATCACGGCCATGTCGGTGACCACCAGATTCACGGGCCGCGCCGAGGTCAGCGGCAGCGTACATTTGGCGACAATCTTGGACTTGCCCTTGGCCGCATGCTGCATGGCGACGATGACGCGCTTGGCGCCCGTCACGAGATCCATCGCGCCGCCCATGCCGGGCACCATCTTGCCCGGGATCATCCAGTTGGCGAGATGGCCGTGCGCATCAACCTGGAGGCCTCCGAGAACGGTGATATCGACATGGCCGCCGCGGATCAGCCCAAACGACATCGCGCTGTCGAAGGTCGCAGCGCCCGGCAGCGCACTGATCGGACGGCCGCCAGCGTCCGTGAGCGTCGGGTGCTCCAGGCCTTGCTCCGGAATTGGGCCGGTGCCGATCAAGCCGTTCTCGGATTGGAAGAACACTTTGAGATCGGCTGGAACGTAATTTGCGACCAGCGTCGGGATTCCGATCCCGAGATTGACGAGGTTGCCGCTTCTCAGCTCCTTGGCGACGCGCCGGGCGATGATGATCTGCGGGTCCATGTGTCACCCGTTGGTGATGAGGTAGTCGACAAGCGGTGCCGGCGTCACGACGTGATCGGGCGCGATAACTCCGACGGGCACGATGTTCTCCGCGGTGACGATGACGGTATCGGCGGCCATCGCCATGACGGGATTGAAATTGCGCGACGTCAGCGCGTAGGCGAGGTTGCCGAGATAGTCGGCGAGGAATGCATGCACCAGCGCGAACTGCGCTCGCAGAGCGGTCTCCAGCAGGAATGGCTTGCCGTCGACCTCGATCTCACGCTTGCCTTCGGCAACCAACGTGCCGACTCCGGTGGGGGTCAGAACGCCGCCGAGACCGCATCCGCCTGCGCGAATGCGCTCGACGAAAGTACCCTGCGGGACGAGATCGACGGCGATCTGGTTCGCCAGCATCTGTTGCTGCGCCTTGGGATTGAGGCCGATATGGGTGGCAGTCAAGCGAGCGACCAGCGCCGCATCGAACAGCTTGCCGACACCCTTGCCCGGGGTGGCTGCATCATTGCAAATCAGGCTTAGCCCGGTCTTCTTCTGCCGCACGAGTTCGTCGAGCAGACGTTCCGGCGTTCCAACGCCCATGAAACCTCCGACCATGAGGCTTGCCCCGGCGGGGATCATCGCAACGGCTTCTTCGATGGAAACGGCCTTCATCGATGGAACTCCGATCGGCAGGAGCGGACATGGTGTTGGAGGAATGTTCCGGGACGGCAGATTTCCATCGTTGATCTGCGTCAAGGCTTCCGATCATTCGCGTATGTCGATGCCGATGCTCGCCAACATCTCGCGCCAGAGCCTGCGCATCTCATTGTGCCGCTGCTCCAGCGTCGCGCTGACGGCATCGCGGAAGGGCACGAGCTCAGGCCTTTTCAGGAACAGGATTTGCGCCTGGAGCAAGCGGCCGCTCTCGAACTCGATGCGACGCAACGCCAGGACGAAGGGATCAGCCGGGCTGGCCTCGGTCGGCAGCAGCGCTGCCGGGCGGATGGCGGCATGAACGGCATGCGCAAGCGTGGCCAGATGGACGGCAGGCGCAAGACTGCGATCCCCGGTCAATTCGATTGCCGGAGGAAGCCAGGTCGTCTCCCACGAAGCGGCCATGTAGCCCAGGGCGATATCCGGCACCCAGGTGGTCGCGCGCTGGAGCAACGAGACGATCTCGGACTCGCGGTAGAACTGGGCGTTCAATTCGGTCTGCCAGGCGGCCTCGATCCGTAACGGCAGCGCCAGCGCGAATTGCCGTGCGAGCGCGCCATGCGCCGAGATCAGGAAAGCAGCCACGCGCGTCTGCTGGTGCGGCGGCACACGACCGTCAGCGTCGAGCGGCCCGAGGAAGCTGCTCATGGCGAGGGCCTCTGCACGGGAATCGCGCGCAGATGGTCGTAGCCGGCCGGAAACGGCGAAAGCTCGCCGCCGGGCTCGTCGGGCGCAATCAAGACCGCCTTGTTGCCCTTCCAGCGCCCGGCCAGCACGTCCTCGGCAAAGCGCGCGAGCAGATCTGCGGTGAGCGCTCCCTTCTCGAGGGTGAAGGCGTGATAGCCCTCCGGAATGATCACCAACGCACTGTCGGGGATTTCGACGCGAAGCGTCTCGTGCAGGGAGCGGGGAGTCAGGAAGTCGAATTCGCCATTCAGGATCATGGTCGGGACGGCGATGGACGAAAGCTGCGAGGTGATCGGATGGAAGTCGAGAAAGGACTCCATCAGGTTTTGCAGCGCATAGACGTCGTTGACGAGCCAACCCTGCCGCTTGACGCTGTCGAGCTTGTCCAGCAGCGGTTCCAGCCATTGGTCAGACAGGTTCATTGGCAGCAGCAGGTCCTGGAGGTAACTGGTGCCACCGAGGATGAGGCCGGTACGCAGTGCGTTGCCGATCAAGAGCAGCTGCGGCGACAGCTCGGCAAAGCAGCTCATCGGCACCAGCCCGGACAGACGCTTGCCGTGTTCGATGGCATAGCGCAGCGCGATCAGGCCGCCGAAACTGATGCCGCTGAGGAAGACGGGTCCGTCGCCGAGCGCGCTGATCAGTTGGTGAAGCACGGCGACATGATCGTCCTGATTGATGAAGAGCGCCGGCTTGTCCGAGACGCCCTGGCCAAGCAGGTCAAATGTGGCGACGCGAAAGTGCCGGGCCAGCAGAGCATCACGATAGGCCGCCCACAGCTCGGCATATTGTGTGAGCCCGTTGACGAGCACATAGGCCGGCGCGTCGGCCGGACCGTCGAGCTCATAGCGAATCCGGTACGAGCCATGACTGAGGAAGGGCATTGCGTTCGCCAGCAGGTTTTGATTGCGCGATCCTTCATCCGACGGGACGCATTCCATTGAGTTAGATCAAAGCTCGCCCGATCGGCCTGCCTAGCGTTCCGTCAAAATGCGCAAGGGAGGAGGACTCCATCATGATCGGGAGAGGATTCGTAAGGCGCGGTTTCGTCGGCCTCATCCTGCTGCTCGTCGGCATGTCGCTGGCAGTTGCACAACCTTTCACGCGGCGTTCGTCGCAAGTGCAACATGATGGTTTGAAGAAGACCTACGAGATCGCGAACTTCAGGCTGGGCGGCAAATATGACCTGTCCGATCGCGCCAAATGGGAGTTTGGCGGCGAGGGCGGCGTCACGCTGGAATCGCTCGGCGCAGGCAAGCTTCGCACCAGTTACATCGCGATCGGCAACGCGCGGCGCAATGCCGCGGGCGAAATCACCAATGCCGTCGTCGTCAATTCCTACTATTCCGGCGACTCCACGGACATGTATGAGCAGTGGGTCAAGGGCGCGCCACTCTCGGGCAGTGTTCCGATCATCGGCCCGGGCCGGCCGATCGACACCGACCGCTACTACGTCATCATGGTCGATCCGCTCGGCACCTGGGGTGCGAGCAAGCCGTCAGACGGTCTTGGCATCAAGTTTCCGCAATACAGCTACTACGACATGGTGCAGGCGAACTATCGCCTGCTACGGGACGAGCTGAAGGTCGCGCGCGTTGCGCTCGTGACCGGCGTCTCCATGGGCGGCACGCAGACCTATGTCTGGGGCGTGATGCATCCGGAATATATCAACGCGCTGATGCCGATCGGCGGCACGACGCAGTCAGACGGCGACGACCCTGTCGGTAACTGGACCTTCCAGATGATGACGGCGGCGATCGAGGGCGACCCGGTCTGGCAGGCGACCAAGGGTGACTATTACAAGCTCCCCAAGGAGAAGCATCCGGTGCCGGGCGTCGCGTTCGGCTGGTCGATCCTGGGAATGACCGGATACGATTTTGCCTTTCGCACGACCCAGGACTGGAAGGCCGTCCAGCCTGAAATCTTCTACTGGGATCCCCCGAACGAGAAGGCGGGCCTGAATGTCACTAACCGCGCCAAGCTCTATGACGCCGTCGATCTCGTCTGGCGCAATCGGGTCGGCGAGACCCACAACATCAATCCCTATCTCGGCCGTATCCAGGCGCGCACGCTGGTGATGCACATCACCAACGATCTCTGGCTCAACTTCAAGCTGGCACAGAAGGCTGTCGATCGCGTGCCGGGGGCAGACCTGATCGCGCAGGAAAGCCCGGTCGCCCATTACGGCGTGTTCCCGATCATCAACCAGCGCAAGAACGATCCCAAGTTCGTCGCCTTCATGGACGATGTGGCGGCGCTCGATCGCGCCCAGTTGTTTGTCGACAAAAATTATCGTGTTCCGGGCGTCGCCGAAAAGATCGATCCGGGCAAATCCTTCTGGAAGGATTTCGTGACCTATCCTTATCCGGTCAAATACGCCAATGCCAAAGACAAGATCGGCAATACCTGGCAGATCGGTTACATGGATGAGTATGCCGGCACCGATACTGACCCGAAGGTGCTCGTGATCATCCACGGAAAGGGCGCCTTCGGCGGGCACTACGGCAACATCATGCAATACGCGCTGCGCAGCGGCCTGCGCGTGATCGTTCCTGACTTGCCGGGCTACGGCATGTCGGGGCCGGGCAATCTCGACAAGAGCCCGGCGCGCACCATGCAGGACATGCGCGAGACCATCTACGATCTCGTTGTCAACCAGCTCGGTGTCAAGAAGGCCTATTATCTCGGCCACTCGCTCGGCGGCCAGTTCGTGATGGGCTATGCACTGACCTGGCCGGACGCGGTGCAGGGGCTTGCACTCGAAGCGCCTTCAGGACTCGAGGAATACCCGCGCGACATCACCATTGCGAAGGATAAGAAAGCACCTTTGTTCCAGCCGGGTCTCGGCCGCGACTTCGACAAGTGGAGGCAGATCTGGGACCAGACTGGCATCCTGGCTGCTGAGAAGGCCCGTGACGAGCAGGGCATCCGCGACTTCTTCTATTTCAAGAAGCGTGATCCCGACACCGGCGTGGTGTCGGCGGCGAAGAGCGGCTACTTCTTCAGTGACAGCGAGTATGCGCGCTTCCATACCGAGCAGCGCGTCGGGCTCACCAAGGGCAACCCCAAGGAGCTCGAACAATGGTGCAACGTCTTCATCTTCGACATCTACACAATCGGATCCGAGCTTCAGCAGGATGATCCGAAGAACCTCTACGAGCGGGTCACGGAGATCAAGGCGCCGATCTTCCTCGCGTTCGGCGACAAGGAACCGTTCATTCCGACGCCGGCCTTCAACGGACTGACGGATCTCGGACGCGACGTCATCACGCCGTTCATGTCGCGCATGACCAATGCCGGCAACCGGCCGATGCTCAAGATCTATCCAGAGACGGGGCACTTCATCCACACCGACAACCCGGTGGAGTATTCCGCCGATGTCGTCGACTTCGTGATCAAGGGACGCGTGGACACATCATCGCCACTGGGCACCGACCGCATGATCAAGGGCGCCGTCGCCTCGGCCATCCCCGTGGCGCCGACCCCGCCTGGCGCTGCGCCCACGGCTGGCTTGAACAAATAGGATCGGTTGATGCCACGGGTGCAGGCGGGAGAAGTCCAGCTTGGCTGGCGGGAGTGGGGACAGGGCGACGTCACCGTCGTCTTCATCCACGGCAATCTCGCCAGCAAGGACTGGATCGAGCTCGCCGCACCGCTGTTTCCCTCGGGCCTCCGTGTCATCGGCATCGACTGGCGCGGCTGCGGCGACAGCGATCGGCCGAAGCCTGCGACAGACTATTCAAACTATTCCATGCAGCAGCACGCCGATGACATGATCGCCGCGCTCGATGCGCTGGGGATCGGCTATTGCCATCTCGCCACGCATTCGACCGGCGGCATCATTGCGGCGCGCATGCTGCTGGCGCAGCCCCAGCGCTTTGGCCGCGTGTTCGCGCTCGATCCGGTGACGCCGCTCGGCATGGCCTTCAATGCCGATCAGATCGGCCTGTTTCGGGCGATGATGGCGAATAAGGAGCTGACGCGGACGGTCATGGCGACCGCGGCTTCCTCGCTGTTCGTACCAGACAGCATGGCGCCGAACGCCGTGCCTCGCTTCCGCGAAGGCCTGGGCGAGATCCAGGCGCTGTTCGACCGCATCATTGACCAGACCTTTGGCGTCTCGGAAGGCATCTGGATCGGGACGCCGATCAATCTGACGCGGGAAAGAGAGAGCCGCGAGCTCGAGCGCCGTATGAAAGAGCTGCGGCATCCGCATCTGGTGCTGTGGGGCGAATGGGACGGCTGGATCCCGCCGGCTGACCTACGCACGATGGCAGAAGCGATGCCGGACTGCCGCCTCGTGATCGTGCCCCGGATCGGACATTCGATGAACCTGGAAATGCCGGCGCTCTATGCCGGCTATTTCGGCGCCTGCTTCGGGGGACTTGCTGCATAACCACAGGAGAGAGGCCATGGCTGAGATCAACCCATCCGCAGAAGCAATCCGAACGATGCTCGGAGAAACGCTCGGACGCTTGCGCAAGGCGAATGCGGAATACTTTGACCTTCTGGAGAAGGGGCTTGGCTCTTCGTCCTTGCCGATTGCCGGTCAGGCAAAGGAGATCTGCGCCCGCATGCAGCATAACGTCTCGGCGACGTTCGATCTCGGCGAAAAGCTCATCCAGGCCCAGGACGTGCAGGATGCGCTCAAGATTCAATCCGAGTTCTTCCAGGACCAGATGCGCGCGCTCACCGACCAGGCCAAGACCATGGGCGAGTCCGCGATGAAGGCGGCGAGCGCCATGTTCGGTACCAAAATCTGAGCCACATCACCCGGTTGGAGAAGGTCATGGCTGAAATCAGGAAGCTCTCGGTCGAAAAGACCATCGAGAAGCTGCGCAGCGCCGATCAGCAGGTGTCGAGAGATCAACGGCTCGAGGCAAAGACCGACGAGCTGAACGAGGAGATCAGGCGTATGAAGGCTCAGCGAAAACGCCTCGATCGGCGCAAGCAGGATTGAGCTGGCAGCGCCGTGGCAATCAGCTGACGTCACCCAAGTCAAGGAATGTCCTACCGGGTCGCGGGAGTCTCACGGCAGGCCGGGAATTGATCTGGCGCGGACCGCGGGCTCGCAGGTCATGGCGGACGGGGCTGGTTCCGTGAGCAGCTGCCGGCGAGGGGCCCTGCCGCGAGGAGCACTCGAATCCCGGCTTCTCCGTTTTGGGAAATCATGGCTAAAAGAAGAAGTTGAATTCGGCAAGCTACTGAGATCACGTGGCTATTTGACACTGTCGCGTCTTAGCAACAATGTGGTACGAATACATCAGTCTCCGCCCAAGCGGACCCCGTATTCAGCACCCATTGCCGGAATGACCAGCGCAGATACCTCGGCCGCATCCTTTGACTCGGCCCCAGCCGAAGAGCCCCGGCGCTGGTCGGTAAGGCGCTGGCTGGGCCCGTTTGCCGTGGCTCTCGCATTGCTGTCGGCGCTTCTGACCTTCCTGGTTTTAACTGGCCTGACCAGCATCGAGCCAACTCGGGAGGTCGTCAGCTCCTTCCTGGCGATCAATGCGGGCACCATCCTGCTCCTGATCGGGATCATTGTCCGCGAAGTCTGGCAGATGATCCAGGCCCGCCGGCGCGGGCGGGCGGCGGCGCGGCTGCACGTGCAGATCGTCAGTCTGTTCTCGATCGTCGCCGTGCTGCCGGCGGTGCTTGTTTCCGTAGTCGCCAACGTCACGATCGAACGAGGCCTCGACCGATTGTTCTCTGGACCGACCAAGGAAGTCATCCAGAATTCGCTGATCATCGCACGCGCCTACATGCAGGAGCACGCGCAAGTGATCCGCGGCGACATTCTCGGCATGGCCAACGACATCTCGCGCGTTCCGCTGCTGTTTGACCAGGATCGGCAGTCGTTCCTGCAACTGCTGACCTCGAGCGCAGCGGCACGTAACCTGCCGGGCGCGATGCTGATGGGCAAGGACGCCAATCCGATCCTGTCGGCGGAAACCGGCGGTGTCCCGCTCACCTTCGCGCCGCCTGCGCCGGAGTTTCTTCAGAACGTCAACGAGAACGAGCCCGAAATCGCGGTTCTGCCCGATCAAAATCTGGTGGCAGCCGTGATCAGGCTCAAGGGCTTCACCGATACCTTCCTCTACGTCGCGCGCCCTCTTGATCCAAGGGTCGTCGCGCAACTCAGACAGACCGAGCTGAGCGTTGCCGAATATGCCCAGATTGAGTCGCGCAAGCTCGGAATCCAGGTCGCCTTCGCGCTGATGTTCGCGGTGATCGCGCTGACCATTTTGATGGCCTCGGTGCTGATCGGGCTCAACTTCGCCAACTCGCTGGTGGCGCCGATCCGACGGTTGATGAACGCAGCCCACACCGTCTCGACCGGCGACCTCCATGTGAAGGTGCAGGTGCACAAATCGGAAGGCGACCTCGCCCAGCTTGGCGAGACCTTCAACAAGATGACGCAGGAATTGCGCAGCCAGCGCGACGAGCTCGTCAATGCCAGCGATCTCATCGACAGCCGCCGTCGCTTCATCGAGGCCGTGCTGTCGTCGGCCAGCGCCGGCATCATCGGCGTCGACACCTCGGGGAGCGTCGGTATCCTCAACCGCTCCGCCGAGAAGCTGATCGGGCATTCCGAGGCCGAGACGCTCGGCCATCCGCTCTCCGACGTGCTGCCCGAGCTCGACGAGATGATGAAGGCGTCGCGGGAAGGGACTCAGCGCCTGGTGCAAGGCCAGATCACGATCACGCGCGACGGCACCGAGCGCAATCTGTCGGTTCGTGTCAGCGCCGAGAAGAACCAGCCGCACGACAGCTACATCATCACGCTCGACGACATCACCGAGCTGGTCTCGGCCCAGCGCACCTCGGCCTGGGGCGATGTCGCGCGCCGCATTGCCCACGAGATCAAGAACCCGCTGACGCCGATCCAGCTCTCGGCCGAACGTATCCGCCGCAAGTTCGGCAAGGACATCACCGAAGCCAAGGACAAGCAGATCTTCGACCAGTGCACCGATACCATCGTGCGTCAGGTCGACGACATCAGGCGCATGGTCGACGAATTCTCGCGCTTTGCGCGGATGCCGAAACCCGTCATGGAAGGTGAGGACGTCGCCGACACCGTGCGGCAGGCGGTGTTCCTGATGAAGGTCGCCCATCCCGAGCTCGATATCGAGGCCGAGTTCAGAGAAGATCCGCTGCGCGCCCAGTTCGACCGCCGGCTGATCTCGCAAGCGGTCACCAACATCGTCAAGAACGCGACCGAGGCGATCGAGCAGGTCCCGCCGGAAGAGCTCGGCAAGGGCCGCATCGACGTCGTGGTGTCGCGCGAGGGCGAGGACGTGTTGATCGACGTCATCGACAACGGCATTGGCCTGCCCAAGGTCGCGCGCTCGCGGCTGCTCGAGCCCTACGTGACGACGCGCGCCAAGGGCACCGGCCTTGGCCTTGCCATCGTCGGCCGCGTGCTGGAGGACCATGGCGGTCGCATCGAGCTGAAGGATGCCTCCGACTTCCGCGAAGGCCAGCGCGGCGCCTGGATGCGGATGCGCTTTGCGATCTCCGGACAGGCCAAGAAGGCCGAAGGAGCCGAGCCTGTGCCAGTGGTAACTGATACGGCCAAGGACGCAACCACGCCCGAAATCAGGCAATCGGCGGCAGAGTCTGCCAGGGATTCCGTTACGGCGCAGGAAACAAAAGTGCCGGCGGCCGAAACCAAAGAGCCGGCTGAAAAGACCAATGATTCAACGAAAATCGAAGCCTCAACAGGTAGCTGAGAAGACAGGCGCGACCCATGGCAAGTGAAATTCTGATTGTCGATGATGAGGCCGATATTCGGGATCTCGTTGCGGGCATCCTCGAAGACGAGGGTTTTGTCACGAGGACCGCGCGCGACAGCGACTCGGCGCTGGCCGAAATCGCCAACCGCCGGCCGCATCTGGTG
Source organism: Bradyrhizobium sp. CCBAU 11434 (assembly GCF_028128895.1). Taxonomy (NCBI): domain Bacteria; kingdom Pseudomonadati; phylum Pseudomonadota; class Alphaproteobacteria; order Hyphomicrobiales; family Nitrobacteraceae; genus Bradyrhizobium; species Bradyrhizobium sp. CCBAU 11434. Next base: position 132,144 of record NZ_LBJX01000097.1, read on the forward strand.
TTCCTCGACATCTGGCTGCAGGGCTCCAAGCTCGATGGCCTGCAGCTCTTGGAGCAGGTCAAGAAGGATAATGCCGATCTGCCTGTGGTGATGATCTCCGGTCACGGCAACATCGAGACCGCCGTCGCCGCGATCAAGCGCGGCGCCTATGATTTCATCGAGAAGCCGTTCAAGGCCGACCGTCTCATTCTGGTCGCCACCAGAGCGCTGGAAAACTCGCGCCTCAAGCGCGAGGTCAAGGAGCTGAAGCAGCTCGCGCCGAGCGCAAGCTCGCTGGTCGGCCGCTCGCCGAGCATGAACCAGCTGCGCCAGACCATCGAGCGCGCGGCCAAGGCCAACAGCCGCATCCTGATCGTCGGTCCCGCCGGCGCCGGCAAGGAACTGACCGCGCGCACGCTGCATACGGCCTCGGGTCGTGCTGACGGTCCGTTCGTCGTCATCAATGCTGCGGCGATCACGCCCGAGCGCATGGAGCACGAGCTGTTCGGCGTCGAGCAGTCCAATGGCGAGCATCCGCGCAAGCCCGGTGCGCTCGAGGAAGCCCATGGCGGCACGCTGTTCATCGACGAGATCGCGGACATGCCACGCGAGACCCAGAACAAGATTCTGCGCGTGCTGGTGGAGCAGTCGTTCCAGCGCGTCGGCGGCACCGCCAAGGTGCAAGTCGACGTCCGCATCATCTCGTCGACCGCGCGCAATCTCGAGGAGGAGATCGCGGCCGGCCATTTCCGCGAGGACCTCTATCACCGTCTCTCGGTGGTGCCGATCCGCGTGCCCGCGCTGTCGGAGCGGCGCGAGGACATTCCTGAATTGATCGATTATTTCATGGAGCAGATCTCGGCCGGCAGCGGCCTGCCCAAGCGCCAGATCGGCCAGGACGCGATGGCGGTGCTGCAATCGCATGTCTGGCCGGGCAATGTGCGCCAGCTTCGCAACAACGTTGAGAGAGTCATGATTCTGGCCGCGGGCGGTCCGGAGGTGATCATCACCGCCGACATGCTGCCCCAGGACGTCGGCTCGATGGTGCCGGCGATGCCGACCAGCAACAATGGCGAGCACATCATGGGCCTGCCGCTGCGAGAGGCACGCGAAGTGTTCGAGCGCGACTATTTGATTGCCCAGATCAGCCGTTTCTCAGGAAATATTTCTCGTACGGCCGAGTTTGTTGGCATGGAACGGTCGGCACTACACCGGAAGTTGAAAGCGCTCGGAGTTGGCTAAGGCCCGACGTCGCGGCCGCTCTTGCGTGATATCTGAGAAAAATCATCTATTTCCGTAGTTTTTCGGAGAAATAGGGCGCGTTGTGCCGCGCGAAGCGGCTTGCCTAAAATGTCCACCTGTCCTCTAATCGGCCAGCCGTTCCTCCGAGGGGGATCTCATGAGGAGCGGCGACCGGAAGAAGGCCCAATTTTGAAAACAGGGCCGCTCCCGGGCGCAATAAAAAGAAACTCAAAGCGAGAAAAAAACAATGGCGGCAGACCGCGCACAAAACCTACAGGACACCTTCCTCAATCACGTTCGCAAAACCAAAACGCCACTGACGATCTTTCTGGTCAACGGAGTAAAGCTCCAGGGCATCGTGACCTGGTTCGACAATTTCTGTTTGCTGCTTCGGCGCGACGGTCACTCGCAGCTGGTCTACAAGCACGCGATCTCGACCATCATGCCGGGCGCTCCGATCCAGCTGTTCGAAGGCGGCGAGGATCAGCCGGCTTGAGAGTGATCTGATTGGAACCCCGGAATTTCGACGGGGAGGCCGACCGTCCACGGTCGGCTGGGGCTAAGCAAACGGGGCGGGTGCTTGTCGTCGGCCCCTATTTGCGAGCGCGTGCGGGAAGTGCCGACGCGCAATCGGAGAGTCATGTTCAACGCGACGCCGAGGCCCGGCTCGATGAAGCTGCGGGCCTCGCGCGCGCGATCGACCTCGTCATTGCCGATGCGATCATCGCGCCGATCAACCAGATCCGGCCCGCGACCTATATCGGCAAGGGCAAGGTTGAGGAGATCGCCGCACTCGCCAAGAGCCTCGACGTCGAGCTCGTGGTGATGGATTGCGCGCTGGCGCCGATCCAGCAGCGCAATCTCGAGAAGGAATTGCAGGCCAAGGTGCTCGACCGCACCGGCTTGATCCTGGAAATCTTCGGCCGCCGCGCCAAGACCAAGGAGGGCTCGCTCCAGGTCGAGCTCGCGCATCTCAACTATCAGCGCTCGCGTCTGGTGCGGTCGTGGACCCATCTCGAACGCCAGCGCGGCGGCTTCGGCTTCATGGGCGGTCCTGGCGAGACGCAGATCGAGGCCGACCGCCGCCTGATCCAGGAGCGCATCACCAAGCTCGAAAGCGAGCTGAAGAAGGTGCAGGCGACGCGCCGCCTGCATCGCGCCGGCCGCCAGCGCGTGCCGTACCGCGTGGTCGCGTTGGTCGGCTATACCAATGCCGGCAAGTCGACGCTGTTCAACCGCCTGACCCGCGCCGACGTCCAGGCCGCCGACATGCTGTTCGCCACGCTCGATCCCACCCTGCGCGCGCTCACGCTGCCGCATGGCGGCAAGGCGATGCTATCGGACACCGTCGGCTTCATCTCCAACCTGCCGACCCAGCTCGTTGCCGCCTTCCGCGCCACGCTGGAGGAGGTGCTGGAAGCCGACGTCATCCTGCACGTCCGCGACATCTCGCACGAAGACGCGGAGGCCCAGCAGAGCGACGTCGATGCCGTGCTGCGCCAGCTCGGCATAAACCCTGATGACAGCGGCCGCATCATCGAGGTCTGGAACAAGATCGACCGCTACGAACCTGATAAGCGCGAAGCGCTGTTGAACATTGCAGCGCGCCGGCCGGAAGATCATCCCGCGATGCTGGTCTCCGCCGTGTCAGGCGAGGGGATCGATGCGCTGCTCGCCGCGATCGAGGAACGACTTGCGGCCAAACGCACCACGTTCGATCTCTCGATTGACGCCTCTGACGGCGCCGGCATCAGCTGGCTACATCGCAATTCCGAGGTTCTCGCCAAGGAGCTGCACGACGGCCGCTTCGACATGACCGTGCGAGTGGATGAAACCAAGCGGGATATCGTCGTGTCGCGGTTCGACGCGGTGCCGCATCACGCCATGTAATCCAGCGTGCCTTCGTAGGCCGGATGGAGCGAAGCAAATCTATTGAGACATCAGAACGGAATCGTCAGGCCCGGCGTTTTCGCCTGCGCTTTGGTATAGGCGACGCCGTGGATCTTGATCCCATTCTCGTCCAGCAACGAAATGATGCCGCCCTTGTTGGACAATTCCATCGGCTTCTGCACGACGACGGCAAGCGTGCCGCCGGCCGCGATCGTTCCTGACAGGACCATGTTGTTCTTCTGCTTATCGGCGAGCATCCAGCCGGTGAGTTCGATGTCGCGATCGGCCGTATTGAGCAGCGTGACGACCTCCCGCTCTGGCGTCTTCACGGCGTTGACGAGCGCTGCAATGATGCGCACGAGGCCATCGGGCGATTCCCCGGTCGGGGGAGTTGTCGGATCGGTGGGCTTCGGCGGCTTGCCTCCGCCGAGATCGATGGGATTGCCGGTCTTGTCGTCGGTGTGCCAGGCCTGCGTCTGGAATTTGAGGAAGACCGCCGTCCATAGCTTCTGATCCGGGAACTCGAATACGAGCCCGCCGTCTTGCCACGGCCCGTTGTCGCCGGAAAACTGTCCGCTCGGGTTTCCCTGATTCATGTGGATGTCGTGAATGCCGCGGCCCGGCCGGAAACCGAAATAATTGTCCGCCTTCGTCTCCGGCCCCCACGTGTCGCCGAATGCGTACACCATCGCGCTTTCGTTCGAGAGCGCGCGCTGGACGAACTGGTTGAGCTTATCGTTGAGGTCATTGTCCGGTCCGGGCGCGGACAATGGCAGCGGGACCATCTCCTGCGGCTGCATCAGATTGCCGCGAATGAAGTCCAGCGCCATGCTGCCCGGTTTCGGTGGCTGCGGGTGCAGGCCCTCAGGCAGCGCTGAGAGCTGGTCGGTGATCGGATGGACGAAGTGCGATCGGACCAGGTACTCGACTTCGCTTCCGTCGGCTGACTGCACATTGACGGCGATGCGGAAATCCGTGTTGTCGGCCACGATATGGACCTGATAGTGCGGCGACTGTCCGGTGCCGAAGCGCATCGCGATCGGACGTCCCTTGAGGACCGAATATTGCTTCAGGGGCATCGCACTCACCTGCCATGGGTTGCGGCTGCACGGCCTATATTACTCAACTCTAGACTGTCTGTCGTGACGATTTGATGGCTTGAGAGATCCCCCCGATCGCTGAACCGGGAAAAGGTGCTGACCTATCTCGGGATCAAAGACGACCAGTGAATTCCGCAAGGCTAGCGGCGGGCTTCCTTGCGTCCTTCTGATGCTGGCTTCGTCTCATCCTTCGCCTCATTCCACAGCGCATCCATCTCCTCAAGCGACGCCTGCTCCAGCGTCCGTCCCTTTGCCTCCAGGGCGCGCTCGATATAGGCAAAGCGCCGCTCGAATTTCGCATTCGTCGCACGCAGCGCGGCTTCCGGATCGGCATCGACATGGCGGGCGAGGTTGACGAGGGCGAACATGAGGTCGCCCGTCTCCTCCGCGATCTCCTGCTTGTCGTCGCGGTCGAGCGCGGCCTCGATCTCGTCGGCTTCCTCGCGGATTTTTGCCAGCACCGCGCGCGGGTCGTTCCAGTCGAAGCCGACGGTCGAGGCCTTGCGCTGCAGCTCCATCGCGCGCGTCAGCGCCGGCTGGCCGGCCTTGACGCCTGACAGCAACGACTTGTGCGGCGGCGTCGCCTCCGGCGGCCTGCGCGCGGCACGCTCGGCTTTCTCCTCGGCCTTGATGCGATCCCAGACCTCCTTGACGTGGGAGGAGGCGAGGTTGCCCTCCTTGTCGGCGAAGACATGGGGATGGCGCCGGATCATTTTCCGCGTGATGGCCTCGACGACATCGCCAAAGGAGAACGCGTTCTGCTCCTCAGCCATCTGGGCGTGGAACACCACCTGCAGCAGGAGGTCGCCGAGCTCTTCGCGGAGGTCGTCGAGATCGCCGCGGTCGATGGCGTCGACCACCTCATAGGCTTCCTCGATCGTGTAGGGCGCGATGGTCGAAAAATCCTGCTCGAGGTCCCAGGGGCAGCCGGTCACTGGCGTGCGCAGCGCCGCCATGATCTCGATCAGGCGGGAAATGTCGCGGGAAGGGGTCATTGCTGGGCAGTCTCCTGGGTCCAAAAAGCTTATGCCAAAAGCGGGCCGCCGTTCCCAGCGTCGGCCTGCGGAACAGGTCGATTTCCACCGATTGGCTGATTCGTTCCGCGGTGCTAAAGCGCGGCCCATGAGCGACGCATATTCATCACAAACCGCGCTGGTGCTGTTCTCCGGAGGTCAGGATTCCACCACCTGCCTTGCCTGGGCGCTCAGCCGCTTCGCGCGCGTGGAGACGCTGGGGTTCGAGTATGGCCAGCGCCACGCCGTCGAGCTCGATTGCCGCGACCGCCTGTTCGAGGGCATCAAGGGCCTGCGCGCCGATTGGGCCTCAAAGCTCGGCGAGAGCCACACCCTGTCGATCCCGACGCTGGCCGCGGTGTCCGAGACGGCGCTGACGCGCGATGTCGCGATCACCATGGGCGCCGATGGCCTGCCGAACACTTTTGTGCCCGGCCGTAATCTCGTGTTCCTGACCTTTGCTGCGGCGCTGGCCTATCGGCGCGGCATCACCCACATCGTCGGCGGCATGTGCGAGACCGATTATTCCGGCTATCCCGATTGCCGCGACGAGACCATCCGCGCCATGCAATCAGCGCTCTCGCTCGGGATGGCAAGATCCTTCGAGCTGCACACGCCGCTGATGTGGATCGACAAGGCGGCGACATGGAAGCTCGCCCATGACCTTGGCGGCGACCCGCTGGTCGATCTGATCCGCGAGCAGTCCCACACCTGCTATCTCGGCGAACGCGGCGCGCAGCATGATTGGGGTTACGGTTGCGGCGAGTGCCCGGCGTGCAGCCTGCGGGCGAAGGGGTGGCGGGAGTTTGTGGCGGCCAAGTAGCTGCGTCTCGCTCCGCCGTCATTGCGAGGAGCCCGCGACAAAATTGCGTAGCAATTTTGCGCTGATGCGACGAAGCAATCCAGACTGCCGCCTTTGAGGGATTCTGGATTGCTTCGCTGCGCTCGCAATGACGGGTGAGGCAACTACCGCGCAAAATCCTCCGGCCGCAACTCGATCGGCTTGCCGTGCGGCGTGCGGTCCGCCGCATGGTCCCAGGCGTCGCGATAGCGGTGCAGCGTGTCCATCGACGCGACGCCCTTGCTTGCGACGAGGCCTTCCAGAGTGGCGAGCCAGTGCAGATAGTAGGTCTCGCCCGTATCAGGGTCGCCCGCGGCCTGCGCGCGCTTGATCTCATCGGCGAGGGCTGCGGCCCATTCGGGCCAGGTGAACACGCCGCGATCATGCAGGCTCAAGGCCATCGCAAAGGCCTGCGCTTCCCAGGGCGCGCGGAACACCGGGCCATCGTCGTCACGCGGAATGCTTGGAATCGCCGCCGTCGCTGCGGCGGCAGCGCTGCTGCTCATCACGCCGGATCCAGATAGGGCTCGAACGCGTCGATCGACACCTTCAGGGTCGGATCACCATCCGCGCCCCAGAGATCCCGGCCTTCGAACACGACGGTATAGAGCCATTGCGGGTTCTCGCCGCGCTCCATCGCCGCCGTGTCGGGAAACACGTGGCAACCGTGATTGAGCTCGACCACGCCGACATGGCCGCGGACATAGCGCGGCAGCCGCGTATGCGTGGTCGGATGAATGTTCTTGGCACGCACGCGGTCGCCGATCTTGAATTTTGCCGGCGCTGGAGCAGGGCGGGCGAACTTGCCGCGTACCATGATGCGCTCGACCTGACCGAGATCGAACTTGCCGTGCTTGAGGGCCTTGCCGGGCTTCTTGGCATGGCCCGCGGCGACTTCCTCCCGGGTGAGGTAGCCCTTCTCGATCAGCATCTCCTCGAGGCCGAGGAACCACTTCTTGTAGTAGGAGCTGGAGAGATAGACATGTGGCGGGATCGTCTCGCGATAGAAGCGCGAGGTATCGATGTTGAAGGCGCCGGCCGCGCCCATCGCGCGCACCATCGCCAGCACCCGGGACTCCCATTCTTCATGGAAGACAGGCTCGTTGGGCTCCGGCTCGACCTTTCCAAAGCCGTCCATGCCGCCCATGTCGTGCACACCGTTCACGACGGAGCTCCGGGCGCCCTGGGGAATCCGGTCCCGATCATGGAGTCGCGCGTCACGAGCTCGGCAAGCTGCTCTTCGCTCCAGCCTTCTGTGCCTGCGGGGCGCATCGGCAGCACCAGGAAGCGCGTCTCGGCGGTGGAATCCCACACCCGGATCTCGATGTCTTTCGGAACGCTCACACCGAAATCGGCGAGCACGCCGCGCGGATCCTTCACGGCACGCGAGCGGTAGGGCGAGGCCTTGTACCAGACCGGAGGCAACCCCAGCATTTCCCAGGGGTAGCAGGAGCACAGCGTGCACACGACCATGTTGTGCCGCTCAGGCGTATTCTCGACCACGACGAGATGGTCGCCGACGCGGCTGACATGGCCGAGCGTGCCGATCGCCTGGCTGCCGTCCTCCAGCAGCGCCTGCTTGAACGCCGGATCGGTCCAGGCCTTGGCGACGACGCGCGCGCCATTATGCGGGCCGATCTTGGTCTCGTAGACCTGGATGATGGCGTCGAGCGCAGCCGGCTCGACATAGCCCTTCTCGGTCAGGACAGTCTCGAGCGCGCGCACGCGCAGCTCGGTCTCGGACAATTCCGAATGGTCGTCGTGATGATGATGGTCGTGATCGTGGCTCATGGCACGAAAGATTAAGCGCAATGATCCTGTCCTGTCGAGCATTCGTTGCGCTGCATCAGGTCCCATATTCGTGACGCCTGATGTGCGCTACGATCAGGCGAAATTCAGCTTCGGAGGCGTCCCATGAAGGAGTTCGTCAAGATCGAGAAAAGCCTTGGGCCGGATGGACGAATCGCCGTGGTGCGGTTCGATCGCCATGACGGGATCAACGCCCTGTCGCCGGAAGCGCTGCGCCAGCTCACCGCGGCTGCGCGCAGCTTCGAGGATGACCCGACAACGTCGGTCGTGGTGCTGACAGGCAATTCGGGCGCGTTCAGCGCCGGCTTCGATCTGAAGGATGACGAAGGGCGATCGCGCAAGGAAATGGACCTCGGCGCGCTCAGGCGGCATCTCAAGCTTGGGCCGCGCCTGACACGCGCCTGGCAGGAGATGGAGCAGATCACGATCGCGGCGATCGAAGGCTTTTGCATTGGCGGCGGCTTGGCGCTCGCGGTCGCGCTCGACTTCCGCGTGATGGGGAGCGATGCGCATCTGCGCGTGCCCGAGATCGGGCTCGGCATGAACATGAGCTGGCAGAGCATCCCGCGCATGCTGCACCTGATCGGGCCGGCCCGCACCAAGCAGGCGGTGATCCTGGCCGATGAGCGCATCTCCGCTGACGAGGCCTATCAATGGGGCTTGGTCGAGCAGGTGGTCGATCCCGGTTATGCCTTCGATGCCGCCATGGAACTGGCTCGCAAGGTGGCCGCGCAGCCGCCGCTGTCTGTTGCCATGACCAAGCTGACCGTCAACCGTCTCGCGCATGCGTTGGACGATCTCGCCAGCCACATGGACGTCGACCAGTTCGCGCTCGCCAGCCTCAGCGAGGACCACAAGGAGGGTGTCGAGGCATTCCTCGGCCGTCGCAAGCCGCGCTTCCGGGGACGGTAGATCACAGCCCATTGATCACGGCACGGACACTCCGTATACGCCGCCCCGGGGACAAAACGGCCGGCCAACGGGCTATTCCGAAGTTGATTCACGGGGAGGGCGTATGACCGCCAGTTCGCAGGCACCTGAGGCGAAAGGCTTTCGCTGGAAGTTGATCGCACCGCTCGTGGTTTGGCTTGCGATCTATCTGTGGCCGGTGCCGGCAGGTCTCAACGTCAATCAGTGGCACTATTTTGCCGTGTTCGCGGCCGTCATCACCGGGCTGGTCCTGGAATCGATGCCGGTCGGCGCGGTCGGCCTGATTGGCCTTACGGTCGCAGGCATCAGTGGCTATATCGATCCCGATCCCAATAAATCGCTGCGCTGGATGCTGGCGGGCTTCGCCGAGAGCACGGTGTGGCTGATCGTCGGCGCCTTCGTGTTCTCGATCGGCTATCGCAAGAGCCAGCTCGGCCGGCGCATCGCGCTGGTGCTGGTGCGACGCCTTGGCACCAGCACGCTCGGCCTCGGCTATGCGGTGGCGATGTCGGACTTCCTGCTGGCGCCGGCAACGCCCTCCAACACCGCGCGCAGCGGCGGCATCGTCTATCCCATCATCAGCAACATCCCACGCATCTATGGCTCAGAGCCGGGGCCGACCGCCGGCAAGATCGGCACCTATGTGATGTGGACCGCGTTCGCGGCAACCGCGATCACGAGCTCGCTGTTCTTCACGGCGCTGGCACCGAACGCGGCGGCGCTCGCGATCGCCAAGAAGACCGTTGGTGTCGAGGTGAGTTGGGGCCAGTGGTTCGTCGGCTTTGCGCCGCTCGGCATTCTGCTGATGCTGCTCGTTCCGCTGCTCAGCTATGTCATCTGCCGTCCGGAGGTGAAGCGCAGCCCCGAGATTTCCGACTGGGCGGCGAAGGAGCTCAGCGAGATGGGCCCGATGTCGCGCAACGAGTGGATCATGCTGGTGCTGATCGTGCTCGCGATGTTCCTGTGGATCGCGGGCTCGAGCCCGGACATTCACATCCCCTTGCTCGGCTCGAACTTCGTCAATGCCACGACCGTCGTGTTCATCGTGATCTCGCTGATGCTGGTCACGGGCGTGATCGAATTTGCCGACATCGTCAGCGAGAAGAGCGCCTGGGAAGTGTTCTTCTATTTCACCTCGCTGCTGACGCTGGCCTCAGGCCTCAACGAGATCGGCTTCATCAAATGGTTCGCCAATGAATTCGCAAAGCCGCTCGCCGGGCTCTCGCCGTCGACCGCGATGATCCTGCTGGTCGCGCTGTTCTTCTGGATCCACTATTTCTTCTCGAGCATCACCTCGCATGCCGCGGCCGTGCTGCCGGTGGTGCTCGCGGTCGGCTCCGGTATCGCCGATTTGCCGGTAACGACGCTTGCCATGCTCTGCATGTATTCGCTCGGCCTGATGGGCGTGATCTCGCCTTACGCCACCGGGCCGGCGCCGATGTATTACGGCAGCGGCTATATCGGGAAGGGCCAGTTCTGGGGCTTTGGCCTGATCTTCGGGGTGCTCTATTTCGCCGGACTATTGGTCATCGTCCTGCCCTGGCTGTCCATGGTCCGGTGAGCTTCCTCGGAGACAAATATCCTCGGCAGGGCGAGTGATTGGGAAAACTTCGCCCAATCCCCCGCAAATCTCTGAAATTGCAAGAAAGACTGGAAAAGGCGATGATCTGCTGCAATGCAGCGTCGCCATCGGGCGCCTGTCTTGGTTCCACCCATCGTCGCCTGGATCGCGACCTGGCCTCGCGTGCGCCTTTCGGGCGGGCGGGCTAAATGTCCTGCATGAAAGCCGCTTCCATGAATGCGCACCCATCGCTCGTGATCGGAGAGCCGGTCGAAATCCAGGACACCGCGGCTCAGCCAGACGCGATGGTACGCTTCGAGAACATCTCGAAGATCTATCCGGCCTATCGCGGCAAGCCCGGCGTCAGCGCGCTGCAAGGCATCGAGTTTGCGATCGCACGCGGCTCCATCACCGGCGTGATCGGTCGCTCCGGCGCCGGCAAGTCGAGCCTGGTTCGGCTCATCAACGGGCTGGAGAAGCCGAGCACGGGCCGTGTCGTGGTCGACAACAGAGACATCTCCGCGCTCACGGGCCGCGAGCTGCGGCTGGCACAGCGCTCGATCGGCATGATCTTCCAGCACTTCAATCTGCTGTCCTCGCGCACAGCGGCCGACAACATCGCGTTGCCGCTGGAGATCGCCGGCTGGTCCAAGGCCGACATCAAGGCACGCGTGACCGAATTACTTGCCCTGGTCGGCATCGCCGACAAGTATGACCGCTATCCGTCAGAGCTGTCAGGCGGCCAGAAGCAGCGCGTCGGCATTGCTCGCGCGCTCGCGACGCGGCCGGACGTGCTGCTGTCGGACGAGGCGACCTCGGCGCTCGATCCGCAGACAACGCGCGCGATCCTCGATCTGCTTGCGAACATCAACCGCGAGCTCGGCGTAACCATCGTGCTGATCACCCATGAGATGTCCGTGGTGCGCCAACTCGCCAAGGAAGTTGTCGTGCTCGATGCCGGCGGCGTGGTCGAGAGCGGCCATGTCGCCGACATCTTCACCCATCCCAAGCATCCGATCACGCAGTCCTTCCTGGCCGAAGTCACCGGCGACAGCCTGCCGGTCTCGCTTGCCAGCCGGATCGTGCAGGAGCCGGGCAGCCAAGCCGTGATCCGCGTCCAGGTGCGCGGGGCAGGGGCGGGCGACACGCTGGTCGCGCGGCTCGCGCGCGAGCTCGGCCTCGACGTCTCGCTGCTATCGGCGCGCATCGATGAGATCGGCGGCCAGCATGTCGGCTCGCTGGTGCTCGGAATTCCTCTTGATGATTCTGGGGGCGAGGGCGCGGCGACGCGCGCGCTGGCTTGGCTGTCTCAATATCAGATCTCGGCGGAGCGTCTCGGCTATGTCGCCTGAACTCATCAACCTGATCATCCAGGCCACCTTCGAAACCCTGTTCATGGTTGGGATCGCGGCGGCGCTCGGCACCGTGTTTGGCCTGCCGCTGGGCGTGTTCCTTGCCACCAGCCGCAAGGGCGAGCTGTTTGCAGCCCCCGCCGTCAACGCAGCACTTGGCATGGTCGTCAACGCGACCCGCTCCACGCCCTTCATCATCCTGGTCGTGGCCATCATCCCATTCACGCGTCTTGTCGCGGGCACGTCGATCGGATCGACGGCGGCGATCGTGCCGCTGACCATCGCCTCGACGCCCTTCATCGCGCGCCTGGTCGAGGCTGCGATCCGTGAGGTCGATGGCGGCTTGATCGAGACTGCGTCGTCGTTTGGGGCTTCACCGCTCCAGATCGTGTTCAAGGTACTGATCCCCGAGGCGCTGTCCGGCCTGCTGCTGGCGCTGACGCTCGCAGTGGTCAGCCTGCTCGGTTACTCCGCCATGGTCGGCGCGGTCGGCGGCGGCGGCTTGGGCGATCTTGGCATCCGCTACGGCTACCAGCGTTTCATGCCGGAGATGATGCTGGCCGTTGTGGTCGTGCTGATCGCGCTGGTGCAGCTCGTGCAGAGCGCCGGCGACTATCTGGCGCGGCGGGTCAACCGCCGGCTGCGGCACCGCTGAGGTAACTCAGGCCGACAGCTTTGCGCGCCGCAGCGTCTCCGAGGGCAACTCAGAGAAGTGGCGCTTGTAGTCGAGCGAGAACTGGCTGAAGTGCCAGAAGCCGTGCTGCACGGCGACGTCGTAGACTGAGGTTCCGTCGCCGCGCTTGAGGTCACGCCGCACGCGGTTCAGCCGCATCGCACGCCAATAGTGCATCGGGCTCGTCCCCAAGACCTCCTGGAAGCAATAGCCGAGCTTGCGCGGGCTGGCGCCGACCGCCTTGCAGATCTCGAGCAATGAGAGCGAGCGGTCGCCGCTGCCATGCATCAGCGCGCGGGCGCGATCGACGGCGCGCTTGCGCGCCACGGCACTACGGCCAGGATCGTCGGAACGCGCCGTCGGCAGCATGTCCATGATCTCGACGAGGAGGGCATCCTCCAAGGCTTGCCGGGTGGCTGCATCGTCGAAACGGTCCGGCGCGGTCGTGATCGTGTCCTGGATCGCGGCGAGGTGCGCGCGCAACCGAGCGACCGGCGCCTCCGCCATCTCCATCGCCCGCAGCTGGTGCCAGACCGTACGCGGCAGCTCGATGTTGAGGCGAGTAGCCAGTTCCTCGATCAGCGCCGCGCTGGTGACGACGCCACGAAACTCGAACGCTTTCGGCGTGCACATGTCGACCTCGGCGTCGATGCAGGTGATCACGTGCGTGCCCGCAACACTGGCGCCGTTGCAATTAATCTCGCCGTCGCCGTGCCAGGGCAGGCCGATGCCAAAGCTGTCGGCGCCTAACTGGCCGTATTGGCGGACCTGCTGGCTGGTGATCTCGCGGAACACGTCAATGCGGGGCAGGGAAAGCTGGGTGAAGCTGCCGCGGAATGCGCCCGCGCTGATCTGGTCGTAGCTGAGCCGCCAGTGGCCGAGCGCGGCGCAATGCTCGTCGACGTCCGTGCTGCTCGCCTGAAACAGGTTGGCAGCCGAGTCCTGAATCGGAAGAGTTTCGCTTAAGGCCATGACAGCACGTCGGAATTCAGTCGCCAAGCAGCTAGCAAGGACGACGCCAGACTGGCACGGCCACAGGCCCTGTCCAGCGAAATATTGCCGGATCTCGATAACGCCTGGCCGTGACGCTGTGCAGTCTTCCCCATGACCACTCGCGGCACCGGAGCCGGGATGGCTTGCGGAGGAATCGAGATGCGACCGACCGAAATCATGCGCGGCAGCCCGCCGGCGCCGGAGGCCCAGGTGACTCGCGCCAACTGGCGCAGTTTTCCTGCTATCCGCTGGGGCTTCACCCACACCCGCGAAGTGCTGCCGACCGCCGAGATCCGTCGCTCCGCGCAGCCGACGTCGATCGCAAGCGCCCCGCGCGAGCTGGCAAAGCTCGGCTTCACCGCGCCTGACGGTCAGGCGACCACGATCGAGGCGACGCTCCGCGAGACTTTTGCCGATGCGCTGTTGGTCATGCATCGGGGCACGCTGGTCCACGAATGGTACGGTGACGGCATGAGCGTGACCACGCCGCATCTGATCTGCTCGATCAGCAAGGCGATATCAGGCACGGTCGGCGGTGTCCTGGCCGCACGCGGTCTGGTCGATCCCGAGGCGAGGGTGGTGCGCTATGTGCCGGAGCTGGAGAGCTCTGTCTACGGCACCTGCACGGTCCGCAACCTGCTCGACATGGCCGTCGCCATCCAGTTCGAGGAAGACTACGAGGACCCAGCAGGCGATGTCGCCCGCTATCGCTTCTCCTCAGGCTGGGACCTGCCGCCGGCTGGCATCGAGCCCAGCCATCAGCGTGCCTATCTGACGACGCTCCGTGGCACCGGCAAGCCGCACGGCAAGGTGTTTCACTACGTCTCGACCAACACCGAGGTGCTCGGCTGGGTCTATGAGCGCGCCTGCGGCATGCCCTATCCGCGCATTCTGTCGGAATATCTCTGGCAGCCCCTGGGCGCGGAGGAGGACGGCTCGCTCACGCTCGACAGCCATGGCATGGGCCGCATCGCCGGCGGCATCTCGGTCACCGCGCGCGACCTGCTGCGCTTCGGCGAGATGATGCGGAATCGCGGCGTGGTCGAGGGGCGGCAGGTGGTGCCCGGCTGGTGGATCGACGATATCAGGGAGAACGGCGACCCCAAGGCCTGGGCCGACGGCGACCTCGCGGAGTTCTTCCCGGGTGCGCGCTATCGCAGCAAATGGTTCACGATCGATCCGGCGCGCAATGCGCTGACCGCGATCGGAATCCACGGCCAGCATCTCTATGTGGATATCGACGCGGACACCGTCATCGTCAAGCTCGCGACGCAGCCCAAGGCGATGGATGTGCCGGTCGATCAACGCTGGTTCGCTGCCTTCCGGGCGATCGTCACACATCTGGCTCCGCGCTGACCTCCGGACATCACCATGCTCGATACAGTCAAAGCCAATTCATCAACGCAGATCGCGACGCCGCATCCGCTGGATCCGTTGACAACGGAGGAGATCACGGCCGCCTGCACGCTGGTGCGTGCGGCAGCCGCTTCGCCGGAGAACTGCCGCTTCCCGACCGTGCGGCTGGAAGAGCCGACCAAGCAGGAATTGGCCGCGGGCGGGACGCCACGCTGTGCCTTCGCGCTGACCCTCGACGTTGTGACGGGCGAGGCGATCGAGCACATCGTCGATCTCGGCCGCAACGAGATCGTCGCGCGAAATGTGATTCCGAACCGCGAGGCGCCCTATGGGCAGCCATCGGTGATGCTCGAGGAATTCTTCAAGTGCGAGGCCGTGGTCAAGGCCGATCCGGGCTGGCGCGCAGCGATGCATCGGCGCGGGCTCACCGACAAGGACATCGAACTGGTCCAGGTTGACCCGTTCTCCTCGGGCTTCTTCGATTTCGAATATGAGCGCGGCGCGCGCATCGTTCGTGCCGTCAGTTTCTTCCGCGAGCATCCGCGGGACAACGGCTACGCCCATCCGATCGAGGGCGTGGTCGCGGTCGTCGATCTGATGGGCGGCAAGGTCATTGACCTCACCGACGCGGACCCGATCGTGCCGATCCCGCGCAAGAAGCGGAACTATGGCGCGCATGAAGTTGCGAACCCGCGCACCGACATCAAGCCGCTGCATATCGAGCAGTCGGAAGGGCCGAGCTTTGCGGTCGACGGCTGGAAGGTCGACTGGCAAAAATGGAGTTTTCGCGTCGGCTTCACGCCGCGCGAGGGATTGGTGCTGCATCAGCTCGCGTACCAGGACGGCGCGCGCAAGCGCTCGCTGATCCATCGCGCCAGCGTCACCGAGATGGTGGTGCCCTACGCCGATCCGACCGCGAACCATTTCTGGAAGTCGGCGTTCGACGCCGGCGAATACGGCCTCGGCATGCTCGCCAACGCGCTGGAGCTCGGCTGCGATTGCCTCGGCCATATCAGGTATTTCGACGTGCCGGCCGCCGACAACAACGGCACCCTTCGTCATGCAGAACGCCATCTGCATGCATGAAGAAGACTACGGAATTGCCTGGAAACACTACGAATTCCGCAACGGCCTGTTCGAGGTGCGCCGCTCCCGGCGGCTCGTGATCTCGTTCTTTGCCACCGTCGGCAATTACGATTATGGCTTCTACTGGTACCTCTACCAGGACGGCACCATCCAGCTCGAGACAAAACTCACCGGCATCATCCAGACCGCGGCCGTGCAGCCGGGCGAAAAGTACAAATGGGGTGGCATGGTCGACGACGTCCTCGGCGGCCCGACGCACCAGCACTTCTTCAACGTGCGCATGCACATGGATCTCGATGGCGGCGGCAACACCGTCAGTGAGCACGAGTTCGTGCCGCGGCCCTGGGGCGCGGACAATCCACACGGCAACGCGTTCGACACCACCACGCGCGTGCTGTCGCGCGAGCGCGACGCCGCTTCCGTTGCCAATGGCGAGACCGGCCGGTTCTGGAAGATCAGCAATCCCAATGAGACCAATTCGGTCGGCAATGCGCCGGCCTACAAGCTGATGGTCAATCCGAGCCCGCTGATGCTGGCGCAGGAGGGCAGCTATGTGCGCAGGCGCGGAGGGTTTGCGACCAAGCACGTCTGGGTCACCGCCTTCGACAAGGACGAGAAATACGCCAGCGGCGATTATCCCAACAACCACGCCGGCGGCGACGGCCTGCCGCGCTACGCCGCGCAGAACCGCAATATCGAGAACGCCGACATCGTGCTGTGGCACTCGTTCGGCCACACCCACATCTGCAAGCCCGAGGATTTTCCGATCATGCCGGTCGAATATGCCGGCTTCACGCTGAAGCCGACCGGCTTCTTCGCGGCCAATGCGGCCTTCGACATCCCGCCGGATCGCAACAGCCGCAGCGTGCTCGCAGGCGAACAGGACGCCGCCAGCGAATCGTGCTGCCACAAGGGCTAGCGGAGCGGGGCCCCGGCAGGCTCTTGCCCGTGCGGCCCCGCGATCGACGCCGGACCGGCAACGAGCGAGTCGAGATCGACCAGAAACAGATCGGCCATATGGGTGAGCTGGTGCAGCGGGATGCTGATCTCACCACGCTCGGCACGAGCGACAAAGTCGGGCGAGACGCCGACGAGGTTCGCAATCTGGGCCTCGGTGTAGCCACGCGCCTCGCGCGCGCCCTTCACTTGGGCACCGATGTGCCGCCGATGCAGGGCCTGTTCTTCCTCGGTCATCATCAGGGCCTGCTCGTCCGCGCTCGCGACGCCATCGGCGAACGCGACGCCGAGCAGCCGCCGCTTCTGCCAGGCCACCCGGCAGGCCTTGCGCAAGCCGTCGGCGAAGATCAGCGAGGCCTCTTTCGGAAACGCCAACGACCAGTCGAGCTTCAAGCGTGCGCCGGTGCCGGAGACATCGGCGATGGTGCAGGGGATGCTCACGGTTCCCCTGGCACCCTCGAACTCGATGATCCCTGTTCTCGCCGTGGATTGCCTGGTCGCAGCGCGCAAGTCGCTCATCAAGTCGCTCATGGAGGCCCCGCGAAACATTGCGGCGGATTTTACCTCTCGGTCTCCCGGCGCTCAATCGAACCCGCACGCCATGGTGAAGGATTGGTTCTCCGGCGGAGCACGGCGCGCCGCCCGGGATGAACCTTCCGGGCCGGTCGCGTCACCAAGATTGGAGACTGCCCCAAAACCCTTCGGACATCGCAATGAGATCGATCGTTCTGCTCGGCCTGCTTGCCTTCGCCACGCCTGCACACGCAGCCTCTTCCGAACAGCACTATCTCGATCTGCGAGACCGCTACATTACTAGGTTTTCGAAGGCCAAGGAGAGCGACGAAACCAGCAAGCAACACGATGCCGCGCTCAACGAGCTGACCGGCGTGCTGCGTGGCCTGGTGGGACCAGTTGTGATCAAGGGACTCCCGGCCGAGGGCAAGTCGAACGTCGATACGCTGTTCAAGGGCGACATCGGCTTTGGTCACCTCGACGGGCTCGCCTTCGCCACAGAGGGCGACAAGCAGCAGGCCGTGGTGACGACTACGACGCTGCTCAAGCACTGGCTTGCCGAGCACCGCAGGGATCCCATGCCGCAGGAGACCGACGCGGCGTTCAAGTCCGATACCTTCTACTATGCCGCCATCCAGGACGCGGCCTTCGCCAAATATGCCGAGCTGCCCATCACCAAGCCGGCATCCGTGAGCGCCGCCGTCGCGGTGCTCGGCGTGCGCGGCAATGGCGATTTGAAGGGACCGCCGCACGAGATCGACGTGGTCGCCATCCAGGGCGTGAAGGTCTACTTCCTTGCTGCGACCGAGGCCATCAAGACAGCTGAAATCCCCGCCTGCGAAAAGGTCTGGAAGCAGATGATGGCGAAGAAAGTGCCGGAGGATGCCACGGCCAAGGAAGACCAGGCGATGGCGGCCTATACCAAGTGTTTCGCCAAGGAGGCGCCCAGCCAGAGCTGGTTCGCAGCGGCGGTCAAGAAGGCGCAGGGCCAACTGGATCTGCTGCCGTTGCGATAGCGTGCATCGGCCGAAGATCGCAGCGACGTGCGAGAGTGGTGCCGCAGGGGGCGCGTCTCAGCGCCGCTGGTCGACCCGCAATGTCTCCAGATAGGCCACGACGGCTTCGATCTGGGACTCGTTGAGCCTCGGATTCGGCATGGCCTGGTCGGGTCCCAGTCGCCGATGGCCTGACGTCAGGAAATGCCGGAGGCCGTCCGCGGAGAAGGATGATCGGCTGACGATCTCCGGGAAAGCTGGTGGGGACGGGCGGAACGCTGGTGTTTCCTTGGCAGCGTCAGCGACGACGTGGCACGTCCCGCAAGTGGCGTTGGCGATCGCGCGCCCCTCGGACACCTGGTCGACAAACAACTGATTGGGAACGGGCAGAGTGAGCGGGATCTGCATGGCGATCCAGGCATATCCGCTGCTCCGGTGGCAACCGTTGCATTCGTTCGTCAGGCCGGCATACGATGTCATGAACGCGGGGACGTCCTTCGACTGGAGCGCCTGGCGTACGGCCCGGACCTCCTCCTTGGCGCGATCGGCTTGTGACGGGTTCGCGAGCAATCTGCTGGTCGCTTCAAGATTGGCGTCGATCTGTTGAATCTCGTAATTCGCCAGGCTCCAATTGCTCAGCTTGCCCGCAAACCAAAGCTTTGCGTGCTGGAGCTGAAGTCTGGTCATGAGGTCGGCCAGTGTCGCAGACAATTCGGCCGGCGCCGCCGCGCCGAAGGCGGACAGCACGACGATGATCGCACTCAACAGAACTGTTCGTAGGCGCATGTTCGAAATGTTCCGATGTCGCATTTCAGGATGGCATTGCAGACCGTACTGGCGTTGATCCTGATCAAGACGTTGTTCGCCACGGCAAATACCTGTTGTGTCTCTCTCGGAGGAAGACATGCGCGCCCACCAGATCATGTCCAGATGCGTTGTGACGATACGGCCGGAGGCGCCGGTCGCCGACGCCATCAAGGTGATGCTTGCGCATCATATTAGCGGCCTGCCCGTGGTGGACTCAACCGGGACACTGGTCGGCATCCTGTGCGAGAGCGATTTCCTTCGGCGGACTGAAATCGGCACCGAGCATGAACGCAACCGTTTGCTCACGATGTTGCGCGGAGCCGATCGGATTGCAGCCGAGTTCGTGAAGGAACACGGACGCACAGTCGAGCAGGTGATGACCCGCCAGCCGGTGTCCACCACCGAGCAGGCGCCGCTTGTGGAGGTTGCCGACCTGATGGAGCGGCGGCATCTGAATCATGTGCCTGTCATGCGCGGCGAGCGCGTCGTCGGGATCATCACCCGATCCGACTTCCTGTCCGCAGTTGCCGGCCCCCTGACCAGTGCTTCCGGCTACTCCAGCGATGACAGCCAGATTCGTCGCTCCGTCCTTGCTGCACTGACCCGGATGCCGTGGCAGCCGACCTGCCTGAACGTCAGCGTGAAGGGCGGAACAGTCACGTTACGTGGCGTCGTCAGGGGTGAAAACGCGCATCAGGCGGTCATTGTGGCCTGCGAGAACGTTGCAGGCGTTCGAGCGGTGGAGGACCGGCTTTATCTCCAGCCCGATCGACCGGATCCCGAGGATGATTACGGCGGCGGCGATTTCGTATCGTTGCAGATGGAGCCGTCCACGCTGGACGACGAGCCATTGTAGTCAAAGCGCACACCGCAATCGCGGGGTGCGTCCTCCTGAATTTACCTGTCGCGGGCGCGACGGTTGCCAGACGGCACGATACGCTTGGCGAATTTGCCGATTGCCGGGGAAAACAGCGCGATCTCAAGGATCCCGTAGAGCGCAAGTACCATCAGCGCCTTGATCGCTTCGTTGGTCATTCGTTGCTCTCCGTCAAATGATCTAGATTGGATGCTTCTCGTGTCGGGTCAGTTCGGTCAGGGTATGACCGGGATCAGGCTTGTAGACGGTCCGGGTCGCCGTCGCCCGCGCATTGACTTCAGGATGAGCCAAATGGGCTGTCAGCGTGATCGCCATCATGGCGATGCTGCCGACGAGCACCAAGACGACCACCTTCAGATGGGTTGTCTTATCGATGGTGTAGATCGAGTGATTCACGGCAGGCTCCATCGTCAACGAGCCGAATTCACGCTGGCAATGGATCTTTAACGCATCGGTCGGAGAGCCGAAATTCGGGCCTTTCACCTAAGGACATATCCGTAAGGACGCATGGAAGAGGGCGCGGCGGTCCGACGTTCACGAGGAGGTTCCGAAGCCGGCGTGGCGAACATTGAGAATTCTCAAATCGCGCCGAACCGCTGTTGTTAGGCTTCTTGAGTGGCGTCACTCGGATCGCCGGAGGCGTCCCTCATGCCGCTTTGTACCTTCTCCCGCTTCCTCAAATCCACGATCGTGTCGGCATTGAGCCTGGCGCTTGTGCTTGGATCGGGCGTTTGCCGAGCCAATGAATTTGACAGGGAGCAGGCAGAGACGTTCTCGACCATGAACCTTGCGCCTCTGGTCAAACGCATCTCGCCGGCCGTGGTGGGAATCCGGGCTTGGGGCCTGCCCTCGGAGCCTCGAATCTTCGATCCGGAAGCCGGATTCCCGGATCCTCCCACACCACGAGAATGGCAGGGAGCGGGTGTCGTCGTGGACGCCCTGGCGGGTTTCATCGTGACCGCAAATCACCTGGTCGCCAGCGCCTCGGTCGTAAAGGCACAGCTCCAGGATGGCCGGGCGTTGGACGCCCTTGTGCTCGTACGATCCGATCGAGACGACGTTGCGCTGCTCCGCGTCGCCCCCGACAATCTGCGCGCGATAACTCTCGATTACGCTAGCGCGCTCGAGGTGGGAGCGCCGGTCCTGGCGATCGGAAATCCAGGGGATTGGGGACAGAGCGTGACAGTTGGCATCGTGTCAGCCCTCCATCGTTCGTGCCCCGGCATCGCCAACGGCGATCTGATCCAATCGGATGTTCGCGTCGCCCAAGGGAGTTCGGGCGGCGCGCTGGTCAATCTGCAGGGGAAGCTGATCGGGGTCGTCCTGGCGCGACGGAGCGGGTTTGCCTTCGCTGCGCCGGTCGACGCGGTCAGGAGGCTCTTTGTGGCCGCACAGTAGGAAGCCGGGCGATCGCGCAACGGATCGTCCGGTTCGCGGTGGTATCGTGCTGACGCCCGACGCCGGTATCGCGGATTTCGGCCGGAGCGGGTCCCGGTTCTGTCGCGACCGAATGTCACCGGGCCTTTTGGGAGGGGAGGTGCCGGCCGTCCTGCCCTCCTGCATCAGCCAATTATTTGGGTGATCCGCCCGAGGGGCGTGCATCAGGTGATTAGAGCTGGTTTTCAGGCGGCCGCGGCCGCGAATCTGTCATTCGCAAATGCCGCTGCGCGAGATTTACCTTTGCACCTGCGGACGCTAGCCGGCAACTTGCGGGCGTGTATGATATATCTTGCGGCATCCGGTCTGGCGCCAGCTTGGGCCGTGCTTGCTGTTTGGGAACGAGCTGGCCTCGACAGCGCCGATGAACACGCAGTCCCGCGACCTGAAAGGCGAACGTCATCGATTGACGGTGCTTTTCTCTGACCTCGTCGGGTCCACCGTGCTGGGCCGGGAAATCGAATCCGAACATCTCTCCGAACTGCTGGGGCAGCTCAGGGATATCTGGCATCGCGCGGTGTCCAAGCATGGTGGGCGCGTCATCCGGACGCAGGGAGATGGCGTTCTCGCCGTGTTCGGCTATCCGCGGTCTGGCGAGGATGACGGTCGTCGTGCCGCCGAAGCCGCCATCGACATTCACAGGTGGGTCGGGTTGTTGCGCCACGACAGCGTGTCCCCAGCTCTGCTGCCGCTCCGCATGCATTCGGGCATCCACGCCGGCACCTTGCTTCTGACCGAGGGGGATATCGAGTCCGGCCGATATGACCTGGTCGGCGATGTCGTGAACACGGCTGCGCATCTGTCGCGTCGGGCTGCCCCGGGCCAGATCCTCGCCAGCGTTGATGCCCTCGGTCCGCATGCGAATTTCTTCGAGCTCGGCGCCCCGGTTCAGGTGACAGATGCGGGACCGGACATGCCGCAGGCGCGCGCGGTGCTGCGACGAAGCACGGTGACCCGGCGGTTTGACGCAACGTCCAGGCGCGGCTTGACGCCCTTCACCGGGCGCAACGAAGCATTCGACTTCTTGACCGGCTTTCTCAGCGAACCACAGCCGGTCTCGCGACGTTGTGCGGTCATCGTCGGCGGTCCTGGACTTGGCAAAACGCGGCTGCTGGAAGAGGTGCTGCGAGACTGCGATACCGATCAGTTCAAGCTGCTGCGGGGCAGTTGCGAGAGCTATGTCGGTGCAGAGGTGCTGCAACCGTTTCTGCAGATGCTGCGCACATCTTTGGGAATAGGACCGAACGCATCCATCGCCGAGGCCGACGAGACGGCGCGCGACGCCCTGCAGCCATGGTTCGCCCAACTCGGTTCACGCGCGGAAACGATCATCGCACTCGCCTCAACGGGTGCCGATGCGCGCGGCGGTCGCATGACCGTCGATGGCGTCGTCGGTGACCTGCTCGGCTTCTTTACCGTCCTGTCCGCGCAGGGCGCGTTGATGATGGTGATCGACGATTGGCAATGGTCCGACGACGCGAGCCGGCAGTTGCTGGAGAAGCTCCTGCAATTGCCTAACGGACCGCGCTTCATCCTCGCCAGCCGGCCGCGCGACGACGGAACCGAGTGGATTTCCGGCGCGCCGCATATGCGGCTGGAGCCGTTCGAGGGACAGGAAACCGACATCGCCGTACGACGCTGGGTGCCACAGGCCGATCCTTTCCTGGTGGCCCGTGTTCACGCCTATGCCGGCGGGGTGCCATTGTTCATCGAAGAGCTGTGCCATTCGATCGCAGCCAACGACAGTGCATCGTTCGAGATGCGCAGCCAGCAAGGCGGATGGATCGCCACGCTGGTCGCTTCGCGCCTGTCGCGCCTGCCGCCCGGTCAGGTGAAGGTTGTCCGCGCCGCCGCGGTGATCGGAAACACGGTGCCGAAAAGCCTGCTCATGGCGGCCTGCGGCAGCGAGCCCGACGCGGAGACCTTGCGGGCGTTGGCCGACGCGGATTTTCTCTTCGCCGATCCAGCCGGCGATGTGCTTCGCTTCAAGCACGGCATCACGCGGGATGCTGTCTACGACAGCATCACCCTGCACGAGCGTCAGGCCTTGCACAAGCGCATCGAAGCCAGTTTGCTGGCGCGGTCCGAGCAGGCCGATCGCGAAGATACGCTGGAAGCCCTGGCCTACCATTCGCGCGGCGCAGGCCATTGGGAAAACGCGGCTCATTATGCCGAACGCGCTGGCGACAAGGCCATGGCCGCCTTCGCGCTGGACCTTGCCGGGTCCCAATATAAGGCCGCCATGGATGCGCTGGATCGCGTGCCGGAACGCTCGCGCGAGCAGTCCCTGCGCTGGTGCTTGCTGGCGAACAAACTCGGCATGGCCAACATCTTCGATCCCCTGTCGTTGACCGAGGACACCAGCGTGTTCGAACGGGCGGTCGCGATCGCGTCCTCGCTCGGCGACACCGGCGCAACGGCCGGTGCCTATGAGTGGCTCGGCTACATGTGCTACGGCTTCGGCCGCTTTCGCGAAGGGGTGACGCACACGAGAACGGCGCTGGAATGGGCGCACAAGCACGGCGAGCCGCGCCTGATCGCCCGGATAAAAGCCGTGCTGGGCCAGATTCTCGCCGCGAGCTGCCAATACGACGAGGCCACCGCCTTGATCGACGCCGCCATCTCGACTGCGCGCAGCCGCCGACATGGCGCGATCGCCGTCGGCTCGGCCTATTCGCTGTCCTGCACGGGCAGCATCCTGGCCGATCGTGGCGATTTCGATGGCGCTCACGAGTGCTTCAACGAAGCGATGAGCCTGGTCGAAGGTTCGACCCATCCGGTCGTCAGCTCGGTGCGCAATTGGATCTCGGTCGCGCTGGTCTGGCAAGGCCGTTGGCAGGAGGCTGAGCAATTGGCCGTGGAGGGCGCCCGCGCCGCCGAAAACATGCGCAGCCTGCTGATGCTGGCAGCGTGCCGCGCTGCGTCCGGATTTGCCCGCTGGTCCACGACCGGCGACGCCGATGGTTTGCAGCAGCTACGAAACGCCGCGCAATGGATGGAGCGGCGCAACTTTCACTTCTACACGTCGGTTCAATATAGCTGGCTGGTCGAGGCGGCGGCGGCCGAAGGCGATGTCGATACGGCACGGCGGTATGCAGCCCATGTGCTGGGCCGCGCGCGCGAGGGTGAGCGGCTGGGCGAGGCAATGGCGTGCCGCGCGCTCGCGAGGCTCGCGGCCCGTCGGGGCGATTTTGGACGCAGCCGGCGCTGGTTGCTGCGGGCCGAGAGCTCCGCAGGCTGGCGCGGCTCGCTGCGCGATGCTGCTCTGAATCTGGCCGCGCGCGCCGAGCTTCTCGCGCAGCAAGGGCAGGGCGAAGCGGCCCGTCAAACCGCAACCGAGGCTGCCGAAAGGCTCAACGCGCTCGGCATGCACTGGCATGCGGAACAGACAAGCCGTCTCCTGTAAGCCGGCGGCTCTCTTCAACCGATATTGAAATCGTTCTTGAGCTTGTCGGCGACCACCTTGGCGAGCAGGTCGAAGCCGTCTTCGGTCGGATGGAATTCGTTGGCCCATAGCAGCTTGTAATTTCCTGGAAAACGAGGGTCCGCTTCCAGCGTGCCCGCGGTTTTGACGGGGAATACGCGGCCGGGATAGCTGGCCGCGACCGTTGCCACCATCGCGCCGACCCTGTCGATCAGACGTCGCGTCACGTCTCGCGACACCGCCAGATCGGTGATCCCGCGCGCCTGGAAGATCGGGAACAGCCAGGGCCCTGCCACCGGATCCTTGCGGCCGTCAGGAATCGAATGATCGTAGTCATGGATCAGGATCGGAATGTTGGTCAGATCCTTCAGCTCGTGGACGACACAATCGAGGATCGTCCGGTAGAAGTTCGCGATCTTGACGTCGATGAACGCGTGAACCTCACTCTCGATCAGCGGATCGGTGCCGGCGGGCGGCGCCTGGAGCAGCATCTTGTACAGCGGCGTGCTCGCCGGCGAGGTGTAGCCGGAGACCACGTCATTTCCGCCGCCACCGATCAGCATGGCCTGCGGTGCCGGTACGGAGGGATCGGGGTTCTGGAAGCAGTTCCTTATCTCATCCAGACTATTGGCGCCGGCCATCTCCTCCAGCCGCCGGCCATACGTGCCGAAGCGCTGGCTGTCAGCCGCAACATAGCCGAGCTTCTCGAGCGAAGAGACGAGGCTTGGCCGGAGGCCGAATGGGAATTTGAACAGCCAGGAGTCACCGAGTGTCACGAGTTGGGCCGTGGCCACTTTCTGGAGCTTCTTGGCCTCCTGGATCTGAAATTCATGGGGATCGTGGAGCGCGGCAACAGACGGCGAACGCAATTCGAATGCACGAAAATCGTTGGCGGTTAGCATTCTGGTCTCCAGGGCAAGGGTGAGGGGAGAGCCGGGGTTTTCCGGCAGCCTTCCGTCCAAACTCAACGTCAGCGGCGCGGGGCCCGCGCGCAACGGCAGCGTCGACTCCACCAGGCCGCTGAAGAAACCCAACATCACGGCCAGCGCCGGATGCGCGCCGGGACACGCATGCGTGGGATGGCCCGCGACCCTCCGGTTGCCGCCGAAGGCGTGATAGTAGTCCTTACGGCCGTCGACGAGGTTCTGCTGTGTCGCGGAGACCGCGCCGGCGACGACGATGTCGCCTGGCTTGACATCGACCGTGTGCTCGCCCGTCCCCAACGCGAATGACGCGACAGCCGTCCGCCATATCAATTCGGGCACCGCACGCAGCTGCATCGCGGGAATGAAGTCGTCTCCCAACCGGTTGAGGGCATCGGTGTAATCCGTTGCGGCCGTGCCGGCATAGCGCGCGCGCAACGACCACAAGGTCCCTTCGCGCAGCCATTCATTCAAGATCCTGCGCAAATTGCCTTCGACGGTTGGAATGAAGCCCATCATGGAGCCGGTAATGGTGCGCGCCACAAACGGGATGTCGCCCTGAGCCCGTTGGGAATCGAGCACGGCCCGTGTCACGGGCGCCTTGATCGTCGCGTTGAAGCGGTTGAGGAAGCCGATCATGGCGGTCCGTGCCGCCGAGCCGTGCGCAGCACCAATCGCCTCCACCTGCTGATTGGGATGCGGTTGGAAGATGTAACGCGAGGGTGACAGGAAATGGCCGGGATAGTTGGGTGGCTGGCCAGGCGTCCAGTCCCAGCGATAGCCGGCGCGGCGGAAGAAACCTCCGTCCTGGGTCAGCCCGAACCACTCTTCACAGAACACGGCCAGCAGCGGCTCCAGCAGCTCGCGCACATCGACCGTCAGCTCCCAGCTCGCTTCGCCGTCGGCCTGGGCAAAGCCGATCGATAGGTCTACCAGAGTTTGCAGGACTTTCTGGGTGGTCGCACGTGCAAGCGCGAATGCGGCTGGCTGGTCGAGAGCCATGATGGCGTCATTGCAGACAGCGGACTCCTGCTCGTAGGCCTGGTCTTCCTGTCCGGCGTCGCGGCCGAGATAGAGAATGCCGAACGACACTTGCATGCGGGGGAGATAGCCGGTGATCGTCAAATGGCGGTACGGATCGGTCAGCACCTGCGTGACCATGTCCCGGTCGGCCACCAGCACCCCGAAGGGTGTGCGCAGCACGCCGCCGTGGCGCTCGCGGATCGCAGCCCATACCGACGCATTGATGAAATTCGCAGCTGAATCCGGGTCCTCGATCGCCGTCTTCCAGCCTGCCATCGCAGCGGCTTCGCCCTCGACGCGCTCGATCTCGCGCAGCCGTGCGATTTCTTTTTCACCATCGTCCACGCTCCACGGCACCAGCGGCTTGCGGCCGAGGCTTGCGGCCCATTGTTGCAAGCTCGCCAACGCCTTCTTCGATGGCGCGAAGAAATACGCGCCCCATTCGAGACGAACGAAGGGGCGGGGTTCGTCGTGGAGCCGGTCCGAACCGTCGAGCGACATGCGAACGGTCTGGCCTTCGTGCTCGAAACGGAAATGCCGGAGACGACCAGCTTCGGCGAGACCGAGGAACGGATCGCTCTCCCCGGAGGAACTGCCCGAGCTGTTGCCGCCGGCGAGCCAGCTCTGCACCACCTCGAACTGCTCGCCGAGGCTGGCGTTGTAGGCCATGAAGACGAGACCGCGCTCCTGTTGCAGGGCATCCTTGGCAGCCTGCGCGTCGCCACGCTTGACGGGCGGACCGTAGGACATGCCGCGTCGGACGATACGCGGCGGCCGGGCGCCGCCGTCGGCCAGAGTCAATCGCACCCGTGGATTTGCGCGCCTGATGTGCGCGTGGAACGGGCAGGACTGGGCCTTCGTGTCGTAATCATAGTTGAAGTCATTGAACCCCGGGCCGGCTGGTGGAGTAGGGGTGAGCGGCTCGCCCGCCTTCGGGTGGCCGGTGGGCCAGCGCCCCATCATCTTGGCCAGAAGCGTCTCGCGCGTCAGGACTGGGGTGGGGTCGCCGGCGGCCGCCGCGTCGGTCGCCTGCCGCGTGCTGCGAAGCAGGACCTCCTCCAGCTCCTCGATATCCTGCCGCAGTTTGCGCAGCGCCAGAAAACTGCCGTCGCGAAGCATGGCGTGAGCGCGATTGCTGGCGTCGCCGTAAGGGGCGGTCTTGTCGGCCACGTTCGGATAGCCGCACAGGATCTCGCCGAGATGTACCTGATTGGAATAGCGCAGGCCGGCATCGCGTTTGTTGAGCACCGGATTGGACGTCCCGTCCTTGAAACCGAAATGGTCCTGGACGTTACCGGCGGCATCGCGCTGCCGCTGCATCCACTGGATCGAGAGCGGCCTGACGCCGGGATCCACGTCGACCAGACGCTTCATCTCGGCCAGCAACGCTGCTCTCGTCTCCGCCATCGGCGTCGCCGTAGACAAGTGACGCAGCTGAAGCATGGCGTGGACGGCGCCCAGGTCGATGCGCGGAGTAGGATCATCTGCACGCAGGTCCGGCGCATCAGCCCCGAGCGTCCAGTTGCTCGCCGGCAGGCGCCATCGCTCAGGATGATTCCAGCGGACGTCGCCCAGCAGGCCGGCGCGCCGTTGCATGCCCTGCACGAACTCATCCGGCAGGCTGCGCACCTCATCATCCGTCAGGCCGGCGTGGCGCAGGCCCTCGACCGTGAAGGCGATGTTGGTGACGATCTGCCCCGCGCTCAGAGCGTCGGCTTCGGTCGTCACCTTTAGTTCGTTCAAGAACGCCGCGAGTGCAGCCGGCGTCACAAATTGCAACAGCAGCAGGCCGCCATGGTCCGAATCCGGGTAGGGGTTCACGATCCCGGCCTGCACGTTGCCGGGCTCCTGCAACCTCTGTTCGATCGGCGGGATGGATGGCAGGTCGCGCCGCGGCTCCGCGACATCGGGCGGGGTCATCAGCCACGTCATCGCTTCGTCAATGCGCAGGCGCGCGCGGCCTATGCCTTCGGCGTAGCTGTTGCCGTCGTTGATCATGGTGACGAATTCCGGCAGCAGCTCATGCGCCGCACGGTGCAGGATCACCCCGTCATGCGTGCCGGGCGGGTAGAAGTCGGCCAGATGGTAGAGCCCGGCGAGCGCGCGTACGCCGTGACGGAAAGGGGGCCGACCGGCGGCCTCGAGGGTGAGGGGCTTGCTGAAGCCTGCGTCGGTGGGATCGACGCCGATCAGGCCGTCCACCTGGAAGATGGACCGTCGCGCAATCTCTTCCGGCGAGGGAATTTTGATTTCCGTGACGATCTTGTCGGCACCGGCGCCCGAGGCGCGCCGATAAACCCGCTCTTCCATCCGCAGGAAGCGGGTGTCGTCCACGGTCAGATCCGGCGTGGTGTAGAGGAAGTAGGCTTCACTCTGCCGGCTCTTCAGCCAGATGCCCCAGTCTTCATAGGTGTTTTCGTAACCGAGGACATAGCCCTCGGTATTGCAGAAGATGAGATCGAGCAGGCGCGCGGCCTTCTGCCAGATGACGCGGACATAGGCCTCCCAGGACCCGTCGAATGTTGCCGTCAGCAGCACATAGTCGACGGGGTCCTCGGTACCGTCCTCGGGCTCGAGCACGGCGATGCCAACGGAATGGATGCGTCCCACACGGTCCACGGAGTCGGACAGGACGCGGGCGAGTTCGTATTCATATGCGCTCGCACGTCCGCCATTCAGCCCCCGCAGAACGTATTTGGCCCGCGTCTTGTACGTGGTCGCGTCCAGGGACGGCACGAACCCCTTCTTGATCGGAGCCAACACCCTGAAATCCGACGTGCCGGCCATGCTGCCGGTCTTGATGGTCAAATCGCGACGCATGTCCTGCCTCCCTGGCGGCTGGCGGGCGACCTGTCGTCGCCACCCAGCCGAAATACATCTTTTGCGTACTCTTTTACAAAATGCACTTTAAGATCGTATGAGATCGGCCGGCGCGGCCATAAGAATTTGCCCCATGCCTTCGGTCGCAAAGTCGGCGGCACCTCAACCCAAAGTCGCTATTTCTAAACTTCAACTGTGCTGTTCCGGCGCTGGCGGTTCTATGAACTGGCCCACACTTTTTGATTCATTTTTGGTGCGGAGCGCCCCAGTCGCACGAACCAAGCAAAGCAGCTCCATTGGGGAGGGCGCCTAACCGGCGCTACGGTTCGATCCACACGCGATTCATTGACCTCGGCAGCGCGCCGCCGTCGGAGGGGCACAGGAGAGGCCATTTCGAAGGCCGGACGACGCGGCGAACGCGCCTCAGCTCGGCACAGCTTCCGAGGAGCTTTGCTGCCGCTCCGTCCCGCGCGCCGACACCGGCTCGTGCTGCCAAGGCCAGCGGCCCTCGATCTCGAGCGTCAGGGTCCAGCTCAGGAAGGTGCGGACCACAACGAGGCCGGCGAGCAGGCCCAAGCTCATGAATGTCAGCTCGATGGCGATCGTCTTCACGATATCCGCGGCAACCAGCACCTCGAGGCCGAGCAGAAGCGACCGCCCGATGCTGATCTTGTAGTTGTCGTAGCGAGACTTGATCTCTTGCCCAAGCTGTCCTGGCCCGACCGGGTTTGATCCGAGGATGTAACGGGCGGACCAGATGATCCCCACGACGATGATGAAGACGCCGAATATCTCGATGCCAACGCCGATGACGTGAATCCAATGGCTGGTGGCAGTCTCAAAGGAGGGCGGGGAATCGACGGCGAAGTTCATGGTCGAGGCTCTTGTCGCATCGACTTTTGATCGATCCACGGATCGTCGTGCCCATTGTTGATCGAGATCAACGAGCCGCAGGCAATCACGAAGATGCTAAATACTCGACGGTTCACCGATCCAGATTGCGGGACAACGGAAAGGAAGTGGCATGCAGCTCTGGCTGATCCCCACTCTCTACGCCGCTGCGAGCATCGCGGCGGGCTTTCTCGTGCCGCGCTTCGAGTCAGCGTTTCTGGCCGTTAGTCTCAATTTGTCCACGTCCTCTGCTCAGGCGTATCTGTCCGCGGTTGCCTCGGGAATGATGGCGCTGACTGGCATTGTCTTCTCGATCGCCTTCGTACTGGTTCAGTTCAATGCGGTGGTCTATTCCCCACGTCTCGTCGTCTGGTTCGCGCGCGACCGGCTGTTGTTTCACTCGCTCGGCATGTTCGTCGCGACCTTCATGTACAGCCTGGCCACGTTGGCCTGGGTCGACCGCCAGGGTACCCAAGGCGTACCCTTCCTGTCCGCAGCGATCGTGGCGGCCATGCTGATGGTCAGTGTGTTGATGCTGGCGCAGCTCGTCCAGCGCTTGAACAATCTTCAGATCGTGCGCGTGCTGCAGACGCTCGGCGATACCGGCCGCCAGGTCATCGTCAGCACCTATCAGGCCGCCCAGTGGCCCGTATCTGGAACGCGCGCGCGACCGCAGGAGCAACCTGCGCGGCCGGAGCTGATCGTCAGGCACGTCGGAAGGCCGCAATCGGTGACATCGATCGATATTTCGCGGCTGGTCGCGCTTGCCCGCCGCATGGACGGTCTCGTGGTGATCGAGTGCGGCGTCGGCGACACGCTGCTCGAAGACACTGTGGTTCTGCGAGCCCACGGGGCGGGCGCTGTCCTCTCCGAAAAAGAGCTGCGTCGTCACGTCCATCTTGACGACCAACGGACCTTTGACCAGGATCCCAAATATGCCATGCGCCTGCTGGTCGATGTCGCGATCAAGGCGCTGTCTCCCGCCATCAACGACCCCACAACTGCCGTGCAGGCCATCGACCAGATCGAAGATCTGCTGCGACGGCTGGCGAAATGCGACCTTGAAACCTGCCGCGCATATGACGAGGACGACATTCTGAGGGTGATTTATCGGATGCCGTCCTGGGAGGATTACCTCGCGCTCGCCTTCGACGAGATCCGGCAGTTCGGATCGACCTCGATCCAGGTGATGCGTCGTCTGCGCGCAGCCCTGGTCGAGTTGTCCGTCTGTGTCGACGGTGAGCGTGCGAAACTGGTTCGCGCCTATCTCGGTCATCTCGATTCCGGAATCGAGCGATCAACCTTCGATCCTGAGGACCGCGCGGCCGCCCGTATCGAGGACCGGCAGGGGCTCGGCTTGTCGCACCGCCAGGAGGTAGGGGCCGCGTCCGGCGCGGGCTTAACCGAGCAGAAGGGACGGGCGGCATCGTGATCGCTGAAACGACCGAGCGCCCCGTGCAGAACCGCGAGCACCGCGGCCTCGCTGCTGCCTCCGGCACCCCGTTTTCGGTGCTGCTGCCTGCGGCGTTCTGGCTGATGCGCTCGACCCGGAGCCTGGCCTCACAGCGGCACGGCAACGTCGCGCTCGCGCTCAATCTCATTCCTGTGGTTCGTGGGGTTTCTGCGCGACCGCCTTGGCGCGCGTGAGGACCAGTTCCTCGCGCCGCTCTTCCTGGACAGCGCAGTGCTCTGGCGCCGGGCGGCCACGGGCCGGAGCGGGGCCGCTCATAGCGGCGATGAGTGGTGTGATCGCCGTCCGGCTGCGCTGCATCAGCCAATCCGTAATTCGCATAAGGTATATTATGGAATATATTTATATCGAATTAGATCAGTTATTTAGGTCGAAGTTCTGCCACGTCGCCTTCACTCCAGCACCAATCTTGGGTCGTGCCATCGCAGATGGCCTGCAATCTTGACGCCTACTGTGCATGGGGTTGTTTTCGCGTTTTGGATCGCGGCTGGGCACGCCGAAAGCCGATATTGCCGCGACCTTGTCCGGCTGCAATAAGCGAGCTTCGCGAGATCGCAGATGACTGCTGACCAGACGGCCGTATAGGTTTGCGTCTCATAACAAGAACAAACTTCCGAGGAAGCAGACCCATGAGTTTTTCCCGCCGCACGCTTCTCAAGGCCACCGCCGCGACCGCCTTTTTTGGCGGCGTCAGCGCGCCCTATGTGGCGCGTGCCCAGGCTGCCGAGTTCACCTACAAGTACGCCAACAACCTGCCTGACTCGCACCCGCTGAACGTCCGCGCCAAGGAGATGGCTGCGGCGATCAAGCGCGAGACCGGCGGCAAGTTCGACCTCCAGATCTTCCCGAACAACCAGCTCGGGTCCGACACCGACATGCTCAGCCAGATCCGCTCCGGCGGCGTCGAGTTCTTCACGCTGTCGGGCCTGATCCTGTCGACCCTGGTTCCGGCCGCGTCCATCAATGGCATCGGCTTCGCTTTCCCGGATTATGACACGGTCTGGAAGGCCATGGACGGCGACCTCGGCGCCTTTGTCCGCGGCGAGATCAAGAAGGCAGGTCTCGAGGTCATGGACAAGATCTGGGACAACGGCTTCCGCCAGACCACGTCGTCGACCAAGCCGATCACCGGGCCCGATGACTTCAAGGGCTTCAAGATCCGTGTCCCGGTGTCGCCGCTGTGGACCTCGATGTTCAAGGCGTTCGACGCCGCGCCCGCCTCGATCAACTTCGCCGAGGTCTATTCCGCGCTCCAGACCAAGATCGTCGAGGGCCAGGAGAACCCGCTGGCGATCATCTCGACGGCAAAGCTCTACGAGGTGCAGAAATACTGCTCGCTGACCAACCACATGTGGGACGGCTTCTGGTTCCTGGCCAACCGCAAAGCCTGGGCTGCGCTGCCTGACGGCATCAAGACCATCGTCGCCAAGAACATCAACGCCGCCGCCCTCAAGGAGCGCGAGGATACCGCCAAGCTGAACGCCAATCTCCAGCAGGAACTCGCAGGCAAGGGCCTGACCTTCAACCAGCCCACGGTCGCGCCATTCCGCGACAAGCTGCGCTCCGCCGGCTTCTATGCCGAGTGGAAGGGCAAATATGGCGAGCAGGCCTGGGAGCTGCTGGAAAAGGCCGTCGGCAAGCTGTCGTAACGCGTTGGGGCCGTCATGGCTCAGGTCGGGGTTCAGGTGACCGAAGTGGTGGGCGAGGTGGCTGTTCAGTCCCCTCGCCGATCTTCGTTGCTGGCCTCGCTGGAACGCATTCTCGGCCTCGCCGTCGAGATCCCCGCGGCGATCCTGGTCGTGACCGAGATCGTGATCCTGTTTGCCGGCGTGGTCGCGCGCTACGGCTTGCACCGGCCGCTGATCTGGTCGGACGAGCTGGCCTCAATCCTGTTCCTGTGGCTGGCCATGCTGGGCGCGGCGGTGGCGTTCCGCCGCTCCGAGCACATGCGCATGACCGCGATCGTCGCCAGCGCCGGGCCTGCGATGCGGGCCTGGCTCGATCTGGTGGCGGTCTCTGCCGCGTTGGCGTTCCTCGCGATGATCGTCTGGCCGGCCTACGACTACGCGTACGAAGAGAGCTTCATTACCACGCCGGCGCTCCAGATATCGAACATGTGGCGCGCCGTCGCGCTGCCGGTCGGGCTCTGCCTGATGGCGGCATTCGCGCTGCTGCGTCTGGTGCGCGCGGCCGACTACCGGATGGTGCTGACAGCCGTGTTGTCGGTTGCTCTCGTGGCCGGGCTGTTCTGGCTGGCACAGCCCTACCTGCGGCCGCTCGGCAACCTTAACCTCCTCATCTTCTTCGTCGGCGTCGCTGGCTTTTGCGTCTTCGCCGGCGTTCCCATTGCGTTCGGCTTTGGCCTTGCGATCTTCGGCTATCTGGCGCTGACCACGCACACGCCGGTCATGGTCCTGGTCGGACGGATGGACGAAGGCATGAGCCATCTCATCCTGCTGTCCGTGCCGCTCTTCGTGTTTCTGGGCCTGCTGATCGAGATGACCGGCATGGCCCGGGCCATGGTGGCGTTCCTGGCGAGCCTGCTCGGCCATGTCCGCGGCGGCCTGCACTATGTGCTGGTCGGCGCCATGTACCTGGTCTCCGGGATATCCGGCGCCAAGGCCGCGGACATGGCTGCGGTCGCGCCCGTGCTGTTTCCTGAGATGAAGCAGCGTGGTGCCAGGCCCGGCGATCTCGTCGCGCTGCTGGCGGCGACCGGCGCCCAGACTGAAACCATTCCGCCAAGCCTGGTGCTGATCACGATCGGCTCGGTCACCGGCGTCTCGATCGCCGCCCTCTTCACCGGCGGCCTGCTGCCGGGCGTCGTGCTCGCGTTCACGCTCTGTATGCTGGTGTGGTGGCGCTATCGCCACGAGGACATGAGCCATGTTCGCCGCGCCACTGGTAGCGAGATCGGCAAGACCTTCGTCATCGCCCTGCCCGCGCTCGCACTGCCCTTCGTGATCCGATACGCCGTCGTCGAAGGCATTGCGACTGCCACCGAAGTCTCCACCATCGGCATCGTCTATGGCGCCCTCGTCGGCCTGATCATCTACCGCCGCTTCGACTGGCAGCGGCTGTTTCCGATGCTGGTCGAGACGGCGGCGCTGTCGGGTGCGATCCTGCTGATCATCGGCACGGCCACAGGCATGGCCTGGGGCCTGACGCAATCAGGCTTCTCGCGCTCGCTGGCCTCCGCCATGACCGGATTGCCAGGGGGCGCTGCGACCTTCATCGCCGTGTCGATCCTGGCCTTCACGATCCTCGGCAGCGTGCTGGAGGGCATTCCTGCGATTGTGCTGTTCGGGCCACTGCTGTTTCCGATCGCACGCGCCGTCGGCGTGCACGAGGTGCACTACGCCATGATCATCATTCTGGCGATGGGTATCGGGCTATTCGCTCCGCCGTTCGGCGTCGGCTATTATGCCGCTTGCGCCATCGGACGCGTCGACCCGGCCGAGGGCATCAAGCCGATCTGGGGCTATCTGCTGGCGCTGCTGGTGGGATTAATCGTCGTCGCGGTGTTCCCCTGGATCTCGATCGGATTCCTGTAACGCACGGCGTCAAGGAGGAGGGTGTCGATGAGTGATCGGCAGAACCAGTACAATATCGGCCTCGACAAGACCCCCGCCAATTACGTGCCGCTGTCGCCGCTGAGCTTCCTTGCGCGCAGTGCCGCTGTGTATCCCGATCACGTCAGCACGGTCTATGAGGGCCGCAGCTTCACCTGGCGCCAAACGCATCAGCGTTGCAAGCGCTTTGCCTCCTATCTTGCCGGCAAGGGCATCGGCGTCGGCGACACGGTCGCTGCGATGCTGCCGAACATCCCGGCAATGAACGAGGCGCATTTCGCGGTCCCCATGACCGGCGCGGTGCTCAACGCACTCAACATCCGCCTTGATGCGCCTTCGATCGCGTTTCAGCTCGACCACGGTGGCGCCAAGATCATTCTGGTTGATCCTGAATTTTCAGGCGTGATCACCGATGCGCTGGAACAGATGGCCGGACCGAAGCCGTTCGTGATCGACGTCGACGATACCGCCTTCAAGGGTGGTAAGCGCATCGGCGAGATCGAGTACGAGTCCGCCCTCGCCCAAGGTGATCCGAATTTCACGGCGATCCTTCCGAGCGACGAATGGGACGCGATCGCGCTGAGCTATACCTCGGGCACCACGGGCAATCCCAAAGGCGTCGTCACCCATCATCGCGGCGCGTATCTCAACGCCGTCAGCAACATTCTCGCCGGCAATCTCGGCCAGCATCCGGTCTATCTCTGGACCTTGCCAATGTTCCATTGCAACGGCTGGTGCTTCCCCTGGACGCTTGCAGCGGCCGCCGGCATCAATGTTTGCCTGCGCAAGGTCGAGCCGACCAAGATCTTCGAGTTGATCGGGCGGCATGGCGTCACCCACATGTGCGGCGCGCCGATCGTGTACAACACGCTGATCAATGCGCCCGATGCGCCAAGAGGCAACGCGGCCCGCCGCGTCGTCGGCCTGATCGCCGGCGCAGCGCCGCCGGTTGCAGTGCTTGAAGGCGCCGAAAATATCGGCATCAAGCTCACGCATGTGTACGGCCTGACCGAGGTCTACGGCCCCGCCTCCGTCTGCGCCGAACAGCCCGGCTGGGACGAGTTGCCGCCCGCCGAGCGCGCCAAGATGAAGCGCCGGCAGGGCGTGCCCTACCCGCTCGAGGAAGGCGTCACCGTCATCGATCCGCAGACAATGCAGGAGGTGCCGCGCGACGGCGAGACCATCGGCGAGGTCATGTTTCGCGGCAACATCGTGATGAAGGGCTATCTCAAGAACGAGAAGGCGACGAAAGAAGCGTTCGAGGGCGGCTGGTTTCACACCGGCGATCTCGGCGTGCTCGACGAGCACGGCTACGTCATCATCAAGGACCGCTCCAAAGACATCATCATTTCCGGCGGCGAGAACATTTCGTCCGTCGAGGTCGAGGACATCCTCTACAAGCACCCGGCCGTGCTGTTCGCCGCCGTCGTCGCCAAGCCCGATCCGAAATGGGGCGAGGTGCCTTGCGCCTTCGTCGAGCTGAAGGACGGCGCCAGCGCGAGCGAGGCCGAGATCATCGCCTTCTGCCGCACGCATATGAGCGGCTTCAAGACGCCGAAGGCCGTCGTGTTCGGACCAATCCCGAAGACGTCGACGGGCAAGATCCAGAAATTCCTTTTGCGCAACGAGGTTGGATCGGCGAAGGCGATCTCGACCTAGTTTAGCAGTGGTACGCTGCTGGCAGGCTAGTGCGTCTCCAGCCTTAAGCCGTCATAGGCCGGCACCACGCTCGCGGGTAGCTTCTGCCGGATCACCTCATAATCGACATCCGCCGTCATGTTGGTGATGACGGCGCGCTTGGGCTTGAAGCGCTCGATCCACGACAAGGCGTCGCTGATGCTGAAATGGCTGACATGCTGGGTGTAGCGCAGGCCATCGACGATCCATAGATCGAGGTTTTCCAAAGCGTCCCAGCTCTCCCGGGGGATGTCGTTGAGGTCAGGCGTGTAGGCTGCATTGCCGATGCGATAGCCGAGCGCTGGAATGTTGCCGTGCTGGACCAGAAAGGCGGTCATGGTCACCTCGCCGCCCTTGCCGCTGATGATCTGGCTCCCGCCGGCCTCGATCGAATGCCTGACGAGGATCGGCGGATAGTCGCTGCCCTCCGGCGCGATGAAGCAATAGGAGAACCGCGCCAGGATGTCTTTCGCGGTCGACTGATTGAAATAGACCGGAATGCGCCTGCGCATGTGCATCACGACCGGACGCAGATCGTCCATGCCGTGGGTCTGATCGGCATGTTCATGCGTCAGGAACACCGCGTCGATGTGGTCGACATCGGTCGAGATGAGCTGCTCGCGCAGGTCGGGCGAGGTATCGATCACAATGCGCGTGGTGCCGTGATGAGATGTCTTTTCGACCAGCAGCGAGCAGCGGCGGCGGCGGTTCTTGGGGTTGGTGGGATCGCATGCGCCCCAGCCGAGGGCGGGACGCGGCACACCGGCGGAGGAGCCGCAGCCCAGGATCGTCAGCGTCAGCGTCATGCGGCTACCAACCTCAAGCTTTCACCTTGGAGAACAGGCGGAAGAAATTTTCAGTCGTCTGACGTGAAATCTCATCGAGCGACACGCCACGCGTTTCGGCCAGCACCTTGGCGACCTCGACCACATAGGCCGGCTCGTTGCGCTTGCCCCGGAACTTGCCCGGCGCAAGGTAAGGCGAGTCTGTTTCAACCAGAATACGGTCAGCAGGTAGTTCGGCCGCGAGCGCGCGCAGAGTATCCGACTTCTTGAAGGTCAAGATGCCCGTGAATCCCACATAGAGCCCGAGCGACACCGCCTTGAGCGCCAGCTCACGCCCGCCGGTGTAACAATGCAGCACGGCGCGAAACGATCCCGTTGCCGCCTCCTCCTCCAGGATGCGGGCGCAATCCTCATCCGCCTCGCGGGTGTGGATCACCAGCGGCAGGCCGGTGGCGCGCGCGGCGGCGATATGGGCACGAAAGCCCCTCGCCTGCGCCTCCGGTGAGCTATCATCGTAGAAATAGTCGAGCCCGGCTTCGCCGAGCGCGATCACCTTGGGATGCCGTGTCAGCGCGATCAACTCGTCCGGCGAGATGCCGTCTTCCTCATCCGCATTGTGCGGATGGGTGCCGACCGAGCAATAGACGTCATCATAGCGCTCGGCGATGGCGAGAAGCTGACCGAGCTTTCGCACCCGTGTCGAGATCGTGACCATGCGGCCAATCCCGGCCGCGCGGGCACGCGACACGATCCCGTCGAGATCCTCCGCAAAGTCCGGGAAATCCAGATGGCAGTGACTGTCGACCAACATCTCCGAGTATCGCTTTCCAAACAAATCCTGAGGCCAGCCGGGACCAGCCGTTCACAGGTAGGGGAAGCGTCAGGGGACGTCAACGGGACCGACAACCGCTCATCCGGGCCGGTTCCGAAGCACGTGCAATCTAACGCGGAGGCCAAGTGAAGGCAGCGCGATCAGAGGTCCAGCACTTCGCGCACCTTACGCGCGAGCTTGTCGCTCTTGTAAGGCTTTTGCAGCAGATGAATCCCAGGATCGAGGCGGCCATGATGGGAGATCGAGTTCTCGGTGTAACCCGATGTGTACAAAATCTTGATGCCGGGGGCCATCTGCCCCACCCGCTCTGCGAGTTGCCTTCCGGTCATGCCGCCAGGCATTACGACGTCTGTAAACAAGAGATCGGGAGAACCGGAACGCGACACCTCCTGCAGCGCAGACGGCCCATCGCTGGCCTCGGTCACTGTATAGCCCAGGCGGCGCAATTGCTGGACCGCGAACATCCGCACGTGAGGATCGTCCTCCACGACGAGGATCGATTCAGTGCCCGTCGCAAGGGTTGCAGGAGCACGGGCTGGCTGAGCGGCAGTGATCGCATCGGCTTTGGCACGCGGCAAAAAGATCTTCACGCAGGTGCCGTGTCCGACCTCGCTGTAAATCTGGATGTGTCCGCCCGTCTGCTTGACGAAGCCGTGCACCATGCTCAGCCCAAGTCCCGTCCCCTTGCCGACCGGCTTGGTTGTGAAAAACGGCTCGAAAATCCGGTCAAGGACTTCGGGCGCTATGCCGCTTCCCGTATCGGACAAAGCCATCATGACGTATTGGCCTGGATTGACCTCCACGCTATGCGCGGCATAGTCGTCCGACAGTTCGACATTGCTGGTCTCGATCGTCAGCTTGCCTCCCTGCGGCATTGCATCGCGCGCATTCAGAACGACGTTGAGGATCGCAGTCTCCATTTGACGGATATCTGCGGTTACTGCCCACAATGACTTCATCAAACGAAGATCGACCTCGACGTTCTCGCCGATCGTACGCCGTAGCAGCGCGTTCATGCGCGTCACGACCTCGTTCAGATCAAAAGTGCTCGGCTCGAGAGCCTGGCGTCGGGCGAAGGCAAGCATCAGCTGTGTCAAACTTGCGCCACGTTCAGCGGCTGCAACAATTGGCTCGACCAGCTTGCGATGCGCATCGTCGCTCTTCATCTCGTCAAGCAAGACCTCTGCATTGCCGAGAATGACCGTCAACAGATTGTTGAAGTCGTGGGCGACCCCGCCTGTCAGCTGCCCGATTGCCTGCATCTTCTGCGCCTGCAACAGCTGCGCTTCCATCCGCTTGCGATCCGTAATGTCCTCGGTCAAGAAGGCAACACCGCCAATGTTGCCGAGGGTATCAAACCAGGGGCGCACCTCCCAACGTAGCCATTGCACGCGCCCGTCGACCCTCGTGAAAGAATCTTCATCGGCACGAAGAGTCTCGCCCGCAAGCGCGCGGCGATGAATGTCGCGCCAGCGATCCGGGATCTCAGGAAAGACCTCATAGTGTGACAGCCCGCG
Organism: Bradyrhizobium sp. CCBAU 11434; assembly: GCF_028128895.1. Lineage (NCBI taxonomy): Bacteria > Pseudomonadati > Pseudomonadota > Alphaproteobacteria > Hyphomicrobiales > Nitrobacteraceae > Bradyrhizobium > Bradyrhizobium sp. CCBAU 11434. The sequence goes on from NZ_LBJX01000097.1 coordinate 172,490, forward strand.
CAGGTCCTGCCCGCCAAGGCCATAGTCCGCAAGCCACCGGTCGCTGTAGACGAGGTAGCGCAGCTCTCTATCAAGTATCGCAATCGCGGCGGGGGCATACTTGATGAAATACCTCAGGCGTCTTTCGCTCTCGCGCAAGGCTTCTGCCGCCTTTTGCTGGAGAGCCTCAAGAGCCCTGCGCTCCGAAATGTCCCTTACCGCAGCGATCGCGGCGGACCGATCGGCCATCGCAATTGGACTGAGACTGATCTCGGCCGGAAATTCCGTCGAATCTTTGCGGCGTCCCCACAGCAACAGACCACCGCCCATCATGCGGGTCTTCGGTTGCGTGAAGTAGGCACTCAGATGGGGCAAATGTCCGCTACGAAATCGCTCCGGGATCAGTATGCTGACGGGCTTGTCCACGAGATCTTCAGGCGCGTACCCAAAAATATCCTGGACGCGGTCGCTGGCGAACTCGATCACACCGGCGTTGTTGACCATGAGCACCGCGTCCGGACTCGCCGCGAGGACCCCTCTGAATCTCGCTTCGCTCGCGCGCAAATCGGCTGCTGCCTTGGTCCGATGCGCGAACTCCTTGCCGAATTTCAGCGCGCGTAGCCGCTGTTGCAGTTTGAGCCATAGCGAGGTTTTCAATTCTCCGGAAGCCTCGCCAGCGTCTCGGGTATCCGGATAGCTCAAATCCCACCTACCATGCGGCTCTCAAGGTCGCTTCCAGGCGAACGACGCAATATCGAGCTAACCATTTCCCTTGGCACGTTGCAGTCCCTGCGGCGACTGCAAACCGGCGCCGCTAAAGCCTCGGACCTCTCATTGGCATGCGTCACCTTATCGTTGCAATGGATGCGTCCCCCAATCGAACGCCGCGAGGCAACCTGGCCCTGCTGCTTCCCGTATGAGAAGCAGAGACCTGCGTTTCGTTTGCAATGATCTGAATCAATGACGCGAATCGAATCTCGCGTTTGACACCGGTCGCAGAGCGATGCCGCCTATCTCGATACCGATTTTCGGCCAACGGCGATGGCTGGCAGGTCCTGATACACCTGCAATCGCTTCGTGGTGAGACGACCCGGTTTCCGAATCGCATCACCACAAGGTTGCGTAAGGCTAGGCCGCGGGCTCGATGTAGCGCGGGAACGCTGGCGTCGGTGCTGGCAGTGTCGTGCCGGGAGCGATACGCTTCTCGCCGCCGAGCATCGCGAAATTGCGCTCGGCTGCCGGGATGCCGAGGCTATCGAGCAGCAGCCCTGATGCGGTCGGCATCGCGGGCTGGGCCAGGATCGCGATCTGGCGCACAACTTCGGCGGTGACATAGAGCACCGTCTTCTGCCTGACAGGATCAGTCTTGGCGAGCGCCCATGGCGCCTCGCCCGCGAAATAGCGATTGGCTTCCGCGACCACGGCCCACACGGCATTGAGCCAGTGATGGATCTGCTGCGTCGCCATGGCTTCGCGCGACGCGGCAATCATGCCGTCTGCCATCGCCAGGATCGCCTGATCGTTGTCGCTGAACGCGCCGGGCTCCGGCAGCACGCCGCCAAGCTGTTTTGCGATCATCGACAAAGAGCGTTGCGCGAGGTTGCCGAGATCGTTGGCGAGATCGGCATTGATGCGCGCGACGATGGCCTCATGGTTGTAGTTGCCGTCCTGGCCGTAGGACACCTCGCGCAGGAAGAAATAGCGCATCTGGTCGACGCCGTACTGGTCGGCGAGATTGAAGGGATCGACGACGTTGCCGACCGACTTCGACATCTTCTCGCCCCTGTTGAAGAGGAACCCGTGGGCATAGACCCGCTTCGGCAGCGCAAGGCCGGCCGACAGCAGGAACGCCGGCCAGTATACGGCGTGGAAACGGATGATGTCCTTGCCGATGATATGCACGTCCGCCGGCCAGTAACGCCAGTTCTTGTCGCTTTCGTCGGGGAAGCCGACGCCGGTGATGTAGTTGGTCAGCGCGTCGACCCAGACATACATCACATGCTCTTCGTTGCCTGGCACCTTCACGCCCCAATCGAAGGTGGTGCGCGAGATCGAGAGATCGCGCAGGCCTCCCTTGACGAAACTTACCACCTCGTTGCGGCGCGCATCCGGGCCGACAAATTCAGGATGGTCCGCATAAAGCTTCAGCAGCTTGTCCTGATAGGCCGACAGGCGGAAGAAATAGCTCTTCTCCTCGACCCATTCGACCGGCGTGCCCTGCGGTCCGAGGCGTACGCCATCGTCATTCAGGCGTGTTTCATCCTCGGCGTAATAGGCCTCATCACGCACCGAGTACCAGCCCGAATAGGTGTCGGCGTAGATGTCGCCATTCGCTTCCATGCGCCGCCAGATCTCCTGGCTCGAGCGATGATGCTGCTCTTCGGTGGTGCGAATGAAGCGGTCGAACGAGACGTTCAGGCGCTGATCCATCTCCTTGAAGCGGTTGGCATTGCGGGTCGCAAGTGCGGACGGGGACAGGCCCTCGTTCTGCGCGGTCTGAACCATCTTCTGGCCGTGCTCGTCCGTGCCGGTCAGGAAGAACACGTCCTTGCCGTCGAGCCGGGCGAAGCGCGCCAGCACGTCGGCCGAGATTGCCTCATAGGCGTGCCCGATATGCGGGCTGCCGTTGGGATAGGCGATGGCGGTCGAGATGTAGAAGACGTTGTCGCGAGCGGGCGCGGCCGCGGGCTTATCCGCTTTCGGTGCGGCCATCAGCTTCGGCGCCTTGGGTTTTGACACTTTGGGCTTCGCGGCTTTTGGCGGCGCGGCGATCGGAGCCGGTGCGGCGATCACGGCGGGCTCAGCCACTCTTGCCTTCTTGACCGCATTCTTTGCAGGAGCTTTAGCTGGTTTCTTCGCCGCTTTCTTGGCGACGACCTGCTTCTTCGCAGCCTTCTTGCTGGCCTTCGTTGCCGTCTTCGCAGCGCTGTTCTTCACGCCCCTCTTGGCGACAGCCTTCTTGGTTTTCTTGACCTTCTTGGCAGCCTTGCGCGCCAGTGCCTTCACGGCCTTCTTGGCGACCTTCTTTGCAGCCTTCTTGCTGCTCTTGCCCTTGGCGGCTTTCTTAGCTCGTGTTGCCACGACAAATTCCTTTACCGGCTTCCCGAAATTTGGAAACGAACCTGCGTTAGGTTGTTATTTCGAGCATGATCCTCTTGGAAAACCGCTACGCACTTTTCCGAATCATGCTCTAGCGCGTTGCGTCCGCCAGCCAGCCGAACACCGAGAAAACCAGGGGCTTTCGCTCCAGATTGTAGGTTTCGGTGTCGCGCGCGGCGCGGACGATCTTTTCCCATACCTCGCTCAAGCGCGCAAGGCGCGGCAGGTTCTGGTTGGCATTGGCATCATCTGCATGCAGGCGGTCCGCAATCCAGCGATCGATGCCGTCGACGAAGGCGGCAAGCGCTACGCGGTCGCTGGTGCCGAGGGACTCACCAAGCGTGTGCAGATCACGCGGATCGACCTCCGGCAACCGTGCCAGCAGCGCCGCCGTGCGCTGCTGGAGCTTCAACGCGTCGCCGCCGAGCAGCGTCAGCGCGCGCGAGACGCTGCCCTCGGAGGCCTCCGCTGCCTCGCGCAGCGCCAAATCGGTCGGCGGGATGTCGGCAGCCGCAGCGGCCGCGCCAATGACCTCGTCGGTAGTCAGTGATCGCAAGCGCAGCTTGCGGCAACGCGACTGGATGGTGGCGAGCACGCGAGCCGGTGCCTGGCTCACCAAAAGGAACAGCGATCGCTGCGGCGGCTCCTCGAGGATCTTGAGCAGCGCATTCGCCGCATTGGGATTGAGCTCGTCGACGGTGTCGACGATGCAGACGCGCCAACCCTCCGCTGCTGCCGTCGAGCCGAAGAACGCGATCGTCTCGCGGGTCTCGTCGACCGTGATGACCGTGCGCATCACCCCGCGGTCGTTGGCGGTGCGCTCCAACGTCAGCAGGCCGCCATGCGAGCCGGCTGCGACCTGTCGCGCCACGGCGTCATCAGGATCAATGGCGAGGTCTTCGGCGGTCTGCACGGCCGCCGCCAGCGGCTGGCCGTGGGCGAGCACGAAGCGCGCCATACGATAGGCCAGCGTTGCCTTGCCGATCCCCTGTGGGCCGCCGATCAACCAGGCATGCGGGATGCGCCCGCTGCGATAGGCGGTCAGCAGTGCCGTCTCGGCCTCGCGATGGCCGAATAGGAGGCTGGTCTCGCGGGGATGCGGGATAGCGCTCTCGCGCTCGGCCTGACGCGGGCTCATGCCGAAATCACCGATGCTGGCGTCGGCAGGAGGCGTTCGCGCAGCGCGGCCCAGACGCGGCCGGCGACCGTATCAGGATCGGAATTGGCGTCGATCAGCACGCAGCGCGCGGGATCATCCGCGCCGATCTTGCGATAGGCCTCGCGCAGGCCCTGGTGGAATGCAAGCTTCTCGCCCTCGAACCGGTCAGGCGTGCCGCTGCCGCGCCGTGCCGCCGCGCGTGCCAGGCCGATCTCGACTGGCAGATCGAGGATGATGGTGAGATCAGGCTTGAGATCGCCGATGGTGACCCGCTGCATCGCGTTGATCAGCCCGGCAGGCACGCTGCCGAGGCTGCCCTGATAGGCTCGTGTCGAGTCGGCGAAGCGGTCGCACAGCACCCAGACGCCTTGTTTGAGCGCGGGCTCGATCACGGTGCGGACGTGGTCGTCGCGCGCGGCCGCGAATAGCAGCGTCTCGGCTTCGGGCCCGAGTAGCTTGCCCATCCCCGACAGCACCAGATGGCGCATGATCTCGGCGCCGGGCGAGCCGCCGGGCTCGCGCGTGACCAGGGTCCGCAATCTGGTCGCGCTGAGACGCTCGGCGAGTTTCTTGATCTGGGTCGACTTGCCGGTCCCCTCGCCGCCTTCAAAGGTGATGAAGCGTCCGCGCCCGGACGGCCGCTGTCCCGTGCTCTCACTCATCGTCAAAGCTTCTCGGCGCCCGCGCGGAACATGCCGATCACGAGCTCGCTGGCGCCGTCGATCGCGCGCCGCATGGTCGAGCCGGTGCCGATCGATTCTGCCGCGTAGACCGGCGTTTCCACCGCGATATTGCCGCTGCGCCAGACCTTGACCACGCCGACCCGCTGGCCCTCCTGAATCGGTGCACGCACGGGACCGCTATAGACAATGCGTGCGATCAGCTTATCGCCGCCGCTCTTGTGCACCATCACCTTCACCGGCTCTTTCGCAACCAGCTTCACCGAGCGGCTCTCGCCGCCAAACACCTTGGCGTAACCGACGGGCTGGTCAGCTGCAATCAGCGTCCGGGTCTCGAAATTGCGAAAACCCCATTCCAGCATCTTCTTGGCTTCGGTGGCACGATCCTCGATATCCTCAAGCCCGTTGACGACGACGATCAACCGCGTACCGTTCTGCACCGCCGAGCCGACCATGCCATAGCCGCCCTCCTTAGTGTAACCGGTCTTGAGGCCGTCGGCCCCTTCCATCGAATTGAGCAGCGGATTGCGGTTGGGCTGACGGATCTTATTCCAGGTGAACTCCTTCTCGCCGAACAGTTTGTAGAACTCCGGGAAGTCCAGGATGATGTGCCGCGCGAGCATACCGAGCTCGCGCACCGTCATCTTGTTGCCGGGGTCGGGCAAGCCGTTAGAATTGGCAAAGGTCGACTTGGTCATGCCGAGCTCGCGGGCGCGCTTGGTCATGAAGTCGGAGGCGAAGATCTTCTCGTTGCCGGCAATGCCTTCGGCGAGCGCGATGCAGGCATCGTTGCCGCTCTGGATGATCGCACCGTGCAGGAGGTCGTCGACCGAGACCTTGCTGTTGATGGCTGCGAACATGGTCGAGCCGCCGGAGGGCGCCCCGCCCCTGCGCCAGGCATTCTCGCTGATCCGATATTCGTCGGTCAGCTTAATGTCGCCCTTCTTGATCGCGTTGAACACGACCTCCGCGGTCACGAGCTTCATCATGCTGGAGGGCGCGCGCAGCTCGTCGGCATTCTTTTCGAACAGCACGCTGCCGCTGGAGGCCTCGATCAGGATCGCCGTGGGGGCGTCGCCGTCGAAGCCGGCATCTTCGGTTTTCTTGGCGCCCTGGACGCTTTGATTGGCGGCATAGAGCACCCCGCCCCAGCTGAGGCTCACGGCAAGCGCCGCCGCGACCAGCCCGCGCGCCCACGCTCCGGCTGTAAACCGGGGATGGCTGAGCAGGATGAGATGAAATGCCATGGCGAAGCCCTGAGAGCCGCGTTCTAACAAACGGAACCGGTGCGAACAACACGAGGATCGGCGCTTGCCCCGAGATTGCACGATTCTCGTCGCATCTCTATCGTGACACCTCATGTTTCCTGACCAAACCCCTGAAACAAGGCGAAAAAGCGATGTCCACGACTCGCGTGATCAAGGCCAACGGAATCGACCTCTTCATCCGCGAAGCCGCCGGCCAGGGACCGCTCGTGGTGCTGTGCCATGGCTGGCCGGAACTGTCGCATTCGTGGCGACATCAGATCCCGGCGTTGGCGGCCGCGGGCTTTCACGTTGTGGCCCCCGACATGCGCGGCTTTGGCCAGAGCACGGCGCCGCCGGACGTATCAGCCTATTCGATCTTTGACCTGGTGGGCGACGTCGTCGGCCTGGTCAAGGCGCTCGGCAAGACCAAGGCAATGGTGGTCGGCCACGACTGGGGCGCCCCGGTCGCCTGGCATGCGGCCCTGTTCCGTCCCGACATCTTCACGGCGGTCGCGGGCCTGAGCGTGCCGCCGCCGTTCCGCGGACGCGGTCGGCCGCTCGAGCTGCTGCGCCAGGGCGGCATTACCAATTTCTACTGGCAGTATTTCCAGGCGCCCGGTGTCGCCGAGGCCGAGTTCGAGCAGGACGTCGCCCGCACCATGCGCATGGTACTTGGCGGCCGCGGGCTTGCCGACCCGAATGCCGCGATGTTCGTGCAGGAGGGCAAGGGCTTTCTCGGTCATGCGACTGCCGACGCGCCGCTACCGGCGTGGTTGAGCGAGGACGATCTTGCTCATTTTACCGAAAACTTCCGCAAGTCCGGCTTCCGCGGCGGACTGAACTGGTACCGCAATATCGACCACAATTGGGAGCTGACCGCGCCCTGGCAGGACGCGCAGATCCACCAGCCCTCCCTCTTCATCGCCGGCGCACAAGACGCCGTCATCACCGGCCTGATCGGCGCCAAGCGCGCCAACGAACTTGAGCGCGTGCTGCCCAATCTCACGCGAAAGCTGATCATCGAGGGCGCGGGCCATTGGGTGCAGCAAGAGCGGCCCGACGAGGTCAACGCCGCGCTGGTCAGATTCCTGCGCGAAGCGTCGTCGCACTAGGCGGCGCAATCGAGGAATCAGTACAGGCCGCGGCCGGTCAGGATGCTGCGGGCCTCGGCTGCGCCGTCATCAGAGGCCGCAGGACCGCTATCGGAGGAATAGCGGCCGTCCTGGTCATAGGACACCTGGCGAACATTCTGGAGCGACCGGCCCCGGCTGCGGCTCGAGGCCGACATCTCCGAGGTCGCATTGATCGAGGCGACATCGGCCGAGGTGTTGCCGAGGCTGTAAGGCCGCCCTTCCGGCATCGGGACCTCGCCCCGGATCGCACCGCGGTTCGACGAAGGCAACTCGGGCACGAACGGCCGCGCCGAGGCGACCCGGACCATCGAGGGCGACGGCGCCGGCACGCCGGTGCGCAGAGTCGCCATCAGCTGGCGGTCATCCGAGCCTTCCAGCGGCGCCCGGCCGACATATTCGACGCGGACCTTGGCGACGCCATTTCCTTTGAATTCAAGCAGTTCGGCGGCTTTGTTCGAGACGTCGATGAGGCGGTTGCCGTGATAGGGACCGCGATCATTGACGCGGACGATCAGCGACTTGCCGTTGGAGAGGTTGGTCACCCGTGCATAGCACGGCATCGGCAGGGTCGGATGGGCCGCCGTCAGCGAGCCCATGTCGAAGACCTCGCCATTGGCGGTCAGACGGCCGTGGAAATCATCGCCGTACCAGGACGCCATGCCCTCGGCCCGGTAGTTGGCGTCCTCCTCCGGCACGTAGGTCCGGCCGGCCACGACATAAGGCTTGCCGACGCGATAGGTGCCGCCGCCTTTGGGGACGGGCTCGCCCCAGGCCACGACTCGCGGGCTCGATGACACGCCGTATTTGGGATCGACCCGGTTGGCGAACTTGTTGGACGAGGCGCAATTGGCGAGCGCTAGGCAGGTGGCGACCGCCGCAACGCACCGCGCAGCCCGCACCACCGAATCTGACCGTCGGATCCCCATTCGCCCCAAATACCATTTCGCCGGAGACGTACCCAACCCGCTTTCCTGCGGGAGCACCTCCGGACCTCAACGCTCCGGGCGGCCCACCACCGTCCCAGAGACGGTAACGATAACGCAACCCGAACACGGCGGAAATGGGGAGCCCACAGCGAACGCACCGGGATGGTAAACAGGACGTTCGCAATTCTCCGTTGATCTACGGGGCGTGAAGGCCGTGGCATCGGCTCGTCTGTGCCAGTCCCGCACAAGCTGTTGCGCTAAAAGCTCACTCCACCCCCGATATCGCTGGCTTCACCGGAATTCTTTTGACTGTGCAAGGCCGCCCGCGTTCTCTCGCGTGCAGGGGCGGGATTGGAATTTAACGATGATCGAGACGGTTTCGGCACTGATGGGTCTGGTAAGCGCGGGGATATTCCTGGCCCATGCGTTCGAAGGCTACCGCACGAGGGCCTGAAGGCACTCTCGCGGGCGACATTGCATCACCTCTTCACAGCGGCACGTTCGGACAATTTTAATCAATCCGATCGAGCATCGAGGACGAGAGCAGCAGGTGTCCCATGCGCAAACATGACCTCGTATCCGATGGCTTTCTGGCATTGACCGCAGGCGGTCTGGTCTTGCTCTGCTCGAGCCTTGTGGCGTTAGCCTTCGGCTGATCCTCCAACCACCCTTCGCATTTTCGGATCGCTGCGCATCGCAGCGCAACATGCGCGACAACTCCGCTCCCGTTTAGTTGATTGAATTCTCGTGTTCGGCGCCTCGACGTAATTTCAAGAGGCCACCACCAGCTAAGGTGTCGAACATGCTAGCCGAGAAATTCATCCTGGTTCTGGAATCGCTGATCCGCGGCGGCCGGACTTATCCCGATGGAAGCCCCCGGGTCATCAGCACCTCTGCGCATGTCCCGGTGACGCTGCCGAAGCAGAAATAGCTGCGCTTCCGCCACGCGCCCTCGCCCCGCTCAGCGCAGGCCCAACGGAGAGCTGCGATAGAGGCCGTCGCGGGCTTCACTCGCGCAGACGAAGCTGCCGTCAAACCCCTGGCCATACAGCCTCTGTCCCTTGCGGTAGTAGACACCCTTCCTGAAATCCAGCCACACCACCTTGTCGCTGGGGCAATGGCGCTGGGCCTGGTCCTCATAGCGAAACGGCGTCAGCGGTGTCGCCGCCACCTCCGCGGCCTTGCCGGCGCCAAAGACCACCGAGCTTGCAAGCGCGATCCGTCCGAGCCGTTGGCCGAAGCCGCTGCCTAGCACTGTCTGCCTCCCTGGGATCGCCGGCCGCCCATTCGGCACGATAGCATGAGACGACGCGAGCTCCAGAAGCCGACCGGGCGTGACGTCTTCCTCCGGCCGTCGGGGCGGGGTACACGAGACCAGCGTCACCTCCATCATCGGATCTTGCATGTCGGTAGAGCCCGAAACCACGACCGGCCCCCGCCCGCCCTCGCCGCGCCTCGGCCTGTTGCCGATGATCATCTTCGGGTCGCGCTGGCTGCAGCTGCCGCTCTATCTCGGACTGATCGTGGCGCAATGCGTCTACATCGTGCTGTTCCTGAAGGAGCTCTGGCACCTCGCATCGCATGCGATCGAGCTCACCGAGCAGGAGATCATGATGAGCGTGCTGGCGCTGATCGACGTCGTGATGATCTCCAACCTCTTGGTGATGGTGATCGTCGGCGGCTACGAGACCTTCGTCTCCCGCCTCGACCTCCAGGGCCATCCCGACGAGCCGGAATGGCTCGGCCACGTCAATGCCAGCGTGCTCAAGATCAAGCTTGCGATGGCGATCATCGGCATCTCCTCGATCGCCCTGCTGCGCACCTTCATCGAGGCCGGCAATCTCGGCTCGAGCCGCGCCAGCCTCACCGAGAGCGGCGTGATGTGGCAGGTGCTGATCCACATCACTTTCGTCGCCTCGGCGATCGGGATCGCCTTTGTCGACAGGTTCAGCGATACGACCACGCGCAAGCAACAGGAGTGAGGTGCTGACCGACGTCAAGCCTGGCGCGATGCGGCTTCGAGCTGCGCCAGCGCCTGGTGCAGGCACTCCTGCATCTTCTGCGCAACCTGCTCGCGCGAAATGCCCGTCGCGGCAAGGTCGCTCGAGACCTTGTTCAAGGTCTCGTCCATCGCCCGATTCGCCAGACTATCGGTCACCAGCTTCGTTGCGTAAGCAGCGGCGGCATCGCCGCTGAGCCCGAGCTCGCCTGCAGCCCACAGCCCGAGCAGCTTGTTCGACCGGGCCGCGGCCTTGAACATGAGCTCCTCGTCATGGGCGAATTTGGCCTCAAAGCCCTGCTCGCGCTTGTCGAACGTGGTCATGGTCAGCTCCATTGTGCTGGTGGGATCTGGACTGGGAGCGAAATTCTCCGTGGTTCTGGTCAGCTGCGGATCAGATCTGAAATCTTCCGGCCGAAGGCGAACGCCGTCAAGCCGTCAGGCCCGGACCAGCTTGGCCGGCTAAACGATCATACTTGCCATTTGTCAGGCAGACACGCGGCCGTATCGCCTGGGGGACATCGAGAAGCGACGCATGAACAGAGAGGTCAGGGAATTTCGACGGCTTGAGCGGGTGTGCATCGAGCAGGCCGCGCTATCGACCATGGACCTCGCCCGATCAGGCTTCCTCAAGGTCGCCGATGATTGCCGCATCGCGGCCGAGGCCATCGAGGCGCTCCACGCGCCTCGCGGGGTCGTTGCGGTCGCTGTCCGGGCACTCAAGCTTTCCCTCACCGCCACGCGCCCGTCCAGCCGGCATTGAACCGTCAGGTTTTTGCCGCGGCCGCCTCGCGGGCGAGCCGCTCGGCCCTGAGCCGCTCGCGGTTGGCGTAAAACGCCTTCTGCGCCTCCTCATGGTCGCGCATGGCCTTCTCGGCCTCGATCCGGCGAGCCGCATCACGCGCCTGGCGCTGTTCGGGTGTCAGGGGTTTGCGTCGGAAGGAAAGGTCTTCAGTCATGGCGAGATAATGCGCCGGTGACCGAAAGGTTCCAGCTCCCGCCGCCAGCCAGCCCGGTCGCATGCTGCCGAAAGAAAGCCCAAAACAACCCCATGCACAGTAGCGTGGCCCCGTCGAATCAAGCCTTGCGCGCGTCATCCTGCCCGTCCCGAGAAAACCAATTGACGCGTCGGGCAAAACAGTGGCAAAATGCGATTATTCCGAAATTGAACCCATCGATCGGCGTCAACTGCCGAAGCGATCGCTGCGATCACTCCGGCAGTTCTGTCATTCGGTCCACGGCCGGTTGGCGCGTTCAGGCCGCGCGGCTAGAGCACGTGGTAATCATGCCCCGGCAAGAACTTGTTGTCGGCCAAGGCGAGATCGAGCATCTGGCCTGACGGCGTTGCCGATGCATCGACATGCATGTTGAGGATCTGGCCCAGGGACGCGCTGCTGTTGCCATGCGCATCGCCCGCATCTGTGTTCGGCGCGATGCTGGCCGCGGCGAACTTGAAGCCATCCCCTGCGGCGACCGCAGACGTGCCAGTCGATCCGGCCGCCGCACTGCCGGCGACGGGCGGATCGTAGACGATCGTTCCGTTCTGGCCGTCGCTGACAAAGCTGAAGTTCGCTTGCTGGTACGATCCGATGAAGTGAATTGCGGCCGAGTTCGTGCCATCGGAGATGTTGAGCACGTTGTTGACGGCATCGTAATTTTCCGAAAGCGAGATGTAGTTGATGTCCTTCAGATCGATCTGATCGGAGCCGCCAAGCGTGCCATCGCCGGTGAACCCTGAGATGAACGCCTGCAGGCTCGCCGCATGATCGACAACCAGGGAAGCGGTAGAGCCGCTCGGCGCCGTGAACAGGATGGTCTGCGAGGACACCGCGCCATTCGACAGGTCGAGAGTGGCGCCGACGTTGATTTGCGCAAATCCTGAGCCGGTCAGTTGCTGATCGATCTGAAGCGCGCCACCGGCCGCCGTGATGGTCCCGTCGTTGACGATCGCCGATGTGATCTCGCCAGTGCCGACCAGAGCTCCATCGCCGCCGATATGGATGGTGTTCGCGATCGTCGTGGCGCTCGATCCGACCGCCATTGCTCAGCGTCAGCACGGCCGACGGCCCGCCCATCGAGATATAGGAAGCGGTGACCACGGAGCCCGCGCCATCAACGGTGAGACTGCCGGAGCTTCCTGACAGTTCCGCCAGGATCAGCGAGCCGGCGGTCAGGCTGCCTCCGTTCTCCACGAGAGCGGTGGCTGCGCCGCCGTTGCCGATCGTCATCGTCCCGCCGACATGCAGGCTGGCATCGTCCACGGTCAGCGTGTCGGTCACACCGGCGTCATGGTTGACGGCAAGCGTCATGTTGGTGGTCGTGACAATCGCGTGGTCTGAGATCGTCATGGTGGCGGCACCGTCGCTACCAACCTGGATGTTCTGATAGGTGCCCGAGGTGGTGTCGAGGCTGGTGCCGGCGCCCGAAATGATCAAGCTACCCGAGCTTCCTGCAAGCGAGCCGATGTTGACAAAGTCCGCGGTGATCGTGGCACCGTTTGACAACGTCAGATGCCCAGCGCCACCGAAGCCCACATTGATGCCGTCTGTATCGCCCAGGATCGCCAGATGTGATCCCGCACCATCGATGGTGAGGCTGCCGTCCCCGCCGACCTGTTGGCCGAGACCGACGTAGCCCGCGCTGATGCTACCGCCGTTTTCCACCGTGGCATGGGCCGTTCCGGAATCGCCGATCGTGAGGCCCTGAACAAGGGTCAGGGTGGCGTTATTGATATCGAGCGTGTCGATAATGCCCGCCGCATAGATGACGCCGACATCCATGTTTCCGGTCAGGACAGCGGCATGGTCGGCGATGCTCAGCGAAGCCGAGCCGGAGCTGCCCACCTGGATGTTCTGAAACGGACCCGCCGTTGCGTTGAGACTCGTGCCAGCCCCGGTCACGACGACCGTTCCATGACTGCCGACCTGGTTTCCGATCGAGAGAGAATCGCTGGTGAACGTCGCCCCGGCCGACAGATTCAAGCTGCCGGTGCCGGAAAAGCCAATGGACGCGTTGGTGAGCGTGATCTGCGAGCCCGGACCCGCCGCATTGATCGTGCCCTCGTCATCGACATAGACGGTCTGCCAGACGCCTCCGGCGTTGTTGTTGAACGTGGTCGTGGCGCCAATGCCCCCGCCCCCGGTGTTGACACCACCAAGGATGGTCCCGCTGTTGTTAATGGTGATCTGGCTGCCGCCGGCCTCGAAGATCGCGCCGGCCGAAGCGGAAGATCCGATGGTTCCGGAATTGTTGAGCGTCACCGTGCCGACCGCGTTTTCATTGACGCTGATTGCGGAGATCGTGCTCGCGGTGGTGACGGTACCGCTGTTGGTGATGGTGGTCGATCCCGTCGAACCGCTTGCCGTCAGGTTCACGGCGATACCGTTGGAACTGGTGCCGTTGACTGTGCCGGTGTTGGTGATCGAGACATCCCCGACGTGACTGCCGCCAGCGAAGATACCGGTGGTGCCGGCGCTGATCGTACCATTGTTGGTGATGGTAATGGTGCCGCCAGTCGCGGAGAGACCGGCATTCACGTTCGCAGAGATGCCGGTCGCACCAGAATGGATCGAACCGCCATTGGTGATGCTGACATTGCCGCCGTTCTGGGCGCTGGCCTGGATACCGTTACCGGGCGCTGTGATCGACGACGCAGAGCCTGTTGACACCGTGGTGTTGCCCTTGCCCCAATTGTAGGCGTTGATACCAGCGGCCGCGTCCGCCGTTATCTGCGCGTTGCTCTGGACGGTGACGTTGCCAAGCACAGCATTCGTTGCCGTTCCAACGCCGTTGGGCGCGTAGCCGACCGAGACCGCACCCGGTGTCGCTCCGCCGTTCCCGGTCACGTGCGTGCCCGAATGAATGACGTCGTTGCCTAGCACCACCATGACGTTCCCGGTGGCAGGCTCCGACGCGGCCTGGCTCTGGGCATTGACGCCAATGCTGCCGCCGTAAATCGTATCTCCGTCGCCGGTCTGGATGTTGATGTCTCCAACACCGGTGGTCGAGGCCTGGATGCCGATCAAGTTGGTCGCATGGATCGCGACATTTGCGCCAACATTGATCGCGACACTGCCGCTCCCCTTGCTGTTGGCAAAAGCCCCGAGCCCATATTGGTCGGCTGTCACCGAGGTGTTGGCCCCCTCGTTCAGCGTCACATTGCCGTTGCCGTAATTGTAACCGTTGAGGCCATAGCCTGCTGCAGCCGTGATGTTGGCGTTATTGTTGATGACGACGGTACCGTTGATGTTGGTGTTGGCCGTACCATTGGCGCCATAGTAGCCGGCGGCGATGCCCTGCGGCACCGAGCCGCTGGGGTTGAGCGTGGTGCCTGAGTTGATGACGGCGTTGTTGGTGACCGTCACCGAGCTGCCGACGCCCGCGGCAATGACCGTATCCTGATTAAGGGCACTGATGCCCGCACCTCCGGAATTGATCGTGCTGCCGGCATCGGTGAGGACCGAAACGTTGCCGGTGCCGAGAGCCGCGGCCCGGATTCCGAACTGCACTGTCGAGGCAATCGCCCCACCCGCTTCGACCGACACATTGCCGCTACCCGCGGTCGTGGCGATGATAGCGTGCTGGTTGCCGCTGACCCCGCCCGTCGCCGTCACCGAGACGTTGCCGCCATTGGCCGCGTTCAGGTTCTGCGCCTCGATGCCGAACAATGCGGCGCCCGAGCCGGTGACGCTGCCCGTCGACACCACCTGGATATTGCCGACGCCGCTTGCGCTGTCCTGCGCGAGGATGCCCGTCCCCGTCTGACCGACGATCGGACCTGACGTGGAGACGAAGATGTCGCCGGTGCCGTTCTGGGTCACCACGATGCCGTTGGCCGCGCCGGTGATGGCGCCGCCGGGTGCGACCGAGATCGCGGCCACGTTGCCGGAGGTTCCGCCGGTGGCCGTGAAGTCAATGCCGTCGCCAACCGCAGTGGCGACAGATCCCCAACCGTTGATCGCAAAATTGCCGCCGGTCGAGGACACCGCCGCGATGGTCCCGCTGACGGCGCCAAAGTTGAGAGCGAGCGTGCCGCCGTTACCGGTGAAGGTCACCGTCTGCGCAGTCGCACTGTCAAGAACCAGGGTTGCGCCGGTGTCGACCAGGACCGCCCCCGTCCCGCTCAGGCCGCCGCCGATCTCGAGTGAGCCGGACGCAACCTCAAGTGTGCCCGTGTTGTTCACGGCCCCGTTGATCATGTTGGTTCCGGACAGGTTGTCGAGGTGTCCGCTATTATTGACGACGAGGCCGTTGGCGCCGTTGATGCTGGCACCGGCTGACAGGTTGATGGTGCCGGCGTTGTTGACGGTGTTGCTCTCGATGACGCCGGTGGTCGAAGCCGTGCCGAACCCGCTCCAGGTGCCGACGGCCCAGATGCCGCTGGCCTGGTTGTTGAACGTGCCGTTGCCGACATTGATGTTGCCGGTGATCGTGCCGCTGTTGGTCAGCGTAATATCGCCGCCGCCCGCGAAAATTGCTTGCCCCGTGGCGTTAGAGCCGATGATGCCGGTGTTGTTGATGGTGACGGTACCGGTATTGTTCTCATTGAGTCCAATCGCCGCGCCATTGCCGAGGCTTGTCACCGTGCCCGAATTGGTGATGCTGATCGAGCCCGTTGCGCCGGCAGCTGTCAGGTTGGCGCCGATGCCAGAGAAGCTCGTGCCGGTTGCGGCACCACCGTTCGTGATGCTGATGCTGCCGGCACCATTGCTGAACGCGCTGATGCCGGTCTTGCCGGTCGCCGATCCGCTGTTGGTGACCGAGACGTTGCCGCCCGCGGAATCATTGGCGTTGATGCCCGAGAAGCTGTTTCCGGTCGCCGTTCCCGTGTTGGTCACGGAAATGGTACCGGCGTGCACCGCATTGCCGGCGACAAAGGCGCTGATGCCTGTCCCGCCACCGGTCGCCACGCCGGCGTTGCTGATGGTGACATTGCCGCCATCATTGGTGCTGGCGTTGATGGCGTTACCCGTCCCGTTGGTCGCGGTGACGTTCGAGGCCGCGCCAGTCGTCACCGTGGCGTCGCCGGTGCCCCAGTTGAAGGCGCCGATGCCGAAGCCATTGCTTCCCGTGACGACGATGGTTGCATTGCTGACAACGGAGACGTTGCCAGCCACGCCCGGCTCGATCGCGTTGCTTCCAGGGGAATAGCCGGCGTTGATGCCGCCACTGATGGCATCGATCGTCCCGGTCCCCGCAACGACAGAAAGGGTGCTACCGGCCGAGACCGTCGAAGATTGATCAAACGCCCCGATGCCGTAGCGGCCGGCGTTGACGGTGAGGTTGTCGGCGGTGGTGACGCTAACATTACCGTTATCGAGGGAGTAGGCCTGGATGCCGTCGTTGCCGGCGCCGCTGTTGACCGTCGCGTTGGCACCGACAGTGATACTGACGTTGCCAGTTCCACCTGGTTGTCCAGCGACACCCTCCAAGCCGAACGCCGCGACACCGATGAGATTGCCCGTGACCGTGGTGCCTGCGCCGTCATTCACCGTGACGTCACCATTGCCCCAGTTGTACGCATCGATCCCATAGCCCTTGGCGGCGGAGACGTTGCCGTAATTGTCTACGAGAACGGTCCCGTTCACGCCGGAGTTGGGACCAGGCGCGACCAATCCATAAGTTCCGCTAAAGCCGGCAATGATGCCGGCAAGCGTCGAGCCATTGGCCACGGCTCCGGATTGGATCGTTGCGTAATTGATGACTGTGACGGTTGCATTGTTCGAGGCATCGAAAATGGCCTGGTTGGCCGCATTGATACCGGTACCGGTGGAGTTGATGCTGACTCCCGAGGAGGTCGAAACGCTGACGCTGCCGATATCGCGACTGTAGGCGTTGATGCCAAAACCCGTGGACGTAATGCTGCCTCCGGTTTCGTTCACGGTCACATTGCCGTTGCCGAAATTGTTGGCCTGAATACCGTAGCCGGCCGAGTTAATGATGGCATCGCTCGTGACGAGGACGGTGCCATTGACGTTGTCGTTGTGAACAGGAGTGATCGTGCCGACAGGATTGGCATAATAGGAAGCGTTGATGGCCGCAGGTGTCGAACCATTGGGGTTCACCATGGATCCGGCGTTGATGCTGCCGTGAGCCGTGACCATGATCGTGCTGTTGGCCGAGGCCAGCATCGACGTATCGAAGTTGACCACGCTGATGCCCGAGCCGCCTGAGTTGATGACACTGGTTGCATCGGTGGTGACGCTGACATTGCCGCTGCCGCTGGTCTGCGCTCGGACGCCAAACTGCGATCCGGTGAGCGCGCCCGATGTCGTAACCGTCACGTTGCCATTGTTGGCCGTGTCGAGGTTCTGCGCGCGAATGGCTGCATAGCCCTGTGTGGTCTGAACTAGGGGGCTGCCGGTCAGGACCGGCGTAGTGCCGCTGGCACTCACCCCACCCGTCGCCGTGACGCTGATGTTGCCCGCGCCGCTGGCGCTGTCCTGGGCGACGATACCATCCCCGTCCAGGCCGGAGACAGCACCTGAGGCAATGATCGTGACATCGCCGACCCCGTTCTGGCTCGCCACAAGACCGGCGGCCGCTCCCGTCAGCGTACCGGATGGCGTCAAAACCACACTGGCCGGGTTGCCGGCATTTCCGCCAGAGGCCGTGAAGTCCAGCGCATCGCCACTTGCGGTGGTGATGTTGCCCGCCCCCGTGGCGTTGAATATTCCGCCGGTCGAGGAGACCGCCGCGATGGTGCCGCTGACGGCACCAAAGTTGAGATTGAGCGTGCCGCCGCTGCCCGTGAAGGTGACCGTCTGCGCGGTTGCCCCATCGAGAACCAGGGTCGCGCCGGTATCGACCAGAACGGACCCCGTCCCGCTGAGCCCACCGCCGATCTCGAGGGAGCCGGACGCAACCTCAAGCGTGCCCGTGTTGTTCACGGACCCGTTGATCATGTTGGTCCCGGACAGGTTGTCGAGGTGTCCGCTGTTGTTCACGACGAGGCCGTTGGCGCCATTGATACTGGCGCCGGCCGACAGGTTGATGGTGCCTGCATTGTTGACGGTGTTGCTTTCAACGACGCCGGTGGTCGAAGCCGTGCCGAACCCGCTCCAGGCGCCGACCGCCCAGACCCCGCTGGCCTGGTTGTTGAACGTGCCGTTGCCGACATTGATGTTGCCGGTGATCGTGCCGCTGTTGGTCAGCGTGATATCGCCGCCGCCCGCGAAAATTGCTTGCCCCGTGGCGTTAGAGCCGATGATGCCGGTGTTGTTGATGGTGACGCTGCCGACATTGTTCTCGGTGAGTCCGATCGCCGAACCACTCCCGAGACTCGTCACGGTGCCGGCGTTGGTGATGCTGATCGAGCCCGTTGCGCCGGCGGCTGTCAGGTTGGCACCGATGCCCGAGAAGGTCGTGCCGGTCGCAGTCCCCTGGTTGGTGATGAAGACGTTCGCGGACCCATTGTCCGAAGCGAAGATTCCGTTCGTTCCTGACGTCGCTCCGGTATTGGTAATCGTGGCGTCGCCGCTGACGGCAGTGATGCCGATTCCGGCAAACTGGGTGGCCGTCACCGTACCGTTGTTGGTGATCGAGATGGCGCCGACATGGTTGCCGCCGGAGCCGATGCCGGTCCCCGCGGCGGTGATCGTCCCGTTGTTGAAGACGGTGACTGTGCCGCCGACAGTGCCGAGGCCCATGTTCGAATTGGCGGAGATGCCGGTCGCACCGGAATTGATTGAACCGCCATTGGTGACGCTGACATTGCCGCCGTTCAGGGCATTGGCCTGGATGCCGTTGCCCGCCGCGTGGATCGTGGAGTCGGGGCCAGTGGACACCGTCACGTTGCCCTTACCCCAGTTATAGGCATTGATGCCGTTCGCCTTGTCAGCGGTGATCTGGGCGTCGCTCTGCACCATGACATTGCCGAGAACTGCGTTCGAGGCCGCCTGGGTTCCGTTCGGCAGGTAGCCGACCGAGACGGCTCCGGGGGTTGCCGAGCCGTTCGGCGTGTTCAGCGTGCCCGAATGGATGGTGTCCTTACCCAGCACCACATTGATGTTGCCGGTCGCGGGCTCCGAGATTGCCTGGCTCTGGGCGTTGACGCCGATGCTGCCGCCATAAATCGTATCGCCGTCGCCGGTCTGGACGCTGACATTGCCGACGCCGCTGACATAAGCCTGGATGCCGAACAACGTGGTCGCGTTGACTGCGACATTCGCGCCGACATTGACCGCAACATTGCCCGAGCCCTTGCTCAGGGCATAGGCGGCAAGACCGTACTGGGCGCCCGACACTGATGTGTTGGCCGCTTCGTTCACGGTCACGTCGCCGTTGCCCCAGTTATAGGCGTCGACGCCGTAACCGGCTGCGGCGGTGATATTGGCGTTATTGTTGACGAGAACCGTGCCGTTGATGGCGGTGTTCGATGTGCCATTGGCACCGTAGAAGCCGGCGGCGATGCCCTGCGGCACCGAGCCGCTCGGATTGAGCGTCGTGCCGGAGTTGATCACGGCATTGTTGGTGACTGTCACCGAGCTGTTGGCGCTTGCCGCAAGCACGGTGTCGAAATTGATGGCGCTGATGCCCGCACCACCCGAATTGATCGTGCTGCCGGCGTCGGTGAGGACGGAAACGTCGCCGGTTCCGGAAGCCGCGGCACGGATTCCGAATTGCACGGTCGAGGCAATCGCGCCGCCGGCTTCGACTGACACATTGCCGCTCCCCGCCGTCGAGGCGACGATGGCGTGCTGGTTACCAGTGACGCCTCCGGTCGCCGTGACCGACACGTTGCCCCCGTTGGAGGCGTCAAGGTTCTGTGCTTCGAGACCGACCGCTCCGCTGCCCGTGCCGGTCACGCTGCCGGTCGTGTTGACGACGATGTTGCCGACACCGCCAGCGCTTTCCTGGGCCAGCAGCCCGATGCCCGACTGATTGGTGACGGCGACCGCCGAGACGACGGCAATGTCACCGATAGCGTTCTGGACGACGCTGATGCCGCTCGAGGGCGTGCTGAAGCCGGTCAGTGTCACCGCGCTGGAACCGGCAACCGGCGTGAAGGAATGGCCGGCGGCATTGGTGTTGACGGCGAGCTGGGACGAGATCGACCCGTCGCTCAGCGCACTGAGGTTCGCGCTATAGCCGCTCTGCCCGCCGTTCACGTTGACGGAGACCGAGTTCTGACCGTCGGTAAAGGTGACAACACCCGTATCGGTCGGCTGAAGCCCGCTGATCGTGAAATTCAGCAGCGCCGAACCTGCGGCATTGACTTGCGTGTTGGTGACGGCCAGCGCCAGGGCGGCTTGCTCGCCGGCGGAATGATCGACCGTATAGCTTGCCGACGTGTGTGTGCTCTGGTCCTGCAGCGCTACGCCGCTCAGATCCTGCACGGTGGTGCCGGCGAAACTGAGCGACAGTGCGCCATTGCCGGAACCCGGATTGATCTCGACCAGATATTGCGCGCCGGCGCTCCCCGCCACGGCCGTAACGCTCGTGATGCTCGCGCCGGTGAGACCGCTTGTAGCGAGGCTAAAGTCGCTTGCGGTCACCCCCTGGACCGAGTTGGAGAAAGTCAGCAGGTAATGGACCGCGCTCGAGGCGGTTGGCGAAGCGTCGGTCGGCGTCAGGCTGACGAAGTCTGGTGCCGCGGGTGCGAGGCTTGCAGTCGATACCTGGCTGACGGCGCTTTGAACGGCGGTTGAAAGGGCTGTGCTGGTGTTGTTGGCGACAGCACTCGACAGATCGCCGCTTTGGGTGCCCGTTTTCAGATCCGCGGACGCACTGCCCTGCGCCACGATCGAGGTCGCGCTGACATTGGCGAGGAGATCCGCGGTGGTGCCACCGGTCGACGCCTGCACGGCTTGATCGGTCGCCGTGTTCACTGACGTGACGACGTTGGCGATTTCACTCGTTTGCGTACCAGTCAGCGTGGCGCCCGCGCTGGTCAGCGTGCTCGAGACCACGGCGCTGACAACGCTTGAACTGGTGAGGTCGAGACCACCTGTCGACACGATCTGGGCGGCGAGCGCCGAAAACGCGCCGGTCGCTGCCGACGTGAAGGTCGACGCACCGGTGCCCGAGACGGCCGATGCCACCATCGACACGGTATTGAGCACCTTGGCCGCCGCCACGAAGGGCTGGGCGTCGCCGGTGTAGGCGTTCGTCAAGATGTCGGTCTTGGTGAGATCGATGGTCGGGTCGATGCCAAGCGCTGCGGCGACGGCCTGGGAAGCGGCCGCCACGTCACCACCATTGGCGGCCGCGACCGACTGGACGAGCGTCGTGAGCGCGGTGACCTGGGTCGATCCCGTGGGCGCGGTCAGCACGCCCGTGAACTGCTGCCCGGTCGCGGTGTCGGTACCGCCGGTCAGAACCAGAGGCCCTGACGTCGTGCCCGCCCCCAACACGAAATGGCCGCCCGCGTCGGTGATGCCGGACGCCTCCCCGGCGTCGAGCTTGCCGTTGCCGTTGGTGTCGGCAAACACCGTAGCACCCGAGATGTAGCCGTCGGTGGCGAGGCCCGAAACCTGAGTGATGGTCACCACGCTATGGCTGGCAATATCCGTGCTGTTGCCGGCAGTGTCGGTCGCAATCGCGTGCAGCTGGTCGTACGACCCCACGCTCAGGACCGTATGAAGGCTCCACGTGCCGTTCGCAACGCTGGCCGTGCCAAGCAGCGTCGCGCCGTTGAAGACCTGAACCTGGGCGACGGCGATGTTGTCCGAGACCGTGCCAGACAACGTCGCGCCGCCGTCGTTCGACATCGTTCCCGTCGTGTCAGGATTGTCCAGCTTGACCTGGCCGAAGCTGATGACCGGAGGTGTGTTGTCGACCGTTACGGTGGCGAGGTCTGATGCCGTGGTGTGATTGCCGGCGACGTCAGTGACGACCGCGTAGAAAGTGTGCGCACCGCCCGTCAGATTGGAGGCCGTATAGGCCCAGGCACCGTCGCTGCCGAGCGCTGCGTCGCCGACCTTCTGGTTCGTCGCATGGTCGTAGATCGCCACCGAGGCAACGTCGTTCAGATCGGTCGCATTGACCTTGATGATATCGGACGTGAGCTGCGTCGGGCCCGAGACGGATTCCGACTCCGAGACGACCGTCGGGGCCGTGGTGTCGACCGTTACGGTGGTGAGATCAGCTGTCTTGGTCTGGTTGCCGGCGGCATCGGTGACAACAGCATAGAATTTGTAGGTGCCGTCGGCGAGACCCGAAGCCGGATAGGTCCAGACGCCGTTGCTGAGCGTTGCGTCGCCGACCTTCTGATGCGTTACGTCGTTATAGATCGCAACAGACTGGACGCCATGGGCGTCGCTGGCATTGACGGTGATCACCTCGGTGGTGGACTGAGTCAGTCCGGGATTAGACTCCGACTGTGAGTTTACCGTCGGGGCCGTCGTGTCGATCAGCACGTATTGGCTGGTGCCGGCGCTCGCCTTGATGCCTGCAATATCCGTCGCCGTGACGGAAAGCTGGTTGTAATTGCCATCCGCAAGGGGTGCTGCACTGCACCTTTCAGAAGGTCTCCTGACCCTGGGCACCATCGGCTCGGAAGGCATCGATGAGCTGCACGATGGTTTCAGGCGGAAATGGCGAGCACCGGAGCTGAACTCGCACCGGGCCCGCGGACTGGACCTGATCTTCAGGGGATGGAAGGGCGTACTGACCGAACAGAACTGCTTTACGCCGGACGAGCTCCGGCGCGATCTTTTTCATCAGGAATTCTTCATGCGCACGGTTTTTTCATCGTTCGCCGGCGTCATCCTCGCCAAGGAAGGCGTCTCGCGATTGTCGACCTCCATCATCCGCCGCGCCGACCAGGAGCCCTATAGCCGCGAGGAGATCGAGGACATCAACGCGCTCGCCGGCCAGCTGCAGAACATCGGCCGACTCATGGTCCGGGTCGGGCTGGTCTCCTCGCAAAGATTGGCGGACGCGCTCGCGCTCAACGGCCAACCGATCGCTCTGCTTGGCTACGAGGGCACGATCATGCATGCGAGCCCCAGTTTCGAACAAGCGATCCGCGGCGCGCTCGCCATCAAAGATCGTCGCATGGCGTCCTGGCATCCTGACGCGAACCAGAAGCTGGGACAGGCGGTCGGATCCGCAACCAGGCGGGACACGGATCACGCAGCGCCCTGCAAGCCGATCGTTCTGCCAAAACGGAATTCGGCGCGCCCGCTGATCGCGACCGTCGTCCCGGTCGTCGGCCACGCGCGGGACCTGTTCCACATGGTCGCCGCCGTGATCTCGGTCGTCGATCTCAATGCGGAGGCCCCTCGCCCGAACGTCGTCGCCTTGCAACAGGCCTTCGGCCTCAGCCCCGCTGAAGCCAAGCTTGCCGCCGACATTGCACTCGGCAAGACGCTGCTCGAGATTGCGGCCCAGAGCGGCGTCTCCAGGGAAACGCTGCGCAGCCGTCTTAAATCCATCTTTGGCAAGACCGCGACGTCACGGCAGTCCGAACTGGCGCTGCTGCTGTCGCGGATTCCGATGGGAACCCCGCGCTAGAACAAAAGCGCAGGCTATTCTAAGCTGCTCAGCAGTCGCCTCAATGCCTATTTCGAGTTCAAGGTGGTGACCGGTCGCCAAAATCCCTGTTTATCCTCCAGCAGCTCCCTGCACCGGGCGAGCATTGCCTTCGCCGGAATATCCTGCGGTTGATCCGACAGCACCTTCTCGAAATCAACGATCGCGTCCTCGAGCTCGCGGCTACGATATTTCGCAAGGCCCAGCTCGTAGCGCGCGACCCACGTTACGGCGTGGCGTTCTGCGTCGGCCTTCCCTGCCAAGCCGATCAGTTCATGGACAGCGATCCCCTCCTCGCGGCCGTAGACTGCGATACTGTCGATCTCGCGTGTGACAATGGCACCGCGGGCAAGGCGCTCGGTTGCCTCGCCGATCAAGACTTGCGTGCCATAGCTCTTGTTCGCGCTTTCGAGGCGACTCGCCACGTTCACGGCGTCGCCGATCACCGTGTAGTTCAGCCGCAACTCGGAGCCGATATTGCCGACCAGCATGCGGCCGGAATTGATGCCGATGCGGATCTGCAAGGGATGGCCGAGATCGTCGGTGAGGCCGGACTCCGCGATCGCGCGGCGGATGTCCAGCGCGGCGCGGCAGCAGCGCTCCGCGTGATCGGCTTGCGGCTGCGGCGCGCCCCAGAACGCCATCACGGCGTCGCCGATGAACTTGTCGATCGTCCCGCCATTGGCGACGACGACTTCCGAGGCAAGGTCGAGATAGCGCGACAGCAACGGTACGACGCGGTCGCCCATGCGCTCCGAAAGGCCGGTAAAGCCGGCCACATCCACGAACATCACGCTCAATTCCTGGATCGCGCCACCGGGTTTTGCCTCGACGCCCTGGCGCAACAGCGCGCGGACGAGGTCGGCGGGAATGAACTTTCGGAACGCCGAAAGGCCGGCGGCCATCTCTGCGATGGCTCCCGACAAGCTCGCGATTTCCTTCAATCGCGAGGGATGGCGGCGCACCAGCTCCAGTGCAAAGGTCTCGACGTGGCGGATCTCGCCGACGACACGGGAGAGCGGTGCCGCGATCACCGTGCGGGCGAGCAAGGCGGACGCGAGCGCCGCAAGCACCGCGCCGACGGCGAGGCCGAGGATCAAGTGCCGTAGCGTTGTCTCGACAGGGCCGAGAAATTCGGCCTCTGGAATGATGGTTGCGAGCCGCCAGCCGGGAAACGGCAGCGGCGTGAGTGCAAACTCGTAGGCGGCGCCGTCTGAGGTGAGCCGGCTACGCCAGCCGTCCTTGGCAGTGCCGGCCTGGGCCAGGGCCTTCTGCGCCAGCGGCAGCAACTTCTGGCCACCGCGCGCGGGGTGCAATTCGTCGGCATCCTTATCGGGCGCGGCGACGAGTTCGCCGTTGCCGTCGAAGATGAAGGCCGTTCCGGTGCGGCCAACCTCGAGCTGGGCGAGGAAGCGCGCAAGGCGCGTGTATTCGATCATGATTGCGAGAACGCCCTGGCGTTCTTGATAGACGTCGATCGGACCCGCGAAGGCGATCGACGGACGTTGTCCGATCGGATGGTCCGTGACCTTGAACCATTCGGGCTCTTCGCCCGTGAGTCCGGTCTTGAACCAGGTGCGATCGGCAACGCGGAAATCGGTCGGCTCGAAACGTCGGTTGGCGAACTCGATGTCGCCCGGCACGACATCGTATTCGTCAACGCGGCGCTGGCCGACATGATCGGTCAGCGAGATCTCCATCATCTCGAGCCGGCCGTCGCCGAGCTTGTGAGCCGCGAAGAACGCGCCGTCGGGCCAGCCGAACGCAACCCAGGAGATCGTCGCCTGCGATTGCAGTTGGGACAGGAACACGAATTCACGCTTGTCGGCCTCGCGGGTATCGAGGACGTTCTGCAGGAATAGGGTACGGATCGCGGTGTGCGCCGCGCGCGCCTCGTCGACGATCGCACCGACTTCCTTGCGGACGGCGGCGACGATCTGCTCATTGATGGTCGAGGCAAGTTGCCGGCTGGTTGCCTCCGCCGTGCGCCACCACAGGAGGCTGGACAAGGCCGCGGTCAAAAGGATCGCGGTCAGGACCAGAGCCGACACCGCCAGACGGATGCTGAACGTCAGCCGCCGTAGCGTCTGGCTTGATGTCACGCGTCCGGGATGGGCGTTCATGGCGTGATCCGACGGGTTGGCGAGGTCGACTGCTAACCTTCTTCGCAGGCCCGCAGCTGTTCGTTACCTCTGGCAGATGCTGGCAGTCCCGGCCAATGCCCACGGGCTAAGGTCTCCATAGAGACAAGGCATTGGAATTATCCCGCGTGCCCTGCGCTAATCCGCCCCCAAGCGCACGGCGTCGTGCGCGTCACCCAATGGTCTCACCAACTCGTGAGCGGTTTCTCCTGTAACGGCGGCTGCGGCGAGGACGAACGAGACAGTGGGCCCATCGCCCTACTCCAGAGGAGATATTTCATGTCTGCCAGGACCACCATCAGCTCGCTCGTACTCGCCGGCGCCGTCTCAACCGCACTCGCAACCCTCGCCTCGGCCGCTCCGCTGACCAAGGCCGAGGCCGATGCCGCCATCGCAGCCAAGAAGGAAAAGTGCTTCGGCGTGGCGCTGAAGGGCCAGAATGACTGCGCCGCCGGCCCGGGCACGACCTGCCAGGGCACCTCGACCGTCGATTTCCAGGGCAACGCATGGAAATTCGTCCAGGGCGGCACCTGCGCCAGCATCGATCTGCCTGGCGGCAAGAAGGGCTCGCTCAAGCCGGTCTGAGGCACACGCCACATCAAGGCAAACAAGCGCGGAGGAGCGACATGGACGCAACGATCAGGCTACGGAAGTCTGCGGCCGTCCCCCTCCGCTTTTCGCTTCCCGTCGACGGCGTCGCGGGGACGAGCTTCAAGCCCGAGCACATCACCGCAATTCTCGACGAGGGCCCGCAGCGCGGCTTCTTTGAGGTTCACGCCGAGAATTACATGGGCGCGGGCGGACCGCCCCATCGGATGCTGGAACGGCTGCGCCGCGATCATCAGCTCTCGCTGCACGGCGTCTGCATGTCGATCGGTGGGCCCGCGCCGCTCGACCGTGCGCACCTGGCGCGCTTTCGCGGCCTCGTCGCGCGCTACCAGCCCGCCCTCGTCTCCGAGCATCTGGCATGGTCGACACACGAGACCAGCTTTTTCAACGATCTCCTGCCGTTGCCTTACAACAAGACGACACTCGCCCACGTCTGCGACCACATCGAAGAGGTTCAGGAGGCGATCCGGCGGCCGATCCTGCTGGAAAACCCCTCGACCTACGTCGCGTTTCGAACCTCAACAATGTGCGAAACAGATTTCATCCGCACCGTGTCCGAGCGGACCGGCTGCGGCCTGTTGCTCGACATCAACAACGTCTTCGTCTCCGCAGCCAACCACTGCTTCTCGGCGCTGCAATATCTTGCCGACTTCCCCTTGGCACGTGTCGGCGAAATTCACCTTGCCGGCCACGCCGAGCAGAGCGACGGCGAAGGCAAGCTGTTGCTGATCGACAGCCATGACGGTCCGGTCGCGGACGCAGTGTGGAAGCTGTTCGAGATCGTGATCGCGCGCTGCGGCCCTGTTCCGACGCTGATCGAATGGGACAGCAATATTCCGGATTGGCCCGTCCTGCAGGCCGAAGCCGCGGCCGCACAGGCGATCCTGGATCGCCATATCAGGACGGTTCGTCATGCAGCCTGAACCGCACGCCTCCTACGCGGCCGCGTTCGCGCCTGCCTTGCTCGATCCTGGCAGCGAGGTACCGAGCATCGTGACCGGGCCATGCGGCAAATCGGCCGTCACGTGCTACAACGTCTATCGCAACAACGTCACGGTCAGCCTGATCGACGCGCTCGCGTCGATTTACCCGGCCGTGCAGCGCCTGACGGGAGAAGATTTTTTCCGTGCCATGGCGCGTTTCCATATCCGGGAAATCCCGCCGACGTCCCCCCTGCTGTTCGACTACGGTCGCAATTTTCCGGCCTTCATCGAAGGTTATGAACACGCGCAGTCGCTGCCCTGGCTCGCCGATGTCGCGCGGATCGAGCGGGCATGGCTTGACGCCTATCACGCCGCCGACAGCACGACGCTTTCGCCGTCTGCACTCGCAACTGTCGCGCCGGATCGCCTAGCCAGTCTTGTCTTCACTGTGCATCCGGCGACCCGTGTGGTGCGGTCGTCTTACGCGGCGGTGACCATCTTTGCCGCCAACCGCGGCACAGCGGCTGCGAGCACCATCGACGCATCTGTACCAGAAGACGCGCTGATCACGCGGCCGGACGCCGATGTCGTTGTGCAACTGTTACCGCCCGGCGGCGCGGCGTTCCTGGCCTGCCTGATGTCGGGATGCATGCTGGCAGAAGCCGCTGCAGCGGCGCTGGAAGACGAACCCGAATTCGATCTCGCCACCAACATCGCCGGCCTGTTCGAGGCGGGCGCCTTCGCCTCGCTGACGTCTGGAGACGCAAGATGATCTCAGAACAACGCATCGCGCCCGCAACAGCCATGCCTTCTTTCGGAGCGCTCATCGACCGAGCCAATGGTCTCGTCCAGACGATCGCAACTCCATCCATGGTGCAGCTCGCGCTGCGCCTGGCATTGGCGGTCCCATTCTGGCGTTCCGGGATCCTCAAATGGACTGGCTTTCTCAAGCTCAGCGACGTTGCGGTGACGCTGTTTACCGACGAGTTCATGCTGCATCTGCCCGGCGGCCCCTATCACTACCCGATCCCCGCGACGATGGCCTTCCTGTCCGGCTGCGGCGAGATTATGTTTCCAGTCCTGCTGGTGCTCGGCCTCGGCACGCGCTTTGCCGCACTTGGGCTGCTGTTCATGACCGTCATCGTCGAGCTCACCGTGCCGGACGGCTGGCCGGTCCACATCACCTGGGCCGCGATGGCGCTGGCGATCATGGCCTATGGACCGGGGCGGGTCTCGCTCGATCATTTGTTTTGCAGGTTTGTGATGCGTCCCGACCGATAACGCCCGGATAGTTGTGACCGTCCGTGCGCGAAGCCCTCAAGTTCAACTCGAACGCAATGGAGGAACGTCATGGAAGTCAACGAAGACCGCCTCAATTCTTTCATGGGCAAGATGATCGGCGACGTCGGCGCAGCGATGAGCGCTTCGCTTATGCTGCTCGGCGACAAGCTCGGCCTCTACAAGGCTCTTGCACAAGACGGTCCGATGGATGCCGCCGCCCTGG
Source organism: Bradyrhizobium sp. CCBAU 11434 (assembly GCF_028128895.1). NCBI lineage: Bacteria > Pseudomonadati > Pseudomonadota > Alphaproteobacteria > Hyphomicrobiales > Nitrobacteraceae > Bradyrhizobium > Bradyrhizobium sp. CCBAU 11434. Next base: position 201,365 of record NZ_LBJX01000097.1, read on the forward strand.
CCAAGGCGACCGGCACCGCCGAGCGCTACATCCGCGAGTGGCTCGCGGCACAGGCCGCTTCTGGCTACGTCGAGTACGACAGTGCTACAGGCACATTCTCGATGCTGCCGGAGCAGATTCTTGCGCTGGCAGACGAGGACAGCCCTGTCTTCCTCGGCGCGGTCGGCAGCCTCGTCTCAGCGACTTTCCTCGACGAACCCAAGATCGAGGACGCCTTCAGAACCGGCAAGGGCGTCGGTTGGAACAAGCGCAGCGAGTGCCTGTTCTGCGGAACGGCGCGCTTCTTCCGTACCAGCTATAAGCATTATCTGGTCCAGGATTGGCTCCCTGCACTCGAGGGAGTGGTCGACAAGCTCAAGCGCGGCGCCAAGGTCGCCGACGTCGGCTGCGGGCACGGCGTTTCGACGCGATTAATGGCCGAGGCGTTTCCCAATTCGACGTTCTACGGCTTCGACTACCACGACGGCTCGATCGAGGCGGCTCGCAAGGCCGCAAGCGAGGCAGGGCTCTCCGGTCGCGTCCACTTCGCCACCTGTTCGGCCAAGACGTTCCCGGCGCAGGCCTACGACCTCGTTTGCTTCTTCGATTGCCTGCACGACATGGGCGATCCCGTCGGCGCGCTACGGCATACCCGCTCCACGCTTGCCGATGACGGCACCTGCCTCTTGATCGAGCCGTTCGCCAAGGACCGTCTCGAGGAGAATCTGAACCCGGTCGGGCGCGTCTACTACGCGGCCTCGACGATGGTCTGCACGCCGGCATCGTTGGACCAGGAAGTCGGCCTGGCCCTGGGAGCGCAGGCTGGCGAAGCGCGACTGCGCGATGTGGTCCGCCAGGGCGGCTTCACGCGTTTCCGCCGTGCCGCGGAGACGCCGTTCAACCTGATCCTCGAGGCGCGCCCGTAAGACATAGCAGGATGTCCGTGGTCATGTCCCCACGGACATCCTCTCGTTAAATCCCACGCGGCGAGCTCATCACGGCCAAGGCAAGCGACAATGATCCCGATGGCACGTCTCATTCGGCTGCCATCGGCATCATCTCGTGCTGATCATGCAGGATCACGCCCGCCAGCGGGTCGAACTCGCCTTCCCATGGCTTGCTTGCCAATGCCGCCCGGGTGTGTGCATAGCCAGCCTCCCAGCGCCGCATGATCCCGGTCGGGCTGAAGTCGATATCCTTGGTGTGCGTCTCATGATCGAGTTGCGGGGCAAGCAGCCGCACCACATGCATTCGTGTCGGACAGCCATAGCTCATCAGTTCACGGACTGCCGGATTACCGCGTTCGTGCTCGGGGAGCCTTGCGGCCAGCTGGTTGATGACGTGACGCAAACGATGCGCCTGCTGCTGGCGCGTAACTTGGCTTGCGATCCGACTGGAGTATTGAACGTCCTTATGGCGGTTCAGGACCTCGGCCATCGTGGTTGGCTCACCACCTACGGGATTCCAGAGATGCACCGCGAAGATCAGCGAGTTCTTGCGCGGATTGTCGTCGAACACCGCTTCCGTCGGCGTGTTGGACAGGATCCCCCCGTCCCAGTAGAGCTCGCCGTCGATACGCACGGCCGGAAACGCCGGCGGCAGCGCGCCTGACGCCATCACATGCTTCACTGTCAGCTCGCCGTCGCGGCTGTCGAAATAGCGCATACGACTCGAGCGCACATGGGCCGCGCCCACCGTGAGCCGCGGCGTGCAGCGATTGACCAGGCTGAAGTCGACAAGCTCGTTCAGCGTCTTCTCGAGCGGCGCGGTGGAATAGAAGCCTGCGTGATCGGCGCCGAGCGGATAGGAATCACCGGCATGCGCCAGCGGATTGGGCCGGAAGAAGCCGGGAATGCCGCTGGTGACGGTCGACCAATAGGTGAGCTTCTCGTTGAAGCCGGGGAATGCGGTGCGGAAGCTCCAGGCCGGGCTCTGCTCCATCCGCTTCCAAAACACTTTCAGCCGCTCGAGCCGATGCTCCGGCTCATTGCCAGCGATCAGGCTGGCATTGATCGCACCGATCGAGGTGCCGATGATCCAGTCCGGCTCGATCCCGGCCTCATGCAAGGCCTGGTAGACGCCGGCCTGGTAGGAGCCGAGCGCGCCGCCGCCTTGCAGCACCAGCACGACCTGGCCCGGCAGGTCACGTGACCCGATACTCTCTGTATTGCCGTTCATGTCGCGCTCCCTGTGAGCTTGCACTGGTTGAATATCCGGGAATCGTCGCGGTTTGTTACGCCGGCTCATGTCAATGCGCGGTCCAGCCGCCATCGACCGGCAGCGCAATGCCGGTGATCGAGCCTGCAGCTTCCGTCGAGAGAAACACCGTGAGAGCGCCGAGTTCTTCCACCGTGGTGAAGCGCTTGTTGGGCTGCTGCGCGAGCAGGACGTCGCGGATCACCTGGTCGCGGGAAATGCCGTGAGCCTTGGCCTGATCGTCGATCTGCGCTTCGACCAGCGGCGTGTAGACATAGCCGGGACAGATCGCGTTGCAGGTGATCGCCTCCTCCGCAGTCTCCAGCGCCGTCACCTTGGTCAGGCCAACGATTCCGTGCTTGGCGGTGATATAGGCCGCTTTGAAAGGCGAAGCCACAAGGCCGTGCGTCGAGGCGATATTGATAATACGGCCGAAGCCGTTCTGGCGCATCGCGGGAAGTGCAAGCCGCGTGGTGTGAAAGGCCGAGGTCAGATTGATCGCAAGGATCTGGTCCCATTTTTCGACCGGGAATTGATCAAGCGGCGCGACGTGCTGGATGCCGGCGTTGTTGACGAGGATGTCGAGCCGGCCGGACTCCGCGATGGTCGCGGCGATCATCTCGGCAATCGATTTCGGCCGGGTCATATCGGCGGGCGAGAAGCTTGCCTTGACGCCGAACTCGGCCGCAATCTGCTCACGGATCTTGCCGATCTCGGCCGCGATGCCGAGCCCGTTCAGGACGACGTCGGCACCTTCAGCGGCGAGCGCCCTGGCGATGCCGAGCCCGATGCCGCTGGTCGAGCCCGTGACGAGCGCGACTTTGCCGGCGAGCGCCCTTGTGGTCTGAGATGTCTGTGGCTTGACGGGAATATTCATGGCCAATCCTCCTATGACGACGGGTCGGCCTCGTGACCGGACCCCTGACTGATGCGAATTGTGAGCGATGGCCTCAAGAAGCGGAAATGCCTGATGGCTTCCGAAATGATACGCGCGCGCTATCGGGCGCGGGATGTCATTCCCCGTCCCGATCGGTTAAGTTCCGTCCCGATCCTGCTGGGAGCCATCCATGGAAATGCACCAGGTCCGCTATTTCCTCGCGGTAGCGCAACTCCTGAACTTCACGCGCGCCGCCGAGGAATGCAACGTGACGCAGCCTTCGCTGACGCGCGCCATCAAGCAACTCGAGGCCGAGCTTGGCGGCGACTTGTTTCGCCGCGAGCGGCCGGCCGCACAACTGACCGAGCTTGGCCAACGGATGCATCCGCTGTTGAAGCAGTGCTATGAGGCCGCCGCCGGCGCACGCTCACTCGCCTCCTCCTTCAAAAGCGGTGAGGTCGGCGCGCTGCGTGTCGCACTGACCCATGCAATCGATCTTTCACTGCTCATCCCCCACCTCAATCAGATCAGGCGGCAGTTCAACCGGCTCGAGTTCCGCTTCTTGCGTGGTTCAAGCCGCGAAGTCGCCGACTATCTCAAGAAGGGTGAAGCCGAGCTCGGCATTGCCGCCGAGATTGACGGGGCCTGGGAGCGGCTCGACGTCTGGCCGCTATTCACCGAGAATTTCGACCTCGTGATCGGAAAAGGTCACCGGCTTGCGAGCCAGGGCACGATCGAATTCGACGATCTGCGCGCAGAGCAATTGCTGAGCCGAAACTATTGCGAGCATGCCGGCCGGATCTCGTCGAGCTTGCGCGAGCACGGCATCGATGTCGATCATGGCCATGAGATCTCCAGCGAGCGCGACCTGATCGAGCTTGTCGAGGCCGACATCGGCATCGCGCTGATGCCGCACTCCTCACCGGTGCCCGAGAACCTCAAGCGCGCCGCCGTGAGCGGCCTCGACGCGCGCCGCACCGTTAGCCTCTACGGCATCGCTGGCCGTCAGCGGACAGCCGTCGCGAACACGGTGATGCGGATGCTGCGCGGCGCGGATTGGCGGGCGATTGCGGGGTGATATCCCCTCCTGTCGGAGAGGAGTCGGCGACGGCAAAACTAATTCTCCCGGCCCGCGCTCTCCAGCGCCGCGAGCAAATCGTCGATCTCCATGCGCTTGCGAAAATCGGGGTCGACGAAGCGGGCTTTGACGAGGCCGTCCCGACCGACAACGAACACAGCCGGGATCGGCAACATCCAGCCGTCATTCCCGTGGAATTTTGCCATGTCCTGGTATGACAATAACCGCTGGATCTCGGTGCCAAGCCAGATCGCCAGGTTGAGCGACAGCGCATAGCCGTTGTCGAGGTCGGTGAGCACCGGGAACGGCGCGCCCGAATCGGCGATGAACTTCCCGGTAAACTCCTGCGTCTCCGGCATGATCGCGACGATCTGTGCGCCTACCGCGCGGATCCGATCCTGGGCCTGGATCACCGCGCGGACGTTCAACCGGCAGTAGGGACACCAGTGCCCGCGAAAGAACATGACGGCCACAGGCCCGCGTGCAAGCAATGATGGCAGCCCGACGAGTTGCCCCCGATCGTCGGGCAGCAGGAAGGGCGGCATCACCTCGCCCGGACGCGGCGCGTTCTCGCCGCCCCCGTTCTGGCTCAGTCGCTCGACCAGGCGATCGACCGCATCCCCGTAAGCCGGGAATATCTCGCGGCCGGCATCCGCATAGGCGCGAAGCTGCTCGTTCAGCGTGCCCTCCATGTCGCGGCAGCGCTGAAAGGCGAGTTTCAACTGCTCAGCATCGGCTGGGGTCAGGGACGTCATTCTTCCGCTCCGGCACATGGTGCGAGGGACATTATTTTGCGTTCTGGTCCCCCCTGCAAGGGTCACCGTCAACGCCGACTGGGCACCCTGGCATCGAACGCCGGATTTCCTGAAGGCGGAAATGCCGATCCCCAATCGGTTCGATAGCCGTCGCCTATCGAAGCCCGATAGCACGGGGCTATCGCATCGAGAGCAAGATCGCATTTCACCTCGTTCAGTGCGGCGTCCATCCTGAGCGCAGTCCAAGCTGCAGCCGTCAGGAGCCGATCATGAATCGCCAAATCGCCTCGCCTCTCTCCCATTTCGCCGCCTCGCTGGCACTGATATTTCTCCTGCTGTCGGGCGCCGCCCCGGCGGCCCGCGCCGACAGCGATGACGGCGTCGTTCGCGTAAAAAGTGCCGTGCCGATGGCGGAGGCAATCAGTCGCATCAAGGCCGACATCGCCGCCAAGGGCATCAAGTTCTTCCTCGAGGTCGACCAATCGAAGCTTGCTGCTGATGCCGGCATCAAGCTGCGTCCCTCGACGCTGCTCATCTTCGGTAATCCGCCACTCGGCACCCAGTTCATCACCGCCAATCCCAATGCCGGACTCGACTGGCCGGTGCGCCTGTTGCTAACGCAGGACGACAATGGCGATGTTTGGGCAGTGTGGACCGATTTCGACTGGATCGCCAAGCGCCACAACATCACAAACCGCGAAGCGCAGTTCAAGATGGCCACGACAGTCGTCAGATCGATCACGTCCACGATCTCCGGCAAATAGGTGCTGCTTCCATGGCACGCGAGACATTTGATGTGGTGATCATGGGTGGCGGTAATGCCGGGATCGGCGTGACCGGCCCGGTCCGGCGGGCCGGCCAGTCCGTCGCCATGATCGAAGCATCCGATCTCGGCGGCACCTGCCCCAACCGGGGCTGCACGCCGAAAAAAGTCCTGGTCGCCGCAGGTCAGGCGCTGCACGACATCGAGCGCGCCGAGGCGCACCACATCGCGGTCGGCAGGCCGCGGCTCGACTGGGCCGCACTGATCGACCGCGAAAAGGACATGATCAAGGACATTCCGGCCAATCTTACCCGCGCGATGACGCGCCGCGAGGTCGAGGTGATCAAGGGCTTTGGTACCTTTGTCTCGTCCAATACCATTCGCGTCGGCGACCGTCTGCTGGAAGGCCGCCATATCGTGATCGCAACGGGATCAAGGCCGCGGCCTCTGCCGATTCCCGGTGCCGAGCACATGATAACCTCGGACGACATGCTGCGCGACCGGGTGCTGCCGACCTCGATGATCTTCGTGGGCGGCGGCGTGATTGCACTGGAATTCGGCCATGTTTATGCGCGGGCCGGCGCGGCCGTGACCATTCTGGAAGCGCTTCCGCAGCTTCTGCCCACCATGGACGCCGACGCGGTCGCCCAATTGCGGGCCGAGAGCGAGCGGCTCGGAATCAAGATCAACACCGGTGTCGACGTCCGGCGCATAGAGGCCGCCGGCGGGCAGCTTCGCGTGATATTCACCCATGACGGCGTCGAACATGCCGCTGTGGCCGATCGCGTCGTCAATGGTGCCGGCCGCGTGGCAAATATCGACGGTCTCGATCTCGCCGCAGGTGGCGTCGAGCATGCCAATGGCCGCATCGCGATCGATCAGTATCTGCGCTCGAGATCAAACCCGCTGGTCTATGTCTGCGGCGACGCGGTCCCGATCTCACCGCAACTGTCGCCAATCGCGACCTATGAAGGCGACATCGTCGGACGCAATATCGTCGCCGGAGCGAAACATAGGCCCGATTATGCGGGTATGGCGACATCTGTTTACACCGTGCCGGCGCTGGCCGCCGTGGGCATTACCGAAACCACGGCGTGGCAGACCGGTGCCACCATCGACGTTCACGTCAACGACATGCGCGACTGGTTCTCAGCTCGATCCTATGCCGAAACCGTCGCCTGGTCGAAGGTGATCGTGGACCGCGTCTCGGACTGTATCCTCGGAGCGCATTTCGTCGGCCACGGCAGCCAGGAGCTCATCAACATTTTCGGGCTCGCGATCAAGTTCAGCATCACGGCCAGCCAACTCCGAGACAATGTCTACGCCTATCCGACGTTCTCGGCCGACATCAAGCACATGCTCGGGCGCGCATAGCGGCACGCTATCGTCTCAAGAGACAGACGGTATTTCATCAAGCGCACCACTTCGACGATGCTGATGCCATAGCCGGTGACCGAAGGTCGCGGCCAACAGAGGAGACACATGAAATGACCACGAACCTCAAGCTCTCGTACACCATCTGGCCTGCCCTCGCCCTCGCCTGCGCCTTCGCACTCACCGCGCAACCGGCCTTCGCGGGCGAATGCCCGGCCGACAAGATGAAGCCGAATGCACGGCAGATGGTCGACTACAAGCCGGTCGGCGTCACCGACGTCACGCTCGGTTCGATCGACCTCGAGAAGCAGCCGGCCAACATCAAAGATCGCGAGCTGCGATTCCGCAAGTTGACGATCGAACCCGGCGGCATCGTGCCCTGGCATAGCCATGACGACCGTCCGGCACTGATCTTCGTGCAGCAGGGCGAGATCGTCGAATACGCCTCCAATTGCGTCGATCCGATCGTGCACAAGGCCGGCGATATCAGGCCCGAAGTTTCCGGCACCTCGCATTGGTGGAAGAATCTCGGCAAGGAAACCGTCATTCTCTATGTCGGCGACGTCCGCAAGGATCAGCACGACCACAACATGTAGCGAGTACACCAAGCCCCTGCCCTCGCTACTGGATGTGACGCCCGCCCCCCATGTCGCCCCACATGCCGGGCGTCACATCCTCCTTCTCGCCAGGAGATGCCGTGTCATGACGGATCTGTCCGCGCACGTGAGACCCGCGAACATGGCGATGCACGGACGCTCGCCCGGCGTCGCCTTCCGCTCGCTCGTCATCGGGTTGACCGCGTTCCTGACGGTCGTCGATCTCTTTGCGACCCAGGCCATTCTGCCGTCCCTGACGCGCCATTACGGCGTGACGCCGGCCGCCATGGGCTTTGCTGTCAACGCCTCCACCTTTGGCATGGCGATCTCAAGCCTCGTCGTCGGCTTCCTCAGCCCGCATATCGACCGGCGGCTTGGCATTCTTCTCAGCCTCACGCTGCTCGCGATCCCGACCAGTCTGCTTGCGGTGGCGCCCAACCTTGCTGTCTTCACGGGTCTTCGGGTCGCGCAAGGCCTGTGCATGGCGTCGGCGTTTGCGCTGACGCTCGCTCACCTCGGCGAACAATGCAGCGCGACGGATGCCGGCGGGGCGTTTGCCGCCTACATCACCGGAAACGTCGCGAGCAATCTGATCGGGCGGCTGATCTCGGCCGCCGTCGCTGACAGCCTTGGACTGTCCGGGAATTTCTACTTCTTTGCCGCGCTCAATCTGACGGGCGCTGTGCTGGTCTATTTCACCATCAATCGCGTCCAGCCGATGCATGCGATGACTCCAGCCGCCTCGCCACTTGCCGCCATGTTCGCGCATTGGCGCAATCCACGGCTGCGCGCAGCTTTCGGCATCGGCTTTTGCATCCTGTTCGCCTTCATCGGGACCTTCACGTTCGTGAATTTCGTGCTGGTGCGGCCGCCACTCTCGCTTGGGATGATGGACCTTGGCTTCGTCTATTTTGTCTTCCTGCCCTCGATCGTCACCACCCTTTTTGCCGGCAAGGTCGCCACGCGCATCGGGACACGACCGGCCATCTGGGGCGCGCTCGGCCTTGCCGCGCTTGGCGTGCTTTTGATGCTGCGCCCGCATCTTGCCGAGGTGTTGACAGGCATGGTCCTGGTCGGCGTGGGGACGTTCTTCGCTCAAGCGGTCGCGACGGGCTTCGTCGGGCAGGCCGCGACCGACAACCGCGGCGTCGCCAGCGGCACCTATCTGGCCTGCTATTTCCTCGGAGGTTTGACAGGTACGGCAGTGCTTGGACAACTCTTTGATTCGATGGGATGGACGGCGTGCGCGATCGGCGTCGCAGTTGCGCTCAGCTCAGCGGCGCTGTTGACGCTCAAGTTGAAGATCGCCTGAAGACGGCGCGTGCGACGTGGCTCACTTCAGCGAGATCGTTATCTCGCTGATATTGGCCGCAAGCTCGAGCCCAGCTTTGGGGCCTTGCAGAATGATGGTGACGCCCTTCTCGTTGCGAAGATGAACACCGTTGACGCCGCCGACCAGCGCAAAGCCGCCGCCGACGGAGCTATAGGTGCCGGCGAAGTCGCCGACGTCGCGGATATCAGAGGCCCAGCCATCGAAGCGACCGACCGTGGCGCCGGCCGTGATGCCAAGGCTCAGGCCAGTGATCTTGAATGGATAGGTCTTACCGCGATAGGTGAGCACGCCGCGGCCGACGCCGCCGCCGACCAGCAGGCCGGCCTTGACGATCTTGGCCCGGACATGGCCGGCAGCCTGCGCAAAGGACGGCTTCGGCGGCGCCGCTAACCCGATCGCGAGCAGAAAGACCGCCATCAGACGGAACGCGTGACGGCGAATGTCGATGCGCCATTCAGGGTTTTGCGGCATCGACCTTCTTCCAGGTCTCGTCAGGATCGAACAGCGTGGTGCGCTCGGCGATGAACTCGGTGCGCTTGCCGAGATCCTTCTGGTAGACGGTGCCGGCATGGTTGACCAGGAAGGTCATCACGCCGGAATTGCCGTATTCGGCGGGCCAGGCGATCAGCCCGAAGCCGCCGATCATCTTGCCTTTGACGACATAGTTGAGCGTGCCGCCCGGCGCATCGCGCCCCTGCCCCTTGAGGATGTGGAAGTAGTAACCGTGATAGGGCGCGGGTCCGACGTCGCCGGCGCGATAGCCCTCCTTCGAGGCCTCAGCCGCCAGTGGGCCGAGCGGGCTCGGATCGCTGTCGTCACGCCAGAACAGGCCGTCCTTCTTGCCAGGCGACGAGACGAAGCGCTGGGCATAGACACCGGCGCCTTCGCCGCGGTCCCTGTCGGCGTATTCGTTCTGCGCGTCGACATAGGCGAGCGCGGTCTGGATCGCGTCGAGCTCGTTGCGGCCGATGCGCCGGCGAAGCACCTCGATGCGGCCTTCGTCCGTATTGAACTCCCAGCCGGCCTTGGTGTTCGCCAGCGGAATCGGGAAAGGGAAGTCGTCGGGCCCCAGCAACAACGTCGCGGTCTTGTTGCCCTCCGCCTTGATGCCATGCTTGGTGTCGTACATTGACGAGAACCGCGCGCGGATGTCCTTGTCGGCGACCTCGTCACCTGACGAGACGATGTCCTCGGCCGCCCTGCCCAGCACTTTCAGGATGTCTTTCGGGCCCGCCTTGACCGCGTCGGCTAGCGCGGCTGCGGCGTCCTCCGGGGACTTGTAGGATTGCTGCGCCCGCGACGGCGAGGCGAACAGTACCAGCGCGATCACGCCGGGCACGATCGCACGATGGAACGATTTCCTGCCGTTCATGGCGTCACCTCCGCCGCCGGGATCTTCGCGCCGCCGGCGAGCCAGTCGCGGTACGTGCGGAATGTCAGCCCGAGCTTGTCGTAATAGACCCTCAGATAACCGTCGCTGCCACGGGTCACCGCGTCAGGCATCACCTGCTCGACCTCCTGCGCCATCACGCCGACATAGGTCTTGTCGCTGCCGATGTAGCTGAAGCGATAATAGCCGAGCCCGTTGGAGAGATGGCCGAGCAGGACGATGTCGTGCTTCAGCGCGATATCGGAGCGCCGGCCACCGCCGCCGCCGCCACGGCCGCCTCCACCTCCGAAACCACCGCCTCCGCCACGCGCGGCCATTCCACCACCGCCGCCGCGCCCGGCCATGCTCGGTCCGCCACCGCCCCCGCGCGGCATGCTCGCCATGCTCGCGCTTCCGCGTGCCGATGCTGCCGCTGCCGACCGGCTGGAAGAGACGTTCATGGCGCCGCCGCGATTGGCAGCGGCGCCGCCGCGGTTCGCAGCCTTCGTACGATCTCCCCCGCCCTTGTTGCCAGCTTTGGCGCGGTCGCCGCCGCCCTTGGTACGATCACCGGCACCGGCGCGGTCGCCAGCGCCCGCTCGATCGCCGCGATTGCCCGCGCGATCACCAGCCCGATCTCCGGCCCGATCGCCCGGACCGCCACGATCACCTGCACGGTCACCGGCACGATCGCCTGCACGATCGCCAGCACGGTCTCCTGCACGATCTCCTGGGCCGCCCTGGTTGGGACGCAGCACCTGATTGCCGTCGCGGCCGCGGAAATCCATCCGGTCCGACGCGCCCGCCCTGACGTTGGTGTTGCCGAAGCGCTGCTGGACGTTGGTGTTGTTGTAACGCACTCCGCCGCGATGCGCCGGATTGTGCTGCCACCCCCCGCCGTTGATGTTGGTGGTGCGATGATTGACGTAGACGTTGCGGTTACCCCAGTTGCAGCCGCCGCCCCAGTAATTGCCCCAGCGCCCGATCGCCCAGGCGGTACCGAAGGCGATGCCGGCTGCGACTACGCCCGCGCCGATATAGGAGGGATAGCCCCAGTAATAGGGCGGATATTCCGCATAGGGCCAGGTGCCGTAGACCGTCGCCGGATCGTAATACGGAACGTACATCTCCGCAGGGTTGGCCTGCTGGATGACGACGACCTGCTTGCCTTCCTGGGACTGGACGCTGACCTTCTGTTGCTTGGTGGTGACCAGCTTCTTATTGTCGTAAGCCTTGTTGCGCAGACGCTGGATCGCATCCATCACGTCGGGCTGCTGGGCCAGAAAGGCGTCGCCGAGCTTCTGGGTCCATTCGAGCTTGTCGCTCATCATGGCGAGAACGTCCGCCGTGCTGGCGAGCGCCTTGACACTGTCGTCCCAGCTCTGCTTGTCGACCTGCGTCTTCAGCGCGTCGCCCTTGAGGCTCTTGTTGTCCTTCAGCCAGCGATCGGCCTGCACCACTTCGAGCGGATAGGTCGAGGCCGCCAGCACGTTGGCCAGCAATTCATCGGGATAGAGCGCGATCGGCGCGACCAGCGCCTCGAGCTGCTCGGGCTTCAAGAGCTCGGCGGCAGTTGCTGGTGGCGCTGCCGGCTGCGTCTGCGCAGCTGGAGCGGCGGCCGGCGTTGCCGGCGTGGTGGCCTGAGCCATTGCGACGGCGGGAACCGCCACCATCAGCGCAAGCGCCATCAGGATATTGCCGCAGCGAAACATCACGACCTCCGCCAACTTTCCATCCACGACCATCGGGCCGGGGGACCGGCTTTCGTTGATCGAGATCAACGGAATCGGGCCACCGAGCTGTTGCGGCGCGAGAGATCAGCCGAGGAGCGGCAGCCGGATGGCGAACCGTGCCCCGCCCGCCTGTTGGTTGGTAGCGCTGATCGTGCCCTGGTGGGCCTCGACGATGGTTTTCGCGATCGCAAGTCCCATGCCCATGCCTTGAGGCTTGGTGGAAAAGAAGGGATCGAACACATGGGCGAGATCGGAGGCCGGCACACCCGGTCCGGTATCGACGACATTGACCTCGGCCTCGCCACTGATGCGCACGGTCCAGACGCTGACCTCGCGTCTGCCGGTGCTCGCATCGGAGATCGCGTCCATCGCGTTGATGATCAGGTTGAGAACGACCTGCTGAAGCTGGATGGGATCGCCCTTGACGTGCAGATCGACCAACACCGGCGTGTAGATCAGCGTGATCCGGCGTCCGTCGGCAACGGCCCTGACGAGGCCGACCGCTTCCCGGACCGTTTCGTTGAGTTCGATATCCTTGACCTCGAACGGCGTCTTCTTCAGGACACTGCGCAGCCGGCGGATCACCTCGCTCGCCCGCTGATCGTCGCGCCTGATATCGGCGAGGATCAGGCGGATCTCGTTGAGGTCGGGTGAATTGCCCTTAAGCATGAGCTCGGCCGCCTCGGTGTTGGTCAGGATCGAGCCCAGCGGCTGATTGAGTTCATGCGCGATCGAGGTCGTCAACTCACCGACGGCCGAATAGCGGTTTGCGTGGGCAAGCTCTGCGAAGCGCTGGCGCGACTCGACCTCTGCAACCCGGCGGCGCTGGCGCTCATGCAGCAATCCGCTGATCAAGCCAGCCTGCACCAGAATGATGGCGGCGATCAGCAATATCTGCTTGCGATAGCGCTCCCAGATGGTGGGCTCGCGAAACAGAACTTCGCTGCCGGGAGGCAGATTGCTTTCGCTGATGCCCCAGCGCTGCAATTCGCGCCAATCATATTTCGGCCGCCCGAATTCGATCGGCGCGTACTTGATGGCAGACGGTTTCTCGCCTCCGAGAACACGCATCACCGTATCGACCGTCTCGCGGCTGATCTCCGCCGTGAGCTGCATCGGGCCGCCGACGGTGCCGTCGCCGAAGAAGGGGTCCTGGTACGAGAAAATCGGCGCGTTGGCGACCGCGCGCAGGCTACGCAAGGCTATGTCCCCCTCGTAGACGACGCCTGCAGCGTCGACCGACATCAGCCCCCAGAACAGCACAGTATGGGGCGGAAGCTTGGCCGCGCGATGGAGGATCTCCTCGAATGGCAGGTCGGAATACCAGACGAGGTCGACACGATTTCCGAGCGGTTTGAGATCCTGCTTCAACTGGTCGATCCAGAAGTTCTCGAGTGGCGATGCTCCGATCACGATGCCGACCGTTTTGGTGTCCGGCAGGACGCGCAAAATATTGTCAAACACCGCCATGAAATCGAGACGTGCCGACACAACGACGTCGTTGTCGGTAAGATCAAGGCGGTTCACCAGCCGCTCCTCGACCACGGTCAGCACCATCGGCGTATCGGGGAAAAGCTTCGCGCGATACCGCTGCACGAACCGCGCCGCCGGAGCACCGATGCTCAACACGATGTCGGGCGGTGCGCCCTGATAGAGCGAGGCGAGATACTCGACGAAGGGCGCTTCCGGGCCAGGATTGTTGAAACGCGCGCTGAGCAGCGCGTGTTCCTGGATGTCGAGCGGCCAGGACGATCGTTGCTCGAGCCCGGCCTTGATGCTCCGCGCATACTCGCTCCAGGGGCGGAATTCGCGGCCGAAGGAATGCAGGATGAGCACGCGCTTGAGTTCGCCGCGCGCGCTGCGCTGGGCGGCATCGGCGCTGCCGGAGAGAACGCAGGCGCCCAGCAACAGGCCGAGGCCGAGCCAAACAGCCCAAACCGGCCTCAGCTTGACCGACACCCTGGATTTGCGCCCGCTCATCTCGCTCCGCCGGCGGCCTTTCCAGCCGCTTCTAGCCATAATTCTAGCGGGAATTGCGTGGCTCCAACAGGCCACAGAGCGGGCACTATTGCCCAGGCTTCGCCGGGCAGCGGTGATAGCGGATCTCCATGTCCTCCATGCCCGGGAACAGGCGGACGAGACTGTCGGCATCCAGCTCCTTCAGGCTGAACTGGACGCTGGAAAGCATGATGTCGGTCGCGCAGGCCGCGATCAGATTGACATTTGGCCCGTCGTCCTTCCGCGCCTTGATCCGGCAGCGTGCGAACTTGCCGATGATCTGGTCGCCATCGACGATGAAGCCGCCGCCGAAAACTTCAGACATGTCGGTGAAGCCGACCTGGTTGCCCTTGCGCTCGAAGACCTTTTGACAGTTGTTTGCGTCGGTCGCCCAGGGGCCGTTGAGATCGATGGCCTCCGCCTGGCTGATGTTGGCGAGCAGCGAAACCGAGATCAGCCCGCCCAGCGCAATCGATTTTCCTGGATCCATTTCTATTCCTTCGAGCAATCAATGACCGCTCAACACGAGCGTCTTGATGGGCATCAGCAAGGCCTGAATGCGCAGCAGCATCGCATGCACGAGGCCGACGCCATCGACGACGTGAAGCGCGATGGCCCGGCCGGTGCTGGTATGCTCCGCCGAAATTTCCTCATGATTGCTGGTATAGGCGTTGACGACGCAGCTGCTGCCCGGCGTCACGCCGTCGAGCCCGTTCTTGTAGAGCGGTTCGAGGAACACCAGGATCGTGCCGGGCGCGGCCGCGTTCTGCGCCTCGACCAGTTGCTGGCCACCCTGGAACTGTCCGGCCGCGATGTAGTCCTGCACAGTCGTGATGACCATGGGAATGATTACCCAAGGTTTTGAGATGCAGGCCGCTTCCGCCACCATTCCTTCCTTCAGCACGCCAGCTTCGATCTGGCCGAAGCCAGCCTGCAGAGCCTTTCTGCCGGCGCCGTCCGGGATGAGCACCCCCGCAGGCCGCAGCATTTGATTGACGACATCACCGGTGCGGAGCAGGAACTGTTCGACCCGGCCGTCGACGCCGGCGCGGATGACCGTCTGGTCCAGAAGCACCTGCGCCTCCGCCACGGCAGCTTCGGCGCTTGCCTTCTGCGCCGGCAGCGAGGTCGAGACCTGCAATGACGCCGCCTGTCTTGCAGCGGTCGCAGCATCGATGCCGGACTGACGCTGATCGACCAGCACCTTAAGCTTGTCGATGTCACGTTGCGGCACGATACCGGGATTGCGGCTCTGGAGCTCTCTCTTGACGTCCAGCTCATCCTTGGCTTGCTGATAGTTCGCCTTGGCTTCGCCGATCTGGGCCTCGGCCTTGACGACTTCTGCCTGCGCTGTCTGCAAGGTGGCGTCGATCTCGGCAACCTTGCGCTTGGCGGTTTCGAGCGCGGCTTCCTGCTTCGCACTGTCAAGCCTGAACAGCACGTCACCCTTCTTCACCGGCGCGCTGAAGCCGACATTCACCTCGGCTACCCGGCCAGCCACGCCTACAGGCGCGATTGGTACGGTTCGATAGTAGAGCGTCGCCGAATCCGTCGCCGGATGGAAATAGAAGATCATCGTGATCAGCGAAATCGTCAGCATCAAACAGCCGGTGATGCCCCAGCGCAGCTCATACCAGACCGAGAAGAACGTGATCTCCTTGCCAAAGCGCTTGCCCTGGCCATAGCGGCGATAGAGATAATCAGGCACAATCGTGAGGAGCGAGCAGAACATAAGCTCAAACATGGCTGTGCTCCTTCTCCTTGGGGGTAGCCGGCGTCTCGGCCGGTGGTGGCGCTTCAGCAGGTTCGCCCGCCTCTCCCGGCGTCGCATCGGCAATCTTCTCGACAGAGTCAGCGATGCTGCGCAGCGGCGTTCCGAAGTCGGGGATGTCGATCAGTGCGAGCAGCAGGCCTGCGATCCAGAAGATGTGCATATGGGTGAACAGCGAGATCAGGCCCAGCACGGCCACGAACTCGAATTGGAGCTTCTGCGATTTGTGTGCCATCCGCTCGGGAAGGCTGTGCAGCTTCCAATAAAGCGTGCCGATCCAGAGCACGGTGCCGATCAGGAATATCCCCATCACCACCATCAGCGTGTCGGCCCCGCTCCCCGGCGCGAGATAGAACGGCAGATGGTGCGGTGCCATCGGATTTAGCTGATCGCTCAAAGGTCTCTCCCGGCCAAACGTGCACTTGCTGCACTGTGTCCAGCTCGGCCCGCAATTTGCTTGATTTGAATCAAGGGAAATGTCCCACGCCGGACATAGCGTTTCTGCAAATGCCGTTCGAATAATCACAGGGAGCCGCAGCCATGCCCGGGCTTGACGATCTCATTCCCAACGCCACCCAGATCCGCAAAGAGGCCGCACTGAAAGAGGCCGAGAAGGCGGAAGAGTATGTCCGACTTGCCGCCGCCGCCGAAGCCGAGAAGCGTGCGCTGATCGAGCGCTTGAGCAAGCCCTCCGGCAAGAGCGAGGAAGAGAAGATCAAGCTCGCCGCGACGATCATCCAGCGTGCCGTGCGCAACGGCCTCACCGAGGTGCTGGTCTATCGTTTCCCCAATTCGCTCTGCACCGACAAGGGGCGCGCCATCAACCAGATGGAAAAGGGCTGGGAGACCACGCTGACCGGGATCCCCAAGGAAATCTTCCAGCTCTGGACCGACTATCTGAAGCCGCGCGGCTATCGCATCGCTTATCAGGTCATCGATTTTCCGGGCGGCATGCCGGGCGACATCGGCGTGACCATTTCATGGGACGACGAGTAACGACGTTGAAGCGCGATGAGATTGGGTTGAATCGTCATCGCGCTTTAGCTCTTTGTTTGAGCATGATCTTTTCGGAAAACCGCTTCACACATTTCCGGATCATGCTCTAGCAGCCGAAAGGACAGGCATGGCCAAGAACGAGCCCGCGGAAAAAATGAAGCGCAAGGCTTATGAGAAGGAGCTGGAAAAGCTCCAGGTCGAGCTCTGCCACCTGCAGGAATGGGTCAGGGCCC
This sequence comes from Bradyrhizobium sp. CCBAU 11434, assembly GCF_028128895.1. NCBI lineage: Bacteria > Pseudomonadati > Pseudomonadota > Alphaproteobacteria > Hyphomicrobiales > Nitrobacteraceae > Bradyrhizobium > Bradyrhizobium sp. CCBAU 11434. The sequence continues at coordinate 218,416 of NZ_LBJX01000097.1, forward strand.
AAAAGCTGAAGGTGATTATCATCTTCGAAGGGCGCGATGCCGCCGGCAAGGGCGGGACCATCAAGGCCTTGACCGAAAAGGTCAGCCCGCGCGTGTTCCGCGTCTGCGCCCTGCCCGCGCCTTCCGATCGTCAAAAATCCCAACTCTTCCTGCAACGCTATATCGAGCAGTATCCCGCCGGCGGCGAGATCGTGATCTTCGACCGCAGCTGGTACAACCGCGCCGGCGTCGAATATGTTATGGGCTTCTGCTCGCCGGCCGAGCACAAGCGCTTCCTGGAATTGTGCCCGCTGGTCGAGAAATTCGCCGTGGACGCCGGCATCATCCTGATCAAGCTGTGGCTCGAGGTCGGGATGGAGGAGCAGGAGCTCCGCTTCAGGGCGCGGATCGAGGATCCGTTGCGGCAGTGGAAGCTGAGCCCGATGGACACCGAGTCGTTTGGCCGATGGTACGATTATTCCCGCGCGCGAGACATGATGTTCGAGGCGACCGACACCAAGCATGCGCCATGGCGACTGATCCGCTCCGACGACAAGCGGCGCGCCCGCCTCAACATCATCTCGCATATTTTGCAGGCGATCCCTTACAAGAAGATCAAGCGCGAGAAGGTCAAGCTGCCGCAGCGCTCCCACAAGGGCCGCTACAACGATCAGGCCAGCCTGCGCGGGCTGAAATTCGTCGAAGAGCGATATTGAGACGCATGATCCCAACATGAAAAACGGGCTGCGGTGACGCAGCCCGCTTTATTGCAAGCCTCGTTCACGCCTATTTCAGCTTGATGGTCACGCCACCAACCGCAGCCGACACCTCCGCGCCGACCTTCGGTCCTGTGAGCTGAAGGATCACACCATTGCCGTTCTGCAACTGCACGGCGCCGGCGCCGGCGGCGACCGCACCGCCGGCTCCGCCCGCTGCATAGGAACCTTCGATCGAGGCCGGCCCCTTCAAGTGATAGGCATGGCCTACGAACTTGGTCGTCGAGGCGCCAATCGTGAAGCCGACGCTCATCCCTGATACCGTGAAGGGATATTTGTGGCCCCTGTAGAGCAGCACGCCCTCCCCGCCACCGACGCCGACGATGAAGCCGCCCTTGGTGAAGACGACGGCGACCTGGCCGGTGTCGGCGCGCGTGGGCGTGCTGAAACCTGCAACGATCGCAAGCGAAGCGGCCAGCGCAGCTCCGACGGTCAATTTTCTCATAGCGTTCTTTCCCCTTTTGTTTACTGCGCCAGCAGCATTGCGAAGTAGCCGAAGATCGTCAGCAGGATACCCGAGACGGCATAGCCGACCGGGAATCCGATCCAGGGCACGGAGCTCTGGATCTCGACCGCAGCCTCCCGGCACGGACCGGAATGCGACCGCGCGCCGGCGACGCCGCCCATCAGCACCGCCGGGTTGATCTTGAAGACGTGGAAGCCGATCGCCCAGACGATGAACGGCGGGATCGTGCAGGCAATGAACCCGACGATGAATATCTTGAGGGCAATCGCACCCGTTAGCTGCGACAGCAGCCCGGCGCCCGCATTGACGCCGACGATGGCAACGAACACGACGAGGCCGAGATCCTCGAGCACGTTGCGGGCCGCGTTCGGCGTGTTGCCGAAGAAGCGCAGCCGCGACACGATCGAGGACACGATCACACCCGACAGCAGGAGGCCGCCGGCATTGCCGAGGCCAACCCTGGCGCCGAACGCCGGGAAGTCCACCATGCCGATCAGGAAGCCGAGGATCATGCCGACCGCCAGCGTCAGCAGGTCGGTCGACGTGTTGGTGCGCGCAATGCGGCCCCACATGTCGCCGAGCTCGCTGACCGCAGACTTGAGGCCGACCACCGAGACGATGTCCATCCGCTCCAGCTTGGTCTTGAGACCGGCCGGGATCTGCACGCCGCCGCGCTCGACCTTGGTGACCTGCAACTGGCCAGCAATCGCCGTATCGCGGAAGGATTCGAAGGTGCGGCCCACCATCTCCTTGTTGGTGATGAGGATGTCTGCCTGGTCCATGGGAATGCCGAGTGTCTTGGCATCTGCGACCTCCGGGCCGATCAGGCCCATCTTGTCGGTGAGATGCTCGGTCGAGCCGCCAAGGGCGACAATGTCGCCCTTTTGCAGCACGAGATCGGCATCGGCCCCCTGCGGCTCGCCGTTGCGCCCGACATTGACGATCCGGTATTCCGGATTCATCGCGCGGAACTTGGCGATGCTGATTCCGGCGGTCGCGGGATTTTCCAACCGATAGGCACGCAGGCCGAACTGACGATAGCCGGTGAGGCCGCCGCCTTCGAGATCCTTGACCCCGAATTCCTGCTCATACTGCCTCGCGGCAGCCCTGGCGTCGACACCCCACCAGCGCGGCAGATATTTGCAGATCAGGATGATGCCGACGGTGCCCCAGATGTAGGTGATGCCGTAGGACAGCGCGATCATGCCGGAAGCCTGCTCGGGCTTCATACCCTCGGGCAACTTGACGACGCCTGAGGTAATCGCCTGCTCCGCCGAGCCGATCGCCGCGGACATCGTCTGCGAGCCCGCCAGCATGCCGCCGGCAGCACCGACAGGAAGGTCGAAGATCTTGGCACCAAGAACGACCAGCGCGAGGCCGAGCACGCTCGACACCAGCGCCAATATGCAGAACTTCAGCCCGTCACCTTTCAGGCTGTTGATGAAGGATGGCCCGACACGCAGGCCCACCCCGTACATGAAGAGATAGTAGAACAGGCTCTTGGCAAAGTTGTTCAGCTCGAGCTTGACGCCGTAGGTCGACGACCACACCGACAGGCCGGCGCCCACCACGATGGCGCCGGCGACCATGCCGAGGCCATATCCCTTGATGCTGGCCCGGCCAATATAGACGGCGAGGCCGACGACGAAGAACAGCAGCAGATACGGGTTCTGCTGAAGGAACGTGAAAAAACCCTGCATGTCGGTCCCCTCCGATACTTATGACGCGGCCTTGAGCTTCGGCTGCGCACCGGGCTTCGGCCGGCCAAGTTTCGCCAAAGCCTCCGTGCGCACGAGCTTCAGCCCTTCCTTGGCGTCGTAGCCATGGATCTCCTTCACATCGAGCTTGCGCATGAAGTCGATCGTCTCCTGGGTGATCACCTGGCCCGGCACCATGATCGGGAAGCCCGGTGGATACGGGATCACGAAGTTCGCCGAGACCAGTTCGGGGCCGGCCTTCAGCCGGCGGTCGATCTCGGGATCGTGGAGGCGGATATGCTCGCAGCCCGCGACGTCATAGGCGGCGTAGAAGCCGGTGCGGATGTCGCCCTCGTTGGTCTTGGCGCCGGAATCGCCGCGGAAGCTCGGATGGAAGTGCGAGAAGTTCGGCAGGTCGGGCACGTCCTTCATCAGGCTCTTGACGCGCGCCTCGAAGGTCTTGCGCGCATTTTCGCCGCCTTGCACCAGCCCGCGGTCGACCTCGCCTGCGATCTCGGCGAGGACCCGAATGAGATGCGCGACGTCGCTGCGGGTGTTGTTGATGTTGGACTGGACCAGCACCGAGTTGCGCGAGGTCTTGTTGACCTGGATGTTGTACTCGTTGGCGAGAATGCCCTTGAACTGGGTGCCGTCGAAGCCGGCCATGCCGCACACGAGGGTCATGCGGGTTGGATCGAGGCAGAACTCGTCCTCGTCGAGGCTTTTCAGCGTCGTCGCCCAGTTCACGCCAGCCGAGAGATAATCCGTGAAGCCGCTCTGGCGGTACTGCGCCGGCACCATGGCGTCGGCACCAAGGATGCGGAAGTATTTCGAGAGCAGCGGATTGTTGTTGACGGCCTGACGGATCGCGAACGCGATCTCGATCGCATTGGCGACGAGACCATATCCCTCCAGCTCCATCTGCCGCCGCGAGATGTCGAGGCTGGCGATGAGCTGCTGGTTCGGGCTGGTGGAGGCATGCGTGAACACGGCCTCCTTGAACTGCTGCTCGACCGTGTGGAATTCGACGTCCTTGACCGACAGCATCGACCCCTGCCGGATCGCCGACATCGACTTGTGGGTCGAGTTGGTCTGATAGACCCGCAAGCGGATCTGCCTGGGATCGGGGATCAGCCTTGTGCTGAGCAGAACCTCATCCGTCGGGTTCTTGCCAAGCTGTGCCTGCTGCTTCTCATAGGCGTCGACCGATTTGGGATCACGCATCCACGCCTCGATGTCGTTGGCGGCGCCGAGGCCTGTGCGGCGGCGCAGGAACGGCGAGAAGCGCGCGAAGCCGAACCAGGCTTCGTCCCACAGGAAAATCAGGTTCGGCTTGATGGCGAGACATTCCTCCATCACCCTGCGGGTGTTGTAGATGTGGCCGTCGAAGGTGCAGTTGGTCAGGTCCAGCATCTTGACGCGGTCGAGCCGGCCCTCGGCCTTGGCGCTCAGCAGCGCCTGCTTGATCGTCTTGAGCGGCACTGCGCCATACATCGAATATTCCGTCATCGGGAACGCTTCGACATAGAGCGGCTGCGCACCGGCGAGCACCATGCCGTAATGGTGCGACTTGTGGCAGTTGCGATCGACGATCGCGATGTCGCCCGGGGCAAGCAGCGCCTGCACCGCCATCTTGTTCGAGGTCGAGGTGCCGTTGGTGACAAAGAAGACGCGGTCGGCACCAAGCGCCCTCGCCGCCTTTTCCTGGGCCTTCTTGATGTTCCCGGTCGGCTCCAGCATGCTGTCGAGACCGCCAGTGGTCGCGCTGCTTTCGGCCAGGAACAGGTTGGGGCCGTAAAACTCGCCCATGTCGCGGATCCAGTCGGATTTGAAGATCGACTTGCCGCGGGCGATCGGCAGCGCGTGGAAGGTGCCGATCGGACGCTGGGCGTATTTCTTGAGATTGTCGAAGAACGGCGTGTCGTAGCGATCCTGGATGCCCTCGAGGATCGACAGATGCAGCTCCAACAGCTCTTCCACCGAATAGAAGATGCGGCGAACGACGCTGGCCTCGGGATTACCGGCGAGTTCCTCGACGTCGCGGTTCGAGATCATGTAGAGGTCGAGCTCGGGCCTGACCCGCTTGATGATCTGGGCAAGCCGCAGCGCGGACGCGTCGGATTCATCCTTGAGACCGGCCGTAGCCGTCAACGAACGGAGGACCGGCGCATCGTGCCGCGAACGAAGGCCAAAGCCCTCGTTGATGATGACGGCGCCCAGATTCGGATTGAGCATGGTCGCGCAGAAGGCGTCTTCGAGGCTGCCGACGATGACCGGTTCGTAGATGAAGCCATCCTCGGGGCGGCGCAGCTTGCGCCATTCGGCCGCGAGAGCCGGCCATTGGCTGGACGACATGCCGGTGACGATCAAAGTCTCGAAATAGGGTCGGCGTGCCTTATGACCACCGAAGGTGGGCGACACCAGTTCGGGCGCATCGCCATTGCCATCTTCCTTCGCATTCCAATCGCCGGCATGCTGGCGGAAGGATCGCGTGGCCAAGGCCTGGGTGATCCGCGTCGCAAGCGACCGCGAGGCGGCCGCATCGCCCGACGAGGCTGCCTCGCGCAGGGCCGCCATCAATTGCAGGCCGGGATAGCCGTGGAATTCTTCCGTCACCGACAGACTGGCCAGCGCCTCGTCATAAGCCGCGCGATCGCCGCCGCGCGCCCAAACCTTGGCAGCCTCGACCAGATCACGCCAATCGTCCGCCCGCGCGCCGGGACCGGAGAAGAACTGGTCGATGCGCTTCTGCGCGGCCTTGGTGTCCTTGGACATATATCTCTCCCGATCCTTACAGGCGAAAGGTGATGCGGGATCGTGCTTTGGGCGCCCGTCGCTCCATTGATCCAAGTCAACGGTCACACGCATTCTCGGCAGGCCGGGCGCGATGCCATTCGCATCGCAACAAGCTCGTCATGCCGTTCGCTGAGCCGGACCGCCGGTGTTTTCGCCGAGCACGCTGTCGAGCGAGCGCAGCCACTGACCGCTGTCGGTCTTCTCCCCGAGCCCCTCGGCGCGCAGGAGGTCGCGAAGCTGCGCATGCGCGCCGACGATGCAGAGGGTCACGTGGCGCGAGGCGAGCTCGTCGTAGAGATCGTGCAGCATGCGCGCGCCCGCCAGATCGATATAGGGCGACGCCGAAAGGTCGCAGGCGACCAGATGGACGCCCGGCGCGGTTCGGAGCGCGGTCAGCACTGTATCCAGAATCGTTTCGGCATTGATGTAGAGCAGCGACCCTTCGGGGCGAAACGCGATGATGCCAACGAGTGGCTCGACGTCCGCGTGCCGCGCGCTGTCCGAATAGCGGCCGCTGCCCGGCAAGCGGCCGAGGAATGCGACGTTCGGCCGCGAAGCGCGCGCCAGCAGCAGGACGATCGACGCGATCGAGGCCAGCAGGACACCCTGGAGGATGCCGAGCAACAGCACGGCAATCAGAGCGATCGACGCAGCATAGAAGTCGATCCGGCTCACCTGCCACATCCGCACCAGCGCGCGGATATCGACCAGCTTGTAGACCGCGGCAAAGACGATAGCCGCGAGCACCGCCTTTGGCAGGTTGGTCAGCAGCCCCGTGAAGAACAGGAGACAGAGCCCTAGCGTCACCGAACAGATGACGAGCGCCAGAGGCGTTCGCGCACCGGCGCTGTCGTTGACCGCCGATTGCGACAAGCCGCCGGCGACGGGATAGCCATGGCCGAAGGCGGCTGCGAGGTTCGCAGCGCCCAGCCCCAAGAACTCCTGGCGGACGTCGAGCGCATAGCCGTGCTTGACGGCAAAGCTCCGCGCCGCCGATACACCCTCGATATAGGCCAGCAGCACGCAGCCGGCTGCGAGCGGAAACAGATCGTCGAACTCAAGCAGGCCGAAGGTTGGCATGCCCAGCGCCGGGAGCCCCTCCGGGATCTTCCCGGTAACGGGCACACCGAGGCCGGGAAAGCCTGATATCGTCGCCACTACAATCGCAAGCGCCACGACCGTGATGCCGACCGGCTTGCCAGGCAAGAGCCGTTCGCCGAGCAGAAGCAGCAGGAGTGCTACAGCACCGATCGCCAGCACCAGGAGATCGAGATGACCGAGCTGTCCGACCAGCTTGAGGGCACGGTCAAAGAAATTGTGTCCGCCGCCGGCAACGCCGAATAGGCTCGGCAACTGGCTCATGATGATCGTGAGCCCCGCCCCCGCCTTGAATCCGACAAGGATGCTGTCGCTAACGAGCCGAACCAGCACGCTGAGCTTGAACAGCCAGGCGATGAAGCAGAGCACGGCAACGCCGAAAGCCGCGAGACTTGCGATCTGCGCGTATTTCACGGCATCGCCGCCGGCGAGCACGCCGACGGTCGCGGCGATCATCAGCGAGATCGCCGACGTTGGGCCGATCGCCAACTGCCGCGAAGCCCCAAGCAACGCATAACCGATGCCGCCGAGCATGTAGCCATAGACACCGATCTGCGGCTGCAGGCCGGCGAGCGCGGCGTAGGCCAGCGAAACCGGAATGGCGTACGCGGCGAGCGTGACGCCGGCGACGGCGTCGGAAGGAAGCCATTCGCGACGATAGGCGGCAAGCCAGCCAGCCGGTGGAAAGAACCGCGTCCAGCTCGATTCGGGTGGCGTATTCATGTGATCACCTCACGCGGTGTCGCTTCGCAGCGCAGCAGGACAATCAGCAGCGCGACGACGGGAATGCCGAGCGCGAGGTTGGGAATGGTCTCGGTGGCGAAGGCACCAGCGGCCGCGCCGCAGCCGAACACCGCGCACAGCGCGAAGAAGATGGCGGACCTGCGCAGGGTCCCAAGCGGCGCACCTCCGTAGGCGACCGCGAAGATATTCTCGACGGTCTGACGCATGTTGCCGGTGATCATGACCGTGCTGCAAGCCACGCCCTCGACTTTGATAAATATGGCCGACTGCATCGCCGCGACCATGGAAATGCCAAGCGTTCCTGCAATATCCGGCATCCGGTTGTGCAAGATGCCGATCACGATCAAGAAGACAATCTCGACCAGGACGCTGAGCGCGCTGGCCCGCTCTCCGGCCACACGGCGCAGCCAGGCGGCTATGACGATGCCGGCGGTGAAGGCCAGGATGGGCGGCACGAAATGCAATGCCTTGGTCCAATTGCCCGCCATGGCGTAGACCCAGAGAAAGATCACATTGGCCGTCTGGGCATTCGCCATGACGCCGTGGATGATCCAAGTATAGGCGTCAATATAGCCGCCGGCGAACGCCAGCAGCAGGACAATCTCGACCGTCTCATCGCGGCGGATTGCGCCGGCGGCAACGTCCAAGGTGCTCATGTCGACAATACGGAGCCTAAATTCTTCATTTGGTTCATAGGCGCCGCCGCGTCCTCGCCGAGGCTTGATCTGGATCAAGCAATCTCCCCCCGCGGCAAATCAAATCGCGGGAAAAGCGCCGGGGAACGTCGACCATGGAAACCGTCAGGTGGATCATCGCCGCCGCACCGGAAATCTTCCTGCTGCTGGCGATCGCGATCGGCACCATTCTCGGCCGTATCAAGGTCCGCGGTTTCTCGATCGGCACCACCGCCTGCATCTTGATCGTCGCAGTGTTGATCGGACAGCTCGGCAGCTTCACCTTTCCACCGATCCTGCGGGCCATCCTGTTCAGCCTGTTCGTCTTCACGATCGGCTACCGCTCCGGCCCGGAATTCTTCGCCTCCTTGAGCATCCGGACGCTGGCCCAGGTCGTGCTGTCGCTGGTGATCGGCGCGACGGGCCTCGTGCTCGTGCTGATCTTTGCCCGCCTGTTCAAGCTCGATACCGGCACCGCCGCGGGCCTCACCGCCGGTGCGCTGACCCAGTCCTCGGTGATCGGCACCGCATCAGGCGCGCTGGCGCAACTCGGCCTCGCGCCGGACATCCTGAAACAACAGGAAGCCAATATCGCCGCCGGCTATGCTGTCACCTACGTGCTCGGCTACATCCTGACGCTGCTGTTCGTCCCGTTCGTCGCGCCGCGGCTGATGCGGGTCGATCTCAAGGCGGAGGCCAAGAAACTCGAGGCCGAGCTTGCCGGCGGCGTCCCCGCGAAGTCGGACAATCTCTCCTACCGCAAATTCCAGGCTCGGGCCTATCGCGTCTCGGCGGCCGCCGGCCGCACCGTCGAAGCCATTGAAGCCGAGATCGGCGGGCGCACCGTCGTCGAGCGGATCGTCCGCCAGGGCGCCGACGTCGGACCGCATCGCGATGTCGTGCTCGAAAATGGTGACGACATCGTCCTGACCGGTCCGACCGCGGCGATCGTCGCCGCCAAGCCGGTCATCGGTGCGGAAATCGACGCCGACGAATTGTTGCGCAGCCTGCCCGGCAATGTCATCGACGTGCTGGTGGAGAACCGCAAGCTGCATGGCCGCTCGATCCGGGAAGTCGCCGAGATCGTCGGCGATAGCGCCCGCGGCGTCTTCCTGCGCGCACTGACCCGAATGGGCCGCGAGGTGCCGCTCGGGCCCGATACACGCGTCTATGTCGGGGACGTTATGACGCTGGTCGGCAGCACCCCCAATATCGCGCGCGCGACGGCGCAGGTTGGCTCTGCCCTGAACACGAGCGATCGCACTGATATTGCGTTTCTTGCCGCCGGCATTGCCATCGGTCTTCTGGCCGGTCTCGCCAGCTTCAAGATTGGCAATGTTGCGCTGACGCTGGGCGGCGGAGGCGGCGCGCTGATTGCGGGCCTGGTCTGCGGCTGGTTGCGTTCGCGCAAGCCTAGCATGGGCGCCATGCCGCCAGCCGCGCAGCAGACCTTGGGTGATATCGGCCTGGGCGGCTTCATTGCTGCGATCGGCCTGGGCAACGGCCTCGCCGCCTGGTCGGCGATCCAGGCCCACGGCTTGTTGCTTGTCGGCATGGGGATCGTTGTCACGCTCGTCCCGCTGACGGTCGGTACGATCGTCGCCTGTTACGTGCTGCGGATGAACCCGGTTGTGACGTGCGGCGCGCTGGCCGGCGCCATGACGGTCGATGCCGCCGTGACCGGCGCCTGCGACGTTGCCGAGAGCAAGACCCCGGTGCTTGGCGTTGCGGTGCCGTATGCGGTCGGCAACGTCGTGCTGACGGTGCTCGGTCCGATCGTCGTCGCCGCCACATATTCGGGATGACGGAGGCCCAGATGCGTGACTTGCGTGCAATCCTCGGCCCGTTCGTGACGGTCATGCTCGGCCTCCTCATCTTCGCAGCGCCGGCGCGCGCCGATGATGAGGTCCGCATCCAGGAGGAGCTCTGGGCCCTGACGTTGCCGTTACCGATGTTCGCCTATCTCGTGCGCCCGGTCGGCGACGGCCCCTTCCCGCTCGTGATCATGAACCACGGCGTTTCGCTCAACATGGCTGACCGCAGCTTCTTCCCGCTGGTGGAGTTTCGCGACGCAGCCAAATGGTTCGCGAAGCGCGGCTATCTTGTGATCGCGCCGGTGGGCACCGGATATGGGGCGGCCGCGATCGATATTCCGGAGCGCGGGCTGTATGGGCCATTTTTCTCGAAGATCGGCAAATGTGAGAACCCCAATTTCCCCGATGCCGGCCTCGCGATCGCACAGGTCGATCGCTGGATCATCGACTATCTGACCGCCGAGAAGCGCATCATTCCAAAGGATGTCATCGTCGTCGGCCAATCCGCCGGTGGTTGGGCGTCAATTGCATTATCGAGCATGAACCCACCGGAAGTGAAGGCCATCATCACTTTCGCCGCCGGCCGTGGCGGCCGCGTCGGGGGCAAGCCGAACAACAATTGCGCGCCCGACAAGCTCGTCGAGGCGACGGGGAATTTCGGCCGCACATCGCGGATACCGATGCTGTGGATCTACATCGAAAACGACACGTTTTTCGGCCCTGATCTGTCGAAGCGGATGCATGCGGCCTTTACCGCCGCCGGCGGCAAGGCAGAGTACCATTTGATGCCGCCATTCGGAAGTGAGGGCCATTACTTTATTGGCTCGCCGGACGCGATCCCGATCTGGTCGCCAATCGTGAGTCAGTTTCTCGATGCGCAAAAATGAGCCTGAACTTGGGAGCCGCGACGATGCCCCGTCCTCTTCGTTTTCTTTCCGGCTTTCTGGTCCTCGCTGTCGCTAGCTCCGCGACGAGTCCAGGCCTCGCCGCACGGAAGGCGACGGCGCAAGTCGACAAATCGGCTGAGGTCGCAACGCGAGGCCAGCGCGAAGCCAAGGATGTCACCTATGGCGACTGGCAGAAGGTATGCTTCACGGCCGGCGGCGCGCCCAAGCTCTGCCGAACATCCATCACCGGAATATTTCCAACCGGACAAACGGCAGTACGCGTGGACCTCATCGAGCGCGAGGACTCACCTACGGTGCGCCTGCAACTGTTCATGCCCGTCGGCATGTATCTGCAACAGCCGGCCAAGGTGAGGATCGATCACGGCTCGGCTCGCCGGGTCCCCTATAATTGGTGCGCCACCAATACCTGCATCGCAGCTGATGTTGCCGACCCAGCCATGATCAAGGAGATGGAGTCCGGCAAGACGCTGACGCTGGAGGTCGTCGACGCCAATCTGCTTGCCTTGACGACGTCGATACCGCTCGCGCAATTCGCCACCGTCCACAAGGGCGCGCCGGCCAAAACGCTGGAGCAATATGTCGACGAGTGAGAGGGGCCGAGAAGTCAGGCGGCGGATGCACGCTCGACCGAGGCGATCAGCGATTGCGCCGAGAATGGCTTTGTCAGATATGCAACGCAACCTGATGCCATCGCAGCGGCACGATTTGCCGCACTGTCATTGCCGGTGATGTAGATGACCGGCGCGACAACCCCCTGCCCTGCCAGTCGGAGCCTCAAATCGATGCCCGACTTTCCGCCGAGATTGATGTCGAGCACGATGCAGATCGCCTCGTCGAACTTGCCCTGATCGAGCAAAGCATTCGCTGAGTCGAACAGAGCCGCAACGAACCCGTGCGCACGAAGCAACCTGTTCAGGCTGGTCCGCATCGAAGGGTCGTCATCGACGACGAAAACTGTATCGCGGGACGGCAAGGAGGCGACCTTTCGGTCCGGCGCTATCTGTAGCGCGATGCCCGCATGGCAGCACCGCTCCACGAACTTTCATATTGTCCCTTGGGGCAGTCCAACGCGGCAAACTACTTTCCCAGCGACGGGAACCTAATCGCCCTTCGTATCGAGCATCCCAAGTCGTTCCGCGATCGAAACAAGCTCTGCAAGCGAATGAACTTGCATCTTCTCCATCACCTGATGGCGGTGGGCTTTCACGGTCCGCTCGGTCGTCCCTAGCTCATATGCAATTTGCTTGTTGATCTTGCCGCGGACAATGAGATCAAACACCTGCCGTTCGCGCTGGGTCAGCCTGGCGAGGTGCGCACGAAACGCCTCTAGCCTGCTGCGTTGGCTCCGCATGGCGTCCTGCCGCACCAGCGCACGTTCGATCGCGTCAAGCAGCAATTCTGACGAGACCGGCTTGGTCAGAAAGTCTTCCGCTCCGGCCTTGATGGTCCGCACCGTCGTTGCCGTATCGGCATGTCCGGTCAGGAAGATGATGGGCAGCGTCGAGCCTGACGCGACCAGCCGGCTCTGCAATTCGGGGCCGCTCAGTCCCGGTATCCGCACGTCGAGCAGAATGCATCCCGGCTGATCGTCACCTGGCGCTGCGTCCAGCAGATCCTGCGCCGACGCATAGGTCGCGACATCATAGCCGGCGAGCTTCAACCGGCGTTCGATCGCCGTCCGGAACGATGCGTCGTCATCAACTACGTGGACCAGGCCGGGCACTCTTCACCTCTCGCAAAGTCTAGCAATGACGAATGAAAGACCGAAACGATCGTGCTTCCACACGGCATCCTTTCCGAAGGCAGCAAGGGCTTCTCAATCCGCGCAACGAAATTTTCAGTCTGTCCCTAGGTACATTGGCCCTTGGGACAATGGATGGGAATACCGCGTTAGTCGTAAATCAACTTCAGCGGGAGTGGGATAGCGCGGCGCATTTCCTGCGGCGAGAGTTTCTGTCCGACAGACCAATTCGGCGTTGAGCTGAGGAGTTGGCCTATGTTCGTTCGCATCACCACGGATTCCGCACCCCGCCCCAATTCGCTCCGCGACCTCGGCATGACCAGTTCGTCGACTACGCTGATCAGTCTGAGCGAATTTTCCTATAAGAAAGGTTCTGAAGTTTACGGCGAGAAGGAACCCGCCGATTATGTCTATCAAGTCAAGTCTGGGGCGGTGCGGAGCTACAAGCTGCTGTCGGACGGTCGCAGGCAGATCGGCGCCTTTCATCTCACTGGCGATATCTTTGGCCTGGAGAATGGCAGCGAGCACCGGTTCACGGCCGAGGCGATCGTCGATACCACGGTACGTCTCGTCAAGCGGCAGAGCCTTGAACTGGTCGCTGAAAGTGACACCGTGGTCGCCAGGAACCTGCTCAGCATGACCACCAACAATCTGCAGCATGCGGAAGACCATATGCTGCTGCTCGGGCGCAAGACCTCGCTGGAGCGGGTTGCGGCGTTCCTGCTCGAGATGGACAAGCGGGTGACAGCGGCTGGGGTCATGGCGCTGCCCATGTCGAGGCGCGATATCGCCGACTATCTCGGCCTGACGCTGGAGACCGTCTCACGTGCGTTGTCGCGGTTGCATGAGCTCGGCGTCATCGGCTTTATCGGCAACACACAGCGCCAGATCGTGTTGCTGGACCGGCACCAGCTTGCAAGCCTCGATCTGCCGGCTTGATCTGACGAGAAGCCGCTAATGGACGGTGTGTGCAGCACCATCCAGGATGGTTCGCGCGACGTCCGTCGTCCCGGTGATGATGATCTGCACGCCGATGCAGAGCAGCAGGAATGCCGACAGCTTTGTAACCACGCTGGTGCCTTCCTCGCCGAACACGCGCGCCATGGCGCTCGATTTGCGGTAGGCGTGGTATATTGCCGCGGTTACGGCGATCGCAATTGCCAGCGAAACAATCGACGATTCGAACATCGCGTCCAGACTGTCGGTCCGGCTTATTCCGATGGCGATGGCGGTCGCAATCGTCCCAGGTCCGGTTGTGAGCGGGATCGTCAGCGGGAAGAACGCCATCCGCTTCATGGTCGCAAGATCGGCAGTCGCCTCCGCATGGGGGCCGGCCGCACCGGGCAACGCGTGGAGCATCGACCAGCCGGTTGCGGCAACCACGAGGCCCCCGGCAATCCGGAGCGCCGGTATGGTCACGCCGAAGAAGTTCAGAATCTGGCTGCCGAGAAACAGCGAGACCAACAGAACAGCGAAGGCATATCCGGCAACGCGCAGCGCAAGATCCGCACGCTCTTCCTCAGACAGGCCCCTGGTCCGGTCGAGGAAGATGAAAGCCAGTCCGTAAGGATTGATGATAGCGAATAGCGCGCCAAAGCCGAACAAGAAATCGGCAACCCACCGGGATGTCGCGAAATTGGGCATCTGGCCTCAGATTCCGTTGCGCCGCGAAAGGTTTCCGTACGAGCCTGACAGGCACGATCCGCACATCACGTCAGCTCCGCCCGATGGTCGCTTCGGTCCATGTCCAGCGAAATTGCGTTTCGGAGTGCTCTCATCGTTTTCGGGACAGTCGCATTCACGGCACTTGTTCCTTTCTTCGGATGACGTCGTCCTTGATCAGCCCGACGTGGTCGAGCGTCTTGCGCAAGACCTCGAACAGGATCGCGGCTGACCAGCCGAACAGCAGCACGCCGTTCATCGCGGTCAGCGGCCCGATCAGCCGCCATTCGCGCACCGGCGTGATGTCGCCGTAGCCAAGCGTCGTGTAGTTGACGAAAGCGAAATAGACGAGGTCGCTGTCGGCAGCGGCCACGGCCTGGACGACGGCATAGGTCCATGCCCATACCAGAACTTCCAGCGCGTGCGCGACGTTCAGGACCGCTGCCGTCGCAACCATCACACCCATCAGGTGCAATCTCGGCCGCCCAACCTTTCGAAGACCTGCGCTGCGGGCAATTGCGACGGCGACGAGTGTAACCAGCGCGTGGATGCCGATATTGATCGCACTGATCAGCGCGCCGACCGTCAATTGCAACAGCATAAGGATCGACCAACCTCGCGGGTGCCGAACGATATTCAAGGGGGGCTGCAATCGTCGACGTTGATTTGGGTCAACGATCGGCAATCCCGTCCGGCACCGGCGCGGCCTGCTCGATGCGGATCCAGGCGGCGGCAAGCTCCCAGGCAACCGCCAGGATGATCGGCCCGATGAAGAGCCCGATGATCCCGTGCGCGAGCGTTCCGCCGATCACGCCGATCAGGATCACGAGCGTCGGCGTGGTCAGCCCACGCCCCATGACCAAAGGCTTCAGGATGTTGTCGAGCAGGCCGACGATGACGAAGAAGACCGTCAGCGGCAGTGCCGTGGTGATGTCCTTGTCCGTCCAGACCCAGATGACCACGGGAAGAAGAACGATGGCCGCGCCGATCTGCACGATCGACAACAACAGAACGATGACGGCGAGCAGGCCTGCGCTCGGAATGGCGGCGAGCTTGAAACCGATGCCGGCGAGCAAGGCCTGAATGATCGCAACGCCGATCACGCCCTGCGACACCGCGCGGATGGTTGCGCCGGAGAGCTCTAGAAAATGCTCGCTCTGTTCCGGCACGATCCGGTACAGGAAACTGCGAATCGCGCCGGCAAGCTGCGGCCCGTAGGGAAAAAGGAGCCCGGCGACCAGCACTGATAGCAGGAACTGAAGCGTGCCGATGCCGGCGCTGCCGACGAATGACAGCATGAACCCGGCCAACGGCTTCAGATACGGTGTGACCTCCCGCAGCACCGCGCGGATATTGGTGTAGGCCAGATTCCAGAGATCGTAGAGCTGCGGGCCGATCAAGGGCCAGCTCTTGATCCGCTCAGGTGCTTCCCGAAGCGCGAGCTCGCCAGCGCTGATCTGGCTTGCGATGTCCCTGATCCCTTCGACGGCACTCAAGCCTAGCCACGCCGCGGGCCCGATGACGATGCCGAGCATGACCACCGTGAGGATGGCCGCCGCAATACGCGGGCTGCCGCCGAGGAATTTGGCGAGCCAGCTGAAGACCGGATAGAACGCCACCGCGAGCACCGCGCTCCAGGTCAGGATCGGCACGAACGGCTGGATGATCAGGAAGGTCCACACGACCAGCAGCCCGAGCAATCCGAGCCGGATCACGAGCTGGATGACGCCGTCGGTCGTCAGAACTTGTCGAATTGTCTTCACGCGCGGTGCCTGTGTCCTCAGGAGCCCGCCAAGCGTAGCCGCCCCGCTCGCGCAGCCGGCTTGATCCAGATCAAGCAGTTCCGCCGCAGTCACCAGCCTGATCGCCGGATGCAGACGACAGTCGTCGTCTCCGCCTCATAAACGCAGCGAGACACCGATGACTGATGCCGCGAGCTACTCGCACAGGGACACGTTGCGCGACGGCACGCCCGTCGAGATCCGAGCGCTCCGCCCCGAGGATGCGGTCGAGATGCTCGCCGCGCTGGGCCAGACCAGCGCGCAGTCGCGGCGGCGTCGCTTCTTCATCCCGAAGCAGCATTTTTCGGACAGGGAGCGCGACTTCTTCATGGAGATCGATTTCGAGCATCATGTCGCGCTGGTCGCCTGCGTGGACGATGCGGGCATCGTCGGCGGCGGCCGCTACATCGTCACAGAGCCTGGCCGCGCCGAAATGGCCTTCATGGTGATCGACGCCTGGCAAGGGCGCGGCATCGGCGGCCTGCTACTGCGCCACCTGATCGCGCTGGCGCGCGACGCCAAGCTGAGCGAATTGATGGCCGAGGTGCTCCTCGAGAACGCCGCCATGCGCCGCGTCTTCGATAGATTCGGATTCGTGCGCGTAAAGGGCCAGGATCCCGATGCCCTCCACCTGGAATTGAAGCTGAGCTAAACGGATCAAACTCCAGTCAATTCAGCCAATTAGACAGAATTATTGACGCTGAAATTGAAGGGGTGACCTGTCAACCTTTGCAACTCCCGCAGCGCGCCTGCCTCGCAGAGCCTCGCGAGGACACGCTCCCAGGCTGGAATGCGAGGCCCCCGGGTACCGGGCACGGCCGGCCGATGCCCCCTCTCCGAGGACACGGCGGCGATCTGCCCCCCCCACCCGTGAAGCCTTCACGCGGTGGATTTTGTATTTCTGTTCGTTAAGATGCCCCCAGGGTTAGCCACTCACAGCTTGCTCCGGAGTGCATGGATGCAGAACTTTGTAACCGGATGCGTTGTGGTCGCTGTGGGTTTTATGGTCTTGCTTGCCTTCTCCCAAAAGCACCATCAATGCTGGAATGGGCACGTGCTGCAAGACTTGCACGAGCATGTGCTCACTCGTCAGCCTTGCGGATCCCTCAGTAGCTCCTCCATGTAGGAGTCCGCCGCTCTCTTCCACTCCCGCGACGCGCAGTAGCGCCCGCGCATTTTGAGCCGCCAGTAATCGCGAATTTTGACTCTCGCCGGCGCTGCGCCTGGATCGCGGAATGCCACGCGTCAAACGCCGCCGCGACTCCGAACGGAGCAACCAGCGGCTTGCCATCAGGCCAGGAAAACCACCCGTTCTCCCAAGTGACGAGCCCGTCTTCGTGAACCCTGCCATTCACGAGGGGTTCATACCTGCTGAAGCACGCTTCGCCTTATGGAGGTTTTCAGATGATCATTATCGGCCTCGCCGCATCGCTACTCGCAGGTCAGGCTTTGCCGACCATGGACTTTCAGCCGCCTATGCAGCAGGTCCAGTACGGCGTCCCCAGGCACCCGCCCCCTTGTGGGGACGGTTGGGATATCAGTGCTCGGGATGGCTGGTGCTATCCGAACGGATACCTTCCGCCTCAGGAACAGGCTGCGAGGCAGTGGCAGTATCGACGTGGATACGGTTACGGCGGCCGATATCCCGTTCCTTGCGGCAACGGTGCTGACATCGATATCCGAGATGGGCAATGCTACCCGACCGGGACAGTACCGCCTCAATTTCAACAGGGCCGGCAGGGGTACTACGGCGACGATTACTACGATCGCCGCCCCCGGCGCTATTATCGCTATTATTAAGGAAGCCGCCGCCTGAACCGGCGGGCCTTGGTCGTCTCGGCGCAATCAGCCGCTGCTGGTCGCGCTTGCGGTGAGTTCGACGACGGCGCCTCATTGGTCACGCTCCGCAAGCATGCTGCTCGAGAGTGACCTGGGCATAGGTCGCGACAAATGCTCGAATTGCAGAAAACGTTCGCGAACACGCGAGTACCGAGCAATCGACTGATTTTGCTGGATTAGCGCACTTTTTCTTACCTAGCGTTCTGCACAGGGATCCGGAACACGGGGACAAACGGATCTTTGCCGATCGCGAATCCCTGCCCGGGGTTAACCGCTCGGCCGAGGACGAAACTCACTATCCGGAGCTCACGTCTCACGTACCGAATTACCCCGCATGTCGCGGCGCCAAGCGCCCGGGCTTAGACCGACCAAAGTGGAAAATACCCGCGTAAAATGGCTTTGATTGGCAAAACCGACCGACATTGCGATCTCGGCGAGCGACAGGTCCCGAACGGTCATCAACTGCTTCGCAGCGCTGACGCGTTGGCGAAGCAGCCACTGATGTGGCGGCAGCCCGACGGACGCTCGAAACGAGCGAGAAAAATGGCCAACCGACAGGCCCAACTCCGCCGCGATCTCCTCCAACGCGAACTTCCCGCTGAGATCCGACTCGAGCTTTTCGCAAGCGCGCCTCACCTGCCATGGGGCAAGACCACTGGGCACGAGTTCGGCGTTGCGCAGGCCACCATACGCCTGAGCGACGTGCGCAGTGAGCGCAAGCATCATGTGGTCTACGAAAAGCTGGTTGGCTTCAGCGGGCCGGCGCAATCCCTGGAGAAGTGCCGCGCCGATGTGATGCACGACTTCGTCGCGAAAGCCGGTGCCGAACTGGCAATCGAGCTGCCCGACACGCCGCACGCCGAACTGCCCTGCAATGCCGTTAAGGGCCGAAGCAGGAACGTAGAAATGAACAGAATGGAACGGCTTGTCGATCACAAAGCGCGGATCGTTCTTCAGGTCATAGAGGTAAGTCGCGCCTGCCCGGATATTGGGCTTGGTCACGCACTTGCCATGCTCCCAATATTCGCAATCCGGGTAATCGCGAAGCTTCAAGCTGACGAGGTAGGCGTCTTCCGGATCGACCGCACCGCAAAGGCCCGGAACGGGATTGTCATCCCGCGTTTCCGTCGCAGCGACCTCGACGCCGCGCACGGAACGGGCGATCAGCGACGAGGGCGTGTCCCGAAGGTGCAGAAGCTCCCTGAACTTCTCCCCATGAAAGCCGCTCTGTGCCATATCGGTCGACCATCGCTCCTACAGACCCGCAGATCAGCCTACTGCCACGTCGGCCTCCATTATCGCGGTTGAGGGAGAGCCGTCCAGCGGAACCCATGACACGAATGGTTTACAACGCGATTTCAACGTGTTGCCGCGGCGTCGAGACCTGCCGCCACCAGGATCCTCGCGAGTTGCTTGCGCGCGTAAAAGATCCTGCTTTTCACGGTCGCCTGCGGAATGCCGATGATCTCGCTGACTTCGGCCGTGGAGTTTTCACGATAGTAGTACAGGTCGATGATCTCCCGGTGAGCCGGGGATAGCTCATCGATACACGCCCGCAAAAGTCCCTCTGTTTCCTTGCGGTCCAGAGCAACATCAGGTGTATCCCCGTCATCGATGATCCCAAGAGTCTCGTCTTGATCGATCTTCTCGTGCGTTCGTTCTCGCCGCGAGTTGATGGCCTTGAATCGGGCGATCGAGAGCAGCCATGTGGAAACGCGCGCGCGACCTTCGAACATGTTTGCGGAGCGCCACACATCGAGGAACACCTGGTTGACGAGATCGTCGACGATCGCGGGATTCCGGACGAGACACCGAATGAATTGGGACACTCTCTTGCGGTGGCGGGCGAAGATGATGTGCATGGCCGCCTTGTCGCCCTCGGCGACGTTCTTCAGCAGCATCTCGTCGGAAACGTCGGCCTCCTGGCGGACCGCATAGACCAGCCTCTCGCGGCTCTTGGCATCGAATGGCCCGTCCGATGATTGCAAAACAGGATCATTGCACCTGGTTGCGGACGCGACTGAGCCCGTTTGGGCGCAGCCGGATAAGGGAGCGCTTCGCCGAGGTCGATGAAATGATGGGGTACGCACCCGCGCTCGTTGTCGTTCCCTGATAACAGACATCGTCCCCTCCGTTCTCTTGACGAGATTGCGATGAGGATGGGTCGCATGAAGCCTCTTCGGCTATCCTACGAGGGGCGTCCGCTTCTAGTCTTCTGGTCTAGGGTCTATTACCCGCTCGGCGGGCCAAGGGGAGCTCGAAGCCGTAGCTCCGGTCAGGTCTCTCCGTCGGGCACACGCTTGTGAAACGCTCACGACGGCTCTGGGTCGCAGGTGACGACTTTGCCCAAACGCACGATCGCCTCAAGGCGCAGAGCAGAATCAGACAAAACACGCGGGTTTTGGGAAAGACGACGGTATTGCATAGCCTTAAGAGCCGTAAGAACCCGGGTGAGACCGCGAAGCTGAGGGCCGAAAGCCCCGGCCAGGAAACGGCGACAAACCGCGGAGCAGGAAGCGATCAAGAGGCCAAGCCATGCTTGATATTACCGCCAGCTCTCATGCTCCACCTGACCCGCCTTGCCATCTCATGACCATCAACGCCGACATCACCGACCGTCCGCTTGTGCTGATCGTGGACGACGACGAAGAGATTCGCTTCGCGCTGCGCGAGTTGCTGCTGTCGGTTGGACTCGACGCGTGCTGCTTCGGCTCGACCCAGGAACTGTTGCACGCCGATCTGCCGGAGCGACCGGGTTGCCTGATCCTCGACGTCCGCATGCCCGGCGCCAGCGGCCTGGATCTGCAGCAGCATCTTGCCGCAAACGGCAACGCGCGGCCGATCGTTTTCCTCACCGGTCACGGCGATATCGCCATGACGGTGCAAGCGATGAAGGCAGGAGCGGTGGATTTCCTGACCAAGCCAGTCAGGGATCAGGCGTTGCTCGACGCGGTCACCGCAGCGATCGAAAAAGACCTGGCGCAAAGGGCATCGGCCGAACGTGTCCGCCAACATGTCGATCGCTACGTGACATTGACTCCGCGCGAACGTGAAGTGCTGCGTGAAGTGGTCAGGGGTCGTCTCAACAAGCAGATCGCGTTCGATCTCGGCATCAGCGAAATCACGGTCAAGCTGCACCGCGGCAATGCGACGCGGAAACTCCAGGCCGGATCGGTCGGCCAGTTGGTCAGGATCTGGGAATCATTGCCCCCGGAAATTCGAGGGAAGCCATCGGCCTACACCAAAGAATAGGTACAACCCAGGACGCAATGGGCGGATGGTCGAAGGGCCATGCCAGCGAAAACCGCTCGTCCGCCCAAAGCACCCATCGTCGCTGTCATAGATGACGACGAGGCCGTGCGAGAGGCGCTTTCGGATCTCCTCTTGGTGCTGGGACTCGCATGCCGGACATTCGATCGAGCGGAAGCCTTCATGGCCGAATATCAGCCCGATCGGTTCGACTGTCTGATTACCGACGTGAGCATGCCGGGCCGGAGTGGCCTCGAACTCCAGGAGCGACTACGGGAACTTGGCTCGTCGATGCCGGTTATTGTCATCTCTGCTGATACAAATGCGGCCACCCGCGCACGCGCGCTGAGCGGCGGCGCCCTTGCCTGCCTGACGAAGCCGGTCAATGATGATGTTCTGCTTCGCCACCTGGAGTCGGCGCTAAACCGCGCAAGCGGCGTGCGCGACGATCGACGGGACGCACCGTCAGATGACTAATTCTTCCCGACGCGCCGCAGCAAACGGCCACGACCCCGCTTTCGCCGCTCCTTTCGTCGCGGAACTCTCCGATCTGGCATCCGAAAGCATCATCGTCAGCGACGTTCATGGTGTCATCAGGTACTGGAACCCGGCCTCGGAAGCGCTCTACGGATGGCCTGCCCTGGCGATGGTCGGGCAGCATGTCCAGACGATCGGATCGCTCGCCCACGCCGGCACCGACCATTTCAACGCACTGCTGCGCGAAGGCCGGTGGGAGGGTGTGGTCCACCGGCGCGGGCTGACCGGAACTGATATCGTCGCCGCCGTGAGACAAATCGTCAGGCGGGACTCCGCCGGCGACCTTCTCGATATTGTCGAATTCGGTCGTGACGCCGGGTCCCTCACCCGAGCGTCGTATCTGCGCATGGATGCGGAGCTGCAATCGTCCCTCGCTGCATCCTGGGAGCTCGACACGTCGGCCGCGCGCCCCTTGCTCGATGCGATCGCGGAACATCGACGTAGCGGCGTCGCGATCGACTTCGATCAGCATCCGGATTGGGTCGACAGGATGCTGTCCGCAACCCGCATCCTGGCCGTCAACGATCGCGCGGTCCGCATGTTCGGTGCGCATGCCGGCTACGAGCAGATGATCGGAAAATCCATCGACACGTTCTGGCCAGCCGAGAGCCGCTCTGTCCTGGCGACACTGCTCGAAAGTGTCGCCAGCGATCGCACGCGCCTCGAGACACGCAAGATGGTCTTGAGCGGGAGCTTGCGCGAACCCGTCATCAAGGCCTGGCATTCGGCGGAGCCGAAGCCGCCCGACACCGTGTTCGTGACGATCAACGGCGTGACGAATGACGACCGGACCACCTGGGAACTGCAGGCGAGCGAGGATCGATATCGTAGGCTGATCCAGTATCTTCCGACCGCGCTTTGGCAGGTCGATTCGCGTCGCGCAGGTGAGGCTTTCGACCAATTGAAGGCAGCCGGTGTCCACGATATCGCGGCCCATCTCGGGCGCAATCCGGATCTCGTCGAACACGCCAAAGACGTCGTTCGCGTCACCGACGTCAACCGGGACGCCGTCTCGCTGTTTCGCGCCGGCAACCCCGCCGATCTCATCAAGCCCGTCAGGTACATTTTCGCCGCCGCTCCAGGACTGGCTGAACGAGTGATGGTGGCGCACTTCGAAGGCCGCCGGAATTTCATTGCGGAAACCAGGATCCGCGCCTTTGACGGTTCGATCGTCGACGTCCTGTTCACGGTGACATATCCGGTGCCGCCCGAGCAGCTCGACAACACCTTCATCACCATGCAGGACATCAGCGAGCGGTTGAACGCCGAACAGCAGCTTCGCAAGCTGCAGGCCGACTTCTCGCATGCCGGGCGCATCGCGACGCTCGGAGAGCTTGCGACGTCGATCGCCCATGAAATCAATCAGCCGCTTGCGGCCATCGTGACTAACGGCGAGACCAGCTTGAGGTGGCTGGCACGCGAAGATCAGAACACGGAAAAGGTCACGCAACTCACCTCACGAATCGTATCGAACGCGCGCCGCGCCAGCGACATCATTCATCGCATCCGCGACATGGCAGCGAAGCACGAACCGGAGAAGCGCCTGATCGACCTGAACGAGGTGGTCGAGGAAGCGCTCCTGTTCATTCGCCATGACATCGATTCAAAGTCGATCCTCCTTTCAGCGAACTTCGGCGCTGAGCTTCCCAAGGTCATGGGCGACCGGATTCAGTTGCAGCAAGTGATCATCAATTTGCTGGTCAACAGCGTCCAGGCCATCGTGCAGTCGGGCCAACCGACGCGCCGGATCGACACCCGGACGTCGATCGACGACGAAGGTTCGGTGGTCTTCTCCGTTCTCGACAATGGACCGGGCGTTCCCGCCAAGGATTTGGAACACATCTTTGACAGCTTCTTCAGCACCAAGGATACGGGAATCGGCATTGGCCTCGCTATCTGCCAGTCGATCATCACGGCGCATGGCGGTCGTATCACGGGCGTGAACCGTGCGAACGGCGGAGCGCATTTCCACTTCGCGCTCCCGCCGTTGACGGTTGCCGGCCCTGAAACAAGCTCGGTGGCGCCATCCGCACGCGCATGACCCGAAAATCCGGCACATCACGCGTCATCCTATCCCAAGGTACAGCTGACTCTATCCGCTGAACCAGCCAGACCGAACCGGCAGCACGATACCGCTGCGCGCTGTTTCCCATCATCATGCACGGAACAAGGAGCCTGCCTCGGCGGCCACGTATAGGCCGGCGAAAGCGGAGCACAGGTTGTTCTCGACGCGAGCAATATCCATGAGCAAGCCGATTACCGATCCAGTCAAGGCTCTGCCGGTCGCGGCCAGGACGCGCGAGGCGGACATGCCGACTGCCGAGCGGCTTGCTGCCGATGCGGAGATGGCTCGCGTTCTCCACACGACACCTCTGCACATGGCATTGGACTCTTCCGGTGCAGGGATCGCCCACTGGCAACATGAACCGCTGCACGACGTGGTCGAACCCATGAGCCACCACGTCGTCATGGCTTACAATGGCACGGTCCAGCGCATGGAGCGGCGGACCGGAAGCTCGGTTGCCAAAGGAACGTTCCGTCGCGGCGTCGTGATCATCATTCCGGAAGGATCGAGCTCCCGATGGGACATTCCGAAATCCGTCGATGTCGTTCAGCTCTATCTTCCTCATGCCTCGCTGAAGCGCGTCGCCGACGAAGCCGGGACCTCGTCGACCGATCTCCTCGAGCGAACGGCACACCCCGACCCCGTTACGTCCCGACTGCTGCTGAGTGCAGCCGGCGTGCTGAACGGCAATGGAGCCCTCGATACGCTGTTCAGGCTCCAACTGACAGACCTCCTGGCCACGCGCCTCCTGGCGGCACACACCGGCTCGCCAACGACATTCCAGCCGGTCGTGGGCGGGCTTTCGCCCAAAGTCTTGCTCCGTGCGATCGAACGCTTGCGCTCGGACAGCGAGGCGGACCTCTCCCTCGATGCGCTGGCTTCTGACGCCGGCCTGTCGCGCTTCCATTTCTGCCGTGCCTTCAAGGAGAGCGCCGGTCTTTCACCTCATGCCTGGCTGCGGCAATACCGGCTCGAGCAGGCCATGAACATACTGCGCGACACCGACGCAACCATCGCCTCGGTCGCAGCGGAGCTCGGCTATACCTCGCAAACGGCCTTCGCCGCGGCATTCCGGCGATCGACCGGCGAAACGCCAAGCGATTGGCGACAGCGCGTCCGTTAGCATCAATCGCTCCGCAGGTAACGAAGCCCGTTTCCGAATGCGAGGATAGCGCCATGAGCAACGAGATCTTGAACGATCCTCTGAGGGCTCTGCTGGTTGCGCCTGGCGGTCGCCAGCGCGAGTTGCCGGTCGGTGACCGGCGTCCCGCCGATCTGGAGATGTCGCGCGTCCTCAAGACCGCACCGCTCCAGATGGCTTCCGACCCCTCCAACGGCGCAATCGCGCACTGGAAGCATGGCGCCCTGCACGATGTGGTCGAACCCATGGCCGACCACGTCATCATGGCTTACCCCACCGGGGTCCAACGCCTCGAGCGGCGCATCGGCAGGTCGGTTGCGATTGGCACGGCGCGTTCCGGAGTGGTGACGATCATCCCGGCCGGGACAAGCGCGCGATGGGATATCCCCGGCTCTGTGGACGTCATCCAGCTCTATCTTCCGCCCGCAACCCTCGAACGCGTTTCGCGTGAAGCCAATGCACCCGCTCCCGGCGATCTTCTGGAAAGAACTGCATATCTCGATTCCCTCACTTTCGAACTGCTGATGAGTGCGGCCGACGTGTTGCAAGGCAATGCAGCTTTGGATGCTCTATTCAGACAGCAACTGACGGATCTGATAGCGACGCGTCTCCTGGCAGAGCACTCCGGCACGCCGACTGCGCAGGAGCCAATCGCGGGCGGGCTCTCTCCCCATGCGCTGCGACGTGCCATCGAGCGACTGCGCTCGGACAGCGATGCTGACGTGTCCCTCGCCGCGCTCGCGTCCGATGCCGGGCTGTCGCGCTTCCACTTTTGCCGGGCCTTCAGGGAAAGCACCGGACTGTCGCCTCATGCCTGGCTGCGCCAGAACCAGCTCGAGCGGGCCATGAACATGCTGCGCGACAGCGACGTGGCGATCGCTTCAGTAGCCGAACAGCTTGGCTACGCTTCGCAAACTGCGTTTGCGGCGGCGTTCAAGAAGCTGACCGGCGAAACCCCGAGCGAATGGCGACGACGCACGCGGTAATGACAATCGCTCTGCAGGTGCCGCAATCGCTCTGGCGCAATTGCAGCTCCGGACAGGTAGATGTTCAGGGTCCCCTACGCTCCCAAATACGGAGACAAACGATGGCCTCGAGAACCCTCATCAGCCTTCTTGCATTCGTACCGCGAAGGAGAATTGCCGCAACCACGATCCTGTACGGCCTTTCGCTGGCCGTCCGCTTCACCTCGGCAACCGGCGAACAGATGGAAATTCCGGCTCAGTCCATGCAGAGGGCCATTCCGGTGATGTCGATCATGACCACGGACGACGCTCGGCCCTACGCCGACTGGCTTCCGAACGCAGCTCAGCCGGTGATGTTTCGCAACCGCTGGCTCCCGCTGAAGTCCTCGATGTCGAGTTGCGCTTCCCGGTAAGACCACGCGATTTCGTTCCACCTCTTCGCGTCATCATCGATCGCAAAAGCCTTGCCGCCAACGAGAGGCGGCGGCGGCAACGCGCCTAAGTCCGAGCAACCACAAACCACAGGAGACCACCACATGCGACTCGTCATCATTGGTTCCGGCTTTGCCGGCATGTACGCCGCCCTTTCCGCAGCCCGTTTGCGCGACATCCAGGGCGTCTCGCCCGAGGCTCTCGAAATCGCGCTTGTTGCACCGGAGCCGACCCTGGTGGTCCGCCCCCGGCTCTACGAGCCGAAGCCTGAGACCCTGACGGCACCTCTGCTGGACGTCCTCAACGCGATCGACGTCGACTACGTGCAGGGCAGCGCCGAGACGATCGACAGCAAGACCCGCACCGTGCAGATCGTTGCGGCCAAGGGCGCACGAAAGACGCTTCCCTATGATCGGTTGATCGTCGCCACCGGCAGCCGGTTGTTCCGCCCGAATATTCCCGGCCTCGCCGAGCACGGCTTCAGCGTCGACCAGCTCGACGACGCGATCGCGCTCGACCGGCATCTGCACGCCCTGGCGCATCAGCGGCAATCCGCGGCGCGCGACACGGTCGTTGTGGCCGGCGGCGGTTTCACGGGAATCGAGGTGGCGACCGAGATGCCGTCACGACTCCGCGCGATCCTCGGCAAGGATGCCAAACCCCGTGTCATCATCGTCGAGCGGAACAGTGCGGTCGCTCCCGACATGGGCGCGAGCCCGCGCCCCGTCATCGAGGAGTCCCTCCGCAATCTCGGTGTCGAGACCCGGGTTGGTGTCGGCGTCGCGTCGCTGGATAAGTCCGGCGTCACGCTGTCGAGTGGCGAGCACATCGCGAGTGCGACCGTGATCTGGGCCGCCGGCATGCGCGCCGCGCCGTTGACCGCGCAGATTCCGGCCGAGCGGGACAATTTCGGCCGGCTGCTGGTCGACCGCGATCTGCGCGTGCTGTCGGTGCCTGGCGTGTTCGCCACAGGTGACGCCGCCAGGGCTGCGTGCGACGGAATTGGAAACTACGCCCTGATGTCGTGCCAGCATGCCCTGCGGATGGGTGCCTTTGCCGGCAATAACGCAGCCGCCGAGCTTCTGGGAATTCCGACCAAGCCATACCACCAGGAAGCCTACGCCACCTGTCTCGACCTCGGGGAGGCCGGCGCGATCTTCACGCTTGGGTGGGAGCGAACGCTGAAACTGGTCGGCGCGGAAGCAAAGAAGACCAAGCAGCAGATCAACACCGTCTGGATCTATCCGCCGCCGGCCGAACGCGCTGCGGCACTGGCGGCGGCCGATCCCGAGCACGTCGGCGAACTTTAGCCGTGTCAATCGATCGGGCCGCGAACCTCAGAGCGCGGCCCGTCGTCTTCCGTAAATCTGGAGCCAGACCGATGAAACACGAGACCGTGCGCACAACTGCGTTTGCAATGCCGCTGACCAATCCGGCCTTCCCACCCGGACCCTATCGCTTCGTCAACCGCGAATACTTCATCATCCAATACCGAACGGATCCCGAGGCGCTGCGCCGAATCGTGCCGGCTCCGCTCGAAATCACCGAGCCGGTGGTGAACTACGAATTCATCCGCATGCCCGATTCCACCGGCTTTGGCGACTACACCGAAAGTGGCCAGGTCATTCCGGTGTCCTATCAGGGCCAGACCGGTAGCTTCACGCATCAGATGTTTCTCAACGATCACCCTCCCATCGCGGGCGGACGCGAGC
Organism: Bradyrhizobium sp. CCBAU 11434; assembly: GCF_028128895.1. NCBI lineage: Bacteria > Pseudomonadati > Pseudomonadota > Alphaproteobacteria > Hyphomicrobiales > Nitrobacteraceae > Bradyrhizobium > Bradyrhizobium sp. CCBAU 11434. Next base: position 246,492 of record NZ_LBJX01000097.1, read on the forward strand.
TGTGGGGTTTCCCCAAGAAGCTAGCGCAACCGAAGCTCGCGGTCGAGATCGACACGCTGGTCGGCACGCTGAACTACGGCTCGGTCCGCATCGCAACCGGCACGATGGGCTACAAGCATCGCGCGCTCGACGCCGCGATGGAAGCGAAGAAGCTCACCGCGCCGAACTTCCTGCTCAAGATCATTCCGCATGTCGACGGCGCGCCGCGCATCTGCGAGCTGGTGCGCTACCACCTCGAGGACATCACCGTGAAGGGCGCATGGACCGGGCCGGCTGCGCTCGACTTGTATTCGCATGCGCTTGCTCCGGTCGCCGAGCTGCCGGTCCTCCAGGTGCTGTCGGCCAAGCATGTCGTCGCCGACCTGACGCTCGGGCTAGGCACCGTGGTCCACGACTATCTCGCGTCAAGCGCGACCACGCGCCGCCACGGCCACGCAGAGAGCCTGGCCGATGCGAGCACTGGCTGATCGAACGTCATCCATGCCATCGGGAGTCATCAAAATGCTGAACATGATGCGCGAGCAGAGCAACCCTGTGTCGCAGTCGAACAAATCACTGCCTTATGATGTCGTTGCTCTCGTGCTGCAAGGCGGCGGCGCACTCGGCGCCTATCAGGCCGGCGTCTATGAGGGCCTGCACGAGGCCGGCATCCGGCCGAACTGGCTGGCCGGCATTTCGATCGGCGCGCTCAACGCCGCCATCATCGCGGGCTCACCCGAGGCCGAGCGCGTCGCGCGGCTGCGCGAGTTCTGGGAAACCATCTGTGCTTTCTCGATCGAGTGGCCGGCCGGCGAAGGACTGGCCAATGCCCTGCCCTTTGCGTTCGACATTCGCTCGATCCGCAACGCGCTGGCTGCGACGCGGGCGTTGGTGCAGGGCCAGCCGGGATTCTTCAGGCCGCGCTTCCCCTCGCCGCTTTGGTCGCCGTTCTCCGGCGACGCAGCGACCAGCTTCTACGACACAGCGCCGCTGCAACAAACGCTGGAGCGGCTAGTCGACTTCGATCGACTGAATTCGGGCGAGGTCCGCGTCAGCGTCGGCGCGGTCAATGTCCGCACGGGCAATTTGACCTATTTCGACACCGCCGAGCGCCGGCTGGGACCGAAACATTTCATGGCGTCGGGCGCGCTGCCTCCGGGTTTCCCCTCCGTCGAAATCGAAGGCGAGCACTATTGGGACGGCGGCGTAGTCTCCAACACCCCCCTTTCCCGTCTGCTGTCCGGCGAGCCGTGCGACACGCTGACGTTCCAGATCGACCTCTGGTCGGCCAAGGGACGCGTTCCCTACGACATGATGGAGGTGTCGAGTCGGCAGAAGGACATCCAGTATTCCAGCCGTACCCGCAACGTCACCGATCAGGCGCTGCGGATGCAGACGATGCGTCAGGCGCTGCAGCGGACGATCGAGAAGTTGCCGGAATCCGCAATGCGTGATCCCGAGATGTGCGCCATCGCCGAGATGGCACGCCAGCGCGCCTACAACATCGTTCATCTGATCTATCAGACCAAGAGCCACGAGGGCCATTCGCGAGACTACGAATTCGGCCTGAGCGCGATGCGCGCCCACTGGCAGAGCGGCCTCGACGACATCCGCCGCACCCTCGCCGACCCGAATCGCCTGGACCCGCCCGACCCGGAGCTCGGCATCGTCACCCATGACGTCCATCGCCGCGACTAGGCTGCTCCAGCTCGTCGCCTAACTGCCCTTGATCAGGTCATTCGGAGAATGCCATGTCGAACGCCTATTACGTTGCAGATCCCACGGCGAAGTTGAAGCTGCGTCCGTCGCGACAGGCGATCAGGCGAGCGGCGATCGCCTTCCCTGCGGCGCTCGGCGTCGCTGCCGCAGCCCATTTCGGCCATTACTATTTCACGACCGGCCGCTATCTGGAAACGACTGACGACGCCTACGTCAAAGCAGATTCCACGATCATCGCGCCGAAAGTATCGGGCTACATCGCGGAAGTGCTGGTCACGGACAATGAGTCGGTGACGGCCGGCCAGCTGCTGGCAAGGATCGACGACCGCGACTTCAGGACAGCCCTCAGCCAGGCCAAGGCCGACGTCGCTGCCGCGGAATCCGCGGTGAAGAATCTCGACGCGCAAATCGCGCTGCAGCAGCCGTTGATTCAACAGCAGGCCGCTGCGGTGGAGGCCACCGAGGCGAACCTGAAGTTCGCCAAGGAAGAGAGAGCCCGCTACGACGATCTCATGAAGTCGGGCTCCGGCACCATCCAGCGCGCCCAGCAGACCGACGCGGCGCTGCGGGCGCAGACCGCGCAGCTGCAGCAAGGTAAAGCTGGATTGATCGCCGCCAACCAGAAGGTCGAGGTGCTTGCGACCCAGCGCGCGCAGGCCGTCGCACAGCGTGATCGCGCCCGTGCGGTCGAGCAGCAGGCAGCGCTGAACCTGTCCTATACCCGGATCACAGCCCCGGTCGATGGAACGATCGGTGCCCGCTCGCTCCGGGTCGGCCAATATGTCCAGGCCGGCACGCAATTGATGGCCGTGGTGCCGCTCGATGCGGTTTATGTGGTCGCCAATTTCAAGGAAACACAGCTCACCCACGTGCGTAGCGGCCAGCCCGTCGAGCTATACGTCGATAGTTTCGAATCGACCGTGCTGAAGGGTCATGTCGACAGCCTGTCCCCCGCGAGTGGCCTGGAATTCGCGCTGTTGCCGCCGGATAACGCAACCGGCAATTTCACCAAGATCGTCCAGCGCGTGCCGGTGAAGATCGTACTCGACGGCCATGGCCTGAAAGGCCTGTTGCGTCCGGGCATGTCGGCCGTGCCGACGATCGACACGAAGTCGACGGTGGTCGCCGAGCGCGCAGCCGGGAAGCAGCTCGCCTCGCGCGACGGCAAGCCCCGCAGCTGAGCAACCGCGCGCCGCTCAGTCGCACGTGACGAGGAACAACCATGACCACGTTGAACACCACCCTCGACGACGTTCCGGCCAGCGAGCCAGAAGCTGCAACGCCTGCCGTCTCCGCCAAGACCTGGCTTGCCGTGATCGGCGCCACGCTCGGCGCCTTCATGGCGGTTCTCAATATCCAGGTCGTCAATGCCTCGCTGGCCGATATCCAGGGCGGGATCGGTGCGGGCATCGATGATGGCGGCTGGATCTCGACCTCCTATCTGATTGCCGAGATCGTGGTGATTCCACTCTCCGGCTGGCTCGCCCAGGTGTTCTCGATCCGCATCTACCTGCTGACCAACGCCCTCCTGTTCCTGGTGTTCTCGGCGGCCTGCGCCTTGGCCCAGGACCTGCCGCAGATGATCGTGCTGCGCGCCGTGCAAGGGTTCACGGGCGGCGTCCTGATCCCGATGGCGTTCACGCTGATCATCACCTTGCTTCCCAAGGCGAAGCAACCGATCGGGCTCGCGATGTTCGCGATCTCAGCCACGTTCGCGCCCGCGATTGGTCCGACCATCGGCGGCTATCTCACCGAGAATCTTGGCTGGCAATACATCTTCTACGTCAACACCGTGCCGGGCGCGATCATGATCGCGATGCTCTATGTCTCGCTCGAACCCGGCCCGATGAAGCTGTCGCTGCTGCGCGAAGGCGACTGGCTCGGCATCATCACGATGGCGATCGGCCTGTCGGCGCTGCAGACCGTGCTGGAGGAAGGCAACAAGGATGACTGGTTCGGCTCGCCGTTCATCGTTCATTTCGCAATTGTCGCCGCTATCGCTCTGCCGCTGTTCGTCGTGATCGAATTGCTGACGAAGAAGCCGTTGCTCAATCTCCGCATCCTGTTCCGTCGCAATTTCGGCTTCGGCGTGCTCGCGAACTTTCTGCTCGGCGTCGCGCTGTATGGCTCCGTCTACGTCCTGCCGGTCTATCTGTCCCGCATCCAGGGATACAATTCCGAGCAGATCGGCATGGTGCTGGCGTGGACCGGATTTCCCCAGCTCCTGTTGATTCCGCTGGTGCCGCAGCTGCTGAAGCGCCTTGATCCGCGCATCGTGATCGGCGTCGGCTTTGCACTGTTCGCGGGGTCCAACTTCATGAACATCTTCATGACCAACGATTATGCGGCGGACCAGCTGCTATGGCCGAACGTCATCCGCGCCTTTGGTCAGGCCCTGGTCTTCGCCCCGCTCTCGGCCGTCGCGACGTCGGGCGTCGAGGCGGAGAACGCCGGATCGGCATCTCGAGAACGCGACCCGCACGCGGCTCGAGCAGCTCACGCAATATTTCATCAATCACGGCGTGATCGACCGCGTCGATGCGGCTCATCGGGCCTATGTCGCGATCGGCAAGATCATCCAGAAGCAGGCATTCATCCTGGGCTTCAGCGACACCTTCTATCTGCTCGGCGCCTCGCAGATCGTCGCCCTCGCAGCAGCGCTCATGCTCACGAAACCCGGCCATATCGAAGCCGGCGGCGGCCACTGACCGACCAAGACGACAACCACCTCCAAGCACTGAAAGGACGTCAAATGTTGAAAAGCAAAGTCGCAATCGTTACCGGATCGACCAGCGGAATCGGGCTCGGTATCGCCCGGCAGCTCGCCAGGCTTCGCGCCAACATTGTGTTGAACGGCTTCGGCGACGCAAGTGAGATCGAGGCGATCCGCGGCGGGATCGAGCGCGAGCACGGGGTGCGCGTCGTCTACGACGGCGCCGATATGTCGAAGGGCGACGCCGTACGCCGGTTGATCGCCACGACGGTCGAGACATTCGGGCGCCTCGATATCCTCGTGAACAATGCCGGCATCCAGTTCACCGCACCCGTAGAAGAGTTTCCGCCCGCCAACTGGCACGCGATCCTGGACATCAATCTGTCGGCCGCATTCCACGGCATCGCGGCGGCGGTCCCCGAGATGAAGAAGCAGGGCTGGGGGCGAATCGTCAACATCGCCTCCGCGCACGGCCTGGTCGGATCGACCCACAAGGCAGCCTACGTGGCGGCCAAGCACGGCTTGATCGGCCTGACCAAGGTGGTTGGCCTGGAGACGGCCGGCACCGGCGTGACCTGCAACGCAGTCTGTCCTGGATGGGTACGGACGCCCTTGGTCGAAAAGCAGATCAGCGACATCGCTGCGCAGAAGAACATCAGCCAGATGGATGCCGCAAAGGCACTGCTGGGCGAGAAACAGCCGTCCTCGGAGTTCGTCTCCCCGGAGCAGCTTGGAGGCACAGTGGCCTTCCTATGTTCCGCTGCGGCAGACCAGATTACGGGCACCGCGATTTCGGTCGACGGCGGCTGGACCGCGCAATAGCTGAAGCAGCAGTCGAAGAACAGGAACGGAAGCCATCATGGACACAGAACGCAAAGTTGCAATCATCACCGGCGCCTCGCGGGGTATCGGAGAGGCGTTGGTCGAGGCATATCGCGACAGAAACTACCGTGTGGTTGCGAACGCCCGCTCGATCAAGCCGTCGCCGGATCCGGATATTCTCGCAGTATCCGGCGACATCGGCGACCCGACGACGGCAGAGCAAATTGTTTTGCAGGCACTCGATCGGTTCGGTCGCATCGACACGCTTGTGAACAATGCCGGCATCTTCATCGGAAAGCCGTTCATTGAGTATACCGACGACGACTATTCCAGGATGCTATCGATCAACCTCAGCGGCTTCTTCCACGTGACGCGACGTGCTGCCGCGCAAATGCTAGGGCGCGGGTCCGGGCATATCTTGCAGATCACGAGCAGCCTCGACGAGAACGTCAGTAGCAGCGCGCCGTCGGCACTGGCGGCCCTGACGAAGGGTGGTTTGAATGCGGCGACGAAGTCGCTTGCAATCGAGTACGCAAGCAAGGGAATCCGCGTCAACGCTGTGGCCCCCGGGGCAACCAAGACGTCGATGCACAGGCCCGAGATGTATGATGTCCTCGCGAAGCAGCATCCAATTGGGCGCATGGGCGAGGTCCACGAAATCGTCGAAGCCGTCCTCTATCTTGAAACTGCCGGCTTCGTCACGGGCGAAATCCTGCATGTCGATGGCGGACAAAGCGCTGGCTTCTAGGACGGAGCCGTACGACCCCGGTCACCAGACCTGAGGTCGATGGAGCCGCTGAAGCTCAACTGGAACTGCTGGTCTATGTTCGCTCAAGACAGCCCCATATTAGAACGGCCCGTGGATTTAGCGAATGATGCAGCGAAGCTGTCGCGCCTGGAGGCGCGGCTGCCGCCGTTGCTCAGCGTCATCGCCGGAATGGTCGACTTCACCGGATTCTTCACGCTGGGTCATATCTTCACTGCCCACGTGACCGGCAATATCGTGCTAGCCGCTGCCGTTGTCATCGACGGCGGCTCGTTTCACTGGGCGCAGCTGTTGGCGGTCCCTGTTTTCATGCTGGCCCTGGCGGTCATCTGGATGGTCGCCAAAGCTTCCGGCCGTCGCGGCTCGAACCTGGCGCAGCTGTTGCTTCGCGTTCAATTCCTCATGCTAGCTACGCTGTTGATCTTCAGCGTCATCGCCAAGCCATCTGCCGATCCGGTTGGATTGCGGGCCGGTGCGGCTGCGCTGTTGGCCGTGTCGGCCATGGCCTGCCAATACGCGCTCCTCCGTCTCGCAGTGCCCGGCGCAATCTCGACAGCGGTGATGACCGGCAATCTGGCCAACGCCGTTTTGTCGACTATGGACCTGCTTGCCGTGCACAACCCTCTGCTGCCGCAAGATTCAACGCCGCTCAGTCACTCGCTTCATCGCCTACTCGGTTTCCTCCTGGGGTGCGTCGTTGCCGCAGTAGCGGTTTCGGCGGCAGGTGACTGGGCTTGGTCGCTTCCAGCAGCAGTAGCCGCAGTTGCAACCGCGGTGCGTTAGCGATTGTCAACGCTGGCACGCCGCGGGCCGTTGCTTCGGGAGTTCACTACGCGCCAACGTGAACAGATCTTATGCGTCCGCCGGCTACTCAAGATTTATGGGGTCACGTCCGAGCTAGCGCGCCGGATGCCGGGTGGCCCCTCAAAATTCCAAGTGGCAGCGAATCTATTTGTAGCTTGCAACCGTAGCCACTCACTCCAAGCGTGGCGCGCAGGGGAAATTCTTCTGATATTGCAATATCTTGGCCACGAGGGGCGGTGAACAGTGGAGAACAATATACTGGCGGAAGGGGTGGGATTCGAACCCACGGTACCCTTGCGGGCACGCCGGTTTTCAAGACCGGTGCCTTAAACCACTCGGCCACCCTTCCAAACCTGGCTGTCGCTTATCGCAGGCCGTTCGGGAAGGCAACGCGAAGTTTGGCCTTGGCGGCGCGATCGAGATTCGGGCGCCATCAGGAGCCCTGTTTCGGAAGGAGGGTGTCATCGCGACCGATCCGTAGTTGCTTCGCCGCCAAAAGGAACCGCCTCTCCGTTGACCGGGATCAATGGGCTTCCGTCGGTCGTCGCTAGCGTGGCCCTACGCCTTCGAGGGAGGATCAATATGAGGCTGAAGCGAATTCTTTGGGCCCTGGTGCTTTTGGTTGGATTTGCGACGCCCGCGCTGGCGCAGCCGTTTCCACGTCCCGTCCTGCAGTTTGCCGGGCAAGTGATTTTCGGACCCACGCTTATCGTCGGGCTGAGGGTGGTCAACTGGAGCGATTACTCGCCCGCGCTCTTTGCAGCTTCGCCAAAGCTGCCACCATGCGGGCTCAATACCTCTGCATCTCGCACCTGGGTCGAGATCTACAACGCCAGAGGCCAGAGGCTCTATGGATTCTGCGGCTTCACAGATCCGTCCCTTCTCTCAGAGTTCTGGTTCTCGATTCCGGAAGCGAGTCGGCCAAGGGCGGTTTACATCGCTCTCATCGACCGGCTGCGGCGCCGAATAGTGGTGTCGAACAAGGTGGCCATTCCATGAACGGAATCTGGTAGAGACCGGATAAGCGGGCCGTCGTCTTTCAAAGCGATCCATTTCTCCTTGGCAACGGACAAAAAAAGCGCGGCGCCCCATGAGAGCCCCGCGCCAAATCCGTCCGTTACGATGTCGGCTCAGTAGCCGCAATGGCCGCAAGCCGGCTGCACCGGAGCATAATAGGAATAACCCGGCGAGACCATCTCGACGCGCTGGCGTGTGGCGTATTGCGGCGGGATGCGCTCGTACTGCACACCCGGCGGCGCCACCATCACGGTCTGCGGAACCATCACGGTGCGGTACTGCGCGGGCGTGCGGTGCGCCACGGTCGCCCCCGGCGATACCATCACGGTCTCATCGACGGTGCGGTATTGCGGCGCGACGTATTGCTGCTGATAGCAGGTCGTGCACGGCTGCGGCGGCGCGTAGCAATTATAGCAGCCGGCAGAAGCCGCTGATGTCATCGAAAACGCGGCGACGACTGTAGAGAAGACAACAGCAAGACTACGAGACATTATGTGGCGCCCCAATTGCCCGAAATGGATTTGCGAAGGTGGCCGCATTATACGCCGCAAAACTCATCTCTGCCGAAGTTCGTTGGGGCATCCTTAATGCGAACGGCCGGCTATCGCCGGCCGTTCAGAACTTGTTGACCATGCGTGAGCGCAAGAGTTGCGATCACACCCACGGAAGATGCGCCTATTTGCGGCGCTTCACTTCGCGCACGGCGCCGCGCGCAGCACTGGTGGTGAGCGCGGCATAAGCCTGCAGCGCAGTCGAGACGTTGCGCTTGCGCGCAGCCGGCTGCCAGGCGGCATCGCCCTTCGCCTCTTCGGCCGCGCGGCGGCTGGCGAGCTCCTCGTCGGAGATCTCGAGGTTGATGCTGCGGTTCGGGATGTCGATGGCGATGCGATCACCGGTGCGTACCAGCGCGATGTTGCCGCCTTCGGCCGCTTCCGGCGAAAGATGACCGATCGACAGGCCCGACGAACCGCCGGAGAAACGCCCGTCGGTGACGAGTGCGCAAGCCTTTCCGAGGCCCATCGATTTCAGATAGCTGGTCGGATACAGCATCTCCTGCATGCCGGGGCCGCCGCGCGGGCCTTCGTAGATGATCACGACGATCTCGCCGGCGACGACCTTGCCGCCCAAAATGCCTTCGACGGCCGCGTCCTGGCTCTCGAACACGCGCGCGGGGCCGGAGAATTTCAGGATCGAAGAATCGACGCCCGCGGTCTTCACGATGCAGCCGTCCTGCGCGAGGTTGCCGTAGAGCACGGCGAGACCGCCATCCTTGCTGAAGGCGTGCTCGATGCTGCGCACGACACCCTTCTCGCGGTCGGCATCGAGCTCGTCGTAGCGGCGGTCCTGGCTGAAGGCGACCTGGGTGGGGATGCCGCCGGGCGAGGCGCGATAGAAGGTCCGCACCGCTTCGCTCTTGGAGCGCTTGATATCCCAGCGCTCGAGCGCCTCGTTCATGGTCGGCGCGTGCACGGTCGTAACAGAGGTGTCGATCAGGCCGGCGCGGTCGAGCTCGCCCAAAATGCCCAAAATGCCGCCGGCGCGATGCACGTCCTCGACATGCACGTCGGCGACCGAGGGCGCAACCTTGCAGAGCACGGGCACGCGGCGCGACAGGCGGTCGATGTCCTGCATGGTGAATTTCACCTCGCCCTCGTGGGCTGCGGCGAGCAGATGCAGCACGGTGTTGGTCGACCCGCCCATCGCGATGTCGAGCGTCATGGCGTTCTCGAACGCCTTGAAGTTCGCGATGTTGCGCGGGAGCACGGATGCATCGTCCTGCTCGTAGTAGCGGCGCACGAGATCGACGATGGTGTGGCCGGCCTCGACGAACAGGCGCTTGCGGTCGGCGTGAGTCGCGACAACAGTGCCGTTGCCGGGCAGCGCCAAGCCAAGCGCCTCGGTGAGACAGTTCATCGAGTTGGCGGTGAACATGCCCGAGCAGGAGCCGCAGGTCGGGCACGCCGAGCGCTCGATCACCTTGACGTCATCGTCGCTGACCTTGGAATCGGCCGCGGCGACCATGGCGTCGATGAGGTCGACGGCCTTGGTCTTGCCCTGCAGCTTGACCTTGCCGGCCTCCATCGGGCCGCCCGAGACGAACACGGCGGGGATGTTGAGACGCAGCGCGGCCATCAGCATGCCGGGCGTGATCTTGTCGCAATTGGAGATGCAGACGAGGCCGTCGGCGCAATGGGCGTTGGCCATGTACTCGACGCTGTCGGCGATCAGCTCGCGCGACGGCAGGCTGTAGAGCATGCCGTCATGACCCATGGCGATGCCGTCGTCGACCGCGATGGTGTTGAATTCCTTGGCGACGCCGCCGGCCTGCTCAATCTCACGGGCGACCAGCTGGCCGAGGTCCTTGAGGTGGACGTGGCCGGGCACGAACTGGGTGAAGGAGTTGACGACCGCGATGATCGGCTTGCCGAAATCGCCGTCCTTCATGCCCGTCGCGCGCCAAAGGCCGCGGGCGCCCGCCATGTTGCGGCCGTGGGTGGTGGTGCGGGAGCGATAGGCTGGCATGGCGGTTTCCGTCCTCGGGGTTGACCGGCCGGGCGGAAAATTTGGAGCCGCCTCAGGCCTTTCCGGCCGGATAGCGCACGGGGTGGTCAGGCGCAACGGGAACTTGCCCCTGACACCCCCGGATTGGCCCGGTGCAGGCCTCCCCTGCTCCCGACGCGCCCCTATTGCAGGGTCGGATCGAGCTTATCGCGCAGCCAATCGCCGATCACGGAGACCGCCAGCGTCGTGACCACGATCGTCGTGGCCGGCGCCAGCATGATCCAGGGCGCCCGGGTCAAATACTCGCGGCCGTAGCCGACCATGTTGCCGAGGCTGGTCATCGGCGGCTGCACGCCCAGGCCGAGGAAGGACAGGCCCGACTCCATCAAGATCACCTCTGGGAAAACAAGCGTCGTCGAGACGATCAGGGTCGAGGCGATGTTCGGCAGGATGTGCCTGAGATAGATCCGCGAAGGCCGCGCCCCCAATTGTCGGACGGCAGCGGCGTACCCTTGCGCATTGGCGGAGATGGCAAGGCCCCGCGCAATGCGGGCGTAGCGCTCCCAGCCGAACAGGCCCATCAGGCCGATCAGGAGCGGCAGGGAGTTGCCAAAGAAGGCGAGCACGGCGAGTGCCATGATCAGGAACGGCATGCTGGCCTGGAAATCGGACAGCATCAGCACGAGCTGCTCGACCAAACCGCGGAAATGCGCGGCGAGGAAGCCGAGCGTGGTTCCTGCAACGGCCGAGATCGCGGTCGCGCCGAATGCGATCAGCAGCGAGATGCGGATCGAGACGAGCAGGCGCGACAGCACGTCGCGGCCGAGCTCGTCGGTGCCGAGCCAATGCGCGACATTGCCCGGGGCAGCCAGGCGATTGCGCAGATCGAACTGCGTGTAGCCATAGGGCGTGAACTTCTCGGCGAAGGCCGCGATGACGAGCATCGCGACGATCCAGGTGATTGCGAGCGTAACCGAGATCGGGATCGCCGGCAGGCTGATGCGCCTGCTGACAGCGGTGTCCTTCAGCGTTGCCTCGGTCATGCATGCGCTCCTTTGGCGCGCAAGCGCGGATCGAGGAAGCCGTAAAGGAAGTCGACGACGAGGTTCGACGTCACCATGGTCAGTGCAACCAGCAGCAAGATGCACTGCACGACCGCGAGATCGCGGTTGGCGACGGCGACGACAAGCAGCCGCCCTACCCCCGGCCAGGCAAACACGCTCTCGACCACGACCGCACCCGCAATCAGCGAGCCGATCATAAAGCCAAGAATGGTCACGGTCGGGATCGCCGCGTTTGGCAGCGCATGCGAGGTCACGACCTTGCGCCACGGCACGCCCTTGGCCGACGCCGTGCGGATATAGGGCTGGCCGAGCACTTCCAGCATCGCGCTGCGGGTGAAACGTGCGAGCACCGCGGCCCCGCCAAGGCTGAGTGTCGCGATCGGGAGGATAGCGTGACGCCAGCTGTCCTGTCCGCCTGACGGCAGCCAGCCGAGTTGCACGGCGAAGATCAGCACCAGCAGCAGCGCAAGGACAAAACTCGGCACGGTGAAGCCGGCAACCGCCGTCATCATCACGGCGCGATCGATGGCCGAACCGCGATGCAGCGCGGCATAGATTCCGGCAGGAATGCCAAGCGCGACCTTGAACACAAAGGCCGGCAGCGTCAGCGCCAGCGTCGCCGGAATTCGCTCCAGCACGAGCTCCATCGCGGGCCTTCCGTCGCGCATGGAGCGGCCGAGCTCGCCCTTGGCGATGGCGCCGAAGTAATCGAGGTACTGAAACCAGATGGGGTCATCGAGGCCCCAGGCCTTGCGGAAGGCGGCGAGGACTTCCGGCGGCGCTTCGGGGCCCAGGATCATCAGCGCGGGATCGCCCGAGAGACGCAGCACGACGAAGGCGAAGGTGACGACGAGCACGATCGTAAGCGCCGCGCGTCCGATTCGAATGGCGAAATAGCGTCCCATCACGCGGCATCCCGCGTTTGGGCGCCCGTGACGAGATGGCAGGCCACCTGCCTGTCGCCGCCGACCGCGGAAAGTGGCGGCACCTCGCTCGCGCAGCGCGCGATGGCGCGCGGGCAGCGTGGGTGGAAGGCGCAGCCTTGCGGGCGTGCCGCCGGGTTCGGCGGATCGCCTGAGAGCATGATGCGACCCGCGCTGCGGCGACCGGGCGCGGGTGACGCTGAGACCAGCGCTTGCGTGTACGGGTGTTCTGGGCGCGCAAAGAGATCGTCGGCGCTGCCGATCTCGACGATGCGGCCGAGATACATCACGGCGACGACATTGCTGATCTGCCTGACGACGCGCAGATCGTGGCTGATGAACAGCAGCGTCAGCCCAAGCTGCGCCTGGAGATCGCAGAGCAGATTTACCACCTGGGCCTGGATCGAGACGTCGAGCGCGCTGACCGGCTCGTCGCAGACCAGGAAATCCGGCTTCGTCGCCAACGCCCGCGCCAACACGATGCGCTGGCGCTGGCCGCCGGAGAGCGCTCCGGGATAACGCGCGCCATGGGCAGGCGTCAGCTCGACCGCCCGGAACAATTCACGGACCCGCTCTTCGCGCTCGTCCGGTGTGCCGATGCCGTGAATATCCAGGGGCTCGCGAATTTGGGTCGCGACCGGCAGGCGTCGGTCCAGCGCGCCCAGCGGATCCTGAAAAATCATCTGCATGCGGGCGCGTTGCGCGCGCCACGCTGGCGTTCCGAGCGCCGCCATCGGCTTGCCCTCGAACCTCACTTCGCCGCGATCGGGCGGCTCAAGGCCCAGCACGATGCGTCCCGTCGTGGACTTGCCCGAGCCGGACTCGCCGACGAGGCCGAGTGTTTCGCCCTTGGGAATCGTCAGCGATATGCCGTCAACGGCGTGCACGGCGGTGCTGCGTCCGAACATCCCGGAACGCATCGCATAGCTGCGTGAGATCGAGGACACCTCGACGAGCGGCGGGTTCATTCGGCGGCGATCCCGAGCAGCGCGCGGCGCGAGGCCTCGGCGCGGATGCAGGCAACGGTGCGGTCGTCGGCGATCGGCGCAAGAGTCGGCGCGGCAAGGCCGCACGGTTCAGTTGCGAGCGCACAGCGTGGCGCGAAGGCACATCCGCCGGGCATGTGCGCCGGATCGGGCACCGCGCCGGGAATGGCGGTTAGGCGACGGTGCGGCCCGTCGAGCGGCGGCAGCGCCCCGATCAGGCCCTGCGCATAGGGATGGACGGGGTCGGCGAAGAGCTGGTTGGCGGGCGCCTGCTCGACGATGCGGCCGGCATACATCACGGCAACGCGGTCGCAGTTTTCGGCGACGACGCCGAGATCGTGGCTGATCAAAACCATCGCCATGTTCATCTCCCGGCAGATGGTGGAGAGCAGTTCGAGGATCTGCGCCTGGATGGTGGCATCGAGCGCGGTGGTCGGCTCGTCCGCGATCAGCAGGTCAGGATTTCCGGCAAGCGCCATCGCGATCATGATGCGCTGGACCTGGCCGCCGGAGAATTCGTGCGGATAGGCGGAGAGCCGCCGCGCCGCGTCGGGAATGCCGACGAGGTTGAGCAGCCGCAGCGCTTCCGCCTTCACGGCCTCACCGGAGAGATCGCGATGCAGCGCCAAGGCTTCGCAAAGCTGCTTGCGAATGGTCAGCACCGGATTGAGGGCGCTCGCCGGATCCTGGAAGATCATGGCGATCCTCCCGCCCCTGACCTTGTCGAGCTCGGAGGCCGGCGCGAGAAGCAGCTCGCGTCCGTCGAGCCGGACGGAGCCCGAGACATCAGCATGTCGCGGCAGGAGCCCAAGCGCGGCAAGCCACGTGACTGATTTGCCCGAGCCGGACTCGCCGACGAGGCCGAGAGCTTCGCCCTTGCCAAGCGCGAGATCGACGCCCCGCAGGACCGGCACGCCGCCAAAGGCAACGCTCAAGCCCTGGATGCTGATGAGCGGCGTCACCGCCCTACGCCTCGAAATTGCCGGCGCGGAAATCCATCGCGAACGCCGGGGCCGCCTTCCATTTGATCGATTTCGGCTTGGCCGTGAAGGTCGCGTTCTGGTGCAGCACCGTGTAGGCGGGGTCCTCGCGCTCGGCGATCTCCAGCATCCGGTGGAAAGCTTTCTTGCGTGCCGCGCGGTCGGTCGAGGTCTCCAGGAACTCGGAGAGCTTGTTCAGCTCGGCGTTGGTCCATTCGCCGATCTGCTGCTGCTGGCCGTTCGGACCATGCTGGGCAACCAGCGACGACACCGGATCGTTGAAGGCCGCCGAGTTCGACCAGTCGCGCACCGCACGCGTCGGCGCGCGTTCCATGATCTGCGACCAGTTCTCCTTGGTCTCAATCTCAACGTTGAGACCAACCGACTTCCACATCTCGACCAGCACCTGCGCGGTCGCGACCTGATTGGTGTAGTAATTGTTGAGCAGGCGGTACGGGATCGGATCGCCTTTGTAGTTCGCCTGCCTCAACAGATCCTGCGCGAGCTTGGGATCATAGGCAGGCACGTCCCAATCGGCGTTGAACATGTCGCCATAGAACTCCCACTGCAGGCCCTTCGGCACGCGGGTGCGGCCGGCCCACAGACTGTCGACGATGGCCTGCCGGTCGATGGCGTGGGTGAAGGCGCGGCGCACCAGCGGGTTGGCGAGCACGGCGTGGTTCTTGTCGAACACCGTCAGGCGGTGATTGAGGATGGTGCCGCCCTGCACCTCGAACGCGGAATTCTTCTCGATGCCGGCGATCTGGTCCGGCGGGATGTCGCAGGCGAACTGATATTCGCCCGAGAGTAGCCCGTTGATGCGGCTCGCCACTTCAGGGACTTCCAGGAAGCGGATGCGCTTGAGCGGCGGACGGCCGCCCCAATATTCGTCGTGCGCTTCCAGCGTCAGCGACACGTCGGGCTTGAGCTCGACGACCTTGTAGGGACCGGTGGTGACAGGCTTGCGCGCCCAGTCGAGATAGCTTGCGGATTCGTCCCAGGCGCGGCGGTTGGCGATGTCGGAGCCAAAGCGCGACAGCCGGCCCTCGATGGTGACGTCGGGCGTCGCGTTGTAGAAGCGCACTGTGTATTTATCGACGGCGTCGACGCGCACGAGGTCCGGCCAGATGCGGCGCGCAACCGCGGGCACGTCGGGTGGCAATTCCTTGCCGGGCTTCGGCATCGGGATCTTCTCGAACGCCTGAATGGTGCTGCGGCTCTTGGCCTCGGTCTCGCCGAACATGCGCTCGCGGCTGAAGGTGAAGAGAACGTCCTCGGCCGTCAGCTCGTCGCCATTGTGGAATTTCACGCCCTGGCGCAGCTTCACTTCCACAGTCTGGTCGTCGATGCGGCGCCATTCGGTGGCAAGACCGGGCACGGCCTCGAGATTGCCGCGCCAGTTCTTGGAAATCAGGCCTTCCCAGATTGATGAGAAGAACACGCGCTCGCCGACGTTGGACTGCTCGCGCAACACGTCGAGCACGTTGGCGTTGGTCACCTTCTGCACCGCGATCGTCACCGACGGACGGTTGTCGGCCTGCCCAATCGCAAAGCGTGGCAGCAGCAGCGTGCCGGCGGCGGCACCGCCGGACTTAAGGATCGTACGACGGGTAAGCTTGCTCATGGCGGTGACCCTGCCCTCTGATGTCTGTTATTCGGCGAGACCGAGCGCGGCGAGATGCGCCGCACCCTTGCGGACGTCGTCATGGTTGCGCAGTTCGAGGATCAGCCGCGGATTGGAATTCAGCCGGTCGAGCGCACGGAACACGGCCACCCAGGGGATGTTGCCTTCACCCGGCGCCCAGTGGCGGTCGGCAAAACCGTCGGTGTCCTGGAGATGCACATGCGTCAGCATGTCGCCGGCGGTCTCGACGTAATAATCGACGGGCGGCGCACCGGTGGAGATGTGGGCGTAGTTGGCGTGGCCGGTGTCGAGCGAGACACGGACCCTGCTGCTTTCGAGCGCCTTGGCGAGACGGACGCGGTCGCGCGGGTCCTTGTCCTCGATGTTCTCGATGACGATCTCGCAGCCGATGGTCTCGGCGCGCGCGATCACCTCAGCCAGCGTCGCCTTGACGCGCTCGACGATGTTGGCGCGGTTATCAGGATAGAGATCGAGGTTGTTGTGATCCCAGGTGGTGAAGGGCGAATGCATGACCATCTGCGTCGCGCCGAGGAATTCCGCAGCATCAAGGCCTTGCAGCAGCCGCTTGGTCACGGCTTGGCGGATCAGGTGATCGTGGCTGTCGATCTTGAAGCCCCAGAACGGACCGTGGATGCCGAGGCGCCCGCTGTGGCCCGACAGCATCTGCTTGATTTCAGCGGCGGGCGTGCGCCAGTCGCCGTCAAGCAGATCGGCGCGGAAGAAATCCTGAATTTCGAGATCGCGCTGCCGTTCGAGAAGCCAGTCGCGATGAGCGGGGATCGACTTGATGGACAGTGCGGCGCCCAACACCGGCTTCGACATGACTTGCTCCCTTGATCGTCAGCGATGACGGAGAGCAGCGCTAGACCAGTTCAATGACAGGCCGGTGAAATCGAGGTTCCGCAAGCTGCATGAGATGTGGACATCGTGTCGCGCGCTTGCGTGATTTCGTGCAGCGGCAAATGCAGCGTGCGCATGCGCATACATCCGCGTGCTGGATCAAGTGTTTTTCAGTCCGTAGTGATCCGGAATGGAATCCTAACTACAACTCGCGTACATCGCGGGACATCGATCGGCGGCCACTTCCACGGGCATCACCCTCTGATCGCGCACCATGGGGTTGGGGGACCACATGGGGCGGGGGATTGAAGGCTGGGGCAAGGTGACGAGGTCCGGACTCCTAGGCACTCCGGACCTCGGAACTTTCTACTTCGAACGCAATTTCGCGCCGCCGGCTTTATGAGCCGCGCGGCGCGAAGTCGTTTTGACGGTGCCTTGCCGGTCCAGCACTCGGCGCGTTTGCGGATCGATAATCACCGTGCAGTCACCCTGCCCTTGCTTCGCGACCATGATATCGCCGGCGGCGGTACCGAGCGGGATCGGGGTGGATGAGCTGCCGCCCGGCATCTGAACCGTCACGCTCAGTGAATCCGTCCACGCACTCGAGCCCACCGTTGACGGCTCGATTTCAATGACAGACGCGAACGCCCCTTCGGTACGAATGTTCCTGAGCCGAATCGTCGTTCGCTCGTGGGAAGATCAGGTCGCCCTACATCGCATCCTTTAATGTCAGCCGGGCCGTGAACGTCACGCTGGTCTTGCCGACCAGCGCCATGCCTTCAACCTCCGCACCGCCGGCCGAGTAGTCCCCCGAAAAGCCGCAAGTGACTTCCCTGCCTCCGAAGGCGAGAGTCCTTCCGACCGCCTCGGTGTGCTGGTTGACGATCATGTCGCCGCGCCACTTGCCGTTCCGGAAGGTGTAGCTGCCCGTGTAGTAGAAATAGCTGTCGCCACCCATGATGCGCCCGTCGCACAGCACGACCACGCCTCTCGCCTGACCGCGCTTGCCGTCACGCATCTCGATATCGAAGATGTAGAGGCCGTTGACGACCCTGGCCTTCTCGCCCGCTTCCGACCCGTCCCCGGCCGACATCAGATCGTCTCCCCGGCAATGCCGACCCGCCGCGCCCTCAGCTCGGCACGTTTCGCTCGAGGTCCTCGAGCCAGGCCGCGGCGCTGGAATCCGACGGCGCGCGCCAGTCACCACGCGGTGACAGCGAGCCGCCGGCTGAAACTTTTGGCCCGTTTGGCATCGCCGAGCGCTTGAACTGGCTGAAGGCGAAGAACCGTCGCAGGAACACCTCAAGCCAGCGGCGGATCTCCTTAAGATCGTATGCGCGACGTTTATCGGCCGGGAATGCCGGCGGCCATTCGCCCTCGGCGACATCCTTCCACGCCTGGAACGCCATGAAGGCGATCTTGGACGGCCGTAAGCCGAAGCGCAGCGTGTAGAACAGGTTGAAATCCTGCAATTCGTAGGGCCCGACGGAAGCCTCGGTGCTTTGCGGCTTCTCGCCCGGCTTCACGGGAACCAGCTCCGGCGAGATTTCGGCCGAGAGGATTGAAGCCAGGGTTCCGTTCACATCGCGGCTGAACTGCTTCGAAGCAATCACCCAGCGGATCAGATGCTGGATCAGCGTCTTCGGCACGCCGGCGTTGACGTTGTAATGCGCCATCTGGTCGCCGACGCCATAGGTGCACCAGCCCAGCGCGAGTTCGGAGAGGTCGCCGGTGCCGATGACGATGCCGCCATGATGGTTGGCGAGCCGGAACAGATAGTCGGTGCGCAGGCCCGCCTGCACGTTCTCGAAGGTGACGTCGTAGACCTTCTCGCCTTTGCCGAAGGGATGGTCGATGTCCTTCAGCATCTGCGTGGCGGTGGTGCGGATGTCGAGCTCCTGCCAGGTGGTCTGCAACGCCTTCATCAGCGCCAGTGCATTGGTCTTGCTTTCGCTGCCGGTGGCGAAGCCCGGCATGGTGTAGGCCAAAATATTCTCGCGCGGCAGGCCGAGCAGGTCGACGGCCTTGGCGGCGACGATCAGCGCGTGGGTGGAATCGAGGCCGCCCGATACGCCGATCACAACACGCTTGGTGCCGGTGGCGCGCATGCGCTGCACGAGGCCCGCGACCTGGATGTTGTAGGCCTCGTAGCAGTCCTGCTCGAGCAAATGCTCGTCGCTCGGCACGAACGGGAAACGCTCGACCTTGCGCAGGAAGCCGATATCCACGGACGGCGGCTTGAGGGCGAATGTCACTTTCCGGAATAGCGCTTCGCGCTGCCGGCGGTTGTCGTCGAACGTACCCATCAAGGCACGCTCCTGCCTGAGCAGGTCGAGGTCGACGTCGGCCATCGTGATCTGGCCGTCCTGCCTGAAGCGCTCGCCCTCGGCCAGCAGCACGCCATTCTCGTAGATCGAGGTCTGGCCGTCCCAGGCGAGGTCCGTGGTGGATTCCCCGGCGCCTGCGGCGGAATAGACATAGGCCGCAAGGCAGCGCGCCGAGGTCGACTGGCAGAGCAGCGCACGCGAGCGCGCCCGGCCGATCGTGATCGGGCTGCCCGAGAGGTTGATCAGCACGCTGGCGCCGGCCAGTGCCAGTTCGGAGGCCGGCGTCACCGGAACCCACATGTCCTCGCAGATCTCGACGCCGATGGTGAGACCGGGCACGTCCTCGGCCGCAAACAGCAGGTCGGTGCCGAACGGCGCCTGGAGCTTGCCGATGGCAACCGCCTCACCGGCGATGCCGGCGCCCGAGGCGAAATGGCGGCCCTCGTAGAATTCGCGATAGGTCGGCAGATAGATCTTGGGCACGACGCCCAGAATACGGCCGCGGTGAAGGACGACGGCACAATTATAGATGCGATTGCCAAAGCGTAGCGGCGCACCGACGATCAGCACGGTCATCAGGCCCGACGAAGCCTCGACGATCGAGGCGAGCCCGCGCTCGACGGCATCGAGCAGTGGATCCTGCTTGACGAGGTCCTCGATCGCGTAGCCGGACAGGCATAGCTCGGAAAACACGGCGACCGCGACCGACTGCGCGTCGCAGGTTTTTGCCGCCGCGATGATCGCCTTCGTATTGGCGGTGGGATCAGCCACATGGGAGGTGGTGACGCAGGCCGCAACGCGCGCAAAGCCGTGGGCGTAGATCGAGTGGAAGCTCATCGCGCAAAGGACCTTAGATCTTGTCGGACCGGCCGCGGCCGGCTCTCGACTCTATGTAGCCCATCGACCGAGCCCCGTGCAGGCCATCCGTCGTCATGCATAACGGATTTGCAAGCCACGCTGATGTCAGGCGCTGCGCGCCAGCACGCCGGAGAGGTCGTTGCGCAGCCATTCGGCGATCCGGGGCCAGGCATGGGCATGGGTCCGCGCACCCATAAACAGACCGAGATGGTCACTCGGCTCTGAGCGTGCTGCGACGAAAGCCGGCGGCGTGCCGAGGAGCTTCCCCGTGGCAAAGGCCTGCGCGGCCGGCACGACATTGTCATCGAGCCCGGCCAGCATGAATACTGGCGCCTTGACGTCCCTCAGGTCGATCGCACGGCCGAGCGCCGTGAAATGACCCGATGCGATCCGATTCTCGCGGAAGATCCAGTTGACGATCTGAAGATAGTAGGTGCCGGGCAAATTGAGCGTTTCGCTGTTCCAGCGGTCGAAGCGCGCCAGCAGGGCCGCCCCCTCCTCGTCCGAGAGGTCTCGCTGCAATGCCGCCGCGATGTCGTCGGGACCTGGCACCTTCGACCAGACATGCAGCATCTCCTCGCCGCTGACATTGCCGCCGCCGCGCGCAACGAGCTGATCGTAGACCATCTCGGGCGCGTTGCGGGCGAGCTGCGCCAGCCTGGACTCGACCGAGAGGTCGACCGGCGCGCCAACCAGCACCAGCCGCCGTACCTTGGCCGGAAAACGCGCCGCATAGAGTAGCGACAGCCAGCCGCCCTGGCACAGGCCGACCAGATCGACCGGCGCGCCGATCTCGTCGACAGCCACGTTGAGATCGGACAGATAGCTGTCGATCGAGAGGTGGCGCATCTCAGGCGTGGCCGAGCGCCAGTCGGTAAGATAGACCCGATCGATACCGCCCTGTTGCAGCGACTGCACCACGCTGTGACCGGGTGCAAAATCTGCGATCAGGGCCCGGTGCAGCGCATAGGGCGCGCAAATAAGCGCCGGCTGGCCGGATCGCGTCGGCGCGCAATCCCGCAGCCGCATGGTGGCAAGCTCCAATGCTACGGTGCCTGATGTGGTCCAGGGGAGCTCGCTTTCGCCCTGCTCCGTCGGGCTGCGTTCCAACCACCAGAAGCAGGCATCCATCGCGAGCTTTGCTGCCGCAAACGGCCACAGCATGGGGTCATCGGGGCCACGCCCCGCCTCCTCGGGCTGCTGACTGGTCTTCTCCGCCACCATTACCGATTGATCCTCACAAGAACGCCTCCAGGCTGACGACGGAAATACCGAGCTCCCCAAGACTTCGATGGGTCGCCGCGACCGAGCCGTCGAGGTCGATGCCACGGCAGGCGTCCTCGATCACTGCAACTTCGAAGCCAGCCTTGCGGGCATCCTCGGCGGAGAAGCGGACGCAAAAATCGAGCGCAAGGCCGGCAACGAAAACGGTCTTCAGCTCGCGCTCGCGCAAATAGCCCAGCAGGCCGGTCGGCGTCGTCTTGTCATTCTCAAACAGCGCCGAATAGGAATCGATCCCGCGGCGAAAGCCCTTGCGCACCACCAGGCTTGCCCGCGTCAGGTCCAGATCCCGATGGAATTCGGCACCAGTCGTGCCCTGGACGCAATGGGTCGGCCACAGCACCTGGGTGCCATAGTCCAACTCGATGGTCTGGAACGGCTGCTTGCCCGGATGGTTCGGCGCGAAGGAGACGTGATTGCCTGGGTGCCAGTCCTGCGTCAGCACCACATTGGCGAATTTTTGGGCGATCCGGTTGATGGCGGGGACGACCTTCTCGCCGCCGGGAACGGCGAGCGCCCCTCCGGTGCAAAAATCGTTCTGCACGTCGATCACCAGCAGCACGTCGCGGTCGGATATCTTCATCGAGAGGCCCCAATCGCTTCCCAATCGCAAGTCCAATGCCGTCTGACCGGCGCATCGGGCGCCAGCCGCTCTCGCCAATGTCGACCTTCCCGCCCGGCTTCGCAACCACCGTCCTGAATGCAACGCTTTTGGGGGGTCCGTGTTGACTAGCTGTGCCCAAGAGCGGAATCTCTGGTATCCGCGCCATACGGATCGCAGCGACGAAGCAGAGGAGAACGGTTCCTGTGGCCAAAGGCCACGGCAGCCAAAGGACCATGAGTATCGGCAAGACAGGAAACATTCTTCTCGCCGATATCGGCGGCACCAATGCACGTTTCGCGCTGAGCAATGGCGAGCAGATCGGACCGATCGACTATGTGAAGGTCGCCGACCATCCAACGGTCCGCGAGGCCATCGCCGACGTGCTGCGCCGGGCCGACAGCGAAAAGCCGGTTAGGGCCGTTCTGGCTGTAGCGGGCCCCGTTACCAATAACCGCTGCGTCATGACCAACAGCCCCTGGGTCATCGACGGCAACGAGCTCCAGCCGGCGCTCGGCTTCGACAGCGTCCACGTGCTCAACGATTTCGAGGTGGTGGCCTGGTCCCTGCCCGCCCTGCAGCCGGCCGACCTGATTCCGCTCGGCGGGCAGGACGGCATGCCAGGTGAGCCACTGCTGGTGGTCGGACCCGGGACTGGTTTTGGCGTCTCCTGCCTGGTCGAACGCCACGGCTCCCGGCTCGCTGTCGTCACGGAGGCCGGGCATGCCACCTTGCCGGCGGAGAACGAACGCGAGGAACGGGTAATCGCCTCGATGCGCCGGCGCTTCGGCCATGTCTCGATCGAGCGCGGCGCCCTGTCCGGTTCCGGCCTGCAATCCCTCTACGAGGCGATGGCCGAGGTCGATGAAGCCCAGGTGCCGCAACGCGATGCGGCAGCGATCACCAAGTCGGCGCTGGACGGCTCTTGCCTGCTCAGTCGCGCGACGCTGGAGATGTTTTGCGCCATCCTCGGCTCCGTGGCCGGCAATCTTGCGGTGACCTTCGGCGCCAGGGGCGGCGTCTACATTGCCGGCGGAATCGTCCCACGCTTTCCGGAATTCCTCTTGGCTTCAGCTTTCCGTGCGCGTTTCGAAGCCAAGGGGCGCTTCCAGGATTATTTGCGCAACATCCCGACGCGCCTTGTCATGAAGCCCGACGCAAGCTTCGTTGGCCTGAAGATGTTCGCCGATCACAATCTGGCTTGAGGGGCGCCGGCACGGATCGTCTGTCTCCGGCAATTCACAGCTGACTGCGGCCAATCCGCAGTTCCATGCAGGATCGTGCTTGCCCGTTTGCGTCCGATGCGAAACAATCCCGGCGTGTGTGGCGTACGTATCGGGGGCGTGACATGCGTAAGCAGGATGTAGGATTCGACTATCACCGCTATCACCGGCTGCTGACCGAGGCGGATGATGAAACGAAGCGGGTAGCGCTGATCGAGCTGTTGATCGAGGAAAAAGCGAGGGACCGCTTGGCCGCACAGCGTGCCTCGGACCGCGCCGCCATGACGGCCCACACCATTGCGACGGTGCTAAGGGGCGGCCGCAACTAACGCTTGCAAGGCCTGACGCCCGGCGGCGAGGAGTCTGCGATCGATTGCGATTCCGTTAAGTATCCTTGGCAATCCTGTATCAAACTTTCTGCTCTAGAAGTTCCCTCACCTGATGCAATTCAGGATTAAACAGAGGGGGAATGAACATGAGCATGATTTCGCTCGCCGAAATGCCGGCTGCCATCCAGACCCGGTCGAACGATTATTCTTTTAAAGCGATTGTCGTCTTCTGCTGCCTGGGCCTCATTGCCTCGTTCAGCCTGATGGCGCAGGGCGTCGACCTCAGCGCCGGCCTGATGTGATTCACTGACGGACCTTCCGTCACCAAATGGCCGCCCCTTTCGGGCGGCCATTTTCATGGGCGATGCCTCCACTGTCGACGGTGTCAGTGCGGCACTTTGGCGGGCATATCCGGAAACAGCGAGTCGATGATGCTCTTGAGCTGATCGAGCGCTATCGGCTTGCGCAGAATTGGCCGGCGCCGGAGCAAGGACGGCAGCAATTCCGGCCCGTAACCGGTGGCAAACAGAAACGGCTTGCCGCGCCGCTCGATCAGATCGGCGACCGGATCGACATAAACGCCCATCAGATTGATGTCGAGGATCGCGAAATCGTACTGCGCGGTCATCGCAAAAGCGCTCGCATCGCGCACATTGTCCGCTTCCGCGACGACATGGTGGCCAAGCTCTTCCACCATGTCAGCCATCATCATCCGGATCAACGCCTCGTCTTCGACCAGGAAAACGGAGAGTCCGTCCGCCATATCAACCCCGCAAGCCTCGTTGCGAAGCTAAGCATACCCCATTTGCGAAAAGGATTCACGAATTCGTGGCCTTCAAATTCCACCAATGCATGCAATCCGATTCAAGCTCGATCAATCCAAATCTGGTCAATCCAGCCCGCGCTCATGGCTGAGGCGAACCATCTCCTGGATGAACACCTGCTTCTGCTTGTCATCGAGGCTCGAGTACAGCGGCTCGGCCGCATCGGCGACATTGCGCTGGTCGGCGGCGCGGTCGATCAGGAACTGCGCCTCGTTGCGCATCTGCTCGATAATGTCGTCGGGCGGATCGCGCTTGGCCCGCTCCATCCGCAGGTTGAGACGCTCCGCGCCATTGTGCCCGAGATAGTGCATGGCACTGGAGAAGCCGAACCAGTTCTTCTCCTGATCGGGCGTGAGATTCAGCTCGGTCTTGATCCGCTCGATATAGGAATCGCTGTTGGCGACGATCTGGTCGGCGGTCAGTTGCGGCGCGCCGGGCTGGGTCAGGACCGTGACGTCCTTATTGTCCTTGGTGTCCTGGGGAGCGTTCTTGGCTTCCTTGCTCGCCTTGGCCCCCTTGGCGCCTTTTGCTGTCTTGGCGTCCTTGTCCTTGGCCGGGCCCGACTGCTTGGCGTCCTTCGCATCCTTGGAAGCGTCCTTACCAGCATCCTTGCTGGCGTCCTTGGCTGCCGGCGCCTGGCCGTTGTTGTTATTCCCGACGCCGAGCACACCGGTGAATACGCCGACCACGCCGCCGATGGCGCCGCCGAGGACGCCTCCGACAGGACCCGCCGCCTTGTTACCAGCCGCGGCTCCGTCCTGGACGCCCTTGACCAAACCTTGTGCATTCGCAACCGCGGACGCGCCGACAAGCAGTGTCAGCACGGACCCGAGCGCGAGCCATCGTCGCAGGCCAAGCCGCGCAGGCGGCGCCGGGTTGATCATTTGGGTCTCCATCTCGATCTGCTTGCCTTCTCAAGGAAACGGCAGGCCTCCTGCCGGTTGCAACTCTACCGTTTTCGCCGAGCCGAGGTCTAGGTACGGACATCGCTGTCCCCGCTCGAAAGAGCTTTGGCGCGAAGCGGCGATGCAAGCCTATTCGGAACTACGGCGTAATTGCGCACGGGTCATTTGGCGGCTTCGCTCCACGTGTGCATCGCAATAAGAGCTGCCGCAGCTCATGACCGACGACGTGCGCCGTCGCTGCCCCATACACAACGTTAGTTCTAGAGCGCGACGCATTCGGCTTTCTCGACAGACGCAATCAATCATGATCTGATCGCGCTACCAATTTGCCGCGTCCCTCGCGTGAATCTGCCGCTGGGGATGACGAGGCCAAAAAGAAACGTCCAACAACAAAATCAAAAACAAACTTGGGAAATTCAAAGGAAACGACAGAACAATAAAACAAACCAAGGCGAGGAAACGAGATGTCACGCAAGACACTGACGCGACGTCAATTTGTGGCTGCCACTGCAATGTCCTCCACGGCGCTGATCGCAGCGCCCTATGTCCGAGGCGCTTACGCCGCCGGCAAACTCTCGATCGGTTTCTGGGACCACTGGGTGCCCGGCGCCAACGATGCCTCCACCGCACTCGTCAAGGAATGGGGTGAGAAGGAAAAAGTTGAGGTTTCGATTGATTACATCACCAGCAACAACAAGAAGATTGAGCTGACCGCGGCGGCCGAAGCACAGGCCAAGTCGGGTCACGACATTCTTCAGATGCCGAGCTGGTGGCCGCACGCTTATTCCGAAAACCTCGAGCCGCTCAACGACGTCATGGAGCCGCTCATCAAGCAGAATGGCGAGGTCAACGGCACTGTCAAATATCTGGCGCAGTCGGGCGGCAAATGGCTTGCAGTACCGGCAACCCCAGGAAGCCAGATCAAGGGCCCCTGCTCCCGTATCGATCTCATGAAGAAGCACGCGGGCATCGACGTCCAGGAGATGTACCCGGCCGGCGGCCCGCCGAAAGATGACAATTGGACGTTGGAGACATTCCTGAAGGCGGCGGAAGCCTGTCAGAAGGCCGGCTTCCCCTTCGGCATCGGTCTCGGCGAGACCACCGACAGCGTCGATACGGCGGGTGCAATCTTCCAATCGTTTGGCGCCGAGCTCGTCAATGCCAAGGGCGACGTCACCGTCAAGACTGACGCGGTGCGGCAGGCACTCGAATTCTACAAGAAGCTGATCGCCGTGTTGCCAGCCGATGCGCCGTCCTGGGATGACGCCTCCAACAACAAATGGCTGATCTCGGGCCGCGGCGCGATGATCATGAACCCACCGAGCGCCTGGGCCGTTGCCAAGCGCGATGCGCCGCAGGTCGCCGAGCAATGCTGGACTCATGGTTTCCCGTCGGGGCCGAAGGGCCGCTTTGCGCCGTTCCTTCCTTATTTCTGGGGCGTCTGGAGCTTCGGCAAGAACAAGGAGGCGGCCAAGAGCCTGCTCGTCCATCTGTCTTCACCCGCGGCGATTGAAAAGTTCGTCGTGGCGAGCGGCGGATACGATCTCCCGGCCTACGCGAACATGACGAAGCTCAAGACCTGGGCCGAGGAAGGGCCGCCCAAGGGCACGCTGTTCCACTATCCGGATCCCTACCATCGTCAGACCCTGTCGATCGCCGCGTCACCGGCGCCGCCGAAGATCGCCCAGCAGATCTATTTCCAGGCCACGCTGACCAAGATGGCGTTGCGCTTCGCGCAGGGTGAGAAGATGGAAACCGCGCTCGCCTGGGCCGAGGACGAGTGCGAGGGTTTTATGCGGACCTGAGCCGGGTGTGTGCCAAGGCGGTTCGTGCCTCCGGGCATGAGCCGCCAAGGCGCGCTCGCACTCCGTCCGCATGACAAAGGAGTCGACCGGTCGCCGGCTTCCTCCTTCATCTTCCGTCAGAAAGCTCATTCCATGGCCGATGTCGTCGTTCAGCAAGGTCGCCTCGTCCGCAACGCGCGCCCGCGAAAAGCTTCGGGTCTGCGCAACATGCTGGGCCGGAAATCGACCGTGGCGTTCTTCCTGACGCTGCCACTGATCCTTCTGATCGCGTTGCTCGTGCTCTACCCCGCCTTCTTCTCGCTATATCTGGCGACGCTGAACAAGGCGATGACCAAATTCGTTGGGCTGGGCAATTTCACCTTCCTGTTCAAACGCGAGACGTTCTGGATGGTGGTGAAGCAGTCTTGCATCTTTGCGGTCACCGCCGTGGTCTTCAAGGCACTGATCGGCTTCATCGTCGCGCATTTCGTTCACAACATTCCCGGCAAGAAGCAGCGCAAATGGCGCGGCATGCTGCTGGTGCCCTGGGTGATTCCGCCGGCGATGAGCACGCTGGCCTGGCTGTGGCTGTTCGATCCGTCCTATAGCGCCTTTAACTACACGCTCTCCTTCTTCGGCGTCGGCCCGATCCCCTGGCTCGGTGAGACCTTCTGGGCACGCTTCTCCGTCATCCTTGTCAACGTCTGGTACGGCGCGCCGTTCTTCCTGATCATGTACCTGGCCGCGCTCAAATCGGTTCCCGACCAGCTCTATGAGGCGGCGGCGATCGACGGCGCCAATTGGTGGCAGAAGATCTGGTACATCACGCTGCCGATGATGCGCAACATCATCGCGATCACCACGCTGTTCTCGCTGATCGTGACCTTCGCCAATTTCGACATCGTGCGCATCCTGACCTCGGGCGGACCGCTGGACACGACGCATCTGTTCGCCACCTGGGCATTCCAGGTCGGCATCCAGAGCAGCGACATTCCGCTCGGCGCCTGCGTCTCGCTGTTCATGGTGCCGATCCTCGCCGTCGCGGCGATCTTCATCCTGCGCGACGTCTCCAAACGCGGGAATGAAGCCTGATGAGTACGCTCGTAATCGACAAGGCTGGACCGACCCGCAAACTCGGCAGCATGAGCCGGGATCGCGCCTGGGCATTGCGCTGGTCCTATTTCTTCCTGGTGTTGTTTGCGATCTTCTTCCTGACGCCGCCAGTTTACATGCTGATCACCTCGCTCAAGAGCAGCGCAGAGATCTCGGCGGCAACCAACCCGTGGTGGGTGTTTCACCCAACGCTCTCGAACTATGTCGAGCTGCTGACCTCGAACCAGTTTTTGCGATTCTTCTGGAATTCGTCGATCATCTCGATCGTGGTCGTGATCGTGACGATGCTGATCAGCATCCCCGCGGCGTTCGCTCTGGCGCGGATGAAATTCTGGGGATCGGCGACGCTCGCGACCGGCGTGTTCCTGACTTATCTGATCCCGGACAGCCTGCTGTTCATTCCGCTGTTCAAGATGCTGGCGATGATCCAGGACTTCACCGGCATCACGCTCCTGAACCGCTGGTATGTGCTGGTGTTCATCTATCCGACGCTGACGGTGCCGTTCTGCACCTGGATCATGATCGGCTATTTCGCCTCGATCCCGAAGGAGCTCGACGAGGCCGCGATCATCGACGGCGCCTCCTGGCTCCAGACGCTGCTGCGCATCTTCATTCCGGTGGCACTGCCCGGGCTGATCGCGGCGACCATCTTCGCGTTCACGGTGTCCTGGGCCCAGTTCCTCTATCCCCTGGTGTTCACGACATCGGTCGACCAGCTCGTGCTGCCGGTCGGCATCACCACCACGCTGATCAAGGGCGACGTCTTCAACTGGGGGCAGATCATGACCGGCGCGCTGCTCGGCGCGGCCCCGCCGCTGATCATCTACGCCTTCCTGATGGACTACTACATTGCTGGCCTGACTGCCGGCGCGACAAAGGGTTGAATGCTCATGGCCGACGTTTCCTTGCGTAAGGTGATCAAGCGCTACGATGATGTCGAAGCCGTCCGTGGTATCGACCTTGATATCGCCGACCATGAGTTCATCGTGCTGGTCGGTCCCTCCGGCTGCGGCAAATCGACTACGCTGCGCATGATCGCGGGGCTCGAGGACATCAGCGACGGCGACATCATGATCGGCGGCGACGTCGTCAACGACGTGCCGCCCAAGGATCGCGACATCGCCATGGTGTTCCAGAACTACGCGCTCTACCCGCACATGACGGTTGCCGAGAACATGTCGTTCGGCCTGCGGCTGAAGCACTATCCCAAGGCCGAGATCAAGGCGCGGGTGACCGAAGCCGCACGCTTGCTCGACATCACCGACCTGATCGACCGTAAGCCGAAGCAGCTCTCGGGCGGCCAGCGCCAGCGCGTCGCCATGGGGCGCGCCATCGTGCGCAATCCAAAGGTCTTCCTGTTCGACGAACCGCTGTCCAACCTCGACGCGAAACTTCGCGTGCAGATGCGCATCGAGATCAAGAAGGTGCACCAGAAGGTGCGCACCACGACCGTCTACGTCACCCACGACCAGGTCGAGGCGATGACGCTGGCCGATCGTGTGGTGGTGATGAACAAGGGACGGATCGAGCAGATCGGCACGCCAAACGAGCTCTACCACAAGCCGGCGACGCGTTTTGTTGCAGGCTTCATCGGCTCGCCCGCGATGAATTTCATCCCCTGTCGGCTGGAGGATGCCGGCGGCACGCTCCAGATCCGCCTCACCGACCGCATCGCCTTTGCATTGCCATCGGCGCGCGCCGCGCGCTACAACGCGCTGCCGCGCACCGACAAGCTGCTGCTTGGCATCCGCCCCGAGCATCTCACCGAGTCGCATGCGCATCTAGGGTCGGGAGTCGAGAGCTTCGACACCGTGCTCGACGTCACCGAGCCGATGGGAATGGAGACGCTGGTTTATTTCGGGCTCGACGGCACGCCGGTCTGCGGCCGTGTCGACCCCAATGCCGGCGCCAAGGACGGGGCTCCCATGCGTTTGGCGATGGACCTCAACAACATGCACCTGCTAAACGAGGAGACCGGCGCCGTGCTGTGACGCCGGTCTAAGAAACTTGGAGCAGGCGGGGAGCGATGGCGACCAACAAGAAGAAGATTTTCGTTACACAAACTTTGTCGCAAGGGGCGCGCGCCCTCCTCACCCAGCGAGACGATATCGAACTCGTCGAGTTTACGAACCTGATCTCCGCCAAGGATTTTGAGGCTCTGCTGAAGAGTCACGCGCCGGTCCACGGCGTGGCGCTCGGCGCCACCGCGTTCGGCGAGACCGAACTCGAGGCGGCCCGCGACATGAAAGTCGTGACCCGGATCGGCGTCGGCTACGACGCCGTCGATGTACCCGCGC
The DNA here is from genome assembly GCF_028128895.1 of Bradyrhizobium sp. CCBAU 11434. Lineage (NCBI taxonomy): Bacteria > Pseudomonadati > Pseudomonadota > Alphaproteobacteria > Hyphomicrobiales > Nitrobacteraceae > Bradyrhizobium > Bradyrhizobium sp. CCBAU 11434. The sequence goes on from NZ_LBJX01000097.1 coordinate 276,794, forward strand.
TCTCCCGCCGCAAGGTGCCGCTGATGGTCGCGGGTAGCGCGAACTCGCCCTCGGTGGCCGAGCAGGCGCTGTTCATGATGCTGACGCTGGCCAAGCGCGCCAATGAGATGCATGCCTGCGTCAAGGACGGCCAATGGGCCAACCGGCTCGGCATGCTGCCGTTCGATCTCTACGGCAAGACCGTGCTGATCATCGGCTTCGGCCGCATCGGCAGCCGCACCGCCAAGCGCTGTCAGGCGATGGAAATGAAGGTGCAGGTCTACGACCCCTATAAGCCTGCCGCCGACATCAAGACCGCCGGCTGCGAGCCGGTCACTGATCTCGACGCGGCGCTGCCGAACGCCGACTTCGTCACCATCCACTGCCCGAAGACACCTGAGACCGTCGGCCTGTTCGATGCTGACAGGATCGGCCGGATGAAGCCAAGGTCCTATCTGATCAATACCGCCCGCGGCGGCATCGTGAAGGAGGCCGCGCTGTACGATGCCCTCGTCTCCGGCAAGGTTGCAGGCGCCGGCATCGACGTGTTCGAGGTCGAGCCGCCGCCGGTCAGCAATGCGCTGTTCGCGCTGCCCAACGTGATTATGGCCCCGCACGTCGCCGGCGTGACTGTCGAGGCGGTCCAGCGCATGAGCGAGCAGACCGCGCGCAACATCTTGAGTGTGATCGACGGCGATCCGATCAGGCAGAACATCATCAATCAGGACGTGCTCGGCTGAGGCAAATCCCGGGGGCGGGCCACCATTCTACCCGCCTTCGGATGGCCAGAATGCGTCCCATTTTGGTGCAGATCGGGCCCCAACTCAGCCTTAATCAAACCCGCGTAATGTATCCGGCCGCGGCGGCAGTGGGACAGACTTGCCGGCCGCGTCGAGCTGGAGGATGGACCCTTGTCAGAGATCGACCCGACCGACCAAGCGCTGGCGACCATCGCCAGCATTTTCGAGCACCCCGAGCCGACCTTCGTTGTCCGGGACACCGAGACGGAGGCGGCCGTCGCTGATGAGCATCCTGCCGTAGCCGAACATTCTACCATGGACGCGCACGAGCATCCCGTGGTCGAGGAGCAGCCGCTGGTGCCGCAGCACCCGGCCGACGCCGACGGCTATAGCAAAGTCGGTCCCGGACCGATGGTGGCGATCCGCCTGAAATGGACGGTCCATCGCGGCGACGACGGCCAGTATTACGTGCACGAGACCATCGGCGAGCAGTCTGCTCCCGTGGTCAGTGGCCCAATGACCAGCGAGGCCGCCGTGCATTTCGTCGACGAACACGAGGACGAGGCCAACAGGCGCTTCGAGCTGCTGCGCAGCGAGATAGCCGGCCGCAGCTCGCTCGCCGATTACGAGCGCAAGGGCGAAGCGTAATTCCTTTGCCCTATCACTCCGTACACCTCTCCCTGACGGGGAGAGGTGTAGACCAAGCCTCTACTTCCTTCCCAAAAAGTCCTTCTTCACCAGCTCGACGCCTGCGTGCCGCAACAGGTCGTACGCGGTCGTGACGTGAAAGAAGAACTGCGGGACGCTGTTGGTGAGCAGCAGCGTCCGCCCGGTAAAGGGCAGCTCGGTCCCGTTCTTCAGCTTGAAGAAGACCTTCAGCTCCGCCGCCGCATCGATTTCGGCACGCGGAAGACTTTCAATGAACTCGATTGAGGTGGCGATCCGAGCCTGAAGCCCGGCCATGTCGTGCTCCAGCGGCGGCAGCGCAACCGGCTCGCACCGCGCCAGCAGGGCCGGCGCCACTGTGGCGTGGCGGCAGGCCTCGCCGACCTGCTGCGCCAGATCGTACATGTTCGGCGCCATGCGCATGCCGAGCAGGACCGCCGGATTGAACTTGCGGGTCTCGGCATAGGCAACGCCCTTGTCGAGCAGCACGGACAGATTGCGCAGGTAAGGCACGAAGAGGCCGACAGAGGCCTCGTACATCGAGATCGTCACTTCACAATTCCCTTCAATTCCGCCTCGCCAGCGGCCGGCAACTGGTCTAAATCCAACTCAGAAGAGCTGCACAATGACAGCTCGGGCTTGGGTGGAAAAGAGATGACCGTTCGAATCTTGGCGGCTTTGGCCGTCGCACTGCTGATGAACCTTTCGGCTCACGCGCAGCAGGCGTCGCCCTCTCGCCTCGACGAGATCATCAAGCGCGGCACCTTGCGCGTCGGCATGACCGGCGACTACAAGCCCTTCACCTATCTGGACAAGGCAACACAGCAGTTCTCCGGCTTCGACGTCGACATGGCGCAGGCGCTGGGCAAGGCGCTCGGCGTCAAGGTCGAGTTCGTGCCGACGGCCTGGCCGAAGCTGATGAAGGATTTCGAGGCGGACCAGTTCGACATCGCGATGGGAGGCGTCTCCGTGACGCTCGATCGCCAGAAGAAGGGCTACTTCTCGATCCCGATCATGCGCGAGGGCAAGACACCGATCGCGCGCTGCGCCGACGTCGGCAAGTACCAGTCCATTGCCGACATCGACAAGAAAGGCATCCGCGTCATCGTCAATCCCGGCGGCACCAATGAGCGTTTCGCGCGCGCCAACATCAAGGATGCCGACATCACCGTCTTCCCCGACAACACCGAGATCTTCCACGAGATCGCCAAGGGTAACGCTGACCTGATGATGACGGACGCCTCCGAGACCCGCTACCAGCAGAAGCAGAACTCAGGCGTGCTCTGCGCAGTGCATCCGGACAAGCCGTTCGACTTCTCGGAGAAGGCCTACTGGCTCCAGCGCGACATGGCGCTGAAAGCCTTCGTCGACCAATGGCTGCACATCTCCATGGAGGATGGCAGCTACAAGAAGATCTACGCCGCCTGGTTCGACTAGCATGCGGCTGGTGATCGTGTCGGCGACGGCGCTCGCGCTGGCGGGAGCCGGCAGCGCATTCGGGCAGACGCCTTTCACGCCGGCGATGGGCCCCGCCTGCAAGGACCAATCCAAGGAAGGGTTCGGGCTGTGGACCTGCCCAGGTCCGGCCGGCTACGTCGTGCGCTTCGCCGACGAGGGCAACATCGTCTCGCTGACGATTGCGCCGAGGCGCGCGATCGAGAAGGTGCAGGGGCCGACGGCGCAATGGCGCGGTGCCGGCAAAGCCTTTGGCGACAAGGTGCAGTGGATCATGCGCGCCGGCGTCCCCAGGGCCGCGGTGATCCGGACCTGGAGCCGGGTCGGTGACGACGAGCGCGAAATCCAGGAGCTCTCGGTGTTTGCAATCAATGGCGAGAAGGCCTGCCTCGTTGGAGCGGTCGAAATCCACACCGGCAAGGCCAACGCGACGGCCCTCGCCCGTGCCGAGCAGGCCGCGGATTCGCGCTGCCCGGAGAAGTAGCTGGACCACCCGTCCAACTCTGGACCGAGTCCGGCGTTATTGAACCGGGGACCACCGGCAGACGACTCATACGGAGACAGTGATCTAGATCACTTTTCGCAGATGAACCGGGGCGTAAGCGTCGGTGCGGGGATCAGCTTTTCGGGAGATGGAAATGAGGAAGCTGTTGGCCACGGCCGCATTCCTTTTGGTGAGCACCGCAGCGCAGGCGCAGTACACGTTCGAGTATGGCGGGCGCACCATCCGCATCGATCCGGACCGCGGCACGGTGCAGATCCCCGGCGTCTATGACAACACCGGCCAGGGCAAAGCCAAGAAAGCCAAGAAGAACGACACCAAGCAGGACCAGCAGGCGCCGCAGCAGGCCAAGGTCGATCCGCAACCGCCGCCCGCGCCGGCCCCACCTCCCGTTGCCGCGCCTCCGGCGG
>NZ_LBJX01000098.1:0-307264 GCF_028128895.1 Bradyrhizobium sp. CCBAU 11434
GCCGTTCGAGCCGCAATCATCCAACCATGGTCGAACGGTCAGACCGAAGGTCAAATCACAAAGCTCAAACTGGTGAAGCGTCAGATGTACGGGCGTGCAAAACTCGATCTGCTTGAGGCACGCGTCATCGGCGCCGCGTAAACAACTGCACCAAAAGTGAGTCAGAGCCCAAGGTTGACCCCACCCGTGCCGCTCGATGTCCCTGACACTGTGATGGAAATCAGCCGTGGGCTGGGGTCACGGTTTGGCGCCGATAGGGGTCAAAGCTCGGAGTCGATCCACAGTTTCCGGGTCCGTCATTGATGAGAGGGGCAATTACGTCCTGATCACGGCCGAGTTTGCTGCCGCCTCCAGCCAATCCGAAAGCAGTTGAGTGCCGCCACGCGCCCAGGAAGTGCGGAGCCGCGCGCGGGTTCACGCAACGCAACCGCTCTACGGCGGCTCGAGAAGTCCTGAGCGCTCTTCACGTCCCAAGTCGAATCCCCCTTCTCCATCCCTCCCCCTATCTTGGAAAAGGCGATTGCAATCCCCGCGCGGGGATGCCTGCACTCAATTCAGACTTCAATCCATTCACCATCATTTGCCAATTCCACGTTGCTAAAAAGTTCAGGAAACCGAAGCCGTTCAAACGTATGGATGGGGATCAGGCGCTTCGCCGCCACGGCGGCGGCAAGGCGCTTCAGGTCGGATGGACCGGCGTGTCCCGAGGTATGGACCGTTTCCACCGCGACGCTGAAACGGCCATCGAGCTCCTGCAAGAGCATTTCGAGCGCACCGCGCGCACGGTCGACGAACTTCTTCGTCACAAATGGTGAGTGCCTCGACGACGAACGAAATTCCATAGCCGCGCCAAGCGGCAACTGCCCTAGGGAGTGAGCGATGAAATATCGTGCGTTTGGCCGTACCGGCCTCTATGTCTCCGAACTCTGCCTGGGTACGGCGACCTTTGGAGGCCAGGGCTGGTGGAAGGTCTGGGGCGAAGTCGATCAGCAAAGCGCAAACGTACTGGTCGAGCGCGCACTGTCCGCCGGCGTGAATTTCATCGACACTGCCGACGTCTATGCAGAAGGCCACTCAGAGCGCATTCTCGGGCAAGCGATCCGCGTCTCAAAGTGAACCGGGACGATGTCATCATCGCGACGAAAGTGCGTGGCCGCACGGGCCCCGGACCCAACCAGGTCGGCCTCACGCGTGGCCATATCATGCACGGGGTCGAAGCCAGCCTGAAACGGCTCGGCCTCGACTACATCGATCTCTACCAGGTGCATGGCGCCGATCTCGTGACACCTATCGAGGAAACGATGCGCGCGCTGGACAATCTCGTCTCGCGCGGACTCGTCCGCTACATCGGCGCTTCGAACATGTCGGCCTGGCAGATCATGAAGGCGCTCGGGATCTGCAACCAGCACAATTACGCCCGCTTCGAATCCGTTCAGAGTTACTACACGATCGCGGGACGCGATCTCGAGCGCGAAATCATCCCGATGGCGATGGATCAGCAGCTCGGCCTGATGATCTGGTCCCCGCTCGCCGGCGGCTTCCTCTCCGGTAAGTTCACGCGCGAAGGCGCGGCTGCGTCCAATAACGCAAGGCGCCTGTCGTTCGACTTTCCGCCGGTGAACAAGGAGCACGCCTACGACGTCATCGATGCGATCAAGCCGATCGCCTCCGCGCGTGGCGTTTCAGTCGCCCGGATTGCCCTCGCCTGGCTCTTGCACCAGAAGAGCGTGTCGACAGTGATCATCGGCGCAAAGTCGACCGAGCAACTCGACGACAATCTTGCTGCTGTCGATATTCAGCTCTCCGCAGATGAAACTGCCGTTCTGGACCAGGCGAGCGCCCTCTCGGCGGAATACCCACAATGGATGCTCGCGAGGCAACACGGCGATCGGCTGCCGCCCACGCTACGCTGACGTCATCTGTCGGCGATCTATGCAGCCGTGTGCGTTGAAGACAGCAGCCCATAACCCTCAGCACCTGACGCCTCCGCGCGCATTGCCGATTCAAATTCTGCCAATAAAGCGTTGTAAAGCAGCCCTCTCATCTCCGTCTGGCACTCCACCGATAAGCTTTCACTATTTTCCTTATCAGTCCGCAGACTGACTCCGCTTTGTTAGAAACCTTATCAGCGCAATAACAGGCCCGTTGCGACCATCTATTGGTCACCCACAATCTGACGTCACGGTAGTTTCTGCCTGACCTGGCTAGAAATCACTCCGCTGCTTCAGCGACATGGCTTTTGAGCTCCGCAAACTTCGCTGCCATCGTCGGATTGGAGCGAGTCAACTTCTTGATCGTCACGTCCTGCGCCTTGTCGTTCGCGAGGCGCAGGTTGCGGTCCGCGCCGATCAGCGCATCTTTGGTCTTCTGCAGATGATCAATGGACTTGTCGATCTCGGTGATTGCGGTCTGAAAATTCCTAGAAGCTAGATCGTAGTTCTTCGAGAACGCCGTCTTAAAGGTCTCCAGCTGGTTTTCAAACTGGGTGATGTCGATGTTCTGCGCCTTCACCAGCGCCAGCTCAGTCTTGTACTTCAGCGAGTTGATCGCGGCATTCCGCAAGAGCGTAATCATTGGCAGGAAGAACTGCGGCCGGATCACATACATTTTCGTATACCGGTGGAAGACGTCGACAATGCCGGCGTTGTAGAGTTCGTTGTCCGGCTCAAGCAAGGAGACCAGGATGGCATACTCGCAGCCCTTCTCCGTCCGGTCCCGGTCAAGCTCCTTGAGGAAGTCCTCGTTCTTGCTCTTCGTGGCGGTTTTGTCGCTTTCGTTCTTCATCTCGAACATGATCGAGATGATCTCGGTGCCGGCGTCGTCCGAGTCGCGGAAGATATAGTCGCCCTTGCTGCCGGTCCGCGCGTCATTGTCCTTCTCGAAGTACGCTCGCGGAAAGGCCATCGCGCGCACCCGGTTGAACTCGGTCTCACAGTGCTGTTCGAGGGTCTCGCCAACCATCTTCGTCGAGAGGCGGGCCTTCATGTCTTTCAGGCGCTCGATCGCGTCGTCGCGATCCTTGATCTGCGTTTCGTACTTGTCTTTCAGCGACTGCTCGGAGAGCTGCTTTTCAAGCTGGACCTGCTTCATGCCGTTCTTCAGCTCATCGCGCTCCTTTTCGATGGCACCGACCGCCTCGGTCACGGCGAGTTTCTTCTCAAGCTCAACAGCCTGCAACTTGGCCTTCAGCTCCTGAATTTCCTTTTCCTTGGCAGCAGAGGCCTTGTGCAGCTCGCCGGCCAACAGGGCATCGGCAAGCTCCGAGGCCGCTTTCTTGTCGCGCTCGGACTCGGCCAGCGCGTTTGCCAACCGGTCACGCTCTTTTTCTACTGTGCTGAGCGCCTCGCTGACGGCGAGTTTCCGGGCGACCTCGCTTCCCTCAAGCTTGGACTTCAACTCCAGGATCTCGGCATCCTTGGCGGCCGCAGTCTTCTGCAGATCGTTGCGGACCTGGGCCTTCGCCAATTCCACGGTGCTCTGCTTGTCACGCTCGGCCAACTCTAATCGTTTGTGGAGTTGTTGGGCGAAATCGGCGTCGCGGACCTGCTTCAAGATATCCGCGTAGCCGGACTCATCGACCTTGAAGGCCTTATCGCAATGGGGACAGATGATCTCGTGCATGGCTCCTGTCCGGATCGGGGCGGCTGCAGTTGTGTTCAATTACGGCGCGGAATCGCCCTGTCGCCATGAGAACAAAATTAGAACAAAGCATTTTGGAGGGTCAAGCCGGAAGCTGCGGTTTTGCGCAACTTGCTAGAGGAAATTCTCCACTTCTCGACGCTAATCAGCGGTTTCAGGACGGGGGTCTCGACGGCTAACGCCAACGTGCCTGCTGATCTTTGAAGCGCTGCGCCGACGTCCGGTCGTCATCTGCCTCTTCGGCCTCCTCAACCTCAAGCCAGAGCATCAACAGCGCGTAACCGTCTTGCTGAGGATACATTTGCTCAAAAAGCTCGGCGCGCTGGCCGGGCTTCAGATCTACCCATTGCTCCGGGCTGATCGCCGAAAGTTCACTTGCGACCCGTGGACGCTGATCCTTTGCACGGAAGATCGACGTTCTCGGGACCGGCTTGCCGTAGGGGACCGATATCCACGGGAAGGTAGGCCGCTTATGCGCGCGCTTAACGATGCCGTCCTCGATCACCACGACAGCGATTTCTTGGGGATGATACCTAGCGTAAGCACGCGCGGCGGCTTCTTTGCTCACATTGAAATGCTGCGCGATCATGGGCACGTGTTCGAGCGTTGGGTCTCCTTTGGGAATGAACTTCCGCAGTATGGGTGGCGGAATCAGGATGAGCCCGGAGAACTCGTTTGCTTCTGCTTCCATGCGCGCATAGCGGTTCGTCTGGTCCAGCGACCAATTGGTCATGTCGGCGCGTGAGCATAAGAATTTGCCGGTTTCGACAGGCTTGTGGGTCGCGATTAGGAAATGCCCCAGCTCATGGCCGATGGTGAACCTGCGGCGCCCCTCCGGGGCCGCTTGATTGACCAGGATGATGCCAGTCGAGCGATCTTCATCCGTCAAGAGCCCGCCTTCGAACCCGACCGTGGTCAACGGCGCGATCTTCTCGACGTCCAGTTGACGGGCCAGTTCCTCGATCGGCATCGGGATCGGAATGTCTTTTTCAACGGATAGAATCTTGGTGGCGAGGCCCATCGGCGAGCCCGTGTCAGCCAAATCTATCCGTGTGATCTTCATGACTATCCTTTCGGCTTCCTGGTTTTTAGGTGGTCCATCATCACCTGAATGGCCTGCCGGTCGGCGGGACTTAGCTCTTTCAGCTCCCGGTACATCGCGACGACCTGAGGATCGACATCCTTGGCGGCAGGGTTTTCGCCAATCATTTCCGCTACGCTGACGCCAAAGCATTTCGCCAACTTGGTGAGAAGTTCGATGGAAGGATTGCTGCTCTTTCCGGTCTCTAAATCCCAAATGTGAGCCTTGGAGGCTCCAACCTCGTCGGCGACGTCCTGGAGCGACTTTTTCTTTTTGACGCGCAGTTCTTTTATTTTTGAAGCCAGTGACATCCACATCCTCTGTCGAATCTCAACGGCGCGGACTTTTGGGGCCGCGCCGTTGATCTGACGATTTTGTACCACGGCCATTGACGACGGGCAAATCGTACAGATATAATTGTACAGAATCGTCGACATGGGTCGGGGATCGGAAAGGAGTGACTTATGTCGAAATCGTCCAAGGGCAGCGGTCCTTACCGTAGCGCAACCACCGGGCAGTACGTGACCCCCAAGTATGGTCGCAGCCACCCGAGCACAACGGTCCACGAGGCGGCCGGCAAGCACGGCTCCAGCGGGCCGCACTACCGCAGTGCGATCTCCGGCCGTTACGTCACCACCAAGCGCGGCCAGTCCCACGCCAACACCACTGTGAAGGACAAGTAACGATGAACTTTCTTCACAACGACCTGGGCTTTCTCAACAGCGGCGCAGTGGTCGAGGTCAGCCTCGATCACGCCGCCAACGTGCGGCTGATGGACGCTGGCAACTTCCAGAGCTGCCGCCAGGGCGGACAGCACCAGTTCTTCGGCGGTGAGGCGCGCCGGTCACCGATCAGGTTGCGGGTGCCGCAGTCGGGTCATTGGCATGTAGCCATCGACCTGGGCGGCCGTGCCGGCACGATCCGGGCCGGTGTCCGGGTCTTTTCTTAGAGGCATACCTTGATGAATGCGCTCGATCTCTACGGCTACACTAATCCTCAAGGTTGGCGCATGATGTCCGAACAGGACTACCTGAACGCCATTCTGCTGCGCGAGCAGGTAGCCACCGGTCTCGCCTCGCCCGCCTTCTTTGTGCCGGGCGCGATCAGGCCGGTGATCGAGCAATGGGCGGGCCGATTCCTCCAAGACGTCACGGCAAGCGGCTCCTACGCCAAGGGTACCGCCAACCACAGTGGCACCGATCTCGACCTGTTCATCGCGTTGTCCCCCGAGACCCCTGAAACCCTGTCCGATATTCACAAGACGCTGGTCGTTGCGCTCAAAGCGGCGGGTTACCAGCCGCGCCTCCAGAACGTCTCCATTGGGATCAAGGTTCACGGCTATTCGGTCGATCTGGTGCCGGGCAAGCGCCAGAACTGGCTGTTCAATGACTACAGCCTGTACAAGCGACGCGGCGACACTTGGACCAAGACCGACATCTCGCAGCACATCACGAAGGTGAAAAACTCCGGGCGGCAGGCCGAAATCCGGCTGATCAAGCTCTGGCGGACGCAGAAGGGCCTGGAGTTTCCGTCGTTCTGTCTTGAACTTGCGGTCATTAGGGCACTCGAAACTGCATGGCTGACGCCGCTCGGCGACAACATGCGCACCGTATTCGCCTATCTGCGCGACAATATCGCCACGGCAAGATTCGTCGATCCTGCCAACACCAACAACACTATCTCGGACGATCTCACTGCCGCCGAGAAGCAGGCGATCAAGAAGGCCGCCGCGGCTGCGCTCGCCGCGCCTTATTGGCGAGACATTGTCGTATGAGCGGCTGGTCGCTCGAGACCCTTCTGGCCGGGCTTCACGGCGAGATCTCGCTACGCCTTGAACGCAGCCGGGCGGCAATCGGCCATCCGGTGGCAAAGGGCGATGCCACTGAAGGCATTTGGATCGAGCTGCTCAAGAACTATCTGCCGGAACGGTATCGCGTCGACAGGGCGTTTGTGATCGACAGCACCGATACGACCAGCCAGCAGATCGACATTGTCGTCTATGATCGCCAATATACGCCGCTGATCTTCAAGCAGGACGGCACATTAGTGATCCCGGCTGAAAGCGTGTACGCCGTCTTTGAAGCCAAGCAATCCATCGATGCCGATCAGGTCGAGTATGCCGCCAAGAAGATCGCGAGCGTGCGCTCTCTGTATCGCACCAGCCTACCCATACCGTCTGCGGCCGGTGTGCAGCCTGCCAAGCCGCCCGGGCACATCATTGGCGGGCTTCTGACATTCGAAAGCGAGTGGAATCCGCCGATGGGCGCCCCGTTGCTGAAAGCGCTGGCGACAGCTGAGGCGACGGCATCGCTCGACCTTGGATGCGTGGCGGCCCACGGCATCTTCATGAGGCAGGACGACGGGAACGTCCTCGAAGCCGACAAGCGCGCCGCAACAGCCTTCCTGCTGGAATTGATCGCGAGACTGCAGACGTCCGCGACCGTCCCGATGATCGACGTGCGGGCATACGCGAGATTCCTGAAGGGCTAGCTCGTGGGAATTGGCGTGGGGTCTCGACGCCGATCGGCGTAGCACCCCGTTGACAACTTGACCTGAGCGGGGACATTGCATCGCGCCGATTCACAGTCCTATCGAAGGCGAAGGGAGCATTTTCCGATGGACGATCCACGCGATCATCACGTCGTTCCACAATTTTTCCTCCGCAACTTCGCCATTGACGAGGCTCACACCAAGGTAACCACCCTGGCTAAGGAGGGAGCCGTCGCCGTGTGGATGGAGCGTTCGATCAAGAGCATCGGGTACGAGCGTGACTTTTATGTACATATGCAGGGCAATCGCCCGATTTCGGTCGAGACGGATATCAACCGGACGGTCGAGACGCCGATCAGTCGGAGCGACACCTGGGCCAAGATTGTCGCTGGACGTTCCGCCGACCTCGACCAGACCGACCGGCCTATTCTCTATTCGCTCGTTCGGCATCTCGAGGCCCGCACACCCCACTATCTTCAAACAAGCGCAGAGCTCGCCGCGATGGCGGCCGATGCTTCTTCCGAGATGGAGTTCACCCAGGACGAGCGGGAGATGTACGCGACCCTGCGCGCCAACCCAGAAGTTGCGAAGCTCATGTTCAACGCGATGGCCCTGCGCTCGTTTGCAGACGATTATGACCGTTCGTTGATCCAGGTGGCACGGTCGCCGATCCCGCTCCGGACTTCGACCACGCCCGTACTGCCCGCACCTGCTCCTGCACATGCCGCGATGCATTTGCCCCTCCCGGGCATGGTGCCGTTCCAGCGCGTGCTGGCGGTCGACCCGCACACGCTGATCCAGGTTGTCGTCGGCGACTTCGACGGAGCCTTCGTGAACGGGGAGATGCCGATCGAGCTGGCGCACGGCTTCAACCGCAATGTCGCGGGCCAATTCGCGCATTTTCCAAAGGTCCGGCACATGATCTGCGGACGGGACCGGCTCGTCGAAGACATGACGTGGGCGCCGTTCGAACTCGCGGCAGACACTCCGGCTAAGATGATCTTTAAACGGCGATCCGCGCAGGCCACGGTTAGCGAAGGCCCCAAGGCTTGATTTCCACTCCCCGCGTCCGGCCAGCCCGAACCGAGCAAGGAATTGCGGCCTGAGCGATCGCCGTAGCAGCTGGGCGAAGGTGCTCGGGGCCAACCGTCGAGCTGTCCTGTGTCAGCCAGCATGACGGCGGTTCGCGCCCGTACTCAGTGCGAGGACGGCGTCGTTCACCTCATCCCTCAGCTTATCACCAACCTCTTGGCCGATCTATTGCTCACAAAGAGCGCGGTCCCCGGTACAAAAGTCACGATTCAATCATTGTGCTATCCAGCTGTTACTTCAGGGGCACTTAAGGATTTCCATGACGGACGGCCCGCCTTCACCGAAGATCATCCTGAGGCCGCAAAATGGCGCAGGCAGCGTCTGGCGTGGCTTGGCGAAGCAACCGCCGTTAACGACAACGTCGCGATCGCCAATATCGACGCCTATCCTTCCCGAACCTTCACTGACCATCATGTCCTGGCGGCCCTTCCCTCAAGCCGGGCGATGCTCGATTGGGCTCAGTCGACCCTTTTTCCTCAAGCGGAGCGCGACGAGAGGATGGTCGTCTGCATGAGGGCTGCGAAGGTCTGGGGCGTGAAGCCGGGCAACTGCATGGCAAGGCGTTATTCGCGCCGCAAACGACGCGCAGCGCGCCATATGAGGCAACGCAAGATGTGCGACGTCATTAAGCGAATGGCCCGGCGCTACGTCTAGGGCCGGCACCTTTGCAGCTGCGTGTCGGGTTGGCCCGGAACGTGCACCAGGAGGGTGCGTCGCAAGGCTCATTGCCGATGCTTTTCAGCGCGAGCCAACGGCCGGGCAACGCGCCGAGTATATTGGGGTTTCTTGCGCTTGCTATTTCCTAGTGTCATACGAAGAAAGAATTTTATAGGTCGAGTTCACCGGACCTACCAAATTGCGGCGCAGCCAGACCCCTTGTGTATGAACCCTATTGCGAGAGAATGAAGTAATGCAGGGCAACAGACCGAAGCTACCCCACGACGGAGAGTTTAGTTTCAAACAGGCATGGCAAGCTGTTCGCGAATGGCAACGTTCCGACACGGTGCCGTATATGAAACGGAAGGCGGTAAGATACTTTGCTCCCCGTCTAGCGTTGTGGACCAGCGTCCTCTCTGGCCGGACATTGGTATTGGGCTTCGATCACACATTCCAGCGTAAACTTCCAGAGAGGCGGCGCGATTGTCGTGTTAGCCGCCGCCGCGCTCTATGCTGTTCTTGAATGGCACGAACCGAGCACCGCCAATCTCAGCGGCGGTTCAGTCCTGCAATTCTGGTTTTACAACCCGGCCTTTCTGCTTCCGTTTTTGGGGGCCGGTGGAACTCTGGTTTGGGGCTATGGCGATCTGCTCCCGTTCTTTGGCTCGTCAACCTGCATCAGCTCGAATGGATAACTCCAACTGACTAACTTTTCTTAATTTCCTTATCAGTGGCCTGCCTCCATTTTGAGAAGTAATCTAGCGTTCTGCGACGACCTTCAGGCGTGAGATTGTACGACAGCGTTAGGTGTTGAGGACGCAACGGATGGCTCGACAGCCGCGATCTGCTCAAAGGTAAAATTTTCCTGACAGTGACTTGCAAATTGCGAAGGAGGATTGAATGACAACGGTACTGTCTTGGGTAACGTACCGAGCTGGAGATGCTCGTCGTCCGAACTCAATTTACATTGCTAGCGACAGCAGGATTACATGGCTTGGTCATAAGAGCCATTGGGACGGAGCTCGGAAAGTATTTGCGTGTCGAATAGAATCTCACATGTTTGGCTACTGCGGCGACGTTGTCTTCCCAAGCCTTGTGCTTGCACAGATTGTTTCGGCGATTGATAACGGCGTTCTGTTTCGAAGCACTGCGGATGCTCAAGAAAAGCAAGATGTCATTTGCGAGGCGTTAAAAACATCATTCACTCGAAGGAACGGAACTCCGGATCAAGACTTCTCAATCCTGCACTTAATGAGAGCCGGCGAAGAGGAATCAAGAGAATTTTACGGCTGGGAGATTTCTTATGCGGTCAAGGCTCGGAGGTGGCACAGCAAGTCGCTCGAAGTTCCAATGACTACCGGCGTAGTCTCGCTTATCGGAAGCGGAAAGCCTTTCGCACGGAAATACATTGATCGCTGGGTAAATTCCGACGTGGGGAATCGAGGCAGCGCCATCTTTTCGGGCTTCTGCGATTCGCTGTTCTCGAACGAAGATCAGTATTCTGGGGGGATGCCGCAAGTTGCTGCACTTAACAAGGGTAGTCATGCGCAGATTATTGGATTCATCGAGAAGGGGCGTCACTACTTGAACGGGCTACAAATTCTACCCGCTAGGTCCCTGCATCGGATAAAATGGACGGATCGCTATTTCCAAGATATCAATCCGACAACAATGCAACGGAAAACGGGGGCAAGACGGCGCATCCGACCAGTGGGATTATAGATTTTCCCCGCTTCCCCAAAACAAACACTGGCGACATTCAACGCTGCCGCTTTTACCAGCAGTGAGCGTGGATACTTTAGCTCTTCCTTGCTCTGACCTGCCACTGAGTATTTCCTCCAGAAGGAGTTAGAGTCCGCCCCGAAGAAGGACGGACAGATGAAGCGAGCAAGGTTCACGGAAGAGCAGATTATCGCGTTGCTGAAGGAGCATGAGGCCGGGGCGAAGACGGCCGACTTGGCTCGCAAGCACGGGATCTCAGAAGCGACGATCTACAATTGGAAGTCCAAATTCGGCGGCATGGACGTCTCTGAGGCGAAGCGATTGAAGGCCCTGGAGGAGGAGAACGCGAAGCTGAAGAAGCTTCTGGCCGAGCAGATGCTTGATGCGGCCGCGCTTCGCGAGCTCCTTTCAAAAAAATGGTAGGGCCCGCCGCCAAGCGCGCTGCTGTCGCGCATCTGCAGGCCGTCATGAGCCTGTCGGAACGGCGGGCCTGCTCGATCGTGGGCGCGGATCGGAAGATGATCCGCTATCGCTCCAGCCGTCCACCGGACGCGGCTCTACGCGGCCGGCTGCGTGACCTCGCCAACGAGCGGCGGCGTTTCGGCTACCGTCGGCTGTTCGTCCTGCTGCGGCGGGAGGGAGAGCCCTCGGGGATCAACCGGATCTACCGGCTTTATTGTGAGGAAGGGCTCATCGTCCGCAAGCGGCGGGCTCGTCGCAAGGCCGTGGGGACCCGTGCCCCGATCTTGGTGGAGGCCAAGCCCAATGCGCGTTGGTCACTGGACTTCGTGCACGACCAGTTCGCCAACGGCCGACGCTTCCGCATCCTCAACATCGTCGACGACGTGACCAAGGAATGCCTGGGCGCCATTCCGGATACGTCGATCTCGGGGCGGCGCGTGGCCCGCGAACTGACGGCGATCGTCGAGCGGCGTGGCAAGCCAGGAATGATCGTGTCCGACCATGGCACCGAGTTCACCTGCAACGTCATGCTCGCTTGGTGCAAGGACACAGCCATTGACTGGAACTTCATCGCCCCGGGAAAGCCGATGCAGAGCGGCTTTGTCGAGAGCTTCAACGGCCGGATGCGCGACGAACTGCTCAACGAGACCCTGTTCTTCGATCTCGACGATGCCCGCGCCAAGATCGCCAACTGGGTTGCCGACTACAATCTCCAGCGGCCTCACTCGTCGCTGAAATACCTGACTCCCGCGGCCTATGCCGCCCACCTCACCGCAACGGACGACCGGCTGCGCAACCCCGACCAGCTCCGCCGATCGTCCGTTGCTCCACCCGCGCCACTTGGCGTACAAAACCCCGAGGCTCTAACCACCGCTGGATGAAAGTTCAGTGGCAGCTCAGCTCATGTTGAGAGGAACATCTGCAATAGAAGCCTACCACATAGCGATCGCAGGTATTAGGCAGTATGCCAGCGTGCTTGTCTCCTGCTGGTTTCGCAGCGACCTTGAGCACGCTATGCTGCCAAACAGCCGCCGATATGCCGCTATTTGACTGGGAACACGCCTTCAACCGAACCTATAATCCAGACACGCGCAACTCTTTTCTACCCGTTGCCGACGGTCGCGAACCGAGGTGATTAGACGAGCCCGACACCTTAATGTTTTATCGTGCGAAAATCTTCTTCATACTTCCCGCAAGGAATTCTCGGTCACTCTGATGCCAGATACTAATGTGTCGGCCGGAAGACTGTGCCGCGCAAAGGAAGCGCTCGTTGTCAGAGATCTTTGATCCCGCAAGCATCGTGAAGTACATGCCCGGTATGATAAATCGATGACGGTGGATGCCCGTTTTTGTCCGCGAACTCTTTGGAAACAAGCATGCGTCGAGCGTCCCCGATAGTGCGGACACACCGATGTGCAAAACGACATTGCGTGGGAACATAGCCTCGTCCAACAGGTAACGGCGAAGTTCCTCGCGGTAGCCACCGAGCTGAATATTTATGCGTTCCGACGAGAGGCTCCATTCACACACCGCCGCACGCCAGAACACGCTCGCGCCGAAATATACGAGCTTGTCCATGTCAAGCTTGGGTATAGCTGAACCGGCGTAGATCTTGAGTGTGTCATTCGCAATGATCGGATTGGATTTGAAGAGTATCTGCTGGATGCGGAATTCGCCGACTGATCGCCAGCAGTGCGACATGACCCAAGCTTCGCCCCGCTTGCTAAACCGTTGCTCGCAATCAGAGCACAGTAGATGCTGTTGTGCCTGCTTCGATGTCTGAAGACTGCGCTCCGCGCCGTGAATGAATGGATTCGGATTCGAGAACCCATCGTTCCGCAGGAGTCTATACATAGATTTGGGAATCAGGTGGCTGCTCCGGAGTTCTCGCTCCTGCAGGCAGAGTCGGCATTGCCCCTGTGCAGCCATACACGCCCTTTCAAGCTCGTTTACGCACGGTCCTCGCTCACAGTCGAATAGTAGGACTTCGTCCTGGCGGCGATTGATTTGTCCTAGAGAGAACGGATGCGTCCGGAGTAGAAATCCAAGCGACTGCAGGAACCGACGTGATAGCGATGACTCGAAGATTCAGCTAAGTTCAGAGTGGGCATTAAGGTATCTTGCTAAGCTCGCCTAGTCCACCATTGGCAGCGTTCCAGAGCCCCCCTTGCAGGAATAGAATGTTGCTAACAAAAGGACTCATGGAATGTGTGTCCAAGGCCACGGCGTGAACCGCGAAGAGGCTTCGATGAACGGTATTCAGTTCTGCGAGTATCCTTACCCCTCGGGTGCCTGCATCTCCAATTTAGCGATTCCCGCGTTGCGCTTCCGTGTCCAAGCTGCCGCCATTGCCGACAACCCGATAGCACTGATAAGCAAACTCTCATTTCCTTGTCAGTCGGACGTGCAGCCAAGCCTGAACTGATAAGCTTTTATTCTGTTGCACTGAACGGCCGATCGCTTAGAATCTCGATAGTCGGTTTGATCGAGATGGCAGGCAAGCAAGCCAAGATTCTCTCTGCTCAAGCGGCGCGAGACTTGATGCTCTTCGCCGAAACGACGAGACACCCGGATAGAAATCGCGTGGTCGTACTGCTGTCATTGAAGGCAGGCTTGCGCGCGGCCGAAATCGCCAAACTCACCTGGGATATGATCGAGACTGCCGAAGGTCAGATCGGCACGGTGATCGAGCTGCGAGACGCCGCGGCAAAGAAGCGCCACGGCCGTCGTATCCCGCTTCAGTCGGATCTGCGCAATGCGCTAATCGCTTGGCGACTTAAGTCCCAAGGAGAAGGACCAGTTATCCGATCTGAACGCGGCGGCGCGATGACGCCATTAAGTGTCGTGGTCTGGTTCAATCGAGCTTTTCGTGCCACCGGCCTCGACGGATGCTCGTCGCACTCCGGGCGGCGAACCTTCATTACACGCGCCGCACGATTGGTTCACAAGGCTGGGGGCTCTCTCAGAGATGTTCAGCTTCTGGCTGGTCATGCATCGATCCAGACCACTCAGCGGTACATCGATGGGGACAGCGACGTCCAAAGGAGGCTGATATCGCTGATTTAGGAAATCCTCTGCAGACGTCCACCGGATCAGCGCGGCTGCCGGCAGGAGCTGTCCGGTACGCGACCGATCTCGTTACGGCCATCGTCCGGGATGGGGATCGGTCCGCGGGCCTCCGTCAGAGAGACGTCGCCAAGCCTGATCTTAGGCTCCGAGGCATCGTGCGCTCCGAGGACTCACCGGCCCTTTTTGATTGGACGGTCGAGACCTTTAACTTCCAAGGCATCTCCGACAAGGTCGCCGCGTCTTACCTCGAGACGCATGGCAGCGTAACCTGGCGCGAGCTCAAAGCTCAACTTGCGTCGGTTCCGGCTTGCCCCCTCTTGGACAGCTACTGGGCTTTCGAGGACTGCCGATACGACAAGACCCGGCGCACCTGCAGTCATCCTCGCCAGGTTCGCCGATGTCCCCTGCCCAAATATCCGCTCAGAAATGGCCGCCTCAACCAGACTGCTTTCAGCTTGTTCTTTTTTGTGAGAGACGTCGCCAAAGCTGATCTCTTCCACTGGATTGATGGTCAACTCTCAACTGCGGCGGCTGCCAACTTATCCGCCCAAGAGTCGGTAGTCGGCCCGATGCGCCACATTTTCGGCGTTTCGGACAAAGTCCTCACGATGACGCTTTCCTCCGTTCTCATGGCAGACCGGAAGCGGCGACCTGCCTGGTTCAAGGTCGGCAGCCGTATGATCGTGATCGACCGGCTCATCCATAACTTCCTTGCTCGCACTGGCATCTTGGCGAGATTTGGCGCCGATCATCCCTATGGCCCGCGCTGCTACGGCGAGAACGGCTGCGCCGATATCTTGCGATTTGTCTCGACAGAGATCGACGCGCGGCAGTTCGATTCTGGTTTTCCGGCCGATTTTCCGCGTTTTATTCAGCATGCTCTTTGGCGTTACTGCGCCGCCGGCGAGCTAGACGTCTGCAACGGCAACAATATTGATGATCGCAAGTCTTGCGAACAGAGTTCATGTATAATTTTCAATTCTTGCAGCAAAATAGCGCTGAAATCTAAGTAACGTCGGCTCTTCGACCGTCATATTTTGCCATATAAAGTATTGATTTAATTGACAAATTACGTCATTTCATCGAGTATACTTGGCGAGGCAAGTTGATTTGCCTCGTTTAGAAAGAGGAGCGGACAAATGCCAAGCTTTAGACTTTCCGGGCCACCCCGGGTTCAGAACAGATCAATCTTTTCAGCAAGGGGCCCGCATCGGGCCCCTTCTGCTTTTCAGGGAGGCCGCCATGGCTAAGCTCAAAACTTCGAAGGCCAAGACTTCTTCGATCCCAGCGGTAATCGTGTTCGGGCTCGATGCAACGGGCAAGCCAAAGGCAGGCCGATTTCCGGGGAAGGACGGGAGCGTGGCCAAGAAGGCCGCGAGAGCCCTCAAGCTGACGTTCTGCAACGTCAACCGACCCAAGCTCATCGAGATCGCCACGAGGATCCCAGTAGGCCGCCTTCACGCTCAGGGAAAGGCGTTCCTGCCGTCAATTCCTCGGAGCCTCTACGACGAGCTAGCGTCCGCAACGACACCGTCGATTGCCGCAGCGAAGGCGAGTCCACGCGTATCGATCCGGTCGGTCCCTAAAGGCCGTCCCAAGGTTTTCGTGGTCCTCGGGTTCGACGAAGATCGCAAGCCGCGCGGTGCGAGATTCCATGATCCAAATGAGGATCAGTTGATCAAGCGTGCGGCGGACCTGAAGCTATATGTGTTTGAGCTCAGATCGGCCGAGCTGATCAGCCTGGCAAAATCCCTACCGATTGGAAGCCAGGCGACGACCGGCGCCCTGGCGGTGCCAGAGATAAAACAAGATGTTTACAGCGAAGTCATTGTCGAGATCGCGGACGATGAGGACGCGGTGCCGCGCGGTGAGACCGACGGTCCGCTCCCTCGGCTGAAAGGAGCGCCCAACACTTGGGACGATATCCAGGTTGAGAACCATCATCGATGCGAGCGCTGATCCCAAGACCCCGTTGCGCAGCCGAAGCAGGTGGGGCCGGGCATTGGAGTGGGCGTTCGATCAAGAAGTCCAACCCGATGGGCTGATGTCATTTCTCAATGCCAACCACGGAATCGCCGGTTGCGCGCGGCTGGCGGCGTTGGCCGACCGTCGGGTTCGCGGCGAGTTCAAAGGGTGGCGCGACCGGTTCGGCAACACACCACGGAAGGCGGACTTTGCCTGGACGGTCCTCGCCCGAGTTCTGTCATTCGCCAAGGACCGTGGGATCATCGCGACCAACCCGTGCGAGCGCGGTGGCCGCCTTTATTCTGGCAGTCGCCGAGACAAGATTTGGTCGGAGGAGGATATCGCAGCTCTGCTGTCCATCGCGCCGAAGGAGATTCAGCTCGCCTTGATGCTGGCGATCTGGACCGGCCAGCGCCAGGGCGACCTTCTCCGCCTTCCCTGGTCGGCCTACGATGGCACCCACATCCGACTTAAGCAGTCGAAGACGGGCCGCCGGATCGTGATGCCTGCCGGCGCGCCGCTGAAGACGGTGCTGGACATAACCGAGCGCCGCGGCCCGGTGATCCTCACCAACTCCTTGGGTCGCCCGTGGACCTCTGATGGGTTTAGGTCGTCGTGGGGCAAGCTGTCGGACCGCGCCGGCATTGAGGACCTGACGTTCCACGATCTGAGAGGCACGGCCGTGGTGCGGCTTGCAATCGCCGGCGCAACGGTGCCGCAGATTGCGACCTTCACCGGTCATAGTCTGCGAGACGTCGAAGCTATTCTCGACGCGCATTACCTCGGCCGCGACATTCAGCTCGCCGAAGCGGCCGTGCTGAAGCTCGAAGGGAGAACAAAACTGTAAAATGACCTGTAAAACAGTTCCGGTCTGTGCGATCGACGTTCTACTAAGTGCTTGATTTATATGGTGGGCGCACCAGGGCTCGAACCTGGGACCCGCTGATTAAGAGTCAGCTGCTCTACCAACTGAGCTATGCGCCCGAAAGGCGGTCAATGCCTTGCGAGGCCGGTCGTTTAGCAAAGCGATCCGGGTCTGGCAAGCGATGTGACGCATGTTTTCCAAGGTTCTTCCACAGCCCCCTGAAATGCGAAAAGCCGCTGGATTCCAGCGGCTTCGCGGAGGTTGATCCCGGGGAAATCCGGGTGCGCTCAGAGCCGGCCTTCCCGGTCTCCGCCGCCGTCCCGATCGCCGCCGCGCATGTGGTCCATGCCGCGGTCCATCATGCGACCCATGCCGCGCTCCATGAAGTGGTGGGGCGGGCCGTCTTCACCGCCGCCGAACGGGCCGCGGTGGCGGGTCAGCAGGGCAAGGCGCCGCTTCTGGCCGTCATCGAGGGTCTTGTAAAGCGGATCGGCGGCATCGGCGATCTTCTTCAGGGCTGCCGAGCTCGCGCCCATGTCCTCGGCGCGCTGACGCAGGCGGGCGACCGGATCGTCCGGCTTGTCGGCGTCCCTGTTCGAGTCTCCTGGACCGGCGTTCATCCGCGCATTGGCGCGGTCGATGCGCAGCTTGGCGAAGTCGCGCACGGCGGCCTCAACCGGCGGCCACAGCTTCTCCTGATCGGCGTTGAGCTTCAGCCCGGCATGGACGGCAGCGATCCGCGCATCGACCAAGGCGGCGCGATCTTCCGGGTTCATTCGCATGTGGTGGAAGTGCTCCATCCACGGGCGATGAAATTGGGCATAGACCGCGCCGGAGCCGGCGATGCTGAGCACGGCGATGGCGGCGATGGTGAACTTCCTCATCCGAACCTCCTCTGGAAGGATACCCTGAAGATGAGCGTCGCGAAGCCAGTGTGCAACTTACAACTTGGACAGAGAGGCCACTCTTACGAAGATGTAACTCCTTGATCTGGATCAAAATCGCCAGCTGGAAATCATTTGTAACAAAGGGCTTCCGCGTCGCAGCACGGAAGCCCCTACATTCATCGAGCGCCTAGATTAATTGGTCGTGCTCTTGGCTTCCTTCTGGAATTCGTCGATCAGCGGCTGGCCGACGCGGCTTGCGGCGTCCTTGTAGACTGGCTCCATCGCCTTGCGCATCGCCTCGTCCTGCTCGGGCGTGAGCTTGATGATCTCGCTCTTGCCGCTCTTCTTGATCTCGGCCATCGCATCGTCATTTTCCTTCTGCGACTGTGCGTTGTTGAAGTCGGTGGCTTCCTTCATCGCCTTCGAGAGCTGGTCGCGGATGTCGGCCGGCAGATCGTCCCAGAACTTCTTGTTCACGATCACGACGTAGCCGATGTAGCCGTGATTGGTCTCGGTGATGTACTTCTGCACCTCGTGCATCTTCTGGGTATAGATGTTCGACCAGGTGTTCTCCTGGCCGTCGACCACGCCGGTCTGCAGCGCCTGGTAGACTTCCGAGAACGCCATCACCTGCGGCAGCGAGCCTAGCGCCTTGAACTGCGCCTGCAGCACGCGCGAGGACTGGATGCGGAACTTGACGCCCTGATAGTCCGCGGGCGTCAGCAGCTTCTTGTTGGCGCTCATCTCCTTGAAGCCGTTGTCCCAATAGGCAAGGCCGATGATGCCCTTCGGCTCGAGCAGCTTGAGCAGCCGCGCGCCGAGCGGACCTTCCGTCACCTTCCGCAGCGTCTTGAGATCAGGGAGGATATAGGGCAGATCGAACACCTCAAACTCGCGGATGCCAAGCGGGCCGAATTTGGAGTTTGACGGCGCCAGCATCTGCACGCTGCCGAGTTGCAGCGCCTCGAGCTCTTCCTTGTCCTTGTACAGCGTCGAGTTCGGATAGACCTCGACCTTCACCTTGCCGTTCGTGTACTTCTCGGCGAGCTCCTTGAACTTCTCCGACGCCTTGCCCTTCGGCGTGTCGGTCGCGACCACGTGGCTGAACTTGATGATGATCGGGTCGGCGCTGGCAGGCCCGGCAAGGCCGAGCGCCAGTGCAGCGATGAACGCCGCGATCGCGAAGGTGCGCATTTTCTCTCCCTGTTGTTTTTTGGGCTGCCCGGCATCAGGGCGGCCGATCTTGAGCCGGCAGCATCAATAGCGGCTGCGAGGCGGAGCCGCTATTGGCCGTTAGCAGGGCAGCTATTCATCGCCACAAGCACCGTCATTCCGGGGCGGTCCGCAGGACCGAACCCGGAATGACGAGCTACGTTCGTCAGCCCGCCGCAGCCGTTGTTACGTTGTCGCGCTGGCGCTTCATGACGATCTTGTTGAGCGCACCGAGATAGGCCTTGGCCGAGGCGACCAGCGTATCCGGATCCGCCGCGCGGGCCGTCATCGAACGTCCCTCTTGCGACAGTCGCACCGAGACTTCAGCTTGCGCGTCGGTGCCTTCGGTCACGGCGTGAACTTGATACAGCTCGAGCTTGGCCTCATGCGGCACCAGGCGCTTGATGCAGTTGAACACCGCGTCCACCGGACCGTTGCCCTCGGCCTCCTCGATCTTGATCTGGCCGTCGACGTCCAGCTTCATGGTCGCGCGCTGCGGGCCATGGGTGCCGGCGATCACGGTCAGCGAGGTCAGCTTGATGCGGTCGTGCGAGGCCGCCATCTCCTCATCGACCAGCGCCTCGATGTCCTCGTCGTAGATATCCTTCTTGCGGTCGGCGAGCGCCTTCATCCGCGTG
This sequence comes from Bradyrhizobium sp. CCBAU 11434, assembly GCF_028128895.1. NCBI lineage: Bacteria > Pseudomonadati > Pseudomonadota > Alphaproteobacteria > Hyphomicrobiales > Nitrobacteraceae > Bradyrhizobium > Bradyrhizobium sp. CCBAU 11434. The sequence goes on from NZ_LBJX01000098.1 coordinate 19,780, forward strand.
AACGCGTCTTCCAGCTGGTTCGGGCCGAGCTTGTAGCCCATCTCTTCCAGCTTGTGCACGAAGGCATGACGACCCGAGTGCTTGCCCAGCACCAGCGAGGACTGCTTCAGGCCGACCATTTCGGGCCGCATGATCTCGTAGGTGGAAGCGTCCTTCAGTACGCCGTCCTGGTGGATCCCGCTCTCATGCGCGAAGGCGTTCCGGCCGACGATGGCCTTGTTGTACTGCACCGGGAACGAAGTTGCGGCCGACACCACCTTCGAGGCGCGGGTCAGCTGCGTGGTGTCGATCTTGTTCCAGTACGGGAATTTGTCGTTGCGCACGTTGATCGCCATCACGATCTCTTCGAGCGCGGCGTTGCCGGCGCGCTCGCCGATGCCGTTGATGGTGCACTCGACCTGGCGCGCGCCGCCGACGACCCCGGCCAGCGAGTTCGCCACGGCCATGCCGAGGTCGTTATGGCAATGCACCGAGAATACCGCCTTGTCGGAGTTCGGCACGCGCTCGATCAGCGTCTTCATGAAGTGGGTATATTCCTCCGGCACCGTGTAGCCGACGGTGTCGGGGATGTTCACCGTGGTGGCGCCGGCCTTGATCACGGCCTCGACGATGCGGCAGAGATAATCCATCTCGCTGCGTGTGCCGTCCTCGGCCGACCATTCGACGTCGTCGATCTGATTGCGCGCGCGCGCGACCATCGCGACCGATGTCTCGAGCACTTCTTCCGGCGTCTTGTTCAGCTTCACCCGCATGTGCAGCGGCGAGGTCGCGATCACGGTGTGGACGCGGCCGCGTTTTGCGAATTTCACCGCTTCGGCGCAGCGGTCGATATCGGCCGGATGGGCACGGGACAGACCGGCGATCACGGCGTTCTTGGAGCGGCGGGCGATCTCGCTTACCGCTTCGAAGTCACCCTGCGAGGTGATCGGGAAGCCGGCTTCGATGACGTCGACGCCCATATCGTCCAGCAACTCGGCGACCTCGAGTTTTTCCTCGAAGGTCATGGTGGCGCCGGGGCATTGCTCGCCGTCGCGCAGCGTGGTGTCGAAAATGATGACGCGGTCCTTGTCGGACTTGTTCACGGGGGCCATTGCAAAATTTCCTTTTGAGCTTTTGCGCCGTCAGTCTTAGGGGCGCTTGAGGTGTTCGGTGATCTCGACCAACCCCTGAGTGCCCAGGCGCGCAGCGCCCAGCCGGCCCTCAGGGGCAGCTAAGAAGAAGCCCGCCAAGAAGCAGGGTGGGCAGCGCGGCCGGGATCGTGGCGGCGGCCAGAGCCACCTCCCCAAAAATCCCATCGATTTGGCCGCGAATCAGCATTGCCAGACCCTTTTGAGCCCCAAATCCTCGGTCAAAACCGTTGACGGTTGGTTGCCGGAAGGCTCAGTGCGCCGTTTCTAGACGAGAAATGGCCGCAACTGCAACGCCAAAAGATGGTCAGGGGGGCTGACCTGGTTGCAGGGCACCGCGGTCCGTATCCCGGACGCGCTGCAGCGCGGAGCGTTGCTACGCGGGGCCGGGACCCAGGAGGCGACATCGTACAACGCGGATCAGGATAGGCGAAACATACGACAAATCCGAGTTTCGGAAAGGCAGAATATTTTGAACCACGCCTGTTGACCCAGCGCTTGGGTGTTTTGCCCGTCGAGCAACGCGAATTCTTGTAGCCGCCGATACGCGGCGCTCAACCTATCCCACCCGGCGCGCGCGGGCCCTGGTCTCCCAGCGATCCAGCATCAGACCAAGCTGACCAAGCTCGCCGGTGGCCGCGTGCACCATCTGATTGGCGGCCGTCACTTCGTTGGTGTTGGCGGGCGCATTGGCGTTCAGCCAATCCGGCTGCGCGTAATCGCTCCAACGGCGGGCGTCCGCACGGCGTTTGCGAGACTTCAGATCGCGCAGGAAATAGCCGGCAGCAAACGCGATCCCGAGCAGTACGATCAGTATGACGACACCCACAACCAACTCCGAGACTTGTCCCGGCGCGAGTTCTGCGCAGCAATATGGGCGAGGTCAAGGCTGACCGCTGTATCATTCTCAGGCGAACGAACAGTCGTTCATGCCGGTGGAACCGTCATGCGCACCCGCGGTGGAAAACGCACTCTACTGGCTGGTCGTGGCTGGACAAGCAGTGACATTCGCAGCTGTCGACGTGCCATCAGGATGAGTGCGCAGCCAATTGATCAGCTTGACGCCATCCGGGCTGCCCCAACCCGCAACTGGTGTCCAAGCTGGACCTGCCTTGAAGCCGGTGACACCAGACACGCCGTTGTCTCCCTCGGTGATCTCACGAAACAGCTTCGCCGGTCCGAACTCGCGATAGAACCGCGGGGTCACGTAGCCGAGGTTGTGGCCGTTGGCCTGATTGAGCAGCGCGATGAGGCCGCCCCAAAGTGGAACGACTGCTCCGGTGCCTCCCACGACCACCGCGTTGCCATGCACGAAGAGCGTATAGCCCACCGCAGGGTCAGCCGTGGCGACGACATCCGGCAGGCCGCGTCCTGTGCTCCCGTCTGCCCGAAGTGGCACCTTGACTCCATTTTGCCATTCTGGTCGTGCAAACTTCTCACTCACGCCGCCACCTGTCGCCGACTGACCGTCGCGCCAGATCTTCTCCGATTTGATTTTGCCATCCTCGATCTTGACGGTCGTGCCTCCGACCGACAGGACCCAAGGGCTCGACGCTGGATAACTGACGTGGCGGCGCCCGTCAGTCATACCGTCCGTAACACCGTTTTCGCCGGAAGGTGCGATCACCGTGATGCCTTGTTTGGCGGCTTGCTCCAATGCACCGTCAACAAGCTTGATGTCCTCATCCTTCCACCGGCTCTCGGTCAGCCCCCAGCCGATCAACAGCACCGAGACCTGATCGGCCGTGGCTTGCCGAACCGCTTGGGCGAAATCCGCCGCATTGAAACCCTCAGTCTTGGGTACCGGCGCAAAATAGACCTTTAAATGCGCGCGCGGCGCGGTACCGGCGGCGATCTCGATGTCCATCGCGGTTTGCATGTCAGTCCCGTCGTCGGTCATGGACGGATGATTGCCCCCGCCGTTGACGGGCACCGCGATGATCTCCGGCACCGGAAGCTTCAACCTCGAGAAATACTGCTCAAGGTCCTTCCTGTCGAACCCACCACCGAACTCGACAATTCCGATGGTTTGTCCCCTCCCGTCCACGCCCGGCGGGAAGTTGTAGAGTGACGCGACCAACGGCGGCGACAGCAGGTTCGCCGGGCCTGCCGGCGCGGTGCCCGATAACGACGGCAGCACGGGATTGTCGCTGTCGATTGCGTTGCGGATCCGGCAATCACCGTCCGCGAGCAGACCAGCATCGATGAAGAAGTGTATATTGCGCTTTGCAGCAGCCGCATCGTTCGTCGCCATCGCTTGCAGTACCAGATTGTACTGCGCCTTGGTCTGCTCCAACGCCTGATCGTCTTTCGCCTTGCTGTGCTCTGACAGGATGTTTCCAACCAAAGACCCGGCCGCCGCGAGGATCGCGAGCGTCAACGGGTCAGCCCTTCGCCACCATGGGGCATTCGCGGACTTGAGCGCCTTTTCCGCCTCGATCTGCCGTACGTGCAATTCGTCCGCCTTGATCTCGTCTTCGGTTTTCGACGGACCATTCTTCGGGGCAACACCAGCCATGTCGCTTTCCCCCTCGCTCCTGCTTCGAATGCTGGACCAAAATGCGGCGCGAGAAAAGTCGGCAACTTCACAATTGCGCGCTTTAGTTGTGTCTCAAATTGCATTCCCAGCCCTCGCAACCGGAAATGAATGGGACTAACCTTGCGCCTGCTCGGCCGGATCAACCGGCCAGCCAACATGACCCGGGAGGACGCGAATGACACGCCAACAGCAGCGTGAGCAGGATGTTGCGCTTTCACGACGAACGCTGGTTCAGGGACTTGCGCTTGGTGCCGCGGCCACGATGGCCGGAACGGGCACGGCGCTCGCCCAGACCGGCCCTGCCGCCCCGCCGACGACGATCACCACACCGCCGCGCGATTTCAGCCCGCGCGGCGCGCCGACCACCTATTTCTGGGACCCCGACATCATCGCGGTCGATCCGTCGTTCAACGATCTCGCGCAGCCCAACACAGCGATCAAGCGGCTCTATACCGGCGTGTTGTGGGCTGAAGGCCCGGCGTGGAGCGCGCAGGGCCGCTATCTGTTGTGGAGCGACATCCCCAACAACCGGCAGATGCGCTGGAGCGAGGACGACGGCCATGTCAGCGTTTTCCGCACGCCGTCGAACTATAGCAACGGCAACTCGTTCGACTTCCAGGGGCGCCAGCTCTCCTGCGAGCATCTGACGCGGCGGGTAACGCGCTACGAGAACGACGGCACCGCAACGTTCCTCTGCGACAACTACAATGGCAAGAAGCTGAACTCGCCGAACGATGTCGTCGCCCATCCCGACGGCAGCTACTGGTTCACCGATCCGCCCTATGGCGGTCAGCTCTACGAGGGCGAGCCCGACTCGGGCGGCAAGCTCAATCCCAGGATCGGCCAGCCGGCGGACTTCATACCGAAGAAGCGCGAGTTGCCGACCAACTGCTATCGCATCGATCCCAGTGGCCGCGTCGATCTCGTCGTCACCGAGGACCAGGTGCCCGATCCGAACGGCCTGTGCTTCTCGCCCGATTACAAGAAGCTCTATGTCGTCTCGACCGGCAAAGGCCCCGGCGACACCGGCGCCGGCGGCAAGGGCGAGGTCTTCGTGTTCGATGTCGGCAGCGACAACAAGCTATCGAACCAGCAGCGGTTCAGCGACTTCATGATCGACGGCGTGAAGTGCGGGCCGGACGGCGTGCGCTGCGACGTCAATGGCAACGTCTGGGCCTCCAGCAACGCCGGCCGCGCGGTTGGCTACAACGGCGTAACGGTGTGGTCGCCGGACGGCAAGCTGCTCGGCCGCATTCGCCTGCCCGAAGTCTGCGGTAACATCACCTTCGGCGGTCCCAAGCGCAACCGCCTCTTCATGGCCGCGAGCCAGTCGCTCTACGCGGTGTACACGGCGACGCAAGGTGCAGGGCCCGGCTGAGCGACGCAGGCCGTAAGCGACACGGCGCCGGGATCTCTCGCCGGCGCCGCGTCTCCTTGTCACTCAGCTGTTCGGTTGCAGGAACGTGCCGTACTGCTTTCCCTCCGCAACCGTGGCAGCAGCCTGGCCGACGACGCGCATCGCCGCCATCATGGGCCATGGCCCGAGACTCACCCGCTGGACGCCGAGGCGGGCGAGATCCGAAATTTCCGGAGTGCCTTGCGTCACCATGATATTGACCGGCAGCGGCGTGGCCTTAACGAGCTTCTCGATGAGGGCAAGGTCGGTCAGGCCGGGGACAAAGATGCCATCGGCCCCTGCTTCGGCATAGACCTTCGCGCGCCTTGCAGCTTCGTCGAGGCATTCATCCGGCGATCCGAATTTCAGCAAAAATGGATCCGTTCGCGCATTGACGAACAGCCGGACTCCAGACTTCCGCCCTGCGTCTCGCACCGCCCGGATCTTCGCCGCATGATAGTCCGGTCCGGCGAGCTGTCGTTTGCCCCCGAAGAGCCCGTCTTCGATGTTGATACCAACCGCGCCGGCCTTGAGAATCCTAGCCACTGAAGTCGCCGCAGCTTCCGGCGTTTCGCCATATCCTGCCTCCAGATCAATCGATACGGGAACCGACACCGCGGCAGTCATGCGCGATACCAAGCCCTCGACGAGATCAAGCGGCACGTTTTCTCCATCCGCGTAGCCGAGTGCGGCCGCAACCGCACCGCTGCTGGTGGCGATGGCCGGAGACGCCCTTGCGATCGCCTTCGCGGTCGCGACGTCCCAGGCATTGAACAGGATAAGCGGGTCTCCCCGCTTGTGAAGACCGTAAAACGTCTCGGCGTATTTCTGCTGCGTGCTGGCGTCCATGGTCCGTGCTCCCGATCAAAAGCCAGAAGGATGTCGTCGTTGAAAAGTCCTCATCGTGAGGCATTCACTCAATCGGGTGCATGCGCCTTGAACCAATCCATGATCAGGGTGGTGACTTCGTCCTCGCGCTCGAGGTGCGGGAAGTGGCCGACGTCAGGCAGGACAACGCGCTTGTGCGGCCCCTTGAACAGCGACTCTTCCTTGAGCGAATATTTTGCGGTCGGATCGTTGCTGCCGTAAATCGTCAGTGTTGGCGTATGCATGTCGTTGATCGGCAGCCGGCCGAGACGCCCGGCCTCGGTCAGCCCTCCATAATATTTGAGCGCGGCCGCCATCGTGCCGGGAGAGCCGAGCGTCTTCTTGATCGAACGAAGATGCGCTTCGTCCTTGAATGATGGTGACCACAGCTTCCAGAGATAATCGACGAAGGGAAGTCCCTCGATGTTAACCGCCGATTCCGCCCCTGGAGACTGGAAATAGTACACATGGAAGATGGAGCGAACGACGTCCGGATCCCTCCTGATGCTTGAGAACGTGATCGGGTGCGCCGTGTTCATGACCACGGCGGCCTTGATCGCCGCCGGCGCAGTGGCGAGCGCCTGAAACGTCGACGTACCGCCCCAGTCCATGCCAACGACGCACGCCCGGCCGTCGCCGCTCAGCGCTGCGATGAGCGCTTCGAGATCCTTGCCCAAGGCGACGGGATCGAAAACTCCGTCCGCGGGGATCTCGGTCGGCGCATAGCCACGCAAGAACGGCGAGACGGCACGATAGCCTGCGTCCGCGAAAACTTGCAGCTGCTTCCGATAAGACCAGGCGTTGTCGGGAAAGCCATGCATGAACATGACCAGAGGCCCGCTCCCCTGCTCGAGGTAAGCAAACCGCACACCGTTGGCTTGCACGTATTTCAAGGCAGGTTCGCTGCCCAAGGCGTTCGTCGCTACTGCGGCCGTGCTTTGCATAGTCATCGCCTTCTCCCTGTTTCTTCCTCGTCTTCACGCCCCAGCGAATCGCTCTGCACCGCCCGCTGCCGCACAGCCCTGCTCCACCAACTCAGAAGCGCGGGTGATCACATGCAGCGCCAATGACTGCAGGGATCATCATCCAGATAATATGTGCGTAGCGCACATATTTGGTCAAGTTGTTTTTTGTGCGCTCCGCACATATTCTCCCCCGCATGGACACAGGAATCGCGAATTTGCTGGGTGCACTGTCGCTCGCCGTCATGGATCGCATCGAGCAGCGCGCGCGCGACGTGGTGGGCCGGGGTGGCGAGACGCCAGCGGCGTTGATCGTCATCGGCTACGGCCGGGGCATGACGAACGACAAGCTCAGGCGGATCCTTGACTTGTCACATTCCGGTACGGTCCGGCTCGTCGACCGGCTGGTCACCGATGGGCTTGTCGAACGCCGGCCGGGCAAGGACGGTCGCGAAGTCGCCCTGCATTTGACGACGAAGGGCGCTGCAAGCAGGAAGGAGCTGTTGGCGTCAAGGATTTCAGCCGTTGCATCGCTTTTGGACGTGCTGTCGCCGGCTGAAACCAAACGCCTGGGAACGCTGATACATGACTTGCTGGCGAGGCAGGACACATCCGAGATGGATCGCTTTACGATCTGCCGGATGTGTGACGACCAGTGCTGCAGCAACTGTCCATTGCCCACAAGCAAAGGCAAAGGCGATCGCTAGCCGCGAGTCGAGTCTCGCGACGGCATACCATCTCTGGCGGTGGCGCGATCAGCGCCTACACCGCCTGTTTCTTTCGCCGAGCAGCAAGGCTCGGCACCGCTTGTCAATCGTCGCCACGCTTCGGAGGCGCGGGCACGGCGGTCCGATTGGCCGGCACGATCTGCGGTTGGAATGCGAACACTTCGCGGCTTCGGTCGTCCACGAATACCTTCAGCCAGTGCACGTCGTTGTTACCGTTCGCCTGATTGTCACCAAACGTCTCAACGCGGACGAAGTTTTCGAGCCGTCGCCCCTTGGCATCGAGAAATGGGCGATCGACCCGGAAATAGTGGGAGTCGCCATGAACGTAAGCGACGGGCCTGCCGAAGGCGACAACTTCATCGCGCAGCGCGACGAGAAAGGCCTGGAAACCGTCGGGATTGGCATCGGTTTCCGCGAGCGTCTTCGGGTCACGCAACGGAGCGCGGGTTCCGTCCGACTGGTCCCAACCCGGATCGGCCTGCGAGATGAACATGACAGCCGCGGCACGGTATGTTCTCGCAACATCGAAGGTCTGCTGCATCCAGAAAATGTTGGCGTTGTTGCGCGCGGCCCATTCGGCGTCGTCGGGTAGCGTATCGCAACGGTTGTTGCACGACCCCTGAATGTTGAGCGTCGCGTAAACCACACCCTTCATGATCCAGCGACGGTTTTCGACGCAACCGGTCAACTGGTTGTTGTGGTCGAGGCACAGCTTGTCGTGCTGGACCTGTTGCTTGATGGGCCGCTGGCCAAGTGAGAGATCGGTGCTGAAGAAGATCTTCCGCTCGTAGTCGAGCCTTTCGCGCGAGGAGAACGACCCATTCGATGCGCGATCGCAGTCGGTCCAGTCGTTGTCGCCGGTCGTGAACATCGCGGCTGAATTCAGCGCGTTGAAATAGCCGAGCGCTTGTTGGTACAGCGCATCGCTGCATGTGGTTGGCGTCACCGATCCAGGCGTCCCGTTGCCAGCCTTCAAGTCGCCGTCATGGACCGTGAAAGCCAGCCTCTGCGCGTTCATGTCGGCGATCAGGTTCGGCACGCCGACCTGCGCCTGGAGGTCGGAATACGGCAAATCGCCCCAGAGCCCGATGGCGTAAGCCCGGCTCTCGCCTCCCCTGTCGCGGTCATCATTGTCGGCGCGCGCGCTAACAATCGAACAAATCGCAAAGCAGGCTGCAAGCACAAGAAAGGCCGTCGCGCGCAGCTTGCCGCAGATGGCCCTCGACTTCCCCTCACCTCGCCTCGTCATCGTCACTCCCGAGAGTTGCTTTGGACAAAAGAGGGCTCACCGCAGAAGGCAGCGTTGAGTTGCCCCGCGCCGAGTCCGGTTTACGAAAATGAGAAGAAGCCCGCCCGTGGCTCCAAATTGCCTCGATGAACGTATCGAGGGGTTGTGACGCCCACGTGAAACATTTCCCGGCGAAGGCGGACCGGACTAGGATTCACGATGACGCGCCAGCGTGCCCCACTGGCGCCGCGGATCCGTTCGGCGATATCCTCGAATTGTCCAAAGACGAGCTGCGACGGCAGGTTGCGACGCCTGCCGCGCTCTCCGAGCAGATCCATTTTGCGCGGCCGACTCCGGCGGCGCGTGCCCCCGTTCAAGAGGCAGAAGGTTTCAATGCGTCCAATCGTGATCATTCCCACCCGGCTCGGTTCGACCAGGCTCCCGGGCAAGGCACTGACCGACATCAACGGCAAACCCATGATCGCCCACGTCTGGCGACGAGGTCTCGAGGCGGATATCGGCCCCGTTGTCGTTGCCTGTGGCGATCAAGCCATCGTCGATGTCATCGATGGCTTGGGTGGTCGTGCGGTCCTGACCGACCCAAATCTCCCGACAGGATCGGATCGTGCGCACGCGGCCCTTCAGCTGAGCGATGCGGGAGCGGCACACGATGTAGTCGTCGTGCTTCAGGGTGACCTGCCGACCATTGATCCCCTGACGATACGGGCGACCATGGAGCCGTTGTCGCGGCATGCCGATTGTTCGATCGCCACGCTCGCCACCGAGATCGAGGATCCTCTCGAACTCCAGGCACCGAGTGTAGTGAAGATCGCTCTTGCGATCCATCCCGGAGACACCATCGGCCGCGCGGTCTATTTCAGCCGGGCCGTGATTCCCGCAGGCGCAGGAACGCATTATCATCACGTCGGCATGTACACCTATCGGCGCGAGGCGTTGGCGAGATATGTCGGTCTGCCACGTGGCATTCTCGAGCAGCGTGAAAGTCTCGAGCAACTCAGGGCGATCGAGAACGGCATGCGGATGGACGCGAAGGTGATCAAGACGGAGCCGCTCGGCGTGGATACGCTGGCCGACCTCGAGCGTGCCCGAGAGATTTTGGCGACCAGGACGATCTAGCCGTGCGCAGGCAGCACGTGACTTCCGGGCAAAGCGCGTGATAATTGAGCCATGACAGACAAAATTCGCGTCGTTGTTCTCTATGGCGGCAGGTCCGGTGAACACGAGGTCTCGCTGAAATCGGCCGCCTCCGTGCTCCGGCATCTCGACCGTGCGCGCTTCGAGGTGATCCCTGTTTCCATCGACAAGACCGGCCGGTGGCAATGGAACGATCTTTCGGCGATCGACCCGGCGCAGGCCTCGCTGCCGATCCTGTCCGATGCGCCCGAGATGCGGCTCGCCAGAGGCACCGACGGACGCGGCGTTCTCATGCCTGTTGTCGAGGGCACAGGCGGCCCGATCGAGATCGACGTCGTGTTTCCGGTCATGCACGGCCCGCTGTGCGAGGACGGCACCGTGCAGGGCCTGCTGGAGTTGGCCGATATTGCCTATGTCGGATCGGGCGTTCTCGCCTCCGCCGTCAGCATGGACAAGGATGTCGCCAAGCGGCTGGCGCAATTCGCCGGCGTGCCGGTCGCGCCCTATCGCGTGCTCACCCGCAAGGCTTTCGTCGCCGATCGCGCTGCGTCTCTCGCCAGGGCGATCCAGGGCCTGACGCTCCCGGTGTTCGTCAAGCCGTGCAACATGGGCTCCAGCGTCGGCATCCACAAGGTCAAGACTGCCGATGCGCTCGGGCCCGCGCTCGATGACGCATTTCGCTACGATCTCAAGGTGCTGGTCGAACAGGGCATCGACGCCCGCGAGATCGAGGTCGCCGTGCTCGAGGGCGAGACGCCGTTTGCAAGCGTTGCCAGCGAGCTCAATCCCAACGCCCAGCACGAGTTCTATTCCTACGAAGCCAAATATCTCGATCCTGACGGCGCACGCGTCGATCTTCCGGCGAGGCTCGATGCAGCCCAGATGGCGCGCGTGCGTGCGCTGGCGGTGCAGGTGTTCGCGGCGCTCGAATGCAGCGACCTCGCGCGCGTCGATTTCTTCCTCGACCGGCAAACCGGCGAATTCTGCTTCAACGAGATCAACACCCTGCCCGGCTTCACCTCGATCAGCATGTATCCGAAAATGATGGAGGCCTCGGGCGTGCCGTATGGCGAGCTGCTGACACGCCTCGTCCATCTCGCGCTGGACCGCTATCAGCAGCGTCACGCGCTGGAACGCGGGTATTCGAGCTAGGTTGTCTTCGCAAACGTAGGCGCGGATCAGGGAACAAGCCATGCGCGTTGTGATCTGCGGCGGCGGCGTGATCGGGGCCTGTACTGCTTACTTCCTGAGCCGCCATGGCGTCGATGTCATCGTCGTCGAACGGACCGAGGTGGCGGCCGCCGCATCGGGAAAGGCCGGTGGCTTTCTGGCGCGCGACTGGTGCGCAGGCACGCCGCTCGACGCGCTGGCGCGACGCAGCTTTGTACTTCACGCGCAGTTGCCTGAGGAGATTGCCGGCGATTGGGGCCATCGCCCGATGACGGCCTATAGCGGCTTTGTTGCCGACGACAACGATCCGCGCCGAAATACGCCGTCCGCACTCGATTGGCTGAGCGATGGCGTCGTCATCGCGCAACGCATCGGGACGACCGAGACGACCGCGATCGTTCATCCGCAAAAGTTCACGTCGGCGATGATGAACGCGGCGATCGTGCAAGGTGCCGAGCTTCGCCGCACCCGCTTCACAGGCATCGTGCGCGATGGGGATGGGGCGCGCGCGAAGGGTGTCGAGGTTGACGATAGCATTATCGAGGCGGATGCCGTCGTGATCGCGATGGGACCATGGTCGCTGCTCGCCGCGAACTGGATGAGCTTGCCTGCTCTCTATGCTCAACGCAGCCCGAGCATCGTGTACGACACGGGCACGCATGTGTCGGCAGACGCCTTGTTTCTCGAGACGAAGATCTACGGCGAAACCACCTCTGTCGAGGTGTTCCCTCGACCGGATGGCAGCACCTATGTGACCGCTTGCCCCGACACAGGAGCCTTTCCCACTGACCCGATCGACGTGAGGCCGGAGCCCAACAGCATGAAATGGGTGGAAGAAATATCGGGCCGACTATCGCCGCTGTTCCGACCGGAGAAGATCATCGCGAAACAGGCGTGTTATCGTCCGGTGACGGAGGACGGCTTGCCGCTGATTGGCCGCGTACCGCAGGATGAACGGCTCTATGTTGCGACAGGACATAGTGTCTGGGGTATTCTCAACGCCCCAGCGACCGGCGAAGCGCTGGCGGAGTTGATCGTCGAAGGCGCAACGCGCAACGTCGACCTGGCGCCATTCGATCCGGCCCGCCTCAAGCCGCTCGATCTGCCGCGGCGGCGATTGCGCTGACACGCTTGCGCGCCGCGATACAGGCGCATGCCCGTCGGCGAAATCTGCATGCCTGCGTGCGGAATAACGCTCCGTCCTGCCCGATATTTACGCAGCTAGACTTTAGTCCCCATCGTACACTCCTGAATACAGTTTCACTTGCCGAGGATTCTCTCGCCGTTATAGTCCGGGCCCAATAGCTCAAAGAAGCTTGGTTCAAGGGAGAGAACAAAATGAATAAAGCACTCTCTGGTGCATTGCGAAGTGCGTTTGGTGCGGCCGCGGCGGGCGTGGTGTTAGCGGCCTCAGGTGCGGCCTTTGCAGCCGATCCGATCAAGATCGGCGTCATCGCGGAAGCGCAGGCGATTGCCGGCGCTTCGATCCCGCAGGCGGCGCAGCTCGCCGCCGACGAGATCAACGCCGCCGGCGGCGTCGACGGCCGCAAGATCGAAATCATCGGCTACGACAATCACTCCTCCTCGGCAGACTCAGTGCGTGCCTTCCAGCGCGCGGTGAACGAGGACAAGGTCAATATCGTCATCGCCAGCTACATCAGCGAAGTGGTGCTGGCGCTCGAGCCCTGGGCGTCGCGGCTGAAGACGCCGTTCGTGACGCCGGGAGCTGCCTCCAATGAGATCAGCAAAAGCGTCCACGCCGATTACGAGAAGAACAAGTACACTTTCCACGGCTATTTGACCTCCGCGGCATTGGCACTCTCGGTCTGCGACGGCGCCAAGGACCTGCTCGTCGACAAGATGCACATGAAGACCGCGGTCATCATGAGCGAGGATGCCGCCTGGACCAAGCCGCTCGATGTCGGCTACGAGGAATGCCTGCCCAAGATCGGGCTGAAGGTGCTCGACCATATCCGCTTCTCGCCTGACACCACCGACTTCACCCCGATCTTCAACAAGATCGAGGGCGCCAAGCCCGACGTGATCATCACCGGCATCTCCCATGTCGGCGTGCAGCCGACGGTGCAGTGGAAGAACCAGCAGGTGCCGATCCCGATGTTCGGCATCTCATCGCAGGCCACCAACGAGACCTTCGGCAAGGACACCAACCAGGCCGCCGAAGGCGTGCTCTATCAGGGCGTCTCCGGGCCCGGCGTCGCGGTGACGCCGAAGTCGGTGCCGTTCGCGGAAAACTTTAGGAAGAAGTTCGGCAACTACCCGTCCTATGCCGGCTACACCGCCTATGACGAGGTCTACTACATCGCCGACGCCGTGAAGCGCGCCGGCTCGACCGACGCCGACAAGCTGGTCGATGCGCTGGAGAAGACCGACTGGGAAGGCACGATCGGCCGCGTCCAGTTCTACGGCAAGGACGATCCGTTCACGCACTCGATCAAGTACGGCAAGGGCCTGATCACCGGGCTGATGTTGCAATGGCAGGACGGCAAGCAGAGCGCGGTCTGGCCCAAGGAAGTCGCCAAGATCGACATCAAGTTCCCGAGCTTCATCAAGCTCAGCAACTGATCGGAATTGCTCCCGGGACCATCTCCCGGGAGCTTCCACTTGCGGCGCTGCACCTTTCCTCAAAGCGGCAGCCTGACTGCCAGCTCATAGAGCGGATTGCCAATCATCAATGCGAGCTTTCCAGATTCTGATCGATGGCTTTGCCATCAGCGCTCTCTACGCTCTCGGCGCCACCGGCTTCACACTGATCTTCGGCGTCTCCGGCGTGCTCAACCTCTCCCACGGCGCCATCATGGTGGCCGCCGCCGTGGCGGCCTGGGCCGCCGCGAGCATTCTGGGTGTCGGCACTTATGCCGGCGCGCTGATCGGCGTCGGCGTCGCCCTCCTCACCGCCTTCCTCACTTACTTCGCCGTCGTGAAGCCGATCCAGGATTCCCGGCGCATCCCGAATGAGGAGAAGGAGATCTTCGTCCTCACGGGAACGCTGCTCTGGGGCATCATGATCCAGGAGCTGATCGCCTATTTCTTCACCAATAACGCCAAGACCGTGCTGCCGATCGTCGAAGGCGTGGTCGAGATCCTGGGCGTCCGCACGCCCAAGAACGAGATCTTCACGGCGATCGTGTGCTGCCTCGTCATCGGACTGCTGTGGCTCTTGGTGAACCGCACCCGCACCGGCAAGGCGGTGCTGGCGGCCTCGATGAACCCGCGCGGCGTGACGCTGCTCGGGCTCGAGCTCACCAACATCTACATCGTGGTCTGGGCGATCTACGGCATCCTGGCCGGCATCGCCGGCGTGCTGCTCGGCATGTTCCTCGGCGTCAGCTCCTACAGCGTTGGGCCGCTGACCGCGAGCGCGTTCTCGATCGTGGTGCTCGGTGGCCTCGGCAGCGTCTCCGGCTCGCTGATCGCAGCCTTCGTGGTCGGCTATTTGGAGACGCTGACGGCCTATCTGGTCTCGCCGGCCTACCGCACCATTCCGGCGCTCCTGCTGCTCGTGTTCGTGATGTACATCCGGCCCCAGGGCCTTCTGGGGAGGCGCTGAGATGGCCGGCTTCTTTACCTCGCGCCTGTTCTTCGTTTCGCTGGCGCTCGTGATCATCGCGGCGACGCTGCCGCTTTACGTCTCCGGCTATGTGCTCGGCCTTCTCACCGTCGCGTTCTATTTCGGTGTGTTCGCGATGGCCTGGGATCTGCTGTTCGGCTTCGCGGGCGAGGTCAATTTCGGCCCGACCTTCCTGATCGGCGTCGGCGCCTACACCGCCGGCATTTTGAATGCGCAGTTCGGCTGGTCGGTCTATCTCTGCATCGTGCTGGGCGCGCTCGCCTCCGTCGTCGCAGGGCTCGTGCTGGCGCTGCCCGCGCTGCGCGTGCGCGGGCCGTATTTCGGCCTGACCACGCTGGTCGCGGTGTTGATGCTGCAAAACTTCATCGTGGTGTTCGCGGACCTCACCGGCGGCGAGATCGGCCTCACCATCCCCGACGTCATCACAATCGATGCCGGCGCCAATTACTGGATCGCGCTCGGCTTCATGACGATCTCGGCGGCGATCCTCTACGGCCTGTCGCAATCGCCCGTGGGCCTCGTGTTGCAGGCCAGCGGCCAGGATCCGGTGCAAGCAGGCGCGCTCGGCTTCAACATCGTCAAGCACAAGCTTGCCGCCTTCATCGTCAGCGCGTTCTTCTCGGGGCTGTCAGGCGCGCTGCTGGTGTTCTATTTCGGCACCGCCTCGGTCGGCACCGTCGTCGATGTCGCGGTCGGCGTCAACGTGATCGTCTCAGCCGTGCTCGGCGGCCGCCGCACCGTGCTGGGCGCAGCGCTGGGCGCAATCTTCCTGATCGTCGCGGGCGAATTCCTGCGTCCGACCGGCGAGCTCGCGACCTTCATCGTCTCGGCGGTCGCCCTGCTCGTCGTCCTGTTCTTCCCCGGCGGCTTCTTAGGGGCGGCCCTCTCGCGCGAGGCTCGCTCGTAATGGATCAGAGGCTTTCCAACCGGCCCGTGCTCGAAGTCCGCGGCCTCACCAAACGCTTTGGCGGGTTGACCGCGGTGAAGAACCTCGGCTTCGAGGTCAACAGCGGCGAGATCTTTGGCCTGATCGGGCCGAACGGCTCGGGCAAATCCACCGCGATGAAGAGCGTGATGGGCATCGAGCGCCCGACCGCGGGCGACGTCGTGTTCGAAGGCGAGAATGTCGCGGGCCTGCCTGCGCACAAGATCGCGCGCAAAGGCTTCGGCATGGTGTTCCAGCACTCGCGGCCGCTGAACCGGCAGACGGTGCTGGAGAACATCATGGTGGCGCTGCTGCCGGACAGCCTGTTCATGCTGTTTCCGGACAAGGCGCTGGTCGAGCGCGCCAAATGGATCGCCGACCGCGTCGGCCTGGGCTCCGTGATGAACCGCCGCCCGCCGACGCTGCCCTTTGCCGATTTGCGTCGGCTCGAGCTCGCCAAGGCGATCGCGCGTGATCCCAAGGTCGTGCTGGTCGACGAACCTTTCGCGGGCCTGACCCGCGCCGAGGTCGACGTGTTCTCCGACCTGATCCGCAGCTTCCGCGACGAGGGTCGCGCGGTGATGTTGGTCGATCACAACGTCAAGAGCGTCGCGGCGCTGGTCGACCGAGTGCTGGCGATGTATCTCGGCGAGGAGATCGTCACCGGCAAGGCCGACGACGTCATGAAGAACGAGACCGTGCGGCGGGTCTATCTCGGCGGCGCCATCGAGACCCATGCGCGACCCGAAACCAGCTTCAAGGACAAGGTGCCGCTGCTCCAGGTCGAGAATGTCAGCGTGCATTACGGCAAGGCGCAGGCGCTGGAGAACGTCTCGATCCACATCCACGAAGGCGAATTCGTCTCCATCGTCGGCCTCAACGGCGCCGGCAAGACCACGCTGTTCAACACCATCTCCGGCTTCCTGCCCTACACCGGCGAGATCATTCGCAACGGCGAGAAGCTGCGCGGCACGAGCCCGGCGAAGATCGCCCGCAGCGGCCTCGTCCAGTGCCCGGAGTCGCGCGAGCTGTTCGGCGAGATGACCGTGCGAGAAAACCTCGATCTCGGCGGCCAGCATCTGACCGACGATAAGCGCGCCGCGCAGCTTGCGTGGCTGTTCGAGCTATTCCCGATCCTGAAGGAGCGCCAGGGCCAGATGGCACAGACGCTCTCGGGCGGCGAGCAGCAGATGCTGGCGATCGGTCGCGCGCTGATGATGCAGCCGCAAATCCTGATTCTGGACGAACCGACGCTGGGCTTGGCGCCCGTCATCCTCGAGCTGCTGTCCAAGGCACTGGAGAAGCTGCGGCAGACCACCTCGATCACCGTGCTGCTCGGCGAGCAGAACGTGACCTTCGCTCTGCCCCATGCCGACCGCGTCTATGTGCTGGAGCACGCCAGAATCGTCTGGGAGGGCGATCCCGGCCGCTTCGCCGCTGAGGCCGGCGCCGATTTTCTTTGAGTTCGCGTACCAACAAAAAACGAAAGGGAAACGACCATGCGATCATCGACGGTTTTGGCTTCCGCCCTCGTCAGCTCCGCGTTGGCGCTCTGCCTCGCAGCTCCCGCCTACGCGCAGTCGAACGACCCGATCAAGATCGGCGTCATCGCCGAGGTGCAGTCGATCGCAGGCGCCGCAACGCCCGGCGGCGCGCAGATCGCCGCCGACGAGATCAATGCCAAGGGCGGCATTCTCGGCCGCAAGATCGAGATCGTCACCTATGACAACAAGAGCTCCTCGGCCGATTCCGTGCGCGCATTCCAGCGCGCGGTGAGCGAGGACAAGGTCTCGGCCGTGATCGCGAGCTACATCTCCGAGGTCGTGCTGGCGCTGGAGCCCTGGGCCGCGCGGCTGAAGATGCCGCTGATCACGCCCGGCGCCGCCTCGAACGAGATCACCAAGGCGATCCACAACGACTACGAGAAGAACAAGTACACCTTCCACGGCTATCTGACCTCGGCCGCCCAGGCTCAACTCGTCTGCGACGCCGCCAAGGACCTGCTGGTCGACAAGATGCACATGAAGACCGTCGCGATCATGAGCGAGGACGCCGCCTGGACCAAGCCACTCGACGTCGGCTACGAAGCCTGCCTGCCCAAGGCAGGCCTCAAGGTCGTCGAGCATGTGCGCTTCTCGCCTGATACCACCGACTTCACGCCGATCTTCAACAACATCGAGGCCAAGAAGCCTGATGTCATCGTCACCGGCATCTCCCATGTCGGCGTGCAGCCGACGGTGCAGTGGAAGAACCAGCAGGTGCCGGTGCCGATGTTCGGCATCAGTGCGCAGGCGCTGAGTCCGACCTTCTGGAAGGACACCAACGGCGCCGCCGACGGCGTGCCATCGCTCGCTGTCGCGACGCCCGATGTCGCCGTGACCTCGAAGACAAAGCCGTTCGCGGCCGCGTTCAAGGCCAAGTTCGGCGCGCCGCCGGCCTATACCGGCTACACCGCCTATGACGAGGTCTATATGATCACCGATGCGATCAAGCGCGCGGGATCGACCGACCCGGACAAGATGGTTACTGAACTGGAGAAGACCGACTACGAAGGCACGATCGGCAAGATTCAGTTCTACGGCAAGGATGACGAGTTCACCCACGGCATCAAGTCGGGCGCCGGCTTCGTGACCGGCCTGGTCTTCCAGTGGCAGGATGAGAAGCAGGTCGTGGTCTGGCCGGAGAAGATCGCGGAAGGCAAGCTGAAGTTTCCGAACTTCGTGAAGCTGTCGCAGTAACAGGCCCAACGCCAGATCACATGCGCGATGCCCGGGCCTTCCCGGGCATTTCGTTTTTGCTCCTTGCAGCGAACCATCTTGCAAATTCGGCAAGGTCGATCAAAGTAACGACCGCACGCAGGCCCCCTCAAGAATCTGCGGCTCATCAAGGAGGACGCATGCTCCCCTATGTCACCCACGATCCTCGCTTCGATCGGCTGGTCATCGGCCATGTCAATCTCGAAAAGCTCACCAGCGGATGCCGCTGGGCCGAAGGCCCCGCCTATTTCCCGGCCGGGCGCTACCTCGTCTGGTCCGACATCCCGAACAACCGGATGATGCGCTTCGACGAAACCGATGGATCGGTGTCGGTATTCCGTTCGCCGAGCTTCAATTCCAACGGTAACACCACCGATCGCCAGGGGCGGCTGGTCAGTTGCGAGCATTTCATGCGGCGCGTCACCCGGACCGAGCATGACGGCTCGATCACCGTGCTCGCTGACAAGTTCGAGGGCCGCCGGCTGAATTCGCCCAATGACGTCGTGGTCAAGTCAGACCATTCGATCTGGTTCTCCGACCCGACCTACGGCATTGACAGCGACTATGAGGGACAGCAGAGCCCGTCCGAGATCGGCGCCTCCAACGTCTACCGGATCGACGGCAGCTCCGGTGCCATCACGCGCGTCGTATCCGACCGGGTGCAGCCGAACGGGCTGGCCTTCTCGCCGGACGAGACGCGGCTCTACGTCGCCGACACCGGCGCGACGCATGTGCGCGGACTGCCGCCGACGATCTGGTCCTATGAGGTCAAAGGACAGACTGTCGGCGACGCCTCACTGTTCGCGACATGTCCAGACGGGCTCTATGACGGTTTCCGCGTCGACATCCATGGCAACATCTGGACCTCGGCGGGCCGCAGCGTGTTCTGCTACGCACCTGACGGGGCTCATATCGGCACGGTCCCGATCGGCGAGATCGTCGCCAATGTCTGCTTCGGCGGCCCGCGCCGCAACCGGCTCTATATCTGCGGACAGACCTCGCTGTATTCGATCTATCTCAACACGCGGGCGGCTGTGTAGGGAGAGGAAGCTACACGGCTGCTCTCGCTGCATATTGCTCGCGTGGGCCTGCCTGATACGTGCCGGAATGCGATGCGCTCGATCGCTCCTCGATGTGGTCGGCAACAAACTCAGCGTCACGCCCGATGCCGACGAACCGGCCCGAGCCCCAGGTGTAGAGCCACGGCAGGCCGACCACATAGGCGCCGTCGACCGAGGTCACGCCCCGCTTGTGGGTTGGGTAGCCGGTGCCATCGAACATCGGCAGGTCGATCCAGGACCAGTCGGACCGAAAGCCGGTCGTCCAGATGATGCCAGTGACGCCGCTTGCCGCGAGATCGAGCTCTGTGGGCACCGCATCGGGGGACCACACGGGCTCGTAGTGGGGCGTCACGGGCGCCGCAATTCTATTTCTTGCAATGTGCTCGTCGATCATTCGGCAGATGCCGTTGTAGACCCGGTCGGCATTGTCGAGATTGACCTGGAGATCATCGCCAAGCTGCAGGCGCGTCCCACGACCGTCCTTGAGGCGACCGTAGAGCTTCATGCCCTCGAGTGCGAACTTGCGCAGGTCGATGTCGCGGCCGCCGTCCCGTCCGGTCAGGTAGTGGTTGGCGTTCTTGCGGACCCCCTCTTTCAGAGAATGCTTGTCCACGGGCAGGTCATACTGGCCGAGATCGTCGAGCCAGTCGACGGCGTCGCGGCCGCGATAGAAGCGCGGGCAACGTGGCGCGCTGCCGACGGCGAGATGTACCTTGCGGCCAGCCAGGTGCAGATCCTCCGCGATCTGGCAGCCCGATTGCCCGCTTCCCACCACCAGGATCTCGCCCGGCGGCAGCTGATCCGGATTGCGGTAGGCGGACGAGTGGATCTGCATGATCGACGGATCAAGCCGGTCGGCAAACGGCAGCACCTTGGGAACGTGGTATCCGCTGACGGCCAGCACGACGCTGTCAGCAGCGATCTCGCCTGCGTCGGTCTCGAGCATGAAGCCGCGACCGGATTGCCTGAGGCGTGTGACAGCGACGCCCTCGCGAACCGGCGCATCGATGTGCCTGGCGAAATCCTCGATGTAAGTGACGATCTCGTCGCGCAGCATGAAGCCGTGCGGATCACTACCGGCATAAGGAAATCCCGGCAGTTTGCATTGCCAGTTCGGCGTCACCAGGCAGAACGCGTCCCACCGCTGCGTCTTCCAGGAATGTGCGATGGTGTTTTTCTCCAGCACGACATGGGCGATGCCGCGCGCCTTGAGTTGTGCGCTCATCGCAAGGCCGGCCTGGCCGCCGCCGATCACGACGACCGGATAGTGAGTGTGAAGGTCGGGCATGATCAAGCTCCTGCTAGTCTTCAAACGAGACGATGGTGACGGAAGCGCCGGGCGTGGCCTCGAACTGTGCCGCCGTCGCCTCGATCCGGGTGAGTTGCCCGAGCGCACGCGAGCAGAGAAAGCCGTACTTCTCGCGGACGCGCTCAGCCGCGATCGTCAGCGCAATGCGGCTACGTTCGCGAAAATCGTCGAGCGCATAGGTCGTGCCGGCGACGAAGTGGTCCTTGATGACGAGTGAGGGCGAATAGCAGGCCTCGATCCGCTCATCGGGCCAGCGCACATGGAAGTGCATCTCAGGCATAATGCACCTCGCGCATCTCCTGATAGGTTGCCATGTGGGCCTTGGCGGTGCGGCCCCAGTCGTGATATCGGGCAACCTTCGCGCCATTCGCAATCAGGCGCGAGCGCAGGGGCTCGGCGAGTGCACTGAGGGTGGCATCCGCGATCGAGCCTGCGTGATGCGGATCGCACCAGGCAACGTCATCGGCGCCGAGATATTCGGTGAATGGCGCGAGATGCGAGACCACCGCCGGCAAGCCGCTGGCCATTGCCTCCAGCACAGCAAGGCCAAAGCCTTCGCGCAAGGACGGGAACATCAGCACATCGGCCAGACGAAACAGCGATGGCATCTCGGCATCCGGCAGCGGACCGGTCTCGATGACGGCATCCGCAGGCGGCCCGACGTCGCGCAGCCGCGAATTGAACTGTTGCCGATAGAGGCCATGGTCCAGCAGAGATGCACCCCCGGCGATGACGAGCTGCGCGGACCGATGCACGGCATGCACCTGCCGGAAGGCCTCGATAACGCCGAGCGTATTCTTGCGCTGCTCGACCCCGCCGATGGAGAGCAGGATCGGGCCAGCGCGAAGGCAGAGCCGGGCGCGCAATACCTGATCGCCAGGAGTCGCTGCGGGCGAATAGCGTACCGTGTCGACGCCATTGCCGACCAGCCCCGCCGAGCGGGACATCTCTGCCTTCAACCGCTCCTGCCAGAACCGGCTTACGACGAATAAGCCGTCGGCGTGGATGATCGAGTGGCGATCTAGCTCGCTGAGCCGCTCGTCGGTGAATGCATCGATGTGATGAACGGTGCGGACATAGCGCTGGATCAGGCCACGCTGTTTCAGCGTCGCGAGCGCATTGCCGGAAATGCCGTCCTGGGCGTGGAAGATGTCGAACTGGCGACGCGCAGAATCCTCAAAATACCTGACATAGTCCTTGATGCGCGTTTCGACCGTCGCGACGACGTCGCCCGAGGCGGGCGATGCAGGCACGGAACGCGTCGCGGCGATGCTGCGGCGGAAGAAGCCCTTGCCAGCGGGGTCAGGCGCATGCACGACCGGCATATGTCCGAGGTCCGCGAGCGCATCGGCAAGCGCGAGCGCATGCACCACGCCGCCCCGTGGATTGGTGGAGTGCGTGAGGATCGCAATGCGAAGCCGGGACGAACTGCCGCTCATGCCACGCTCCGCCGCTGATGGTTCTGATCTGGCGCACAGCCGATCAGGGGTTGCGCCGCGAAGTCCCAGACAGTTGCACGGGCAGAAGCAGCGCTGATATCGACGCGTGTTCCCGCACTGACGTCTCCGATCGCGGCGGCCGCGATGTCGCGTCGCTGGAAACGCGACAGGATCGCGTCGACGTCGCCGGGCTTGACCGACAGCAGATAGCCGAAGCTCGGGAACGTCAGCAGCCAGCGCTCGAGCGGCGCTCCGGCGGGAATCGGAACCGCCTCGACGTCCAGTGTGATGGCAACCTGCGAGCACTCCGCCAACATTGCCGCGGTCCCGACAATGCCGCCCTGACTGATGTCCTTGGCTGCCAGTGCGAGCCCTGCCTCAGCAATCGACGGCAGGATCTCCAGATCGCCGCGCAACCGCTCCGCGGGCGCGTCGGTCGCTGCCTCCCAATTCGCAAATGGATCGCGGTAGCGGCCACGAAGGTCGATCGCCGCGATGAGCTTGTCGCCAGGCCTGGCATCGAAGCTCGTGAGAAGCCGCTTGGCCCGACCGAGTATCGCGACGGCAAACTGGCTCTGGCTGCTGCGCACATTGGTGTGGCCGCCGATGACAGGCACACCGAATGTCTTTGCGGCGGCTTTCAATCCTTCGAGAATGGGCGCGGCCTCATCAGCGCCGTTGGACCAGATCGCATTGACGATGGCCGTCGGTCGTCCGCCCATCGCAGCGACGTCCGAGATGTTGACCATGGCGCCGCACCACCCCGCGAACCAGGGATCGGCCGCAACGAATTCGTTCATGAAGCCTTCGATGGCGAACAGGGTGTAGCCGTCGCCCTCGGGGATCGCTGCGCAATCGTCCCCCACCGCGATGGCGTCGCTGCCCGACAGATCGAGCGCGGCCGCAACAGCCGCGATATCGGCCTTGGCGGCGATGCCGCGGCTTTTGCGGAGCGTTTCGGCGAGGCCAGTGAGCGCGGCGTCCGTCAACATCATCAGGCTGCCAGCTTAGCCAATGAGAGGAAGCCGGTTTCAGGCGTGCGGAACGGCGGGTAATGGTCGAGATCGGCCTCCATGCGATGATGCGGCCGGCCATGGAGCTCGAATTCGCCGAGCGAGCGCCAATGCATGTGCTGGAACAGCAGCACGTTCTGACTTTGCACATTGGCAAGGAACCGCCGGCAGCCGCGCGCATGCGCGGAGGACACGGCAAGCCGGATCAAGCCGGCGCCGACTGCGCTGAGACGCCGATAGCTCTTCTCAACGGCAAGGCGGGAGCCCCACCACACATCCGCCTCGTGATCGTCGGCATGAATGCGCACCGTGCCGACGACCTCGTCCTCGGCGACGCCGAGCAGCGACACGGCCACGAGCGGGATGGCTGAAACGTCGACCGCGTCGCGGTCGTCGCCTGAAAACACGCCCTGCTCCTCGCAGAAGACCTTGCGGCGCAAGGCCGCAGCGGCAGCGCGCTCCCAGGCTTCGGTTGCAAACTTCACCTGGAATTCCGGCGCGACGAACGGCTTGAACGGCTCGAACATCATGCACTTGCTCCGCGCTCGTAGGTGGACAGGGCCGAGCAGGCGCCGCATTTGCCGCAACCTGCCTTGATATCGGTGGCGCGCAAGCCGCCGGCGCGCAGCATCTCGGTGAGCGGGCGCAGAATCTCATGCATGAACGCCGCAGACGGCGTCGCATGGCTCTCCAGCGGCGTGCCGGCGATCGGCACGAACGGCACGACGAAGGGATAGACGCCGAGATCGATCAGCCGGCGCGACAGCGCGAGGATTTCGGACGGCTCGTCACCGAGGCCAGCCAGGATATAAGTCGAGACCTGACCCCGGCCGAAGACCGGCACGGCCGCGGCAAACGCGTCCATGTATTGCTCGACCTGGACCTGCGCCTTGCCGGGCATGATCCTTTGCCGCACGGCTGGCCCGATCACCTCCAGATGCATCCCGAGCGCGTCGACGCCTGAGCTTTTCATGCGCTGAAACCAGGCAAAATCATCAGGCGGTTCGCATTGCGCCTGGATCGGCAGATCGACGGCGGCTTTGATGGCCTGCGCGCTCTCCGCAAGGATGCCGGCGCCGCGGTCCGACGTGTGCGGCGTGCCAGTCGTCATCACCATATGCCTGACACCGTCGAGCTCGACGGCGACCTTGGCGACTTCGGCAAGCTGTGCCGGCGTCTTGCGCTCGACCGTGCGACCCGCCGCGAGCGACTGGCCGATGGCGCAGAACTGGCAGGTTTTGGTGCGGCTCTGATAGCGGATGCAGGTCTGCAGCACCGTGGTGGCGAGAACGTCGCGCCCGTGCAGGGTCGCGATCTTCCAATAGGGAATGCCGTCCGCGGTGGTGCGGTCGTAGAACTTGGGTCGCAACGGAAACGAGACGTCGGCCAGCACCACGCCGTCGCGCGAGATGCGGCTGCGTCCTGCCTCGTCAGGGCGCTCGACGAGATAGGGGCTCTCGAAGGCCGGCGCGTTGTGCACCGGGATCATCACGGTGGCGCCATCGATCGTGAACGGCGTGTGATCCGACGGCCCGGCGCCGCCGCGGCGGCTCGTGCCCCCGGTCTTGGGATCAGCGAGCCGAACCCCGAAGGACTGCAACTCGTTGATCAGCTGCTCGGTCGGCATCGCCTGGGGTTGCGACATCTGCACTCTCATCTGATTGGTCTTTCGACATGGGCGTGAGGCGGTTTGGGTGAAAGCCGTGCATCGGACGCGCCGGTTGGTCGTTCAGCACGAGCGACAGCAACTCCGGCCGGGCGTAGTGGCCGACCGAGTCCATCATCCGCTTGCGCTTGGTGATCAAAGCGAGATCGAGATCGGCAACAAGGATGCCCTCACCGCTGGTCAGCGGTGGCGCCAGATGATTGCCTTCGGGAGAGACGATCGCGGTCATGCAGCCGCCGCGCAAACCTTTGCGCAGGCCTTCCTCCGGCGAGATTTTCGCGATCTGCTCCTCGGTCAGCCAGCCGGTGGCGTTGACGACGAAGCATCCGCTTTCAAGCGCATGATGCCGGATCGTCACCTCGATCTGGTCGGCGAACACCTGTCCGACCAGCGATCCCGGAAACTGGGCCGCGTGAATTTCTTCGTGCTGGGCCATCAGCGCGTAGCGGGCGAGCGGATTGTAATGCTCCCAGCAGGCGAGCGCGCCGACACGGCCGACCGCGGTCTCGACCACCTTCAGGCCGGCGCCATCGCCCTGCCCCCAGATCATGCGCTCGTGAAATGTCGGCGTGATCTTGCGGCGCTTCAGGAGAAGCGCGCCGTTAGCATCGAACACGAGCTGGGTATTGTAAAGCGAGCCGTGATCGCGCTCGTTGACGCCGAGCACCACGACCATGCCGTGGCGCTTGGCCGCTTGCGCGACCGCGTCCGTCACGGGACCAGGCACGACGACGGCATTGTCATAAAGCTGGATGTGCTCGGCACCGCTCAGAACCGGCGGACGGACAAAGGAGAAATACGGGTACCAGGGAACGAACGTCTCCGGAAAGACGGCGAACTGGACTCCCTTGCCCGCCGCCTCCGTGATGGCCGCCAGGATCCGGTCGACCGTTCCGGTCGGCGTGTCCAGATCTGGCGCGATCTGAACAGCGCCAGCCCTGATCGTGCGCTTCGCTGTCACTTGTGCTCTCCCTCGTCCGTCGCGCGAGCCAACCGAGGTCAGACTGTCCAGGTGTGGATCATGAACGCGTCGTCCCTGCGGTGAAGCAGGATGAGGTCGAGCACATCGAGCGGATTGATCGGCCGGATGCCCGGAATGAGCGACGGCTCGCCATGGCCGTAAAGCGCCTGCAGCGCGAACCGGCAGGCATAGACCTTGCCGCCTTCATCCATGAATTTCGCGAGCTGGTTGTTGAAGTTCTGCGCGCCGGGGAAGGCCTCGTCGCCGATCTTTGGAAAGCCGCGCTGAATGCCGAGCGTGACACCGGGACCGTAAAGCAGAACCGAGGTCTCGAAGCCCTTCCGCTTCAGGCGCAGCGCCTGGAGAATATTGACGAGGCCGATCGAGCCTTCGAACGCGACGGTATGGAAGGTGACCAGCGCCTTCTCACCCGGCTTCGCTTTGACGTCCTCGAAAACCTTCTCTTCGTAGTCGACAAGAAAGTCGCCCTTCTGACGCGCGGGCATGTTCACTGCTGGCATAGACACCTCCTGTTCACGTCCGGCCCTCCCGGATCGAGATCAGGTTTTGCAATCAATGTGCCAAGCAGCGTTCTGCACTACAAATCATCAAACCATTCAATTTCCGTTCATTTATACATTCAATGTTGAATGGAGACCTGACTGGATTTGGATGTGCTCGCGCCGTGCTCGAAAAATAGTGCCTGAAAAATACTAAGCAGCGCGCCTGATCGATGTGCAACGCGCTCAGCCGGAACCCTCTTCCAAAGCAGCAGAAATCACCGATACAATTGCGTCTGTGCTTGCAACAATATACAGTCAATTCTACTGACGTAATTGACCGGAACCGAACTATGGCCGACTGGCGACCCGATCTCTCGAGCAGCGACAAGCCGCGTTATCTCGCCATCGCAGACGCAATTGCCGACGACATCGCAGCCGGACGGCTTGTGATCGGCGACCGCCTGCCGCCACAGCGGAAGCTGGCCAAGCGCCTCGACGTCGATTTCACGACCGTCGCGCGCGGCTATGTCGAGGCGCAGAAGCGCGGACTGATTGAATCCAAGGTCGGACAGGGAACCTTCGTGCGCGACAAGCCGCGGCCGCGGCGTTCGGCAACGAGCTTTCCGCCTCGCCCCGTCGACCTCTCGATGAACCTGCCGCCCGAGCCCGACGACCCTGAATTGATCGAGCGCATGCAGGCCGGCGCCGAACATGTGCTGCGCGACATCGCATCGCTGCTGCGCTACCAGGGCTTTGGCGGCACGCAGGCCGACAAGGATGCCGCCTCGAGCTGGCTCGGCCGCCGCGCGCTGGTGCCGGCACAGAATCGCATTTTCGTCTCGCCGGGGGCCCATCCGGCGCTGCTCGGCATCCTCTCGATCCTTGCGAAAGCTGGCGACGTGGTGCTGTGCGAGGCCATCACCTATCCCGGGATCAGGTCGATCGCCGCGCAGCTTGGCATCAATCTCGTCGGCCTGCCGATGGATCAGGATGGCATCGAGCCGCAGGCGCTGACCGATGCCTGCAAGAAGCTGAAGCCCAAGGCGATCTACCTCAATCCGACGCTGCAGAATCCGACGACGCTGACGATCCCGGATTCGCGACGGCGCGAGATCGTCGCGATCGCGCGACGCTTCAAGCTGCCGATCATCGAGGACGACGCCTACGGCTTCATTCCCGAACATGGCCACGGCCACGCGCCCTTCGCGGCGATCGCGCCGGACCTGACCTGGCACGTCGCGGGACTGGCAAAGTGCATCGGAGCAGGCTTGCGCACCGCCTATGTCGTCGTGCCCGATACGCGCTCGGCCTGGCCGTTTGCCTCGGCGCTGCGGTCAGCGACCGTGATGGCATCTCCCCTCACCGTGGCGATCGCGACGCGCTGGATCGAAGACGGCACCGCGGACACGATGTTGCGGTTCATCCGCGCCGAGACGTCGGCACGGCAAAAGCTCGCCGCCGAAATCCTTCCCAAAGGGTCCTATCGCGGCGATCCCCTCAGCTTCAACCTGTGGGTCGAGCTGCCCACACCTTGGAGACGTTCGGCTTTCGTGGAGCACATGCGGCAGACCGGCATCGGCGTCGTCGCAAGCGACGCCTTTGTGGTAACTGACCCGCCCCCCGAAGCCGTCAGAGTATGCATCTGCGGTCCTTCAACGCGGGCGCAAATTAGATCCGCGCTCGAATACGCCGCTCACGCGCTGGTCGAAACGCCAGCCCTGGCGTCGCAGTTTCTCTAACGTCAGCTCGTGACGCGTTCGCCGCGGCCGTAGACCAGCAACATGAAGATGATGACGAGGCCGTAGATCACCTGGCGGCCAGCCTCGGGCATGTCCATGATCGACAGCACGCTGTTGAGCAGCACGATCAGCACGACGCCGATCAGCGTGCCGAGATAGCGGCCGCGGCCGCCGAGAATGTTGGTGCCGCCGATCACCACCGCTGCGATCGACGGCAGCAGATAGGCATCTCCCATGCCCTGATAGGCCTTGGTGGAGTAGCCGGCGAGCAGGACGCCGGCGAGCGCGGCCGCGAGGCCGCAGAGGACGAAGCAGATCACGGTGATGCGGCGGGTATCGACGCCGGCCAGATACGCGGCGGCCTCCTTGTTTCCGATGGCATAGACGTAGCGGCCGAGCGTCGTGCGCTGGAGAACGATCGCGATGAGCACCGACACGGCGATCCAGACGAACAAGGCATTGGGAATACCGAGCGTGCGGTCGCCGGCGAGCATCCGCATCAGGTCGGTGGCGCCCGTCTGCGGCGCATAGCCACCGGTATGAGCGACCATCAGGCCGCGCATCACCGCGTTGACGCCAAGCGTGAAGATCATCGAGGGGACGCGCAGGTAAGCAATCCCGATGCCGTTGATGAGACCGACAACTAGCCCGACGCCAAGCCCGACCGGAATGGCGAGCGGCCCGCCGATCGATGTCGCCATCATCGCCGCGGCGGCGAGCGTCCACGGCACCGACAGGTCGATCTGCGCGATCAGGATCACCATCATCATCCCGGCGGAGACGATGCCAAGGAAGGCGCCGATCTGGAGCTGCTGCAACAGATAGGTCGGTGACAGCAGCGGCGCGCTGCCGAACCGGGCAAAGGTGTAGACCGTGCCGGCGACGAGGATGACGAGGATGAACAACGCCGCGATCAGGATCGGACGGTCGTCGCGAGAGAGCCCGAGGGACGCAGTCGTCATCGAAACAGCTCCAGCGTATTCTTGACGCGCAGGACTCCGAGCGCACTGATGCTGACCGCCCCCAGCAGGATCAGCCCCTCGAACAGCGGCTGCAGCAGCGGCGCGATGTCGAAGATGCGGAAGAAGAACGAGATGACGCGCAGCACCATGGCGCCGAAGATCGAGCCGATCGCGCTGCCGGTGCCCCCCAACAGCGAGGTACCGCCGATGACGACGGAGGCGATGGAGTTGAGCGTGTAGGCTCCGGCCTGCGGGATGTCGGCATTGCCGGAGGAGGTCTGGATGGCGAGGAACAGGCCGCCACAGCCGGCAAAGAAGCCGGCGAGCGTGAAGGCCGCGATCTTGGCGCGCTCGATCGGAAGGCCGGACATGTAGGCGGCGCCTTCAGCGGAGCCGACAGCATAGACGGCGCGGCCAATCACGGAACGGCGGAACGGCACCCAGACCAGGAGCGCGATCAGGATCAGCAGCACGAACGGCACCGGGATCCAGGCCACCGGTGTAAACCAGCTCGCGGCGCCGTCGTCGAAAATATGGACGGTCGCGGCGAAATCGCCGAGCGAATTGGTCAGCGCCCAGTTGAGATCCTCATCGATCTTGCCGCCCGGCGTCGGCCGCAGAAACAGCGCGATGCCGATATAGACCGCGCCGGTCGCGAGCGTCGCGATGATCGGCTGGATGCGTCCGTAGACGACGACGCAGCCGTTGATGAAGCCGGCAAGTGCGCCGGTCGCAAGGCACAGCACGATGCCGAGCAGGATGCCGCTCACCCCGCCGGGGAAGGTGCCGAGGCCGAGCTGCAGGCCGAAGATGTCGAGATGCAGCGGCGTGCCGTCCGCCGCCCCCGTGAGCAGATAGCTTGCGAAACACCCCACCATGGTCATGACGGCGCCCACGGAAAGATCTAGTCCCGATGCCAGCACCGGCACTGTCTGGGCCATCGCCAGCATGGCGAGCGCAAAGATCTCGTCGCCGTTCTGCACCAGCACCGCCGACGAGAAGCCCTTGGGATGGGCAAGGTTGTAGAGCAGATAAAGGATGGCGAACAACAGGACGGCGGTGACGATGCCGATGTTCTGGCGGACCCTGATGGCGATATCGTCAAGCATGGGCGGCTCCGGCAGCATCAGGCGTCGCGGCGTCGATGTTCAGCGCGCTCGCGATGATGTTGGTCTCGGTGAGCTCGTCACCTTCGAGCTCGCGCACGATGCGCCCGTCATACATGATCGCCACCCGGTCGCAGCAGCCGATGAGCTCGTCGTAGTCGGTCGAGTAAAACAAGATCGCCGCGCCCTGATCGGCGAGCTCGCGCATCAGTCGGTAAAGCTCCTGCTTGGTCCCGACATCGATGCCGCGCGTGGGATCGTTGAGCAGGATGAGCTTGGGATCGGTCATCAGCCATTTGGCGAGAACGACCTTCTGCTGGTTGCCGCCTGACAGCGTGGAGACCGCGTCGCCAGGCGCGCCGATCTTGATCTGGAGCCGCGCGATGGCGCGCTTGATCACCTCATTCTCGCGCGCGCGATCGACCAGAGGGCCGGTCGAGATCGCATCGAGCGAGGCGATCACCAGATTGTCCGCGATCGACATCGGCAGCATCAGGCCTTCGGTCTTGCGATCCTCCGGCACCAGCGCAATGCCGACCGACTTCGCCGCCGCCGGAGACGCCGGGCGCACCTCGTGGCCCTCGACGGTCACCCGCCCGGTGACGCCGCGCAGCACGCCGAACAGCGCCAGCAGCAGGGATTTCTGGCCCTGGCCGTCGAGCCCGCCGAGGCCGACGATCTCGCCGGCGCCCACCCGGAGAGAGATGCGATCGAGGCGCCTGTCCCAGCTCAAATTCTCGATATCAAGCACCGGCTTCACCGCTTCACGCGCGGGCTTGGGCGGATATTGGGTCGCGATGTCGCGCCCGATCATGAGCTGAACGATATCGGCGGTCGAGCGCTTGCCCTTGTCGAAGGTCTCGATATGGCGGCCGTTTCGAAACACGGAGGCACGGTCGGCCAGCGCCTCGACCTCATGCATTCGGTGCGAGATGTAGAGAATGGCAACGCCTTCGGCCTTGAGGCGCGCCAGCATGGCATACACTTTCTCGACGTCGGCGCTGGTGAGCGCCGAGGTGGCTTCGTCGAGGATCAAGAGCTGCGGCTTCTTGCCGAGCGCCTTGGCGATCTCCACCACCTGACGACGCGACAGCGGCAGGTCGCGCACGCGCATCAGGGGATTGACGTCCTCGCAGCCGATCTCGGCCAGCAGCTGTTCGGCACGACGGCGCTGCGCTCGCGCGTCGATCAGGCCGAAGCGGCGCGGCGGCGCGGCGATCGAGATGTTGTCCGCGACCGAGAGGTCGGGCATCAGCGACAGCTCCTGGAAGATACAGACGACGCCGGCGGCATTGGCGGCGGAGGGCGTTGCAAAGCTGACGTCCTGTCCGGCAAGACGCATGCTGCCGGAATCGGGCTGCACCACACCCGAGATGATCTTGATCAGCGTCGACTTGCCGGCGCCGTTCTCGCCCAGCACCGCGTGGATCTTGCCGCGCTCGCAGGCGAAGTCGACGCCTTCGAGCGCACGCACGCCGGCGTAGCGCTTGGAAATTCCAGAGAGCGTGAGGAAGGCAGGTTGGGTCAGGACGGCATCGGACATGTCGGGGCTCACGCAGCGGCGGCCCGGCAAAGGCCGGGCCGCAACCGTAACGTCTCCAGTAGGCTCACTGGGTGTTCTTTTCGCTCTGCGACATGATCTCCGGAGCCGTGAAGTTGACGCCACAGGGCGTGAACTGGTTCGGCGCGAAGAAGTTGGCGTTGAGGTCCGGCCAGTAATTGGTGCCGGGCTTCAGGTCCTTGTAGGTCGCGACCGGGATCGGGATGGAGATCAGCTGCGGCATGACGTTACCTTGCAACGCGGAGATCGCCGCCTTGGTGGCGATCGCGACGAGCGCCGGAGACTGGCCATAGGACATGCCCTTGAGCCCGTCCTTGGCGTGATCGGCGATCTGCTTGCGGTACTCGTTCTCGCCCTCGCCCGACATCGGCACGAAGGGGTGCTTGGCGGCCATCAGCGCCTGCACGGTGCCGTCAGAGCCGCCTTGCGTGAACACGCCATCGAAATGGCCATGCACGGCCAGCGCGTCCGCCGTCACCTTCTGCGAAGTGCCGGTGTCCCAATTGCCGACCACTTCGGTGATCTTGAAGCTGTTGCCGGGCGCTTCCATGACCTCGCGGAAGCCGAGATGGCGATCACGGTCGACCGAGTTGCCCGGCAGGCCGCGGACCTCGAGAATGTCGCCACCCTTCTTGCCGCTCTCATCCATCAGCCACTTTGCCGACATGCGGCCCATTTCCTTCTGGTCCTCGTTGACCATCATCACCTTGTCGGTGTCGAGGACGTTGTCGAAGGGCACCACGACTACATTGTTCTTGTCGGCGAGGCGGATGATGCGGTCGAAGCCGTCAGGGGCGACGGCGATGGTGACGATGGCGTCAAAGCCCTGATTGATGAAGTCCTCCATCGCGCCGAGTTGCGCTGCAACATCGGTGCCGGTCGAGACGACCTTGAACTCCTTGATGTTCTCCTTGATGCCCGGCTGCGCGGCGAAGGCCTTTGCGGTCTTCACCATCTGGATGCGCCAGGTGTTGCCGACGAAGCCGTTGACGAGGGCGATCTTGTAGGGACCGGGCTTCTTATCCCACTGGAAGAACTTGGTTTGAGCAGACCAGGGCTTGAAGCATGCGGGATCGGCGCCCGGACCGGACACGACCTTGGGCCCTGCGAGGGCGCTGGCCGAAGACAGCAACAGGCCAACGCAAGCGAGCCCCGTAAAACGAAGCG
The DNA here is from genome assembly GCF_028128895.1 of Bradyrhizobium sp. CCBAU 11434. Taxonomy (NCBI): domain Bacteria; kingdom Pseudomonadati; phylum Pseudomonadota; class Alphaproteobacteria; order Hyphomicrobiales; family Nitrobacteraceae; genus Bradyrhizobium; species Bradyrhizobium sp. CCBAU 11434. Next base: position 52,709 of record NZ_LBJX01000098.1, read on the forward strand.
TCCACACCATATCTCTTCTCCTGAGCTTTTGTTTCCACCCTTAACGCGGCGCAATGGCCAAGCCGGGAATTGGGCTTCCCGTGCAATTTACCGCGCTAGGATGCCACGCAACCTCCGATGCGCACAAGCCGAATGCCGGTCATGGGCCCTGCCCTGCTGCGAACGCGTGGAGCAATGCCATCACATCTGCGGGAGATGATGCCGCGTTGCGACGAAGCTGAAAATACCCGCATGACAAGCGGATGTTCAGCGCCACCCCGATGCAGCGCCGGCGAATGATTGCGAACCAAAGACGGCACTGCGCAAAAAGAATGAGACTCAGGGAAAAATGCAGACGCGATCGCGGTCGGCTGCATGCATCCGAATTGCCTAGTGCGGCGCATGTTGACTTTCGGAATCGCCCTCCAAATACTTGCCGGAAAACATAAGGCAAGTCGCAAACGACTGACCGGAGGGAGGGATAGGATGCCGACTTCACGCAGGCAGCTGCTGAAGGGTACGGCGGCTGCCGCCGCCACACTCAGCCTCGATTGGACCCGGGCCCAGGCGCAAGCCGAGAATTTGCGCATCGGCCTGATCTACGATCTCACCGGACCATTCGCCGCGGGCGGCTCGGTCGCCTCCTCGGTCGGCGCGCAGATCGCCATCGATCTCGTCAACGAGAAGGGCGGCATTGGCGGCAAGACCAAGATCGTGCCTGTCCCCGCCGACTCCCAGAGCAAGGCCGACGTTGCCATCAACGAGGCCGAGCGCCTGATCAGCCAGGAGAAGATCGACATCATCAACGGCGTCTATTCCAGCGCGCATGCCGTGCCGATGGCCGCGAAGGTCGAGCAGCAGAAGAAGATCCTCTGGATCACGACCGCGGTGTCGACCGCCGTGTTCAAGGACAAGAACCTGCAATATGTGTTTCGCGCGCAGATCCACTCCGACCAGTACGGTCAGGCCTTCGCCGGCTTCATGAGCGAGCACGCCAAGGCAAAGCTTGGAATGGATCCAAAGGACGTCAAGATCGCGCTGATCCACGAGGATGGGCCCTATGGCGTCGGGGTCGCGGCCGCGGACGAGGCCTATGCCAAGGAAGCCGGTCTCCAGATCGTGCTGAAGGAGGGTTATTCGGCATCGGCTCCCGATCTTTCGGTGCTCGTCACCAAAATCAAGCGCGCCAAGGCCGACGTGATCTCGCATGCCGGTTACAACCCCGACATCACCCTGCTTCTGCGGCAGGCGCGCGAGAGCGGGCTGCGCTTCAAGATGCTGTTTGGCAACGGCGCCGGTTACAGCCAGCTCGACAAGCTGCGGGCGACCTTCGGCACCGACATCGACAATTTCTGCAATATCGATCCAGTGCCTGCGCAGTTGCTCGATCCGTCGAAGCTCGCGCCGGGCTTGGGCGACCTGATCAAGACCATGGTCACGCGCTACCAGGCCAAGACCGGCGCGACAGACGTGCCGCCGCACTGCTCGATGGGCTTTAACCAGACCTGGGTGCTGCTCAACAACGTGCTGCCGGTGGCGAAAGAGAAATATGGCAGCTTCGAGCCGGAAGCGATCCGCAAGGCCGCGCTCGACGTCGACATCCCACCCGGCGGCACCATCCAGGGCTATGGCGTGAAGTTCTTCCCGCCGGGCACGCCGCTGTCCGGCCAGAACGAACGCTCGACGCCGGTGGTGATGCAGAATGCCGGTGAGCACATTTCCGTGGTGTGGCCGACCAACATCAGGACGCAGGATCCGGTGTTTCCATTGCCGAAGGGATCGACCTACGGGGCGTGAAACTGACGCATCACAGGGGTAAGTGAGCCGCGCCGACAACGCGCCGACAACCGCGTGCAAGCAGGAACACTTGCACCCACCGGTCATCCTGTTCGCGCTAGAGTTGGAATTTCGCCCCTCGAACAACTCGCGCTGGTTGTGAGACGAAGTCTTTTTGAAACAAAAGCCTTCTAGAGTGTGATCTGGGTTACTAGTGGCGCTCGATTTCGTACGTACAAACCGGTCAGCCGACGGCATTTTCAGCCTGGCTTGGCATCGCAGGGCAAACCGGCTCGCATTTTCGAAGCCGTCCAGCGGGATCACATATTTCAGAGCTTGAATTCCAACGATGGGGGTGACAGTGCCCGCCATATTCGAATTGCTCTACAAGGAATTTTGCCGTGCCCGCCTTGCCGAGATGCGCAGGCAGCTTCTGCTCGTCGGCAAACATCCAAAGCTCTTTCGTCCGGATGACGCTCCATCCGATCCGGATGGGATGGACGGGAAGCACGATGCCGAGTTGAAGCGCTCGAGGGAATAATCACCTCGCGACAACAGTCTTTCAGGAAGGCGGTCGATTTCAGGAGGCGACATTGAACACCCCCGAATTCTATGCTGCGTCGATCGCCTGCCTCTCGTGCCTGACCATCGTCGTGATGATGGCCGTCGGTGCCTGGTAGGCGAAGGCCGAGACATTGCCGGCGCGCTACAGCACCACCCGCCGCCCCTCCTCCGCCGCCCAATAGCCGGCGTAGTTCACTTTAATCGTCTCGTAGGCCAGCGCAAGGTCCGACAACGGCTGCCGTCCTGTTGCTGCGCATTCCATGAAATCCTGGATCTCCTGGAGATAACCGCGCGTCCATTCCTCCTCGAGGCAGACATATTGCCAGCCGGTTTTGCGGTCGACCTTCTCGTTGATGTAGACGGAGGCGAGCTTCTCCTCGGACGTCTGATAGCTCATCAGATGATTGTTCGGGGTGATGTTGGCAAACAGCGAGCCACCTGACGTATAGGTCTCGATCAAATTGCGCACGCCGCCCATGATCATGTCGCCGGAGAACACGGTGGCCTTGGTACCGTCGGAGAAGGTCGCGGTCAGCGTGCCCCAATCCTCGACGTCGACAGGGTTGGCCTTGATGTAGCTGCGCTCCTCCGGCTTGAGGATTTCAGTGACATTGCCGACATCGCCGGTGACGCTGGCGACCTTGATGATCTCGCCGCGCGCTTTCGCTTCGACCTGCTTGAGATGAAGCACGGCGGAGAGCGGATGGCAGCCCATCCGGATCAGCGAGCCGCCGCCGGTCATCGCCCATTGCGCGGCATGCGCGGCGTGCGAACCGGAATGGCTCTCCTCGCCCTTCATGAACAGGACCTTGTCCTTTGTCGCCTTGAGGATCTCCGCGGTTTTGGTCACCGCGGGCGCGTAGATCCAGTCCTCGGCATACATGAAGAGTTTTCCGGTGCGCTCGATCGCGGCACGGGTTGCGTCCATCTCCTCGAGCACGCGCTCATACATCAGCGCCTTCGGTACGCGCTTGCCGATCGGCCGCTCGTCGCCATCGCGGCCGAAATAGCCGGCAAAGGGCTTTTCGCAGATGACGTGCTTGCCGGCCTGCATGCTGGCGACGATCATCTCGGCATGGAGATTGGGCGGCGTGCAGATATCGACCACGTCAAGGTCGCGGTCCGCGATCATCTCCGCAAGGCTGCGATAGACACGCGGGATGTTATGGCGCGCGGCAAAGGCGACGACATGGTCGCCGCGCGCGGCGACCGCCGTCACCTCGACGTCGATGCCATAGACGCGCCGGAACGCATACATGTGCAGCTCCGACACGAAGCCGCAGCCGACGAGTCCGACCCTGATCCTGGCCATGGCGCCCCCTTGTTTTGGCGGGCACTATAGCGCGACGGCGGAGCTATTCCACCGAGACCCGCACCACGCCTGCGCTCATCATGCCGAGCGCACGGGCGGCGGGCACCGAGAGATCGACGATGCGGCCGCGAATGAAGGGGCCGCGATCATTGACGCGGCACTGAATGGTGCGTCCGCTGTAGGACACTTTCAGCACGCTGCCGAACGGGCGCGTCCGGTGCGCGCAGGTCAGCTCGCCGCTCCTCGCGGCTTTTCCATATCCATAATATGAGGCAAGTCCGCTTTCGGCGTGGGCGACGGAAAATGCAGAAAGCGAGAATGTGGTCAGACAAAACAATAGCGTCGGCTGCGCTCGCACGGCACCGCTCCCGGTTGGCCCTGCCCCGCGCTGCAACGTCGTCAAGTTCCAGATGGTTCCAGGAACTCCGCCGGGCCATGCCCGGCGGGTCCATCACACATTGTTACTGTTTGTGGAACACCAGCGTGCGCACCTCGATGCTCTCGCGCGGGGCCGCATCGGCAGGCGTGGTCGGGTCGACGAAAGCGGTGTGCGGCCCGAAGCGGGTGCGGCCGTCAGTTGCGGAATCATAGCATTTCAACAGCAGCGCCTCGTCGCTCGTCATCTCCGGAAAATAGAACCAGCGATGATCGGGATTGTATTTCACCGAATAGATCTCACCGCGGCGATCGGGATAGATCAGGTCCGAGGCGACGAGATCTTCCGGCGCGACCGTCGTGCCGTCGGCCATGGCGAGCGGTGAATCACGCAACGGACCGCGGATCGGGCGCCAGAGGTTGATCACCTGTACACGGCCTCTAAGCAATTCCTCCGCCTCGTCAGGCAGATGCTCGCGCACGCGATTGGCGCCGGAGATGATGGTCTGATCAACGTGGACGCGGATCGCCGGTTGGCGCGGCCCGCCGTCGCGAGTATCAGGCGCGCCCTCGACGCGCTTGCGGACGGTGTGATCGAAGATGACAACGCGGTCGGCCTTCAAGGTCGCGCGCAGGAAGGCTTCGACGGCCGGATAGTAGACGCTGCGGATTTCCTCGTCGTTGTAAAAGTCCCGCACACGGTGCGGATGGCGCACCAGCGCAAATCCTTCGCGGTCGAGTGAGAAATTCTGCGCGATCAGTCGCGCGTCGAAAATCGGGACATGATGCGGCTCCGGTAGCGAGGTGCTTTTTGGCTCGCCCGGCGGCGGATCGAAAGCATAGGTGCGCGGCTTGCCTGAAACAGGCGCAAGGTAGTTGAGCTCAGCGGTGACGAAGGGAAGCGATTCGATTTTTGTTTCTTGCAGGCCCATGGCCGGTCTCCCGATGTGGTCGTCGGGTTGATTTTTGACGACGCGGCGTGCGAGACAAGGGAGGCGGCGCAAATAGCAATGTGGGTGTCGTTGTCGGCATGAAATGCAGAAGGAAAGTGTCGGGGAAGCCGATCGAGTTGGAATAGCTCCGTGCACTTCACGGACGCTTGAGAGGCTTGTGAAGCCTCGTGCCCCGGACGCGCGCATCACCATAAGCGCGTTTACGCGCGTCTTCCCATCACCAAGGGCGCGCTTATGCGCGTCTTCGACGTTGCGCTGCTGAGCCGGGGCCTATCTGCGAGAGCGATGCGCGCAGCTGCAATCACGCGGACGAGCGATCGACGACCTCGTCCGCCTGCGCGGTCACCAATAGCGGCGGTAGTAGTGACGGTAGTACGGCCGGTAATAGCCGTAGCGATAGCCGTAATACGGACGATAGGGGCGATAATAACGAGGATAGGCCGGTCCGTAGCCGTAACCATAATAGGACGGCGCATAGCCGTAGCCCGGATAGCCGTAACCGTAATACGGCCCGCCGCCGTAATAGCCGTAGGGCGCGCCGGCGATGGCGCTGCCGATGATGGCGCCGGCCGCAAAGCCGCCGAGGCCCCAGCCCCAGCCGCCGCCACGCCAATGCACCTGCGTGACGTCATCACCGGCCGCGGCCTTCATGGTCGCCACATTGGTCGGCATCGGTGCCGCCGATACCTGCCCGATCTGGCCGGTCATGACGCCGACCGTCAACGAGCAGGCCATTGCCATTTTCCAGAGACTCATCGTCTTACTCCCTGTCCGACGTTTCGTTGAAAAGAGCATCGCAGGCCAGGATCTTTCATCCTTGCGCCAAGTCAAAGTGCTAAGTCAAAGTGCCAAGTCGAAGTGCCAAGTCAAAGCCTCGAACCTTGCGTGCAGCGCACAAGACGGCTGGGCATGCCTGATTTATGACCGCCGAGCGACGGCACCCGAGGCGCTCCCGCCGCGGCCAAAGCGTTAAGCTTCCCGTGCGTTCGCAACCAACAAGCACCTTCCCGATTACCTATTCGTACCGTTACTATCGGTTCCAATGATGCGCGGCCGGAAGGCACTTCGCGAAGGCCTTGGCTTACGCCAGAATTTGGCTTGCGCCAGACGAGTGGGAGGAAGACATGAGTGCTGCCGGAAATGAGCCGCTTGCCCGCCAGGCTTTGGCATTTGTCCTGGCCGGCGGCCGCGGCAGCCGGCTGCTGGAATTGACCGACCGGCGCGCCAAGCCCGCGGTCTATTTCGGCGGCAAATCCCGCATCATCGATTTCGCGCTGTCGAACGCGGTGAATTCCGGCATTCGCCGCATCGCGGTTGCCACGCAGTACAAGGCCCACAGCCTGATCCGGCATCTCCAGATGGGCTGGAACTTCTTCCGCCCCGAGCGTAACGAAAGCTTCGACATCCTGCCTGCGAGCCAGCGCGTCTCCGAGAGCATGTGGTATGTCGGCACGGCGGATGCGATCTACCAGAACATCGACATCATCGAGTCGCACAACGCCCGGTTCATCGTGGTGCTGGCCGGCGACCATATCTACAAGATGGACTACGAGGTGATGCTGCGCCAGCACGTCGACAGCGGCGCCGACGTCACCGTCGGCTGCCTCGAAATGCCGCGCGCGGAATCCTCGGGCTTCGGCATCATGCATGTCGACGAGAACGGCTGGATCCAGCAATTCCTCGAGAAGCCCAAGGATCCGCCGCCGATGCCGGGCAAGCCTGACGTCTCGCTCGCCAGCATGGGCATCTACGTGTTCGATACGAAATTCCTGTTCGACCAGCTCAAGCGCGACGCCGAGGACCCGAACTCCAGTCACGATTTCGGCAAGGACATCATCCCCTATATCGTCAAGAACGGCCGCGCCATCGCGCATCGGTTCTCGACCTCCTGCGTACGTTCGGGCAGCGACCCGCGCGCCTACTGGCGCGATGCCGGCACGGTGGACGCCTATTGGGCCGCCAATATCGACCTCACCGACGTGGTGCCGGAGCTCGATCTGTTCGATCGCGCCTGGCCGATCTGGTCCTATGCGGAGATTACGCCGCCCGCCAAGTTCGTCCATGACGAGGAGAGCCGGCGCGGCCAGGCGGTGAGCTCGCTGGTCTCGGGCGGCTGCATCATCTCCGGCGCCTCGCTGCGCCGCTCGCTGCTGTTCACCGGCGTGCGCATCAACTCCTATGCCAATGTCGAGAACGCCGTGATCATGCCTTACGTCAATGTCGGGCGCGGCGCGCGGCTGAAAAACGTCGTGATTGATCGTGGCGTCGAGATCCCCGAAGGCCTCGTCGTCGGCGAGGATCCGGAGCTCGACGCCAAACGCTTCCGCACCACCGAACAGGGCATCTCGCTGATCACTCAGCCGATGATCGACAGGCTCAATACATGACGCCTGTTCGCGTCCTCGCGGTCGCTTCTGAAGTCTATCCCATCGTCAAGACCGGCGGCCTCGCTGATGTCGCCGGCGCGCTGCCGCTTGCGCTGAAGGCGCATGGCGTCGAGATGCGCACCTTGATGCCGGGCTATCCCGACGTGATGCGGCGCCTTTCGGGCGCGGACGAAATCCAGCGTTGGTCGGATTATTTCGGCGGACCGGGGCGCCTGCTCGCCGGTTCGCATGAGGGGCTCGATCTGTTCGTGCTCGACGTGCCGCATCTCTATGCGCGGCCGGGCAATCCCTATGTCACCGCCGAGGGTGTCGACTGGCCGGACAACGGTGTGCGCTTCGCAGCACTGGCGCGGGTCGCGGCCGATATCGGCCGCGGTCTCGTCGCAAGCTTCGTGCCCGACGTGGTCCACGCCCATGACTGGCAGGCCGGACTGGCACCAGCCTATCTGCACTACGACGGCGGGCCGCGGCCCGGCACGGTGATGACGATTCACAACATGGCCTATCAGGGCAAGTTCGACCGCGCGCTGGCCGGCGCGATCGGCCTGCCCCACGACGCATCGTTCGACGTCCACGGCCTTGAATATTTCGGCGGCATCAGCTTCCTGAAAGCCGGGCTGCAACTGGCCGATCGCATCACCACGGTGTCGCCCACCTATGCTCATGAAATCCAGAGCGACGAAGGCGGCATGGGACTTGGCGGCCTGCTGCGCGAGCGCGCCAGCGTGCTGAGCGGCATCCTCAACGGCATCGACATCGCCGTGTGGAATCCGCAAACCGATACGCATATCGCCTATCGCTTCGGTGCGCAGGACCTCACGTTCCGGGCCGCGAACAAGGCGGTGCTGCAGCAGCAGTTCAATCTCGATTCCTCCGACGAGGCGCCGCTGCTCGGCGTCATCAGCCGGCTGTCCTGGCAGAAGGGGCTCGACCTGCTGCTCGAGGCGATCCCGACGATCCTGGATCAGGGCATGCAGCTTGCATTGCTCGGCAGCGGCGACCGCGATCTTCAGGAGCGCTATCAGGCCGCCGCGCGCGCCAATCCCGGCCGGATCGGCGTGATGATCGGCTATGACGAGATTCTCGCTCATCTGATCCAGGCCGGCTCCGACGCGCTGCTCGTGCCCTCGCGGTTCGAGCCGTGCGGCCTGACCCAGCTCTGCGCGCTGCGATATGGCGCGGTCCCGATCGTCTCCCGTGTCGGCGGTCTCGAGGACACCATCATCGACATCGGTGAAACAGGACGTGACGCCACCGGCTTCAAGTTTGGTCCGGTGACGGCTGGCGCCCTCACCGGCACGCTGCGGAAAGCCAACGCCGCCTTCCACGACAAGGCAACCTGGCGGCGGCTGCAATTGAGCGGCCTTGCCACCGACGTGTCCTGGCGCAACCGCGCGGGTGAGTATGCAGCGCTGTATCGCGGCCTGATGGCGTCACGCCGTACGTGAGGCTCTCTCTTCGCCTCTCCCCGCGTGCGGGGAGAGGCCGGAATTCGCGCGTAGCGCGGATTCCGGGTGAGGGGGAATCTCCGCGAGTCCGACTCTCACCTTCCTCGCGGAGACTCCCCCTCACCCCAACCCTCTCCCCGCAAGCGGGAGGAGGGAGCAGAGGTCATCACCCAAACACGTACGACGCCATCGCAACGCTCGCGACCTCGTCGACGAAAACGCGCTTGCCGACATCGCTGCCGGCAGCACCTGCCGCCACCATCAGCGGCAGAAGATGGTCCTCGCGCGGATGCGCCAGACGCGCGCTCGGCGCCTTCTCCCAATCGACCAGCATGGCGTTGCGGCGCGCCGCGTCCGGATTGCTGATCGCCTCGTTCAGATAGGCTTCGAAATCGTAGGAGACGGGTTTCGATTCCGCGCGCCCGAAACCGCGCATGTTGTGATAGGTGAGCCCGCTGCCGACGATCAGGATGCCCTCGTCACGCAGCGAGGCGATCGCTTCTCCGACCTTGATGTGCTCGGCTGCGTCATAGCTCGACTTGAGCGACAGCAGCACGATCGGCATGTCGGCATTCGGATACATCAGCCCGAGCGGCACGAAGGTGCCGTGATCAAAGCCCTGATTGGGATCTTCCCGGCAATCGAGGCCGGCGCGCGCAAGCAGCGCCTTCACGTCTGCTGCGAGCTTGGGCTGGCCAGGCGCCGGATATGTGATGTGATAGGTATGCTCGGGGAAACCGTAGTAATCGTACACCATCGGCGGGTGCGCCGAGGTCGACACGGTGAAGGCGTCGGCCTCCCAATGGCCAGTGATAACAAGCACCGCCTTCGGTCTTTCAGGAAGCAGCTGCGGCAGCCGGCCGAACTCCGCGGCCGTCTTGGCATATTGCACCCGCCGGTCCTCCATGAAGGGCCAGGGGCCGCCGCCATGCGACAGAAACAGGGTCGGAAATCGCGTCATGTTGTCAGGCTCGCCTCGAAGACATCTTGCGCGGATGAGACCTCCGCGCGCTTCGCGGCGAGCATAGGCAAACCGGCATGGTTAGCAAGTCGTTAACGATTTGCCGCTCACAATCCTGATGTGGCCGAAGGAATCGGCCAGAAGACAAGCGAGACGTTGAGATGAAGAAGTTTGCGCTGGGGGACGTCGTCAACAGTGACAAGGGCCGTCGCGGCGTGGTCCGTGCCGCCTACCGGTCCAAGGAAGGCCAGCAGTTCTATGCCGTCGAGAAGGACGGCACGATGGACTATCTCGAAGAAGACCGCCTGACGCCGGCGCCGCGCGTCGAGCTCGCGGCCTAAGTCCAACTCACTTCTTGCTCTCGCGCGCGAGCCGGTCCAAACGCTCCGACAACGGGTCATCGCCGCTCGCGATGCGATCGTTTGCGATCAGCAGCAGCTGGTCGCTGTCCGCGGCCGCATCCCAATGCGGTAGCTCGGGCCCGTTGGGGTCGCCGTTTTTCGCAAAATTGATCCAATAGGACCGCATCCGATTTGCGACCTCGCGATCCCGTCGCGAGAAGATGCCCGCGCCGGGCACGCCCTCGACGCCGAAGACGAACTGCAACTCGCGCCCGTGGCCCTCGTCGGGGTTGCCGCGCCGGGCTTCCGGCACGTAAGTGAAGCGATAGCGGAAGGTCGGCGCTCCGGTTGTGGCATGAAGCCGGGCGAGCATTCGCACCGGCTCGGAGAACACCTTGTCGGTGTAGAGGCTGGCGGCAATTTCAGAGGGCGTCCTGGCGTCAGGATAGAGCTTGCGCAACTCATCGAGGCTCTCGGTGGACGATGACAGCACCTCCGTGACTTCCAGTTCGCTGTCGAAGCGGGTCTCGTCGTCGTTCGAACCGATGATGAGGGGAATGCGGCTCTCGTGTCCTGACGCAAACCCCGCGCCGATGTCTTCGGTCGTGAGGTTTCCGTCCATCGCCGGCGCAAATCTGCGCGGCGATTTTTCCAGCAATTTTCTTTCAGCAGCAAGCAGCCGCGCCGGTTTGACGGCACGCAGATCCGTCGCCTGTCCGAGCGCGGCGACGAACTGCCGCCCCGCGGCCTCGGCCTCCTGCGACGAAGCCAGACGCGCACGGCCGGGTATCGATTGCAGGATTGCTTTCTGGAAGAGATCGCGTGATTGGGCGCACAGCATCAGCAGCGCGATCGATGTCGCGCCGGCGCCGTTGCCGAACAGTGTGATGTTGTTCGCATCGCCGCCGAAGGCCGCGATGTTGTCGTGCACCCAGCGTAGCGCCGTGATCTGATCCATCAGGCCGAAATTGCCGGAGCTGTTCTCCGACAATGCGGGATGCATGAACCAGCCGAGCGCGCCAAGCCGATAGTTCACCGTGACGACGATGAGGCCGGCCTGCGCGAATCTTGCACCGTCGAACATCGGATCATTGGCGGTGCCGCTGACAAAGCCGCCGCCATGGATGAACACCATCACCGGCAGCGGCCCGTCGACGCCGAAGGGCCTGAACACGTTGAGCGTGAGGCAATCCTCGCGCGCGGCCGGCAGCGACGGCTGCGGACAGGGCGAGCCATAATTGTAGGCCGTGCTCATCTCCGAGCTCTCGGGCAGGGCCTGCGGTGGACGCCAGCGCAGGCTGTCGACCGGCGGCGCCGCGTAGGCCAGCCCCTTGAAGGAGGCCACTTCGCCTTCGACCGCGCCGAGCATCTGACCTTCGCGCGTCAACGCAAATGGATACTGGCCGACCGGCTGGGCGACGGCGCGGCCGGCGCAGAGCAATGCAAGGGCTGCAATAAGCGCAAGCAGGGATCGCATCTTCAGGGGATCTCGATGCGCGGAAATGGTCCCTGGCAGGTTACGTCCGCAACGCGCGAAGAGGCAAGCGCCGAGGCGCGTCAGCTAACCGCCCTTGGCGATGATGTCCGCCAGCGCGCGTCGCGCGATGATGCCGAGCTCGCCGAGCGTGGAGTGGCCGGATTGCGCCGCCTCGATCAGGCGCTCGGCGATGAACCGGCGACTGTCGTGATCGCCGCCGTGCGGCAATTGCCGGCACGTCTCCTCCAGGACGACGTCCATGTTGGCTTTGGTTCGCTCACTCAGCTCTGTCATGGCGCCCTGGATACGCGTGGCTAGTAGCCGCAAGCATACACAGACGGATCATCCATGATTAGCCCGGGCAATCACGGCCATTGTGCATCGCGATGCGTGCATCGAAGCAACGTTCGCGCCGCCACGATGATGCCGCAAAGGGACTACCGAAGATTGCACTTGTTCTGATGACAAGCCGGGCCTGCGGGACTAGCCTGCCGGCAAAACAAAGACACGGGAGGAATAACCATGCCGGAAGCAATGGTCGCCGCACGTGAGTCCAAGGCGGGGAGCGGAACCGTCCAAAACGTCGATGTTGCCGTGGTCGGCGCCGGTTTTTCCGGCCTCTATCTTCTCCATCGCCTGCGCAAGGCCGGCCTCTCCGCCGTCGGTCTCGAAGAAGCCGGCGACGTCGGGGGCACCTGGTACTGGAACCGCTATCCCGGCGCCCGCTGCGATATCCAGACCATCGACTACAGCTACACGTTCGATCCGGAGCTCGACAAGGCGTGGACCTGGTCGGAGAAATACGCGACCCAGCCCGAGATCCTGCGCTATCTCGGCTTCGTCGCCGATCGCTACGATCTCAGGCGCGACATCCGCTTCAGGACCAAGGTCACCGAAGCCAAATGGGACGAGAAGGCCGAGCGCTGGCAACTCACCACGGACAACGGCGCTGCCGTCTCCTGCCGCTTCTACATCATGGCGACCGGCTGTCTCTCCGCGCCAAAACCGCCGGAGATCGACGGCGTCAAGGATTTCAAGGGCGAGGTCTATTTCACCGGACGCTGGCCACATGACGGCGTCAATCTCGCGGGAAAGCGCGTCGCCGTGATCGGCACCGGTTCGTCGGGCATCCAGTCGATCCCTCTGATCGCCGAACAGGCGGCCCACCTGACCGTGTTCCAGCGCACGCCGAATTTCGCGCTGCCCGCCCATAACGGCCCCTCGCCGGCCGATCGCAGGGACCTGTTCCAGAGCGACCGCGCGGCCTATCGCGAGCAGGCGCGCCAGTCGATGGCCGGCGTACCCTATCCGCAGCAGACCGTCGTCAGCTGGCAGCTCAGCGATGCCGAGCGTCGCGAGCGGTTCGAGCGCGCCTGGGCTGCCGGCGACCTCGTCCACATCCTGACGCAGCTTTGGGCCGACCAGGCGGTCGACGTCGACGGCAACAAGATCGTCCAGGACCTGATCCGCGAGAAGATCTCGGCAGCCGTGAAGGATCCGGTGACGGCGGCAGCGCTGATGCCGGACGATCATCCGTTCGGCGCCAAACGTCCCTGCCTCGAAACCAACTATTACGCGACCTACAACCGGCCGAACGTCACGCTGGTCAATCTGCGCCAGGAGCCGATCAAGGCGATCACCGCAGGCGGCATCACGACGGCCAAGCGCAATGTCGATGTCGACGTCATCGTGTTCGCCACCGGCTTCGATGCCATGACCGGCGCGATCCGCGCCGTGCATCCGATCACCGGGCGCGGCGGCAAGTCGCTCACCGATGTCTGGGCACAGGGGCCGCAGAGCTATCTGGGGCTCACGGTCGAAGGCTTCCCGAACTTCTTCATGATCACCGGGCCCGGCAGCCCGTCGGTGCTGTCGAACATGGCTGTTTCGATCGAGCAGCATGTCGATTGGGTCGTGGACCGCCTCAAAGCGTTGGGCGAAGCCGGCTTCACCACCATCGAGCCAACCGAGACGGCGCAAGCCGGCTGGAACAGGCACATGGCCGACTGCTCGATGCTGACGCTGCATCGGCTCGCCAACACCTGGTACACGGGCGCCAACGTGCCCGGCAAGGTTCAGGGCCTGATGCCCTATACCGGAGGTGTCGGTCCCTATCGCAGCCTTTGCGACGAGGTCACCAGCCGCGGCATGCTCGGCTTCAGGCTGACCGGACCCAATGTCGCCGCACAATGCAATGACGGCGAGGTGGTGCGGCTGCAGCCGGACGTGCGGCTGGTGCTGAACCTGCTGGCCTCGTTGAACCTGCCACCGATCGAGTCGATGGGGGCGGCAGGCGCGCGCGCCTTCGTCAATGAGTTCAACAAGGGCCGGCCTGCGGGACGGCTGATCGGCGAGATCGTCGACGGCACGCTCCCCGGCGCCGACGGCCCGCTGCCCTACCGCGTCTACAAGCCGGCCACGCCGGGGCCGCATCAGGTCGTGGTGTATTTCCACGGCGGCGGCTGGGTGCTCGGCGACGAGCAGTCGGACGAGCCGTTCTGCCGCGACATGGTGCGACGGACCGGCATGATGTTCGTCAGCGTCGGCTATCGCCACGCGCCGGAGCATCGTTTCCCGGCGGCCATCGAGGACGGCTACGCGGCGACGCGCTGGATCTCGGAGCATCTGGCCGAACTCGGCGGCATCCCGGGCCCGGTGCTGGTCGCCGGCTGGAGCGCCGGCGGCAACATCGCGGCCGTCACCTGCCAGCTCGCACGCGATCGCGGCGGGCCCGAGATATCAGGCCAGCTGCTGGTATGTCCGGTGACGGACAGCAGCTTCGACCGGCCCTCCTACAACGACAATGCGACCGGCTACTTCCTGACGCGCTCGCTGATGTACTGGTTCTGGGACCTGTACTGCTCACCGGCCGACCGCACCGATCCGCGCGTCTCGCCGCTGCGCGGCAAGGTCTCGGGCCTGCCGCCGGCCTTTGTGGTGACGGCCGAGTTCGATCCGCTCCGCGACGAGGGCATCGCCTACGCCGAGGCGATGGCGGCTGCCGGCGTCCAGGTCGAGCAGCTGAAGGCGCACGGCCATTTCCACTCGTCCTTTGTGATGGTGGACGTGGTGATCACAGGCGTCCAGGGCCGGGTGCAGATGGCGCAAGCCCTGCGGCGCTTTGCAGGGCTGCCCCCCGAGGTCAGCCGCGACGAGAGAGCCCACGGCCATGCGAGCCCAGGGGATAAGATCGCAGCCGCCGCGAGCTGAGCCGCCATCGGCCGGGAACCTTTTCCCGGCCGCCGCGTTCTCGGTGCGTGGCATTGAGATGCAGTGATGGGTATGGGCCCTGGCACGCAAGGTAAGCGTGTCAGGGTTCTTTTTGCGTGAGGCGGGGGACAATGGGGGACGCATCAAAGGTTGATTTCAGCGCGCTCGCCGTGCTGCAGAAATGGCCTTCCCTGGGAAATCAGCGCCGGCTGGACCGCGAGCCCTATCAGGTCAGCGAGGGTACGCTCGATGCCTGCATCTCGGCATTCATGGCAAAGCCCGCGCCCACAAGGCATCTCTATGAGATCCGCACGGCCGCGCAGCCGCCGTTGGTCACGGACATCCTCTCGCCCGAGCATGTCATCGAGCTGTCGCGCTTGAGAGAATTTCTCTGACCTGTAGGCGAGCACCTACACGCCAGCGACATTAGTCTAATCCGCATCCCGAAATCTCGGCAGGAACCTTCCTCCGGTTTTTCCCGTTAACGGAGATCGGAAAGCCGAGATGTGAGCAATCCAGATGCTTGACGCTGGCGTACCATCCCCGGTCGTGCCCTATGGCGCCGACCAGACTCTGTTCGTGGTGATCGATCGCCTCGACGAGGCCACTGAAATTCGCGTCGAGCGAAGCGATCTCGATGCAGCAATCAACGATCTCGTCGCCGGCTGCTTCAACGATCCCATCAAGGTGATCTCGTTCAACACGCTCGAGCACTGGATGAAAGACATCTCGACCGATGTTGCCGATGAAATCCAGGCGCGCTGCGACATCGACGGCGTGACGCTTCCTGATTATCTCAGCGATTTCGTCGAGAGCCACAGCTGAGCGCGCTGTCGTCGCGACAAGCTTGCAGGCAACAAAAAGCGCCGCTTCCGCGGCGCTTTTCGCATCTTATCACGCTCTCAATGATGCCAGAAGATCGCCAGCAGCAGGATGACCGGCAGCGGCACGCCAAGCAACCAAAGCAAAGCACCTCGTCCAAAGCCCATGACTTCCTCCTCCATATTCATGACTGACATGACGCCGGAGAGAAGAAGAAGTTCCGCAGATGGCAGAGAGGGCAAATGCGTTCAGAGCATGGATCTAATGGGGTTAGACTACCCGCGCCGGCGGCCGGCGATAACCTCGATCTCGCGGCGGCGCTCGCCGGCGAAAGTCAGGAGCTTTTCGATCGTGGGCGTATCCGTGATCCGTTTGGCCAGCCGCTCGGCGCGCGCCGCCTGATCTTCGAGATACTGGATCGTGTTCAAGCGCCGTCCCCCCAAAGCCCCGAATTGCCGGACGCCTATGGTGCGGGAGAGCCGCTAATAGTCGGTTAAGCGCGGCAAAAGGCGATTTATTGTTTGAGCATGATCTCCGCGCAAACGCGTTCCGCGTTTGTCGCGAGGGAAAACCGATACACACTTTTCCGGATCACGCTCTATTGCACGACGTCGAGCCTGACATTGGCGAGGCCCTTGTCGACCATGCCGAGCGCCTCGGCCGCGGACGGCGAGATGTCGACGACGCGGCCGCGCACAAAGGGCCCGCGATCGTTGACCCTGACCGTCACGAAGCGACCGGAGGAGACATCGGTGACGCGCAGCTTGGTCCCGAACGGCAGCGTGGGATGGGCCGCAGTCAGCTCGTTCTTGTCAAACCTCTCGCCGCTCGCGGTCTCCGTGTCCGAGTAGAAGCTCGCCACGCCCTGCGAGGCCGACGACTTGGCGCTTGCTGTGTCGACCGACCGATGCGGCCTGTAGATCGGACGCGGATGCAGCGCCGCCACGCGGTGCGGCCGCTCGATCGCAGCCTGCTTTGTGGTCGGAGCGAGATCGGCCCTCTGGCGGCCGACCGGTGATTGCGCGCAGGCGGCGAGCGATGCGGCCCCCATGATGACCAGCAGCAACCGTGACGAGGTTGCCGGCGAGGTCAGGGTCGTTTCGGCACGTGCAATGCGAGACATGATGCGCCCTCCGAACACCCCTGAGTTTCGGTGGGCAATGAGGGCAGAACCTTGGCTGAACAAAAGCGGCCTTGCGGCCGCCATCGTTTCGCGCCGGCTGTGATGAATCCACCACAGTCACCTGTCCTGAATCGACACAAAATGGCGAGAAATCAGCCCGATACGACGCGCCAGATGACCGGGCGCGTCTCCGGCCGCGCCTCGCCGGTCTCGACCTCACCCCTCATGAGCCGCGCGAGCTCGCGTCGATAGAGCAGCCGCCAGCCGGTTTTCAGGCTGGCAAGAAAGTCGAGCTCCCGTTGCGTCAGCATGCACATCATGAACCCGATCCGCCTGCGGGCCGTCCCTGAGGTCCCTAGCCGGCGCCCGCATCGAACATCCGCGGCAGACTGCCAAGCGTAATGTTACACAGCGTAACGGTTGCGGCAGACGGGCGCAAGCCGGGATCGGCCGCCTGCGCCCCTGATCACGACAACGCGAACGCAGCTAGAAATTGGGCCCGAGCGCGATCTTGGTGATCGTCCCATTCCTGACGCCGATGCGCCATTCCGCCGAGCCGTTGGCGAACTGGGCGAGATAGATGTCGCTGTCGAGCGCGGTGACGCCGCGGAACGAGACGGCGCGCAGCGCACCGAGCCGAGCCAGGATCGCCTGGTCGAACGGAAGCTGCGCACGCGTGATGTTGGCGACCTCGCTCGTCATATGATCGTAGTCGGGCTGCCCCTGGCCGATGCCTTCGATATAGTGCCGCAGCATCACCTCACCATTGGCGATCGGAACGGCGCGCCGCGCGGCGCGTCCCTGCCGCGCGAGAAGGTTCGAGGCCTCGACATTGTGGAAGCGCGTCTGCCGGCCCGGCACCAGGATCTCCATGCACTTGCCCGACTTGTCGGCAATGACCCACGGATTGTTCACGCTGGTCAGCGTCGCCCAGGTCATATCCGACCTGACGACGCTCTGCGCCCTGCGCTCACCATTCGCATCGAGATTGAAGACCTGAATGTCGTCCGCGGTCTCGTTGTAGAGCATGATCCTGATCGGCGACGTGCCGGCGCGGCCGCGCACGTTCGCCTCCTCCGAACAGGGGACGATGCCGCCGAGCTCGTCGTTGCCGTCGGGCCGGAAGATCACGTCGCCGGCCTTGCCGTCGGGCTCGATCAGCAGGCGGAATTCCGCGGTGCCATTCTCGAACTTGGCGCCATAGATGTCGTAGCCACCGGGCCCGACGCCGCGGAAGAAGATCGACTCGACCGCGCCGAGCGCTGCAAAGGTCGCGCGCAATTCGTCGAGGCGACGGTGGATATTGGCCGCCAGCGGCGCGCTCATGCGATCATAGCTCGGCGTGCCGCGGCGCAGATCCTCGATTCCTTTCAGGATCATCTCCTTGCTGCCGGCCGCCGGGACCTGCTCCCTGAACCTGTCAGGCACTTCCGCCAGGCGCCGGGCGAAGTCGGCCTCGATCGCCTGGGCCTGCGCCGCGTCGATCCGCGGCGCGAGGCGAGCGCCGGACGCGGCGTTCTGGACCAGCACGCGCGAGACCGAGGCTGCATCGTCGCGCAGGAAGATCAGGAGATGATCGCCATGGACGGAGAACGCGTCAGTGCCCTCGGCCAGCACCGCCGATCGGCCCTGCCCGGTCTCCTGCACCTGCAGACCATCGCCGTCGCGCCTGATGGTGAGCACGCGGCTCGGCGCAATCTTGTACCAGCCGACATATTGATCAAGCGACACCGGATCTGTCGTCGATGCCGGCATCTCGGCGACGTTGATAGCGCGCACGTCGCGGCCGTTCATATGCAGCGTCAGCTCGGACGAGCGGCGCTCCATATCAACAGCGAACGTGATCTCGCCAAATGAGGCCGCGTAGGACGCGGTGCCGTCGCCTGCAACGGTCAAGCGCAGCTTGCGCTGGCCGGTGAGCTGACCGTAGAGGTCGTCGCCCTCGCGGAAGATCGCGAACACCGAAGCCGGGCCCATGGCGTAGAAATTGACCAACGGATGGTAATGCTCGGCCGGCACCTGACCGATATCAGAACCTGATGGCACAGGATCCGGCGTGCGGTAGGCGATCATGCCGGCCGACACGATCACGACAGGCACGATCGCCGCCGCGATCCACAGCCGCTTGCGCCAGCCGACCGCCACGGGCATGGCGGCAGCGGCGATGATGCGTTCGACCCGTGCGCGCACGGTCGAGACCTGCGCCATCGCAAGCTCCATCGGCCGCGGCTTCACCGACGTCGCGACATCGAGCAGGATTTCCGCATAGGACAGCCGGTCGTCGATCATCTCGATCGCGCGGGCATCGCTGATGATCTCCGCAAGCTCGGCCAGACGCGCCAGCTGCCACCACGAGAACGGGCTGAACCAGAACACCACGCGATTGAGCGAGGCGAGCAGCAGGACGTAGAAATCCCTGTTGGCGACATGCGCGCCCTCATGCGCGAGCACCGCGAGGCGCTTCTTGGCGTCCCAGCCGAAAAACTGCGGCGGCACCAGGATGGTCGAGCCGAAAGTGACGGGGCCGCCGACGTCGCGACTGACGCGCACGTCCGCTCCGATCAGGCCTTTCACCGGCTTTGCCGCGCGCGCAAGACGCCATGTCAGGCAAAGGCCGATCGCCAGCCGCATCAGCAACAGGCCTGCGACGCAGGCATAAACGGTGGTGGCAATTGTCCACCAGTCGATCGGGATGCCATGCTTTGCCATCGGCGCGATGGCCGCACCTGATGCGGTCGGCAAGGACGGCTGCGGCCGGTCCAGCATCGCGATATCGGCCGGCCAGACGTCATCGGGCACTGGCACGGACAGGGGCAGCCGGTCGATGGTGAGCGTCGGCCAGTGCATCACGAACGGCATCGCCAGCGATGCCAGCAGCACGACCACCCACACCGTCATATGAACGTGCGGATTGCGCACACGAAAAAGGATGAGACCGATCCAGACGACGCCTCCCAGCGCGAAGGAGCGTAACGCCGCCTCAGCCAGAGCCGCGATCATTCTTTTTTCACTCCCCTCGCCTTCTTCGCCTTGGCCACCTGGTCGGCCAGCGCGCGCAATTGCTGCTGGTCGAGCATCGCATTGTCCACCATGCCGACGAGGACCTCCTCCATCGAGCCGTTGCAGAACCAGTCGACGATGCGCTGCACCGCCTTGGCCGCGACCCGGGCGCGCGCCTCGGTGGCGTGGTAGACGTAAGTGCGTCCGTCAACCGTGTGGCGAGCATAGCCTTTTTCTTCGAGGCGGCGCAGCACCGTTCGCACCGTCGATTCCTTCAGACGCCGCGATAGACGCTCGCGCACGATTTCGGCCGTGACCGGCCCATGGGCCCATACTATCTGCATGACCTCGTGCTCGAGATCGCCCAGGTCGGGCAAACGATCGTCCATGGTGGCTTACCTATTGAGATTCTTGTAACGCTACGAAGCGTCGCACATAAGGCCACGGCAGACAATTGCGATTGCGGTGATGCCGACCGGGCCGGGGAAAGGCTCTTGATGAGGCAGGCAGGGTGCCTCGCCCCTCACCCGGATCGCCCTGGACGGTGCTTCGCATCGCCGAGGCGATCCGACCTCTCCCCGCAAAGAGCGGGGAGAGGTTAGGCACATCAACTCGGCGCGCGCGGTAAGGAGCGCACGCGCTTCTCTCACCCCCTCGCCCCGTTCTCACGGGGAGAGGGTGGGATGAGGGGCTGCCTCCGCGGATTCGACCGCATTGTGAGCGTCAGTATTTCGGCTCGTACATCTGCGACTGGACCAGGCCCTTCACGTCATTGGGCGCAGGCCCATCGGCGAGCCCTCGCTGAAAAGCGACATCAGCCACGGCCGCCGCAATGCGGGCCGAGACCTCGCGGATGCGCGGCAAAGCCGGATACAGGCTGCCCTGATCGAGATCCTCCTTGCCGACGCAATTGGCGAGCGTATGAGCGGCCGCCATGAACATCTCGTCGGTCACGAGCCGCGAGCGGCTGGCGATGACGCCGAGGCCGACGCCGGGGAAGATGTAGGAGTTGTTGCCCTGGCGCGGCACGAAGGTGCGGCCATTGAGCGTCACCGGGTCGTAGGGACTGCCACAGGCGAACAGCGCGCGGCCCTCGGTGTAGCGATAGGCATCCTCCGCCGAGCATTCCGCCTTCGAGGTCGGGTTGGACAGCGCGAACACGATCGGCTGTTCGTTGAGCTCGGCCATCGTCTTGAGCACCTCGGGCGTGAAGGCGCCGCCGACCGCGGCAACGCCGATGATCGCCGTCGGCTTGAGCGTCTTGATTGCGGTGAGGAAGTCGGCGATTGGCGCCTGGTCGGTGTGGGCATAGCGGAGCTTGTGGCCGTGCAGGCCGTCGCGGCCGCTGACGACGAGGCCACGGGAATCCACCAGCCAGTTGCGACGGAGCGCCTGGGCCTCCGTTGCGCCCTCCGCCACCATGGCGGAGACGACGAGATCGGCGATGCCGGTCGCCGCCTCGCCAGCGCCGAGGAACAGGATGCGCTGGTCCCGGAGCTTGCCGCCGCTGATACGCAGCGCCGAGAACAGGCCGGCGAGCGCGACGGCCGCGGTGCCCTGGATGTCGTCGTTGAAGACGCAGGCTTCGTCCCGGTATTTGTGCAGCAACTTGAACGCGGAATGATTGGCGAAATCCTCGAACTGGATCAGCACGCCGGGGAAGGTCTTTCGCGCGGCGGTCATGAACTCGTCGACGAAGCTGTCATAGGCTTCGCCCGTCAGCCGCCGTTCGCGCAGACCGAGATAGTAGGGATCGCTCAGCAGCTCCGCGTTGTTGGTGCCGACGTCGAGCACGATGGGCAGGCACTGCTCGGGATGCACGCCGGCGCAGGCCGAATAGAGCGACAGCTTGCCGACGGGAATCCCCATGCCATTGGCACCGAGATCGCCAAGTCCCAAAATGCGTTCGCCATCGGTGACGACGATCAACTTGGCCTGATAGGGCCAGTTCTTCAGGATCTCGGCGATCTGGCCGCGATCGTGCGAGGAGATGAACATGCCGCGCGGCCGCTGGAAGATCAGGCCATATTTCTGGCAGGCGAGCCCGACCGTCGGCGTGTAGATGATCGGCTGGATCTCGTCGATATTGTCGACGACGACGCGGAAGAACAGCGCCTCGTTGCGGTCATGCAGCGCGTTCAACGCGACGTATTTTTCCAGATCCGTCGGCAGCGAACGCAGATTGATCAGCACGCGCTCGACCTGCGCTTCGATCGTCAGCACGCAGGGCGGCAACAGGCCGCGCAGGCCGCGCGCGGCGCGCTCGGCTTCCGTGAAGGCCGTGCCCTTGTTGAGCAGGGGGTCGCGCAGCAGCGTCATGCCTTGCGCGGAATCGGATGATGTCGAATGGGCGCTGACCCGAGCAGGTCTATTCACGAATTCCCCCAGGGAGTTTCTTATTGAAGGGCGAGCATTGTCGGCCAGCGGTCCATCGAGATCAAGGACGTTGCCCCCTGGGCCACGATTGTGATCTCGCACCGCAGCGAGGTTTTCGCGAACGATCCGCAGGTTGCTCTCTCCCCTCGTCATTCCGGGGCGCGACGAAGTCGCGAGCCCGGAATCCATTCATCCACTAACTCTGCCGCCCGATGGCTTCCGGGTTCGCGCTGACGCGCGCCCCGGAATGACGAGAAATCCTCAAGATGAGGACGAAATGTGCCGCAACAGCTCTACTCCGGCCTGATATCCGCAGCTTTCACGACAGGCCACCATTTCTCGATCTCGGCCTTCTGGAAGGCGCCGAGAGCTGCGGGCGATTGCTGGTCCACCGGCGGAATCTCCTGCCCAAGTTCGGCAAAGCGCTGCCTGACGGCGGGATCGGCAAGAGCTGCGACAATGGCTGTGTTGAGCTTTGTGATAGTCTCCTTCGGCGTATTCTTCGGTGCCCAGATGCCGTGCCAGTAGGAGATGTAGAGACCGGGTAGCCCGGCCTCGTCGACGGTCGGAATGTCGGGCGCGGATGCAAGCCGCGTCGGCGAGGTCACGGCGAAAGCTTTGATCGCGCCACTCTTGACATGCGGCAGCGAATTGGTGGCCTGGTCGAACATGATGTCGATCTGTCCAGCGACGAGGTCGATCATCGCCGGCCCCGCGCCACGATAGGGCACGAACTGGAAGTCGGTGCCGGTCCTTTCCTTGAAGAAAACGCCGGCGACATGCGCGCCGGTGCCGGCGCCAGCCGTGCCCGCGGTGGCCTTGCCGGGATTGGCCTTTAGCCAGGCGATCATCTCTTTCAGGCTGTTTGCCTCGAGCGACTTCCGGCCGACAATCAGCTGCGTGCCCATCGCGACCAGCGCGACGGGCTCGAAATCGGCGAGCAAATCGTAGGGCAGCTTGAAGATCGCGCCGTTGAGCACATGCGTGCCCCAATGGCCGATGGTGTGGTGGTGCCGTCGGGCGCGGCCCGCGCGACGCGGGCGCCGGCGATACTGCCGGAGGCGCCGGCGACGTTCTCAACCACGATCGTCGCATGCAGATCGGCCGCGATCCGTTCCGACAGGATCCGCGCCAGCGTATCGGTCGGCCCGCCCGCCGCGAACGGGACCACGAGGGTGATGGGCCGAGAGGGGAACGATTGCGCACCGGCCGGTGCGGTCCACGCCGCGCATCCGATCACCGCGCACACGACGATTACATGACCGCGCAATCCGGCCCACAGCCCCCGCATCACTCTCTCCCACCGTTCTTGACGTCCGCATGTCGTCAGCGGACTGGAGGGCGAGTGAACGCCGCCGGTTGAGCGGAGGCAAGGCGGAAATTTACCGCGTACCTATCCGGCTGCCCGTCTTGGCGTCAGGTTGGCGGCGAGATCGACCGGCGGTGCGACATGCATCAAGATGGTCTGGGTCGCTGATGCGACCTCGATGCCGTTCTGCTGGAAGCGCTGCTTCATGCGACGGTTGAATTCGCGCTGGACCGGCCAGCGGCCAGCCTCGGTGCAGCGGATCTGGCCGACGATCGAGACCATGGCACCATCGACCTTGTCGATGCCCCAGAGCTCGAGGTCGCCGCGGATCAGCGGGCGGAAGTCGGGCTCGCGGCGCATCTCCTCGACGATCTCCTTGAGGATCTGGCCGGCGCGATCGGTGTCCTCCTTGTAGGCGACGTTGACGCTGACGGAGGCATTGCCGGCACCACGGCTGGCATTGGTGATGGTCGTCACCGCGCTGAACGGCACGATGTGCACGGCGCCGTCACCCGCACGTAGGCGAATGGTGCGGATCGAGACGTTCTCGACCACGCCAGTAAGCCCCGACACGCTGACGGTGTCGCCGACCTGCACCGTGTTCTCCAGCAGCAGGAACAGGCCGGTGATGAGATCCTGCACCAGCTTCTGCGAGCCGAAGCCGATGGCGATGCCGACGATGCCGGCGCCGGCGAGCAGCGGCGCGACATTGACACCGATCTCGCTGAGTGCCGTGAGGCCGACCACGGTGGCGATGAGGCACAAGAGCGCTGTCCGCAGCATCGGCTGAAAGGTGCGCAGGCGCGCGGCGCGGGCATAATGTCCGTCGCGCGACAGTGTGTTGATCTGGCGATCCAGCAGCGCATTGCTGGCCTCCCAGATCGCCGCAGCGATGACGACGGCGACGCCGATCGTCGCAACGGCAGAGAGCAGCCGGCTGCCGATCTGGCCGCCATAGAACCAGACGATGGCATCGACGCCCCAGACCTCGAGAACCGCAACGAAGCCGACGAAGGCGATCGCGCCGGAGACGATCTTGCGCAGCAGCGGCAGATAGCGATTGGCGCGGATCTCCAGCCCCGGAAAGCGCTGGAGGATGTCTGGCCGGATGCGAAAGCCACGATCGATCAAGCTCAGCGTCACCATGATGGCGACCCGCGTGATCAGCACGACCGCGATGGTGCCGACGAAATATTGCAGTAGCAGCGAATAGCCGTTGTGGATGTTGAGCGCCCAGACCGCCCACAGGGCCAGATCGAGCGCGATCGCCAGATAATGCCAGCCGCCGGCGATGCGGTTGCGCAGACGCGCCGCAATCCCCTGCCGATCCGCCGGCGCGCGGATGGCGTCGGCGACCTGGCGGCGGCATTGCAGGATGATGACGACGACGAACAGATGCACGACCAGCATGACCATGCGAATGAGCGCGGCGTAGCCGGCACGATGAAGGCCGAGCAACAGCGCCACATTGGCGAACGCAATGCCGGTCACCGCGACACCGACAATGCGGCGCGCCCAGATCTCGATATAGGCCGCGGTCTCGGCCCGCGCCGGAAACAGGCCGAAGGGCCCGGCCAGGGCGCGGATGACGCAGATCAGCCCGCGCGAGAACGCGTAGGCGTTGACGACCGCAAGGATCACGAGACGGACGGTAGCGGGCTCGCCGATCTCCGTTCCGAGCAATGCGGTCGAGATGCCAAGGAAAGCAACGACCGGTAGCAGTTCGAATAGCAATCGTCCCAGCACCAAGGGCAGCCGCAGCATCAGCTGCCAGACACGCGCAAGGCTGTGCCGTCGCTTGTGCAAATCTGGCTCGGGCGTGACATCGGCGACCGATGACGGTGGATCGGCGATGGGCAGCGCCTGCACCGGCAGGCGTGCAGTCTGAGGCACGCGCCCTTCGAGGAAAGCGACCGGTCGCCGGATCAGGCGGACGCCAACCCATTCGGCCGTGAACGCGCAGCCGAACACCAGCGCCAGCTTCCAGCCGATCTCGATCAGGAGATTGTAGGCATCAGGGTCGTCAGCGGTCCGGACAATCCAGTAGTAGAACGCCCAGAAATGCGTGAGCGTGCGCGCCATATCGACGACATCGCGCGAGATCTCTCCGATCTGTTCGGACACCGTGAGCAGAAGCTGGGCGCCGAGGCCATCGGCCGCGAGCGGGATCGGCAACTTCTGCTCGGGCGCGCGCGGTGCGGCCTGCTGCGGGCCAGACGCATTGGCGATCGCCCGCAACGTATCGATCATTTGCGCGCGCTTCTTGTCGTCCTGGAGCGTGTCCAGCGCCCGCCTCGCCTCGTCAGGCGACAGTGCGACCGCGCTCCTGGGGGCAGGCGCAGGCGTATCAGCGCGGGCTCCGGAGAACGACGAGATGGCGAGGAAGAGCGCTGCGAGAAGCGCCGAGGCAAGCTTGTGCGACACGCGGATTCCCCAAAATAAATGAAGCGCGCCGGCGGAATCGGGACCGCGCGAAGCACTGCGTCATGTCGGATCGGCGCTATTCGCCCCGATCGTGTGTCGGAAATTTGCCGATCAGGCGGCCATCTCTTGGCATTTCCCGCAACGCAAACGGTGGAACCGCGTCATGGTCAATGTTGCAAAGGCGTGCAAAATTGCTGATCGGAATTCGGGGCATCAAATGGCAGATTTCGATCGGCGCGAGCTCATGCTTGCGGGAGCTGCGCTCCTGCTCGGCACGCCGTCAGCGATCGCACAGAGCGGACCCAGCTTCATCTATCGCGGCATCACACGCTGCACGACAAACAGCCGATCTACTATCAATGGATCGGTGATCTCTTCGGCCTGCAGAAGAAGGCGTAGCCACCGAGGCGGTTTACAAAACGCACAGCGCCGGGCAGGTAGGGGCTCTGCCTTGCTGATGCAGCCCACTAAACCTTGACCCGGCGTGCCGTTCGCGGTTTCTGCCGCTATGCGATAGTCCGAACGAGCTCCATCGCACTTAACGCGGCTGGATTTGCGGAGGTGGAGTCATAGACCTCCCCTTGCTCATGAGGTGGACGTTACGCGTCGCGCTGATCGCGACCACAGGCATGCTCCTCCCGTGACATAAAACTGTCAAGCGGGATCGATGTCCCCAAGGATCACATTTGCACAGCTGTTCCGCGACAGACTGTCCGGGTGAGAGCGCGGAATAAATCCCTCTCCGCAGCGTTTGTGTGAGAGACAATTCTCCCTCTTCCCCGCCATCCTTTTTTCAGAAAGCCAGAGATGAAAGCATTATCTTGCATCGCCGTTCTCGCGGCCCTCGTCACCGGTTCAGCTTTTGCGCAAGCGCCACAGACCTCGACCAAGAAGGTCGACGGCACCGACAACGTCTACATCTTCCGCTATGGCGGCCATCAGTCGATGTTCGTGGTGACGCCGAAAGGTGTGATCGCGACCGATCCGATCTCCTATTTGCGTCCGGCAAAGCCCTATATCGACGCGATCAAGGCGGTCACCGACAAGCCGATCAAGTACGTCATCTACAGCCACCATCATTACGATCACATCGCCGGCGGCCAGCCGTTCAAGGACCTCGGCGCCACCTTCATCGCGCATCGCCGCACCAAGGAGCGGCTGCTCGAATTGAAGAAGCAGAATTCGCTGCTGGCCGATATCGTCATGCCGGACCAGATCGTCGACGACCAGAAGATCATCACGCTCGGCGGCACCACGCTGGAGCTCGACTATGTCGGCCGCAACCATTCCGACAATTCGCTCGTGATGCGGCTGCCGAAGGAGAAGATCGTCTTCGTCGTCGACTTCGCGCCGATCGAGAGCGTCCAGTTCCGCAACATTCCTGATAACGCCTCGCCGCTCGAATATATCGCTTCGCTGAAGAAGCTGGCCTCGCTCGACTGGGAGCGCATGATCCCCGGCCATCCCTATGCCGGCGGCCGGCTGGGCACCAAGAAAGATGTCGAGGACGACATTGCCTACATGGAAGACCTCTCGACCGAGGTGAAGAAGGCGGCTGATGCCGGCAAGTGCTTCGACACCGCGATGAAGGAAGTGAAGCTGCCGAAGTACGAGAAGTGGGCGAATTACGAGGCGAGCCTGCCAGCCAATATCGAGCGCTTCTGCTACTGGTGGGGCCGGGGATACTAGCGGCGTGCACAGAAGTCGCAGGGTGGGCACAGGCGCGTCAGTGCCTTGCCCACCCTGCGAGACCTGCCGCGATGATGGCATCATGCACGTGTTTTGCCCGACGGGTCAATCGATTTTTCTATAAATCCGAATATCGGGTGCATTCGCCGGCAGGCCACTGATTCCATGCCCCCGGCTACTGTGCATGGGGTTGTTTTCGCAACCTTTGTCGATGGCCGGCCGAGCGGCCTAGAGAAACATGTCTGTCAGGTCGACCGTCGAGGCCCTTCCGATCCGGTCAAAGTTTTTCGTCAGCCAGCTTCGCGCGGCCTCGCGGCCCTCATCGCGCAGGCGACACAAGAGGCTCCATTCGGGATGGAACTGCGTCGCCGTTCCGAGTTGCGACATCAGCTGGTCGTTTCCGATCCAGTGCATGAACATGCGGCTATGCGTATCGCGATCGAGCTCGCCGTTGTCGATAAGCCGGGTCGCGAAGGCAATCGCGCGCATCTCGCGCATCAGTGACGAATTGAAGCTGATCTCATTGATGCGATGGAGGACGTCGGCGGCGCTTGCCGGAAGCTCGTCACGCCGGATCGCGGTCACCTGCACGATGATGACGTCGTGACTGCCCTTGCGATAGATCAGCGGAAAGATCGCGGGATTCCCGAGATAGCCGCCATCCCAATAGTGCTCGCCGTCGATCTCGACCGCCTGGAAATATGGCGGCAGGCAGGCCGACGCGAGCACCGCCTCAGCGCTGAGCAGCGGCGTCTGGAATACCTTGATCTTGCCGGTTCGCACATTGGTGGCGTTGAGAAAGAGCTGCGGTGCGTCCGGCGACGAATTGAGCCGCTCGAAATCGATCACGCGTTGCAGCAAGGACCGGAGCGGATTCAAGTGGAATGGGTTGAGCAGGTTCGGCGGCACCGTATGCGTCAGCGTGTGGATGAAGGCATGGACGGGGTGATATTCCGGCGGCAGCTTGAGGGCCTGGATCAACTGGTTGACTGGTGAGAACAGGTCATAGACCTGGTCCATCCGCGAGACCTCGTTCCAGAACGCATGCAGGTTCTGCCGCGCAGCCTCGGCTCCGCCGATAGCCATGCCCGAGGCAAGCGCCACGGCGTTCATCGCGCCCGCGCTTGTGGCGCTGATCGCCTCGATTGCGAGCCTCCCGTCCTCGAGCACCTGGTCGAGCACGCCCCAGACGAAGGCGCCGTGCGCGCCGCCGCCCTGCAGCGCGAAGTTGACGTTCTTCTGGTTCCTGGTCTCGGGAGCGGTCATTTTTCGCGCTTCCGTCCGCCCTTCCCCTCGCTCTCCAGCGCTTTTCGAACATCGGCAAACTCACGCAGCGAGGCCTTGTCGGCACGGGGGAAGCGCAGGTCCAGCTTTTCCAGCTCCGCGACGATGACGGAGCCGATCACGACGCGCGCGAACCATTTGTGGTCGGCCGGCACGACATACCAAGGCGCATGCGGCGTCGCGGTGTGGCGCACGATGTCCTGATAGACCGCCTGGTAGCGCGGCCACAGAGCACGCTCCTCGATATCGCCCATCGAGAATTTCCACTGCTTGCCCGGCTCTTCCAGCCGGTCGAGAAAGCGCTTGCGCTGCTCCTCCTTGGAAACGTTGAGGAAGAATTTCAGCACCACGGTGCCGTTGCGCATCAGGTAGCGCTCCCAGGCGGCAATGTCCTCGAACCGCTCCTTCCAGATGTTCTTGGTCACGAGCTTTTGCGGCAGCTTCTCCTTGACGAGCAGCTCCGGATGCACGCGCGTCACCAGGCATTCCTCGTAATGGGAGCGGTTGAAGATGCCGATATGGCCGCGCTCCGGAAGCGCGACCACGTGGCGCCAGAGGAAATCGTGATCGAGTTCCTTGCTGCTCGGTGCCTTGAAGGCGGAGACCTCGCAGCCCTGCGGATTGATGCCCTCGAAGATCGCCTTGATCGCGCTGTCCTTGCCGCCGGCGTCCATGGCTTGGAATACGATCAGGACCGACCAACGATCCTGCGCGTAGAGCTTTTCCTGGAATTCGACGAGACGCTTCTTGTTGGCGTCGAGAATCTCCTGCGCCGCCTCCTTGTCCAGATCGCCCCTCGCGTCGGTCTTGTAGTCTTTCAGGTGAAACTTACCGGACCCGTCATGGCGGAATGGCGTGATGTAGCGGTCAAGTTCCTGGGCGAGCGATTTGGACGGCTTTTTGCTCATGAGCGCGGGGCACCTTGCGTTGCGGCTTCAATCGATCGAGCAGGCTACCAAGGATGCCCTTCGGAAGGAATATGATGAAAAGCACCAACAGCACGCCGTAGACGAGATTGTCCCAGCCGACCGCCCTGGTGCCGAAGCCGATACGCAAGGTTTCCGCGAGCAGGATGGTGATGACGGCACCGACGGTCGGACCCAGCGAGACGAACAGACCGCCGACAATGGCCGCGAACACCATCTGCAGCGACACCGCGATGCCGGAGACGGTGTCGGGCGTGATGAACATCTGGTACTGGCAATAGATCGCGCCGGCCAGCGCCGTCATCAGGGCGCTGATCAGCGTGATCTTCAGCTTCTCCGCGGTGACATTGACGCCGGCGGCGGCAGCGGCGTCCTCGTCCTCCGATATCGCCTCCAGCGCGTAGCGGCTCATGCTGCGATCGATCAGATGCCAGACGACGATGCCGCCGAGCCAGACCGCAAGCGCGATCAGGTACCAAGTGGTCTTGTCGTCGAATTGCAGCGCCAGCAGCTTGTTGCCGGACGCGCGGTTCGGCGTGTAGCCGAGCGAGCCGCCGGTATAATCGCGCGTTGCCGTGATGACCTGAAGCACGATGCCTGACAGCGCCAGCGTCACCAGCACGAAATAGTGTCCGGTGATGCGGAAGCGGAAGCAGGGATAGCCGACGATCAGCGCCAGCGCGCCGGCCGCGACCATGCCGATGGGAATGCCGATCCATGGCGACAGGCCGAGATGGTTCCACAAGAGCGCGGTGACATAGGCGCCGATGCCCATGAAACCGCCGTGCCCAAGCGAGACTAGGCCGAACCGCCCCATCATCGACCACGATGTGTAGGCGAACGACCAGATCAGGATCAGCACCAGAATGTGCAGATGATAGGGATCGCGATATACGAAGGGCAGCGCGACCAGCGCCGCCAGCCCGATCCCCCACGCTGCAAATCGCCCCTGCCCCGTCATCGGCGCCTCGCGAGCAGGCCCGCGGGCCGGATGAACATCATGACGATGAAGAAGGCAAAGGCGAGCACGTAGCCCCATTCGAGATCGGAGAACAAGCCACCAAGCGAGATAATCTCGGCGAACACGAACGCGGCGATGAAGCCGCCGATGAAATTGCCGAGGCCGCCGAGCACGCAGATCAGGAAAGTGATCGGGCCGAAGGAGAGGCCAACGAAGGGATGCACGTCATATTGCAGCACGAGCAGGCAGGCGGCGAGCCCGGCCAGCCCGCCCCCGATCGCGGAGGTTATGAGATAGATGCGTTTGGTATCGACGCCCATCAGCGCCATGATCTGCCGGTCCTGCGAGATGGCGCGGATCGCCGTACCGGTGAAAGTGCGGGTCATGAACAGATAGACCGCGACCATGCCGACCAGCGCCGCCAGGAACGAGAGGAGGCGTGCATAGCTGAAATTCATGTCGCCGAACGCGAGCACCGGCAGCCGGATGCCGAGGTTGCGGAAGTCGATGCCGAAAGCGACGGTGGCAAAGCTCTGCAGCACGAACAGCACACCACCGGTGGCGAGCAATTGGTTGATCGGCGGCGCGGTGAGCAGCGGCGCGATCACCAGATAATGCAGGAGAGCGCCGAGGATCGCGACGAGCAGGATAGTGAACGGCGCTGCGATGAAATAGCTGATGCCGTAATACTGGACCATGAAATACATGGCGTACATGCCGATCATCACCAGCTCGGCGTAACAGATCCAGGTCACGTCGATGACGCCGAAGATCAGGTTCAGCCCGAGCGCAAGCAGCGCCAGCACGCCGCCGAGCAGGATGCCGTTGATCACGGCTTCCAGCAGATAGATGTCGAAGATATCCAGAAACGCCTGCATATGCCGCTCACACCCCGAGATAAGCTTCCTTGACCGTGTCGCTCGCCAGCATCTCCGCCGAGCTACCGGACGCCCTGATCGTGCCGGCCTCGATCAGATAGGCACGGTCGACCACCTTCAGCACCTGCTGCACGTTCTGCTCGACGATCAGCACCGTCAGCCCGCTGGCGCGGATCCGCTTGACGAGCTCGAACACCTGCTGCACCACGACCGGCGCCAGCCCGGCCGATGGCTCATCGAGCAGCAGAAGCTTTGGCTTCGACATCAGTGCGCGGCCGATGGCGCACATCTGCTGCTCGCCGCCGGACATGGTGCCGGCCATCTGGTGGCGGCGCTCCTTCAGCCGCGGAAACAGATCGAACACGACCTCGAGCCGCTCGGCATAATGGCCGCGCGCCTCCTTCATGAAGGCGCCCATCTTGAGATTGTCGTCGACCGAGAGCTGCGGAAACAGCCGCCGGTTCTCCGGCACATGCGCGATCCCGAGGCTGACAATCTTGTGCGGCGGCGTCGCGAGGACGTCGACACCCTCCATCGCGATCGATCCGCGCGAGGGGCGGATCAGGCCGGAGATGACGCGCATCAAGGTGGTCTTGCCGGCGCCGTTCGGGCCGATCACGCCCACTGCCTCGCCAGCCTTGACCTCGAGATGGACGTCGAACAGCGCCTGGAAGGTGCCATAGCCGGCGCTGACGCTACGGAGCTCCAGCATCATTGACCTCCCGCGCGACGGCGCGCTTCGGCGGCCGCGGCCTGGGTGGTCTCGGCATCGGTGCCGAGATAGACCTCGATGACGCGCGGATCGCCGGCAACCGCGCTGGGCAGCCCCTCCGAGATCTTCTCGCCGTGGTCGAGCACCATGACGCGGTCGACGACGCGCATCAAAACGCCCATGATGTGCTCGACCCAGATGATGGTGATGCCGAGCTCATCGCGGATGTTGCGCAGCATGTCCGCCGCCTGGTCCATCTCGGCCTCGTCGAGGCCGCCGAGGCTTTCGTCTGCGAGCAGCAGCTTGGGCGCGGTGGCGAGCGCCTTCGCAAGTTCGAGCTTCTTCAAACCGGCCGCGCCGAGGCCGTCGACGCTGGCATGACGATCGGCCGGCAAGCCCACCATCCTAAGCGAGCGCTCGGCCGCTTCCTCGGCCTTGACGCGGCTATGGCGACCCTGGCCATAGAAGCCGGCAAGGGCGACGTTCTCGAAAATGGAGAGGCGGCGAAACGGCCGCGGGATCTGGAAGGTGCGACCGACGCCGCTGTTGATGATCCGGTGCGGCGCGAGGCCCGCGATCTCCGAACCATCGAACAGGATCGATCCGGCGCTCGGCGAAAGCGTGCCTGAGAGCATGTTGAAGATCGTGCTCTTGCCCGAGCCGTTGGGGCCGATCAGGCCGAGGATCTCGCCCTGCTCGACCCTGAACGACACGTTATTGACGGCGGTGAAGCCACCGAACCGCTTCACGAGCCCGCTGACCTCCAGCACCGTCCCGCTCTCCTTGTCAAAAGTATTGCGCTACTGGTTGCTGTAGGTGGTGCCCTTCGGCAGCGGCAGCACGGCTTCGCGCTGTGCCTGGCTCTTCGGCCAGACCACCGAGGACTTATCGTCGATATACTGGATCACGACCGGGAATGACCGTTCGTTCTGCCCCGCCATTGGCGTGCCCTCGCCAAAGAACTTGACGCCGAAGCCGAGCATGGTGCCGCCCTCTGGGATGTCGGTGTCGAGCGCAGCCTTGCGCAACGCCTCCGGATCAATCCCGCCATACTTCTTGATGGCGCGCGGCAGCACATCATCCATGAAGACGTAGGTGTTGGACGCACCGATGCCGACATGGGCGGAGCGGATGGCGACGCCGGGCCTGATCTTGTCGAACTCCTCGCCGATCATCTTGATGACGGGCGCAAGCTTCGGATCCATGGTCTTCTGGTTGGCGAGCCAGATCGAGATCGGATCGGTGTCGAAGAGATAGTTGGCGTCGGCGCCAAGGCCCTCTTTCAGCTTCTCATAGACCCCGTAGCCCGCGCCATGGCCGACGAGAGCCGCGAATTTCAGCCCCTGTTCGCGCGCCTGCCGCAGCAACAGGGTGATGTCGGGGTTGTAGCCGGTGTGGAAAACGACATCGGGCTTGGCGCGCTTCAATTTGGTCACCAGTGCCGACAGATCAGGCGCGGTGGCGGAATAGCCTTCCTTCAGCACGACGTTGAAGCCCGCTTTCTTCGCGCCGGCCTCATTGCCCTCGGCAACGTCGACGCCATAGGCGCCGTCCTCGTGGACGATGGCGACACGCAGGTCGCTCGGCTCCTTGCCGAACTTCGCCTTGGCGTTCTGCGCGATGAAATCCATCGTCATCGTGCCGAATTGATCACCGCTCGCCTGCGGGCGGAAGACGTATTTGTAGTTCTTGTCGGCAACCACGGCGGATGAGATGCAGGTCGTGATCCACATGAACTTCTTGAGCTGCTCGACGCGGGCGGCAACCGGCACGCATTGCGCCGAGGAGAAGAAGCCGAGCACCATGTCGACCTTCTCCTGCTCGAGCAGGCGGACGGATTCGTTGATGGCGACGTCTGGCTTGCTCTGCGCGTCGGCGTAAACAGCCTCAACCTTGTAGCCCTCGACGCCGGTCTTGGTGAAATGGTCGAGGATGATCTTGGTGCCGAGATATTCGAGCTCGGAGCCGCCACCCGCAAGCGGGCCGGTCAGGTCGAAAATCACGCCGATCTTGATTTTCTTGTCTTGAGCCTGGGCCGAAACGGTCAAGCCCATCGCTGCAATCGCGATCAACAGCCCACGTACCAAGCGGGCAGCCATGCGCAGGCGCATCTAAACCTCCCTGGACGATTGTGCATTGCAGTTTCTTGTTTTGCTTTTCGCCCATCACATGGGCTGCGTCGCGCGATGTCAAGCCTTGCGCTTCAGCGCGAGGCGAACTGCTGCGCGATAAAGGCCGTGACAAACCGCGGCATGGTGGGGGTGAGATCATCGATCCCGCGCACGAGATGAATGGCCGAAAGCTCCGGCTCAGCCTGGCGAGCCAGATTGGCTTCGATCCGCGCACGAGCCGCCTCCCCCGGCATGTCCAGGTTGAGGATCTGGATCATTGCAAGCGCGGTGCCGGTAACGACACAGTGCCAGTCGGCCTCGGCCGAGTAATCGGCAGGCGAGAGACCGGTCTCTTCCTGGAGTTCGCGGACGACGCTGCCGGGAATGTCGAGGGTGCCGTCCCTGACATCGTCGAGGTCGGGGGTACCCGACGCGAAATAGATGCGTCCGGCATTGGCCGTGTGATGTGCCATCTCGCCCATCACAAAGGCGCCATCGGAGGTGCGCAGCGCCCCCATGCCGAAGCCGTTGAACACGGCAGGGTCGGGAAAGCCCCAGTCGCGCCAGGCCAGGAAGCTCGCGAAATCCGTCTCGAAATAGGTCGCCGAGAGATGACCGTCCGTGAATAAGGCATCGCGCCCGAGCAAAACCCGGCCGTTCCAGAGCTTCGGCCGCGCGCGCTGCTGCTCGGCGAAGTGCGCGGTGATCTCATCCCGCCGTTCCTCGGCAAACGGCCAGACGACGGGGTGCACGGCAAGATCAAGCGTCGTGACGCGATGAATGGAGGGTGACGTCATGACGCCTGATTACCAAGCTTTCGCGTCAGTTATTTGGCGCTGCCCGTGGTCTTCTTCGCCTGTTCGACAAATTTGTTCGTAAATGTCTTGCTGACGTCGATCTTGGCGTTCGCGACCTCGGGCGAGCCGACGCTGAACACCGCGAGCACGGCGTCTGCGCCCTTCGGGTCCATCTTGCCGGTCTCGGAGAACATCGGGATCGTGTTCTTCAGCGCGGCGAGATAGAGGTCCTTGTTCTTGCCAACCATCTCCTCCGGCATCTTCGCCATGATTTCCTCGGGCGAGTGCGAATGGATCCAGGCGAGCGTCGACAGCATCGCGTTGGTGAGCGCCTGCACCTCCTTCTCGTGGCCAGCGACCCAAGCCGCCGTCGAGTACAAGGCGCCACCCGGATATTCGCCGCCGAAGGTCTCGAGCGTGTCCTTTTGCGTCCGGGTGTCGCTGAGGATACGCAGGTCCGGATGGCTGCCCTTGAGCACGGTGACCGAGGGATCGAGCATGACTGCGGCGTCGATCTGCCCCTGCTCCATGGCAGCCACCGCGGTGGCGCCGAGGCCGACGCCGATCACGGCGGTGCCGGCGGGATCGATCCCATTCTTCTTCAGAAGATATTTCAGGAAGAAATCGGTGGAGGAGCCGGGCGCACTGACCCCGACCTTCTTGCCGGCAAGATCCTTGATCGACTTGATGTCCGCCGTGTGCGAGGGCGCAACGACCAGCACGAGGCCCGGATAGCGGTCATAGACCACGAACGCCTGCAGCTCCTGCTTCTTGGCCGCCAGGTTGACGCAATGGTCGAAATAACCCGAAACGACGTCCGCGCTGCCGCCGAGCACGGCCTTGAGCGCGTCCGAGCCGCCCTTGAGGTCCACGAGGTCGACATTGAGGCCGGCCTTCTCGTACTCGCCAAGCTGCTTGGCCAGCACCGTCGGCAGATAGCACAGGCAGGCGCCGCCGCCGACCGCAACCGTGATTTTGGTTTGCGCTGCGGCAAGCGAGGTGGTGAGCGTCAGCGCAAGCAGCGCGCCCGCGAGCCTCGCAATCGTGTTCTTCATTGGTTTCCTCCGTTCGGCTGGCGGCACCATAGAGCAGCAGGGCTGGCTTGAGAAGGACGCCCAACTGCACTGGCCATCAGCCTTTTGGCGCAATAGCATGCGCCCACAACAACAATCTCTGATGGGAGGATCATCCATGAATCGCCTTGTTGCCGGGCTGTCGATCACCGCCGCCTTCGTCGCCGGATGCAGCGCGACCTATTTGCTTGGGCCCGCGCTGGCCGCCGAAAACATCACAGCGCAGATCATCCACACCGGCGAGATGGAAGGAGATGCACTGGGCCCCGCCAACCAGGTCGGATACCGCTCCAAGACGTTCATGACCGCGGATGGCTCGACCGTGTCGATCCAGGTCGGCAATGTGCCGAAGCACCTGCATCCCAACACCAATGAGATCCAGTACATTCTTGATGGCACCGGGACGATCTGGCTCGGCGACAAGGAAGTGACGGTGAAGCCGGGCGACCTCGTCATCATCCCCAAGGGCACGCCGCATGGCGGCACCAAGCCAATCAGCGGCCAGGTCAAGGCGATCGCGATCAAGACGCCGCCGCAGGCGCCTGACGACGTCAAGCTGCTGGATTGAGGTTGCGCGATCCGGGCTCGCGCCAGCGCGCGGGCCCCTTTTTACGAAAGCTAGATCGGGCCTGCCTGCTTCCGGATTTCGTTCGCGATCGGCTTGAGGATCTCCCCCGAAAGCTGGCCGACGAGCGTATAGCCCATGCCACGGTCCGCCCACGCGAAGCCCGCGACGTCGCCGGCCACGTGCGGAAGCATCGGCGTGTCCCGACCACCGCTGCTCATTGGACGTGTCAGCACGACGAGACGGTCGCCCCGATCGTCGTCATACATGAACATCGCGGCCGGGCCGTGCGACGTTGCAACCAGGCGTCCGCCCATCAGCCGATAGCCTGACACCGAGAGGTCCGGCACCTTGATCGGCTGCTGCAGCCGGTTGGAGACCCACCGCGTGAGCTCAGCACTGTCGGAGGCCCGTATCTCGACCGGCCGGACACGGTCCGGTGCATAGACGTTGTAGGAGTAAGCGGCCTCCTGAGCCAACGACGACAGCCCATTCGATCCCTCCTGGAGCAGGCTACGCATGGACCAGCCGCCGACAGCGCCGATACCGAGGAGCAAGACCGCCGCAATCGCACCCCACCCCCGCACAGGACGCCGCGCCCGATTCTCGATGATGCGCGACAAATTCAGCTCCGCCGGCAAAGGCTCGTCGGCAATTGAGGCGAGCGCGCCCCGCAACTGTTCGCGCTGGGTAGTGAAGGCCGCGACGCGCCCGGCGACATCAGGATGATCGTCGAGATAGGATGCGACCTCCGCGCGACGCTCGGGCTCGAGCGCCTGGTCCACATAGGCGTGAAGATCATCCTCAGTGATCGGCCGCTGGCTCATTTCACGCTCCGCAATGCCACGACATTTCCTGGCGCCACGCCATCCATCTCCTGCTGCAGCCTCTCCCGCGCGCGCGACAGTCGCGACATCACGGTGCCGATGGGAACGTTGAGGACCGCTGCGGCATCCGCGTAGGAGAGATCCTCGACCGCAACGAGCAGCAAGGCGGCCCGCTGCTCTTCCGGCAGCCTCGCAAGCTTGCCCAGAACATCCTGATAGATAAGCCTTTGCTCCTGCCCGGCCGCGCTGACGAGTTCCTGCTCGCCTGCTTCGTCGATCGGCATATGTCTGCCCCGCGCTATCGCCTGGCGGAATTGCGTGACCGCCAGATTGTGGAGGATGGTGAACAGCCAGGCGCGCACGCTGCCGTCACGCCGTTGATGCCATCGGCTGACGGCGCGCTCCAGGCAATCCTGGACCAGATCATCGGCCGCCGCGCGGTCGCGCATCAGCGCGCGCGCATAGCGGCGGAGCGCGGGGATCAGCGGTTCGACCTGAACCAGCATGTCCTTCATGATGCGCTCCGCCTGCTCTCCATCGCCGTTCGGCTGGACGTCATTGCGCCTCGATCTGGACGGCATCGCCGGGCATCGCCGCGTCGGCGGAGGCAATCACGAGATAGCGCCTCGCGGGGGCAGCAGAACGGTCGACAATCTGCCGGATCGGGCCGGCCGCATTGACGATAGCCGATCCGGCCGGGTTGGTCATGAATGCCGCCAGAGGCTGCAATTTACCACTTCCGTCGCCGTGGTCCGCCAGCGCAAGCACATATTTCTGCTTGGGCTGAAGTCCTGTCACCGAGGCTTGCAACACCTGAATCAACCCCTGATCGAACAGCGACACGCTGGTCGCCGTCTTGCCATCCTTGGTGCCATCCTTCGGCATGAGCGCAAGATGAGCAACCTGGCCGGCAACGCCGAGTGCCTGTAAGTTCTCGCGGTCATCCGGATTAGGTGCGGCGTTTGGGACATAGGCGATTGCTTGCGGCGCCTGGCCGATGGGGACGTTGGCAACGACCTTGTTGGTCGTACTATCGATGACTGCAAGCGCGTCGGCGTTCTCCAATCCCACATAGACGCGAGTGCCGTCGCCGGACGGCCAGACGCCGTGCGGGAGATTGCCGACGGGAATCGTCGCGACCTGCGAGAAATCGTCGGTGCGGAACACTTTCACCTCGTTCAAACCGCCGATTGTGACGTAGGCGAACGTGCCCTGGGCGGTGTGCGCGAAGTTGACGTGATTGGTGATCGGCCCGGTGTCGATCGTCTTGATCGGGTTGAACGGCGGCTTGGCGTTGAAAACCTGGGTCCGGCCGACATCCTTCAGCGTGAACCAGACCTGGCTGCCATCCGGCGTCGCCGCGATGTTCGGGCAGAACGGGCTCTCCTGCTTCACCGTGGCGATGATCTTGTGCTCGGCGACCGATACGACATCGGTCTCGGGATTGAAGGACGAGCAGATGTAACCGTACTTGCCGTCGGGTGAGAAGATCTGCATGCCCGGCCCGTTCGGGGTCGTGATGCGGGTTTTCTCTTCAAAGCTCCCGGGGTCGATGACGGAGATGTAGTTCTCACCGCGCACGGTGACCCAGACCTCCTTGCCATCGGGCGTAAAGAATGCCTCGTGCGGCGATCGTCCGACGTAGGTGATGTGCTTCACCGAGTTGGTCGCGGTGTCGATGAACGTCACCGAGTTCGAGCCGATCGAAACCACGGCGAGTGTCTTGTGATCGGGCGAGAAGCCCATGCCGTGCACAAGCACCTGGCCCTTGTAGAGCGGGCTGAAATTGCCGGGCTGTGGGTCGCCCAGACGGATCACACCAAGCAGCTTGTTGTCGGCGGGGTCGGTGACGGAGACCGTATTCGAGAACTGTTCTGCCGCGTAGACGCGGTCGTGGTGGCTAATCGGGATATCGGGAGCCGACAATCCGCCCGGCGCCTGTCCCGCCCGTGCGAGCGAACCCGTCGCGAGCATGGTGGCCGCCAGAAGAACGCTCTTCCCGATCGTGTTTCTTAAACTCGTCATGCGTGGCTCCTATTTCTTCATTCCGGCAGACATATCCATCTGCATGCTGGGATGGTGATGGACGTCGGCGACTGGAACGGATTGCGACTGAGTCGGCGCAGGCGTCGTGTCCGTCGCGGGCTCACCGATCGCGAGCTTCATGGCCGCGATCTCCTGCATCTGGTCGACGATGATTTCCTGAGCGATGCGCCGCAACTGCTCGTTCTTGCCGTAACGCAGCTCGATCACCGCCATGTCGATCGCGCCCTGATGATGCGGATTCATCATCGCGACGAAGTCGCGATCGATGTCGCCGGTCGGCTTGGCGGCCATGTCGTTCATCATCTTGGTCATGGCGGCGTCGTTCTCCTGCAGGAACGCACTTTCCTCTGCGCTCAGGGCAGCCTGTGGAGCGGCCGGGTGCGCTTCATGGGCGAACACCAGCGGAGGCACCGCGAAAGCGACAAGGATACGCGCGGCAAACAGCGTCGTGCCAAGACCGGGCCTTGGCCATCGGCATCTGCTTGCGAGCGCCGCAGCGACGCGGTGAAACGGGGACGGGTGCATCCAAAACTCCCATGCAGGCGGTTGCATGGGGCTATGACGCGTGGCCGTGCGTTCTATTCCGACCGGCCAATCACATAAATGTCAGCAGTCAGGCGAGGCGGCTAGCCACGCCCGTCCACGGTCGGCCGCCAGACCAGCAGCCGCCGCTCCACCAAAGTCACCCCGAAATCGATCAGGATGACGAAGGCTGACAGCACGAACATGCCGGCGAAGACGCCGGCGACGTCGAACACGCCCTCTGCTTGTTGAATGAGATAGCCGAGGCCGGCCGCTGATCCCAAATATTCGCCGACGACGGCGCCGACCACGGCGAAACCCACCGACGTGTGCAGCGAGGAGAACATCCACGACAGCGCCGACGGCCAATAGACATGCCGCATCAACTGCCCCTCGCTCATGCCGAGCATGCGGCCGTTGTCGAGCACGGTGCGGCTGACTTCCTTCACGCCCTGATAGACATTGAAGAACACGATGAAGAACACCAGCGTCACGCCGAGGGCAACCTTGGACCAGATGCCGAGGCCCAGCCACAGCGCGAAAATCGGCGCCAGCACCACGCGCGGCAGCGCATTGACCATCTTCACGTAAGGGTCGAACACGGCGGCAACCAGCGGCTGCCGCGCGAACCAGAAGCCAATGAGGACGCCGCCGAGCGAGCCGATCACGAAGGCCAGGATCGACTCCACGAGCGTGATCCAGAGATGCTTCCAGATCACGCCGGAGACAAACCATTTGACGATCTGCTCGAGCACGTCGACCGGATTGGAGAAGAAAAAGGGCGGCAGCAGGATCTTGCCAAACACCGGCACCGTCGACAGCAACTGCCACAGCACGATGCAGACGATCGCGACCAGGACTTGCAGCGCAAGCAGCGAGACGCGCGACATCAGACTGCCTCCGCCGCATGGGTGGATTGGGCGTAGCCCTTCATCACCTCGTCCTTGAGCACGCTCCAGATCTCGCGATGCAGTGCATGGAACTCCTTGTCCAGCCGCACCTCGAAAATGTCGCGCGGGCGCGGAAGCGTGACGCGCCAATCGCCGATGATGCGCGAGGACGGCCCCGCGGACATGATCACGACTCGGTCGGCAAGCGCGATCGCCTCCTCGAGGTCATGGGTCACGAACAGCACCGCCTTGCGGTCGGTGTTCCAGAGATCGAGGAGCAGATTGCCCATCACCTGGCGGGTCTGCGCGTCGAGAGGCCCGAACGGCTCGTCCATCAGGAGGATCTTGGGATCGCGGATCAGGACCTGCGCCAGCGCCACGCGCTTGCGCTGGCCGCCAGAGAGCATGTGGGGGTAGCGGCCCGCAAAGGCGCCGAGGCCCACGGACGTCAGCCATTTCTGGGCCTGGAGCAGCGCCTCGGCACGCGGCGTGCCCCTGATCTCGAGGCCGATGGCAACGTTGTCGAGCGCGGTCTTCCAGGGGAATAGCGCGTCGGCCTGGAACAGATAGCCGGCCTCCCGGTTCAGCCCCGCGAGCGGCCGATCAAAAATCCTGACGCTGCCGGCGGCCGGCTTGAGCAGGCCGGCGGCGACGTTGAGCAGCGTGGATTTTCCGCAGCCGGTCGGCCCGACAATGGCGACGAACTCGCCCTGCGCGACCGTCAGATGGGCCTTCTCCACCGCTGTATAGACCCGCCCGTCCCCCAGCCGGAACGCGACCTTGGCATCTTCCAGCGCCACTGCCGTGGGCGTCGTCATGTGTTCCCTCCAAACTTGGCTTGATGCCTTAGCCGCTCGCGCGACCAAGTTCAATCAAGCGGCCAAGCGTGCTACGCATGGGGCTGGCCCTGCTCTCACCCTCCCTGGAGGGGGAGGGTAAGAGAACAGCGAGCCCACCAGCGATGCCTTCCAAGCCGGCGATCAGCTACCGAAACGTCAGCAAGAGCTTCGGTCCCCTCAGGGCCGTCGAGGATGTGTCGCTCGACATCGCCGAGGGCGAGTTTCTGGCCGTCGTGGGCGGCTCGGGCTCGGGCAAGACGACGCTGCTGCGGCTCGCCAACCGGCTGATCGAGGCCGATGACGGGACCATCACGATCGAGGGCGGGAACGTGCAAGACATCGATCCGGTCGCGCTGCGGCGCCGGATCGGCTACGTCTTCCAGAGCGGCGGCCTGTTTCCGCATTTGAGCGTCGCCGACAATATCGGGATCACGCCAAAACTGCTCGGCGCGCCGGCAACCGATATTGCCGCGCGCGTCGACGAATTGATCGAGCTGATGCAGCTCGACCGTGCCTCCCATCGCGACCGGCTGCCGGAAGCGCTCTCGGGCGGCCAGCGCCAGCGCGTTGGCGTGGCGCGGGCACTGGCAGCCAAGCCGCGCATCATGCTGATGGACGAGCCGTTCGGCGCGCTCGATCCCCTCACTCGCGACGCCCTCGGCGAGGATTTTCGCGAGCTGCACCGCAAGCTCGGCCTGACCACCGTGATGATCACGCACGACATGACGGAGGCGATCTTGCTCGCCGACCGAATCGCGGTGATGCGCGGCGGAAGGCTGCTCGCGCAGGGTACGCCGGCAGAGCTGTCAGCGAGCACCGACGCCTATGTGCTGGAATTGCTGCGCACGCCGCGGCGCCAGGTTGAACGGCTGAACGCGCTGCTGCCACAGGGCGGTGCGGCATGAGCCTCTTCAATGATCCGCGCTGGGGCGAGGCGCTGTCGCATTTGCCCGACTATCTCGGCAATCATGTGCGGGTGAGCCTCGCCGCGCTCGCGCTCGGCCTCGTTGTCAGCCTGCCGCTCGCGATCCTGACACGCAATCGTCCGGCGCCGCGCGCCATCCTGCTCGCCGTCGCGAGTATCGTGCAGACCGTGCCAGGGCTCGCACTGCTCGCCCTGTTCTATCCGCTGCTGCTGCTCGCCGCCTCCGTGACACTGAAATGGTTCGGCGTTTCGTTCTCCGCGTTCGGCTTCCTGCCGGCGATGCTGGCGTTGGCGCTCTATTCGATGCTGCCGGTGCTGCGCAACGGGATCACCGGGCTGAACGGGATCGATCCCGCATTGATCGAAGCCGCCAAGGGCGTCGGCATGACGGCGCGACAATCGCTCGTCATGGTCGAGCTGCCGCTGGCGTTGCCGGTGATGATGGCCGGCATCCGCACCGCCGCGGTGTGGGTAATCGGCACCGCGACACTGTCGACGCCGATCGGACAAACCAGCCTCGGCAATTACATCTTTGCCGGGCTCCAGACCCAAAACTGGGTGTTCGTTCTGTTCGGTTGTTTCGCTTCAGCGCTGCTGGCGCTCGCGGTCGATCAGCTGCTGGGCCTGATCGAGAGTGGCCTGCGTCAGCGCGGCCGCCTGCGTACG
Organism: Bradyrhizobium sp. CCBAU 11434; assembly: GCF_028128895.1. Classification (NCBI taxonomy): domain Bacteria; kingdom Pseudomonadati; phylum Pseudomonadota; class Alphaproteobacteria; order Hyphomicrobiales; family Nitrobacteraceae; genus Bradyrhizobium; species Bradyrhizobium sp. CCBAU 11434. Next base: position 96,257 of record NZ_LBJX01000098.1, read on the forward strand.
GCGCTCGGCGCGACCGGGATCGCTGCGCTGGTTGCGGCAACGCTGGTGCCGACAATGGGGCGTTCGTCGTCCGGCTACGTTGTCGGCGCGAAGACCTTTGCCGAGCAATATGTGCTCTCGGCCCTGCTTCGAGATCGCCTCCAGGCGGCCGGTCTCACCGCTACAGCACGGTCCGGTCTCGGCTCGAGCGTGGTCTTCGGGGCGTTGAAGGCCGGGGATATCGATCTCTATGTCGATTATTCCGGCACGCTCTGGGCCAATCAGTTGCACCGCACCGACATCAAGCCGCGCGCAGAGCTGGTGGCGGAGTTGAAGACGGCCCTCGCCAAGGACAACATCACCCTGCTCGGCGAGCTCGGTTTCGAGAATGCCTATGCGCTGGTGATGCCGAAGAAGCGGGCCGACGCGCTTGGCATCCACACCATCGCCGATCTGGCCGCGCATACGTCGACAATGTCGATCGCCGGCGACTACGAGTTCTTCTCACGACCGGAATGGGCGGCGCTGCAGAAGGCCTATGGTCTTCAGTTCAGCGCGCAGCGCCAGATGCAGCCGGACTTCATGTATGCGGCCGTGGCCAGCGGTGAGGTCGACGTGATCGCAGGCTACACCAGCGACGGCCTGATCGCGAAATACGATCTGGTGGCGCTCGACGATCCCAAGCAGGCGATTCCGCCCTATGATGCGATCCTGCTGCTCGCACCGAAGCGCGCCGGCGACGAGCGGCTCAAGGCGGCACTGAGCCCACTGCTCGGCAAGATCGACATCTCCACCATGCGCGAAGCAAACCTGCGCACCAGCGGCAACGATGCGAATTCCTCGCCGGATGCCGTGGCGAAGTGGCTGTGGGAGAAGGTCGGCGGGCGCTAGGATATTCCTAAGCGCAACGCCCGGCACGCTCCCACACCGCCGCTTGCTATATGACCGGCTTCTCGATTGCACCGCCGGCGTCGACCCAATCCTTGAAGGCGCCGACATTGTAGACGTGGGCGTAGCCCATGTCCTTGAGCATCTTGCCGGCCAAGGCGGAACGACCGCCTGAGGCACAATAAAGAATCACGGTCTTCTCCTTGGCAAAAGCCTTGTCGTGATACGGCGATTCCGGATCAGCGCGAAACTCCAGCATGCCGCGCGAGACGTTCACCGCGCCGTGAATCTTGCCGCTCTTTTCAACCTCCGGCGCATCGCGCACGTCGAGCACGAGCGTGTTGCCCTTGCCGATCATCTCCTTCGCCTGGGCCGGCGTGATCTTGGTCACGACGGCGTTGGCAGCCTCCAACATCTGTTTGACGGAAATTGCCAATGACTCCTCCTCTCGTTTGCGGTTCTATCGAGCGCCTCCATTAGCCGGCCTCGCCTCTCGTCGCGTCCCTCGTTCGGAGGACGGCGCGAGCAATGTACCATGGATGCGGCAAACTGGCTCTGCGACAGGATGGGGGACGGTAGGCAGAGTTGAGGGGGCAGCCGCAGGGGACTTTCGGCCACCCCCTCCTGCCCTCTCCTGGAGGACGAGAGGGCAAAGCGCAATCAGCTCACGCCCTCACCTCCTGCCGCTGAAACAGCACATAGCTGAATGCGAACAGGACGATGGTGCCGGCGACGAGACCGACGGTCTGCGGCCAGGCGAGCATGACGCTTTCGCCGAACGGCAGCGGCGCGCCCATAACGGCACCACGGAGCTGATCGAGGAACACCGGTCCGAGTGAGCGGGTCGTCGGCGACAGCACCGCCAGCATCGCTTCTTCAAACAGATCGTTCGGCGATAGCCGCAACAGCTCCTGCGCCCACACTGCAGTCGCCGGATCGTTCAGGCCGAGCAGCGCATAGCGCGGGTCAGGGGGCGCGACCACCTGTGCCAGGGCTGGGGCCAGCATCGGCCAGAGTATTGTCAGGAATAGCCAGACGCCCAGCGAGACCAGGGCCGCGGTAGCAGCCGAGCGGAACACCGTGGACAGCAGCATCGCCAGCGATAGCCAGACACCCGCATAGAAGATCGCCACAACCAGGAACACCAGCGATCGCGCGACCTCCTCGCCGCCGGGCGGCACGCCGAGGAAGATCAGGCCGAGGCCGATCACCAGCAGCCACAGGGCGGCAAGGCTGATACCGATGGTGGCGAGCGCCGCAAGGAACTTCCCCATCAGCAAGGCATCGCGATAAATCGGCTGCGCCAGGATGCGCGACAAGGTTCGCCTGTTGTGCTCGCCATTGACCGCGTCGAAGCCGAGTCCAATCGCCATCAGGGGAATGAGGAAGCCGAGGATGGCGACAAAGGACGGCAACGGCGCCTGGTCGATCGTGAAGAGTCGCAGCAGCAGGAACGGATCCTCGGCGGTATTTTGCCTGAGGCTGTTGATGGCTTCGTACAGGGCGGCAAGTGCCGTGAAGACGATCAGGAGCTGCAGCATCAACATCCGGACGCTGGAGATATGGTCGGCCAGCTCCTTGACGAAGACGGTCGACATTCCCTGGAACGGTGATCCCTCACGCCGCATGACGAACGCCTCCCGCGGGCTGGTCCTGGAAATAGCGTGCATAGATCGCCTCGAGGCTCGGCTCGTCGACGGACAGTCTGCGCAGGGCGCCGTCAACCGCGACCACGGCGCGCGCGGCATCCGCTCGCACGTCACGCTCCGCAGTCATCCGGAAGCGATCGGCGGAGAGCGTCTCGACGTGGGTGACGCCGGGAATCATGGCGAGCCGCCTGGCGATACCCAGCCCTTCAGCCTCGACCTCCACGACAAAGCCAGCGCCCAGCACCTTGATCGCAAGCTCCGGCACCGCCCCCACCAGCACGATATGACCGGCCTTGAACAAGGCGACGCGATCGCAGATGCGCTGCACCTGGTCGAGCATATGGGACGACAGCAGCACTGTGATGCCTTCGGCCTTGAGCTCTCCGATCAGCCCCAGAAACTCCTGGGTCGCTTGCGGATCGAGGCCCGATGTCGGCTCGTCCAGGATCGCGATCTCGGCGCGCTTCATGATGATCTCGGCAAGGCCCAGCCGCTGTCGCATGCCGCGCGAGAAGGTGGCGACCCGCTTCGAGGCGACGTCGATCAGCCCGACACGCCGCAGCGCCTGCTCGATCCTGCCCGCACGCTCCGCGCGAGCGAGCCCCATCAGCTTGCCGGTGTAGGCGAGATTCTCCGCCGCCGTGAGCTGGTCATAGAAGCCCACGGCATCCGGCAGATAGCCGACGCGGCGCTTGACCTTGAGCGGCTCGCGGGCCGGATTGAATCCGAGCATGCTGATCTCACCCGACGATATCTCGGTGAGACCGAGCATCATCAGAATAGTCGTGGTCTTGCCGGCACCGTTCGGGCCGAGCAGGCCGAACACCTCGCCCCTGACAATGTCGAGGTCGATGCCGTCGACCACCGCCGTGTCGCCGTAGCGCCTTGTGAGGCCGCGTGCGTGGATGACAGGAGGAGGCATGGTTTGCGTCTGCTGCTCGTTCATCGCCGCCCGAACCTCGCAACGGCCCCAAGCATCAACAGCAACGCGACGCCGATGACGCCGGCGCCGGCCATACCCCATACGGTCGAGGTGCCGACTGTGATGCGGAATTGGCTCGAAGCGGCTTCACCCTTCGAGGTGGCGCGGATATTGGCCTGATAATCGCCGGCCAGCGACTTGTCGCTCGGTGTGAGCAGCGCCTGGACTTCGCTGTCCTTGCCTGGCACGAGACGATCGATCGTCGCGGGCTCGAATGTCACCTTCCATCCGTTCGGCGCCGTGGCGGCCAGCGTGATATTCTCGGCCGGCGCCGTCCCACTGTTGCTCACGACGATCGGAATCGAGCTCTGCTTGCCCGCGACGGCGCGCGCGCTCAACAGGCCATCGCGGCCGGAGATCTGGAGCTGCGGCTCGCCGACCACGTCGAGCGCAAGCTCGGTCGTGGCTGAGGCGTCGCCCGCCTTAACCGTCACCTTCACTGGAAAATGGCCGGCAGCGGTCGAGCTGGGTGGCCGCACCTTCAGCTTGATGTCCTTGGATTGACCGGCATCGATCGGGATCGAGGACAGCTCCTGCGTGCCATAGGCTTCGGTGAATGAGGTTTCGAAATTGGCGGGCGCATCGGCAGCGAAGCTAGCGACGACGTTGCGGCCCGAGTCGTTCTTGATCGAGAGCGTATAGTCGAAATTCGATTTCGGACTGCCCCGCAGCGACGGCAGGCTGGACTTCAAGGTCAGCTTGGCGGGCAGCTCCTTGGCGAGCGACACGGCGATGGGAAGTTCGGCGTTGGTGCCCTGCCCCTCGGCCCTGACCGTGAGCGTATGTGCGGTGAGATCGCTGGTGGCCGGGATGTCGAGCCGAAGCTGGAGCGCGACACTGCCATCGGGCGCCGGCATCGCCGCACCGACCGGCTGGCCGCCGCCCAACAATGTCGCGGTCCAGCCGCTCGGTGCGCCGGTGACCGAAAGCTGATAGCGCTCCGGCGCGAGGCCGTAGTCCTGCAGCCGCAGCGACACATTGGTCGTGGTCCCCGGCCGCACCGTGACCGCCGGATAGTCGGTCATGAGGTAGAGGCCCTTGATGTCGTGCACCGGCTCGGCCGCATAAGCGGACGAACCGAGCAACATGAGGGCAAATGCAAGACGCGCAGCATCAAGCGCTCGCATGGACGATACTCCTGCAAGGAAAGTTGAATCGGATCGGGCACCGCGACCCCGGAACGACTGAGTTGCGGCGTGACGGATGATGGAAACAATCGTGACGAAGTTTTGGAAACGAAGCGGCCCGCCAATTACAAGTCGGTGATTTCGGCCATGTTCGGCTCAGACTTTAGTTTGAACTGCGTGCGCGCTCGAAAGATTACAACATCGTAATACGATGCTTTCACGCGAACGCCGTCGCCAGAAAGGCCGCGATGACGCCACCGATCAGCAGATACTTCACGACATAGTACACACGCCTGTTCCAGGCCTTCATCCGCTTGCCGAGCAGCCGCACCTGATAGGCATAGGCGAAGACGCGGTTGATCCAGCCGACGCGCTCGCCCTCCACATTCTGCGTCGCGCTTTCACTGATGATGTGCCTGGAGACCCAGCGGTTGACGGAGATCATGGCGCGCGTCTTGAGTGGCCGCTCGACGTCGCAGAACAGGATCAGGCGATCATCGCCGGTCGTGTTCTCGGCATAGTGCAGATAGGTCTCGTCAAAGAGCAAATCTTCGCCGTCGTGCCAGACATAAGGCTCGCCGTCGATGAAGATGCGGCACTCGCCCGGCGACGTCGGCACTTGGAGGCCGAGGTGATAGCGTAGCGACCCGGCATAGGGATCGCGATGCTGCACCAGCCGACCGCCAGGCGGAAGGTTCGCAAACATCGCGCCCTTGATGATCGGAATGGCGTCGAGCAGCGCCACCGTCTTCGGACAATTGACGACGGCCGACGGCAGCGGCTCTTCGTACCACTTCAGGTAAAAACGCTTCCAGCCTGTACGGAAGAAGGAATTAAAGCCCCAATCATTGTACCTGTCGGCTGCCTTGATGGCGCCCTGCGCAAAAAGTTGCTGCGCCTCCTCACGGATTATCTGCCAGTTCTGGCGCAAGATGAGGAGTTCCGGAACCATTCCGACATCGAGGATCGGTCGGTTCGGCACCGCAGAAAACATGTACATCAGGACATTGTACGGCGCCATCAGGGTCGAGTGATCTGACAGCTGACGCCAAAATCCCAGCCGCACGCGTCCGCGGAAATGGACCGCGAACGTCGAGCCGATGAAGGCCCATAGCACAAGAAATTGCGGCGACAGCAGACGCATGACCATCGCAAAATCCGCAAGATATTGAATGCCGGAATGTTAGCAGTCGGCCGAGCCCGGCTCAAGCGGGACGTCCGGCCTCAAAGCCCATGGATCATCCCGGCGTTGATCAGCAGCCGGTTCAGCCGCCGCGCCTCGGCGCCGTCCTTGCAGCCGTAAAAGATCCCATTGCAGCGGAGCATGATCTGTTTCTGCTCCGCGAAGGACGGGTCGAGCGGAATACCGGCGGCTTCCTGGATGACCAGCGGCAGATAGGGGCCGTCGATCGTGTCCATCACGGCCTCGCTCTTGACCGGCTCGAAATTGACCGCGTCGATTGCGTAATAGGTCGCATAGAGACGCGGATCGTAGGCGTCGAGCTTCTTGCCGATCGCGCCTTCGTCGAGCCCCGGCTCGAGCAGGTTGGGCGCAAATTCAGGTTGGTGATCGCCATAGCGCACGATCAGGAAGGGCTCGCCAGGAAAATTCTTCTGCAAGCCCGCGAGGAAGGCCTTGTATTGCTCGGCGCTCATCGCCTGCCGGCGCAGGTATTCATCGATGGACGCCACGTTGCCCGGTGCACGCCAGTTCGGCAGCAGGTCGGGGCGGAAGCGCGTCTCCCAGGGGAAGTGATTGGCGCCGAGATAGATGAAGATGAATAGCGGCTTGTTCGGCGTGCGCTCGCCCATCAGCCGCAGCGCCTTGTCGTAGAAGAAGCTGTCCGGCTCGACGTCTTTCGCGCCGAGATCATGAGAGTCGAGGAAGCGCTCGACGCCGGTCGTCAGTTGGAAGCTGCGCGCGCCCATGAAGCCGCCATAGGCCGGATAGAGCGACATCGTCTCGTAGCCGCAACGGCGCAAGCCGAGCGGGAGGCCGCGTTCGACGCGCCCTGACGCAATGCGCGTCACGAAATAGGCGAAGCGGCCAAACGAGCGCGAAGACAGACCCGCCAGCACATTGTATTCGGTGAACCAGCTTGGCCCGCCATTGCTTTCAGCCAGGAAGGTGCGCTCCTTGCCGTCCCAGGATTTGAAGTGGCTGCCATAGCCCGGCGGCACCTTGATGCCCTGCGCGGCGCGGATGTCGAAGCTCGATTCATCATGGATCATGATGATGTTCGGCCGGCGGCCGGCCGGGTGGCAGGCGTCGACCAGCGGCATATTGAGCCGTTCATTGGTCGCGGCGGCCGACTCCATGAAGCCGTACTCCACGAAATCCGAGACCGCAGTAACGCCGGAGCGGAAGAATTTCGAGAGATAGCCGTCGTCGTAATAGCCGCGCCAGGCTTCGTCAGGATGATAGGCGGAATAGAAGACCAGGGCGGCGAGACAGGCGAGCTTGCAGGCGAGCGCCGGAAGGCGGCGGATGCGGAACGGATCGAGCCACCACAACGCGTACATCAGGGGCAGCGTAACAAGGCCAGCCCCGATCACCGACCAGCGCAAATTCGGGAAGATCGTGAACAGGAACGCGACCGTGTCGCGATCGATCATCATCAGGTCGATGAAGTTGACGGTCATCTGCACGACGTCGTGCTTGAGCCGGGACAACAGCACCAACACCACGACCATCGTGAGCGACAATGCGCCTGACAGCGCCGGCCGGCGGAGCAGCGCGATCCAGAAAAAATTGAGAATGCCCCAAGCGAGCAGGAAGGACAGACGCGAGCCGAAATCGGTCTCGGTCTCATACATCAGCGCAAGCGCAGCGACATGCGGCGCGGCCACCGCAAGCAGCCGCCAGATGCCGAGCGCGGCGACGCTCGCCAGGACGGCGGGGGTGGCAGAAGGACCAGGATTGGACGCGGACGCCATCGACGACACGCTGAACTTGGGTCCGGCGTGGTGATGCCAAGCCTGTTGGCCGGCCTCGAGACCGCCAGGGCACCCGGCGCAGCCGGCTGCACCGTGTCACAAAACTGTAACGGAACGGTCACGGACAGGCAACGCGCGCGACGATCCGACCTTCGCTTAATGTTAGCGGGTGGCGAAGGGCCGCACCTGCACGACCTAGCCCTTGGCGATCCCTGCGATGAACAGATCGATCACCCCCTCTGCCATCCGCTCGATCTCGCCTTCCTCCACACCCCAGCGCGGGAAATGGCCGTCGAGGTTCATCCGGGCAAAGCCGTAGATCAGAGCGCGGCCGGCGATCAGGATGCGTTTCAGATCCGGGGAACGTAGCAGACCCTGCGAGGCTGCCTCCGCCAACATCCGCTCGGACAGTGCGACGAGCTCGGCATTGTCGCGGATCAATTCGGCCGAGCTGCCATACGCGAAATAGCGTCCCGTGGAGATGATCTCGAAATGCGCAGGGTTGTGCATCGCCCAGCGCACATAGGCGATGCCGAAGGCGCGGAAGCGCGCCAGCGGGTCAATGGAGCTCGCTTCCGCCAGCGCGGCCTCGATCTCGACGCGAAAGCGCCGCTGCGCCTCCTCAGCCACCGCGGCCATCAAGGCGTCGCGGTTGGGAAAGTGCCGGAATGGCGCTCCGGGCGACACGGCGGCACGGCGCGCGGCCTCGCGTACGGAGACTTCGGCACCCTCGGCAGCCAGTTGCAACGCAGCATCGATCAACACACGGCGGAGGTCACCGTGGTGATAGGGCCGGGTTTCGGGTGTCTGGCGACGGGCGCGGGGCTTGGAAATCCGGGGCTTGGAGGTCTGACGGGCGGGCATACAGCTTCCTAGCATCACCCGAACGTGAATGTAAGCAGCGATTACACCGTTGACGATCGCGTCACCCCGAAATGTAATCGATGATTACATAATGGAGGACCACCACGATGTCGCAACGTCACAACTGGTTCGAGGGCTGGCGGCTGCTCGCCGTGCTCACGCTAAGCCTGCTCGCCTTGAGCCTCTGGATCGCCTCAATGCGACAGTTCGAGGTCGAGGGCGTCCGCATGGTGATCCGCTTCACGGCGCGCAGCTCGCTGCTGCTGTTCTGCCTGGCTTTCAGTGCTGCGGCGCTGGCCCGGCTCTGGCCCAACGCCTGGACGCGCTGGCAACGCCGCAACCGCCGATATCTCGGCTTGAGCTTTGCGGTCTCCCACGCCATCCATGCGGTAGCGATCATCGTCTTCGCCAGGATGGATCCGGCAGGCTTCGCGGAAGCCACCTCGCCGGCCTCCTACATCTTCGGCGGCGTCGGCTATGCCATAATCATTGCCATGAGCGCGACCTCGTTCGATCGTACGGCCGCACTGATCGGACCGCGCGCCTGGCGCACGCTGCACCTCGTCGGCGGCTACTATCTCTTGTTCCAGTTCGTGGTGTCGTTCGGCAAGCGCGTACCGGCCATGCCGGCCTACCTGGCGTTCCTCATTCCGCTGCTCGCAGTGATGGCGTTGCGGATGATCGCAATGGCGCGCCACCCGCGCGGGCAAACCATCGCTGCGAGCTGAGAGCACGGCTTGCAAGAAGCCGTATCGGGTGTCCGTTCTTAAGATGAAGCAGCGTGCGAGCGTCGCAAATTGCTGCTGATGATGACTTGAGAGCACAGATGAAGAGCCGAGTCCTAGACTCTGAGGACACAGCGCTTTTGGTGATTACGAGTTCTGAAAAAATCTTGGAGAAACGACGCAAACACAAGAATGTGGTTTAACCGTCAGTTCTTGACTCTCTGGAAGCACTTCAACTCGCGAAGAATTTGAATGAAGCAGCAATGCTTCGCGCGAGATGAAATGAGCGAGACCGCTGTTTGCGATCTCGCTCAGATATAACCGCGAAGGTTTAAGATTTGGTTTGACGAGTGAAGCTTGTGCTTTCGCTCTTGTCCCGGACAAGCGCAGAGCCCGAGCCAGAAGCGGCAATGGGCCTCGGATCAGCAGCGCACCGCTTGAGCGCTGCGCTGCATCCGGGGCACGCAGGCCTTAGTTCTTCGACTTGTCGACCAGCGCGCCCTTCTTGATCCAGGGCATCATGTCGCGCAGCTTGGCGCCGACTTCCTCGATCGGGTGCGCGGCAAGCTTGGCGCGGGTGGCCTTGAACGAGGTCTGGTTGACCTTGTTCTCGAGCATCCAGTCGCGGGCGAACTTACCGCCCTGGATGTCGGCGAGAACGCGCTTCATCTCGGCCTTGGTCTCAGCGGTCACGATGCGCGGACCGGTGACGTACTCGCCATACTCGGCGGTGTTGGAGATCGAGTAGTTCATGTTGGCGATGCCGCCTTCATAGATCAGGTCGACGATCAGCTTTACTTCGTGCAGGCACTCGAAATAGGCCATCTCCGGGGCGTAGCCGGCTTCGACCAGGGTCTCGTAGCCGCCCTTGATCAGCTCGACCAGGCCGCCGCAGAGCACGACCTGCTCGCCGAACAGGTCGGTCTCGCACTCTTCCTTGAAGGTGGTCTCGATGATGCCGGCGCGGCCGCCGCCGACAGCGGAGGCGTAGGACAGGCCGAGGTCATGGGCATTGCCCGAGACGTCCTTGGCGATCGCAATCAGGCAGGGCACGCCGCCGCCGCGCTGATATTCCGAGCGCACCGTGTGGCCGGGGCCCTTCGGCGCGATCATCAGCACGTCGAGGTCGGCGCGCGGGTCGAGCAGGTTGAAGTGGACGTTGAGGCCGTGCGCGAACACCAGGGCCGCGCCCTTCTTCATGTTGTCTTGCAGGTGCTCGCGATAGATGTCGCCCTGGAGCTCGTCCGGGGTCAGCATCATGACGAGGTCGGCCCATTTGGCGGCTTCGGCGACTTCCATCACCTTGAAGCCGGCGGCTTCCGCCTTCTTGACCGAGCTCGAGTCCTTGCGAAGCGCAATGGCGACGTCCTTGACGCCGGAGTCCTTCAGATTGAGCGCATGGGCGTGGCCCTGGCTGCCATAGCCGACGATGGCGACCTTCTTCCCCTTGATCAGGTTCAGGTCGGCGTCGCGATCGTAATAAACACGCATAGTCGTTTCCTCGTTGAGGGCCGGAAATCGGCCGATGGTCGGTGTCCGAAGGGTGGAATTTGCGGATTTCGGGGGCTGTCTAGAGCATTTCGGCCCCTGAGGGAAACCCGTTTCTGCATGGAAGTCCGCGACATCATGCATCCATGAAAACGGGGTAGAGGGAGGCGAGCAGCAGGAGCGCCATCAGGATATTGAAGGCCCGGACCAGCCGCTCCGAGGTCAGCACCGGCCGTAATGCAGTGCCGAAGAACGCCCAGACCACGGTGGAGACGGTGCCGACCAGGAGACTGATCAGGGTCTGGATCGCGATATTGACCGGAAACCGGGCAATGGCCGCATAGGCGGTGATGGTGCCGATCACGATCACCCAGCCCTTGGCATTGATCCATTGGAACATCGCCGCGCCCCAGAAGGTCATTGGGCCGCGGACGTCTGCCTCGCCCGGCTTGGCCGGGCCGGAGAACGCGATCGCGGCCGCGAGGTAAATCAGGTAAGCGGCGCCGGCATATTTCAGGATGGTCTGGAGGATCGGATAGGCCAGGAACACAGTGCCGAGGCCGAGACCCACCGCAGCGACCATGAAGGCAAAGCCGAGGACGATGCCGACGATATGCGGAATGGTGCGGCGGAAGCCATACGTCAGGCCTGAGGATAACAGCATGATGTTGTTCGGCCCCGGCGTGAAATACATCACCACCATGAAGGCGAGAAAGGCATAGAACAGCGAGTTGGCCATCATCACCTCACGCGGTCTTCGAAAGCGGCTGCAGCCGCCTGACCAGCACCATCACCGCAATGCCAGCGATCACGGTCAGCATCCCGGCGAGGCGCAGCGGCCCAAACCGCTCGCCGAACACAATGCTCGACGCCGCCGAGCCAACAAACGGCACCAGCAGCGCAAACGGGACCACTTGCGCGGCGGGATAGTCCCGCAGCAACCGGCCCCACAGCCAATAGGCGATGCTGGTGGAAACGGCGCCGATCACCAGTAGGCAGATCAGGCCCGTCAGCGACATGTGGATCAGCGAGTGGAAGGTCGGGACCGGCCCGTTGACGACGAGCGCGAGCGCGAGCAGCGGCACGGCGGCCGTGAGGCACAGCCACGCGAACAGGTCGAACATCGGTGCCCCGCGGGCGCCGCGCAGCAGGAGGTTACCGATCGCAAAGCAGATCGGCGAGATCATCAGCACCGCAAAAGCGCCGATGCTAAAATCATAGCCGACAGTGCCGCAGATCATCAGCAGACCGGCTGCGGCAATGGCTATGCCGAGCGCCTGCATCGCGGTCGGCCGTTCACCGAAGGCGACCGCAGCAAAACCGATCGTGAACAGCGCCTGGCTCTGCACAACGACGGAGGTCAGCCCCACCGGCACGCCATGGGCGATGCCGTAAGCCTGGCTCAGGAACTGCCCCAGAAACAGCGTAAAACTGATCGCGATCAGCAACGACCAGGCGACCTTCGGCTTCGGAATGAACAGACACGGCAGCGCGGCAATGGAAAAGCGCATCGCCGTCATCAGCTCTGGTGAAAACTCGTCGAGCGCAATCCGGCTCGCCACGAAGGCAAGCCCCCAGATGATCGCCACCATGAGGGCGATGAGAATGTCGGCCGGCTTCATTGTTGTTTCCGGTTCTGCCCTGTCGTGCAGCCCTGCTTGTTCTTCTCGTCTAGCCTTGCTCGCCGGCTTTCGGTTTACGTAAGAGATAAGTACCGTGCATCGGCGCGTGATAGTCGGCCGAGACCAGCATGAAGCCGACATCGGTCAGCATCCGCTCCATCACCCAGCCGAAGGTGGAATATTCGTCGCGCATATGCGTCACCACGCTCTCCCTGGAGAAATCGTGGTTCTTGATCTGGTAGTCGGCCCACTGCTCGACATCGCGCTCGACCGCATCCGGCATCGAGACATAGACGATATCGCGCAGATAAAAGCTCGCACCGGGCCTGAGCGCGCGAAAGATCCGCGACATCGCCACGACCTTCCAGAAATCGGGCAGATGATGCAGCGTGAATTCGCTCACGATCAGATCGTAGGATTCCGGTCGGTAGGCGAAGCTGAGCAAGCCGGCGGACTGCGTGCGCACGGGCGCCTTGCGGTCGCGCGCATAGATCTCGGCAAGCGCCAACATCGCCGGCGAGATGTCGATGGCGTCGACCTCGGCGCCCATCAGCGCCGCTTCGGTGGCGAGAACGCCGTTGCCGCAGCCGATGTCGGCGATACGCCAGCCGCGCTGGACTCCCAGCATCTTCAGTGCGGCGCGCGCCCGCAGATCGGCATCGTCGTGGGCGTCGTAGATCGACGCCACCGCGGGCTCGATGCCCATCCGGTTCCGCTCGTTATAGTACCAGTCGCGCGCCAGCATGGTTCACATCCCCTCAGGCCCGCGACCGATCGCGGCAACACCGGTGCGCGACACCTCGACAAGGCCGAGCGGGCGCATCAGGTCGATAAACTGGTTGATCTTGTCGGTATTGCCCGTGATCTCGAACACAAAGCTCTCGGTGGTGGCGTCGATCACGCGGGCACGGAACGCATCTGCCAGCCTGAGCGACTCGACGCGATGCTCGCCTTGCCCGCGCACCTTCACCATCGCCAGCTCGCGCTCGATCGAGCGGCGGGTCTGGGTCATGTCGACGACCTGGTAGACCGGGATCATGCGGTCGAGCTGATGCTTGATCTGCGCGATCACCATGGGCGTGCCCGTGGTGACGATGGTGATGCGCGAGAGGTGCTTCTGGGCCTCGGTCTCCGAGACCGTGAGGCTCTCGATGTTATAGCCGCGGCCCGAGAACAGGCCGATGACGCGCGCGAGCACGCCCGGCTCGTTCTGGACGAGCACCGCGAGCGTGTGCGTCTCGTTGGGATCGTGGCGCTCTTCGATGAAGTAGGCGGATGCGGGCTGGTTCATTGTCGTCCCCTCTTGTCTCGTCCTCACGCCTTGCCCAACGCTTTGCTTGGCGCGTCCGTCCCGACCCAACGGCGGAACAGATCGAAATCGATATTGCCGCCGGACAGCACGAGACCGACGCGCTTGCCCTTCAGCTTGTTCTTGTCCTGCATCGCCGCGGCTAGCGCGGCCGCGCCCGCGCCTTCGGCGAGATTGTGCGTGTCAGTCCAGTAGGCTCGGATCGCGGCAGCGACCTCTTCGTCGGTCACCTGGACGATCCGCGAGGCGCCCTTGCGGATCAGCGCGAACGCATCCGCATCCGGAATACGGGTCGCCATGCCGTCGGCGCGCGTGTTGGCAGTCTCGGTGGTCACGATCTTGCCAGCGGCAAACGAGAGCGCATAGGACGGCGCTTCCGTCGACTGCACGCCGACGATCTCCGTCTTCAGGCCAAGAAGGTCGCGCGCCATGATGCAGCCGCAGATGCCGGAGCCCTGCCCGATCGGCACGTAGAGAATGTCCAGATCCGGCGCGGAGCGGAACAGTTCGAGCGCGTAGGTCGCGACACCCAGCACCAGATCACGATGGAACGACGGCACCATGTGAAGTCCGGCGAACTGCGCGCGGCGTTCGGCTTCCTCACGCGCAGCCTGAAAGTCCTCGCCATGCTCGACGAGTTCAGCGCCAAAGGCCTTCATCGCCCGGTTCTTCTCGACCGAATTGCCGCGCGGTACATAGATCACGGCCGGCACGCCATGACGGCCCGCGGCAAAGGCCAGGCTCTGGCCATGATTGCCGCGCGTCGCCGAGATGATGCCCGGCGTGTTCGGTCGCTCGCGCTTCAGACGATCGAGATAGACCAGCCCACCCCGCACCTTGAAGGCGCCGATCGGCGTATGGTTCTCGTGCTTCACGACGACCTCTGTGCCGAGGCGCCCAGCGAGCAGCGGCCAGGCATACGCCGGCGTCGCCGGCACCGCCTGCCCCACGACCGCATGTGCGCGCTCGAGCTCCGTCAGGTCGAACATGACGTCACACCAGCGCCTTGCCGCCGGCAAACGCCTTGGCCGTGGCTTCGTCGTTGGCCTGCTCGGGCAGCAGCATCTCGTTGTGCGCCTTGCCGGAGGGGATCATCGGGAAGCAGTTTTCCAGCGCGGCGACACGGCAGTCGAACAGCACCGGGCGCTTGACCGAGATCATCTCCTTGATGGCGCCATCGAGATCAGCAGGCTTGTGCACCTGGAGACCGACGGCACCATAGGCTTCGGCGAGCTTGACGAAATCAGGCAGCGCCTCCGAATAGGAGTGCGACAGCCGGTTGCCGTGGAGCAACTGCTGCCACTGCCGCACCATGCCCATGTACTGGTTGTTCAGGATGAAGATCTTGATTGGCAACTCGTACTGAACCGCCGTCGACATCTCCTGCATCGTCATCTGCACCGAGGCATCGCCCGCGATGTCGATGACGAGGCTATCCGGGTGCGCGACCTGCACGCCAACCGCGGCCGGCAGGCCGTAGCCCATCGTGCCGAGACCGCCCGACGTCATCCAGCGATGCGGCTCCTCGAAGCCGAAGAACTGCGCCGCCCACATCTGGTGCTGACCGACCTCGGTCGTGATGTAGGTGTCCTTGCCGCGCGTGGCCTCGAACAGGCTCTGGATCGCGTGCTGCGGCAGGATGATGTCGTTGCTCTTCTTGTAATAGAGCGAGTTGCGCGCGCGCCATTGCGCGATCTGCTGCCACCAGCTCTTGATGTCGGGCTTCTTCGCCTCGGCCTTGAACACCTGGAGGATGTCGCCGAGGACGTTGCCGCAGTCGCCGATGATCGGCACGTCGACGCGGATGTTCTTGTTGATCGAGGACGGGTCGATGTCGATGTGGATCTTCTTCGAGTTCGGCGAGAACGCATCCACACGGCCAGTGATGCGGTCGTCGAAGCGCGCGCCGACGCACAACATGACGTCGCAATCATGCATCGTCATGTTGGCCTCGTAGGTGCCGTGCATGCCCAGCATGCCGAGCCAGTTCTTGCCCGACGCCGGATAGGCGCCGAGGCCCATCAGCGTCGAGGTGATCGGAAAACCCGTGACCTCGACCAGTTCGCGCAGCAGCTTCGTCGCCTCGGGGCCGGAATTGATCACGCCGCCGCCGCTGTAGATCACTGGGCGCTTGGCACCCGCGAGCAGCGACACTGCCTTGCGGATCTGCGTCGCATCGCCCTTCACGCGCGGCGCGTAGGAGCGGTGCACGTCGGATTTGCGCGGCGGATGATAGGTGCCGGTCGCGAACTGCACGTCCTTGGGAACGTCGACCAACACCGGGCCCGGACGACCCGTGGTCGCGACGTAGAAGGCTTCGTGCAGCACCTTGGCGAGATCGTTGACGTCGCGCACCAGCCAATTGTGCTTGGTGCAGGGGCGCGTGATGCCGACGGTGTCGCACTCCTGGAACGCGTCGTTGCCGATCAGGTGCGTCGGCACCTGTCCGGAGATGCAGACCAGCGGGATCGAATCCATCAGCGCATCGGTCAGCGGCGTCACCATGTTGGTGGCGCCGGGTCCCGACGTCACCAGCGCAACGCCAGGCTTGCCGGTTGAGCGCGCGTAGCCCTCGGCGGCATGGCCGGCGCCCTGCTCGTGGCGGACCAGGATGTGCTGGACCTCGCTCTGCTGGAAGATCTCGTCATAGATCGGAAGCACCGCGCCGCCCGGATAGCCGAAAATGTCGGTCACGCCATGATCGATGAGCGCGCGGACGATCATCGCTGCGCCGGTCATCTGGTTCGGATCGTGGCTCTTGTCGCTCATTGGCTTGCTCCGGATGCGCTGTTGTCAGCGGCTTCGTTCGTGTCGGGTTCGGGAAATAAAAAAGGCCCCGAAGAGGGACCCTGCACACCGCCTGTCATGTGGATGGCAGCTAGCCATCCCCGGCGGTGTGCCTGGGTACGACGGCGATAAGGAGCTTGGTAATAATGTTACGCATGGCAGGCGCTCGGCTTCCCAAAGGTTGCGCGAAACATAACGACCAAAGCCTCGATGTCAAGGCAAAGCGGCCACTTCCGCGCGATTTAGGCAGTGTAACCGCGTTCCCGGGGTTCGGCGAGAAGTAAATTCGGGAACCCGCGCACAAAAGCACGTCAATCGGGTTCCCGGGCCCCATGGGTGGCGGCCGTCAGCCAGCCCCTCGCCTCCGTCGGCTTCACCCACTCGAATTCAGGCAATTGGTGCCTGAACCAGGTGAATTGCCGCTTGGCGTAGTGGCGGGTATCGGCCCGGCCGATCGTGGCGGCCTCCTCCAGACTGAGCTCGCCGCGCAAATGCCGGATCAGCGCCGGCACGCCGTGGGCCTTCATCGCCGGCAGCAGCGGATCGAGGCTACGGGCGGCGAGCTGCTCGACCTCTTCGAGGGCGCCGGCGCGCAGCATGGCGTCGAAGCGGGCGTCGATGCGGGCATAGAGCTCGTCACGCTCGGGCGCGAGGAACACTGCCCGAAAGCCGCCTTTGGGCAGCAGCGGCGGCTGGCCCTCATGGTGCCAGTCCAGCAGCGAACGCCCGGTCGCCTCGATCACCTCGAGTGCACGCGCAATCCTGGTGCGGTCGCGCAGGTTCAATCGCTCGGCCGCGCGCGGATCGTGGCGCGCCAGTTCCGCATGCAGCGCCTCGACGCCGTTCCGCTCCAGCCGCGCGCGCACGCCCTCGCGCACCTCCGCGGGGATCGGCGGTACCACCGAAAGGCCCGCAGTCAGCGCCTTGAAGTACAGGCCCGTGCCGCCGATGACGATCGGCAAGCGCCCTTCGGCCCGCACCTCGTCGAGCACCTTCGTGGCGTCGCTCACCCAGGCGCCGGCTGAAAAATTCACGGCCGCATCGACATGGCCGTAGAGCCGATGCGGCACCTGTGCCTCTTCGTCGCGCGTGGGACGTGCCGTGATGACGCGGAGGTCACGATAGACCTGCATGGAATCGGCATTAATCACGACCCCTCCTGCACTGAAGGCAAGCTCGAGCGCCAGCGCCGACTTGCCGCTGGCGGTCGGGCCTGCGATAAGCACGGCCTTGCCAATAGGCCTTCTGCCGACTTGCCTCTCGCTCACGAAAACCTCAAATGTCCCTCGTCGCCACGCTGATCTGCAACCCCAATAATCCCGCGCTCGACTCTACCATCGTCGATGGCGCCCGCGCCGTGCTGCCCAGCGCAGCGCCCGCACACTGGCTGTTCGACGGGGTTGCGGTCGACATCCCCTTTGGCGCCGACAGTAACCTCGAAGGCGACCGTCACGCCATCGAAGAGCGGCTCCGCGAGCTGCGCGGCGATCTGCCCATCGACATCGTGGTGCAGCCTGTCGGTGTCAGGCGCAAGAAGCTTTTTCTCGCCGACATGGATTCCACCATGATTGGCCAGGAATGCATCGACGAGCTCGCCGATCTGGTCGGGATGAAGGCTCACGTCGCTGCCATCACCGAACGTGCGATGCGCGGCGAGATCGAGTTCGAGCCAGCACTGCGGGAGCGCGTCGCGCTGCTGAAGGACCTCCCCGCCAGCGTCGTCGACGAGGTGCTCGCCAAGCGCATCACGCTGACCCCGGGCGGCCGCGAGTTGGTCGCGACCATGCGCGCTCACGGCGCCTATACCTGCCTCGTCTCCGGCGGCTTCACGCTGTTCACAAGCGCGGTCGCCGCCAGGATCGGCTTCCAGGAGAACCGCGCCAACGAGCTCGTCGTGCGCGACGGCAAGTTCACCGGTGAGGTGAAGGAGCCGATTTTAGGTCGTGCGGCGAAGCTTGCGACGCTGGTGGATCTGATGGAGTCGTTCGATCTCGACGACATCGACTCGGTCGTCGTCGGCGACGGCGCCAATGATCTTGCGATGATCCAGGCGGCGGGCCTGGGCGTGGCATACCACGCCAAGCCGGCGGTGGCGGCTGCCGCCGCGGCACGGATCGACCATGGCGATCTCACCGCGCTGCTTTATGCGCAAGGATATCGGCGGGAGGAATTTGTGGAGGGATAGCCTCCTCTCCGCTGTCATCACCGCGAAGGCAGGTGATCCAGTATTCGAGAGGCCGCAGTGCTAAAAACCGAGAAGCCGCGGCGTACTGGATGCCCCGCCTTCGCGGGGGCACGACAGTTGAGAGTAGAGCGAACCGCGCTCCTACTGCACGCTCAGTGCCACGAAGCGCAATTCGCCGTCGCCATTGGACACCAGCAGCAGCACGGACTTCTTGCCGTCCTTCTTGAGCTGGTCGATCCGCTTCTGGATGTCCTCGCCGCTCGAGACCGCTTCCTGTGCGACTTCGACGATGACATCTCCCGCGGAGAGCCGCTTCTCGGCGGCATCCGAAGTGGCGTCGACATTGGTGACGACCACACCCTTGACGCTGTCCTTGATCTTGTAGCGCGCGCGCAGATCCTTGTTCAGCACGGCGAGGTCGAGGCCGAGCGCCTTCTGCGTCACCAGCTTCTCCGGCGGCGGCTCGTCGGTCTTTACTGCGGCCTGCACCTTGTCGGGATCCTGCAGGCGGCCGAGCGTAACCTTCCTGGTCTGCTCCTCGCCCTTGCGGATGACGACGACGTCGACTTCCTTGCCGACCGCGGTGTCGGCGACGACGCGGGAGAGATCCTTCGGATCCTTGACGTCCTTGCCGTCGAACTTGACGACGACGTCGCCGGGCTCGATGCCGGCGGGCTTGGCGGGGCCCTTGTCATCGACGCCGGCAACCAATGCACCGCGCGCCGGCTTGATGTTGAGGCTCTCGGCGATCTCGTCAGTGACGCTCTGGATGCGCACGCCCAGCCAGCCGCGGCGTAGTTCGCCGAACTGGCGGAGCTGATCGACCACGCCCGCAACAGTCTTCGACGGCACGGCGAAGCCGATGCCGATCGAGCCCCCGGAGGGCGAGATGATCAGCGTGTTGACGCCGATGACGTCGCCTTCGAGGTTGAACAGCGGACCACCGGAGTTGCCGCGATTGATGGCAGCGTCGGTTTGGATGTAGCTGTCATAGGGTCCCGAGGAGATGTCGCGGTTCTTGGCCGAGACGATGCCCGCCGTCACCGTACCGCCGAGGCTGAAGGGGTTGCCGATAGCGACCACCCAGTCACCCAGACGCAGCTTGTCGGAGTCGCCGAACTTCACCGAGATCAGCGGCTTCGGCGGCTTGAACTTCAGGACAGCGAGGTCGGTCTTCTTGTCGACGCCAACCAGCTCGGCCTTGATCTTGGTGCCGTCGTTGAGAATGACGTTGATCTCGTCGGCATCGGCGATGACGTGGTTGTTGGTGACCACGATGCCGGACGTATCGATGATGAAGCCGGACCCGAGCGAGTTGGTCTTGCGCGGTGGGCTATTGTCGCCGCCCTTGCTGCCGCCGCCGGGACCTTTGCGGTTCTTGAAGAAGTCGTCGAAGAATTCCTCGAACGGCGAGCCGGGCGGCAGTTGCGGCATGGTGTTGCTGCCGCCGCCTTTGGCCTCGACCGTCTGCGAGGTTGAGATGTTGACGACCGCGTCGATCACCTTCTCGGCGACGTCGGCGATGCCCTCCGGTCCGCGTGCCTCAGCCGGCGAGCCGAACACGCTGAAAGCACCGAGCGCGAGCGCGGCCAGCCCAAATCGAGCGTGTCGGCGCAAGCGGGTCGGGACAATGGTGGCAGCGGTCATTGTGGTCTCCAGAGACAAGGATTCGGCGTCAAGACTGCGCTCGAACGGGGGCACGGCGCAAGCACGGAGCTTAACGGGCCTCAAGCTCCGAATAATACGGCGAAAACCCGCCGCTCGCCTTCACTTTGGCGTTGGCGCTGCGGCTAGATCGGACGGCGCATCGCCCAGATCAGGATCAGGCCGGCCACGGCCGAGCCGATCCCGACCGCCCGCAAAATGTTATCGGGCGTGGCGATGGCGCTCTTCATGGCCTTGCGCATCCAGTTCGGACTTGCCGCGAACATCAAGCCTTCCAGCACAAACAGGATGCCCAAGCCGATGAGGAAGTCGGCGAACGCAATGGACCTCATCGGATTGGAACCTCCCGTGGTGCTGTTTTTGTCTGGACGAAGGGCGGCCAAACCTGCCGCCCTTGTCTAACTTACGGTTTCGCCGGCGTCTCGGTCGACGTCTTGCCGGACGGGTTACCAAAATACCGGAAGAAATCCGAGTCCGGCCGTAGCAGGAAACGGGTATCGTTCGGCTTCAACCCACTTTCGTAGGCCGTCATCGACCGGTAGAACGCAAAGAAGTCAGCATCCTTGCCATAGGCTTCGGCAAAGAGACGGTTGCGCTCGGCGTCACCAACGCCGCGCGTCTGCTCGGCCTGGGAGTTCGCGTCGGCAATGATCACCGTCACATCGCGGTCGGCCTTGGAGCGAATTTCCTGCGCCTTCTGGGCGCCCTGCGCTCGGAACTCAGCCGCCTCGCGCTGGCGTTCGGACTTCATCCGGTCGTAGACAGCCTGGCTATTCTGTTCCGGCAGATCGGCACGGCGAATGCGGACGTCGACAACCTCGATGCCGTAACCACCAGCCTCGCGGTCGAGTTGCTCGCGGATGCGCCCCATCAGCTTTTCGCGTTCATCACGCACCACGGTGATGAACGTGACTTCGCCGAGCACGCGGCGCAGCGCCGCGTTCAACAGCGAGGTGAGCTGGAGGTTCGCCGCCTGGATCGAGCCGACGCTCTGATAGAAGCGCAGCGCATCCTTGATGCGGTAGCGCGCGAAGGCATCGACCACGAGCCGCTTCTGGTCGGAGGCAATGACCTCCTGTGAGGGATTCTCGAGGTCGAGGATCCGCTTGTCGATGTTGATCACGGAGTTCCAGGGCGCCTTGAAGTGCAGCCCGGGGTCGGTGACGACGTCCACCGGCTTGCCGAATTGCAGCACGATGGTCTGCTCGGTCTGCTGCACCGTGAACAGCGACATGTAGGCGACGATCGCGACCAGAAGCGCCGCAAGCAGCACGACAATGCCAGTAACCGGAGACCTCATCTTGTGCCTCCGCTCGGCTGCTGGCCCGGCGTCGTGGGCTTCTTGGCCGACAATTCGCTGAGAGGCAAATAGGGCACAACGCCCTGGCCCGACGGACCACCGTCATAAATCAGCTTGTCCGAGCCGCCGAGCACGCGCTCCATCGTCTCAAGATAGATCCGTTCACGGGTCACTTCAGGCGCCTTCTTGTATTCGTCGTACACTTTCAGAAAGCGCGCGCTCTGGCCCTTCGCCTCGGCGACCGCCTGCTCCTTGTAGCCCTCGGCGGCCTGCAGGATCTTGGCCGCGTTGCCGCGCGCTTCCGGCACGACCTTGTTGGCATAGGTCTGCGCTTCGTTTGACAGCTGCTCGAGATTTGCGCGGGCCGCCTGCACATCGCGGAACGCATCGATCACCTGCGCCGGCGGATCAACCTTCTGCATCTGCACCTGGGTGATCTGGATGCCGGCCCCATAACCGTCGAGCGTCTTCTGCATCAAATCCTGCACGGTGGCCTCGGTCTGCGTCCGCGCGCCAGTCAAAATCGGCTGGATGTCGGAACGGCCGATCACCTCGCGCATCGCGCTTTCGGCCACCGCCTTCACGGTGCCCTCGGGGTTCTGGATGTTGAACAGGAAATTGCCGACGCCGTTGGGCTTGATGCGCCACAGCACGGTGAAGTCGACGTCGACGATGTTCTCGTCGCCGGTCAACATCAGGCTCTCTTCAGGCACATCGCGGATCGAGCGGCCGCGCCGGGCCGGATCGTCGATCAGCGTCATGCCGATGGAAATGGTGGAGACGCGCAGCGCCTTCGGCAGCAGCACTGTCTCGATCGGATAGGGCAGATGATAATTCAGGCCCGGATCCACGGTGCGCACATGCTTGCCGAAACGGAGCACGACGCCCTGCTCTTCGGACTGCACCCGGAAGAAGCCCGACAACAGCCAAAGCGCGACGACGATGAGCAGGATCAGGGTGATGCCGATGCCGGAGAAATAGCCGCCCGGCATGATCTGCTGCAGCCGGTCCTGGCCACGCCGCAGAAGGTCTTCCAGATCCGGCGGCCTCGGCCCGACCGGTTGCGGGCCTGTGCCCCATGGTCCTTTCGGACCCGAGCCCCACGGGCCACCGCCCTGATTCTTCCACGGCATTCGACGTTCTCCTCGGCAGACCGGGACTAGAACTAAAGCCGGCCCGCATTGTCCGGTCCGGCTTTATAGGGGACCGAGAGGACCCTTACAACGCAAGCCTGACCGTCTCACGAGCTATGCTCGGGGGCGAAAAAGTCAATGTAAACATTGGCGAATGCGGTTAATGGGGCGGCCGCCGACGATATGTCACATAGGAGTAGTCGGCGCTGTCGTCCGGGCCGGCGGGATGGCGGACGCGCGCCGTCTCCTCCCACGTTGCCTTGTCGATGTCGAAATGCGTGTCGCCGCCGGGCAGCGCATGCACTTCCGTGATCTCGAGGCGGTCAGCACGATCGAGCCATTGCCGGAAGATTTCGGCGCCACCGATCACGGCAATTTCAGCGGCCGAACGCCGCAGGGCATCGCCAAGCGCAACCGCGAACGCGTCCGCCCCCGATGTCGTGACGATGGCGCCGGCGGCGCGATAGGCCGCATCGCGCGTGATCACGATGTTGGTGCGGTTGGGCAGCGGCCGGCGCGGCAAAGACTCGAAGGTCTTGCGGCCCATGATCACGGGCTTGCCGATAGTAAGCGCCTTGAAGCGCGCCATGTCGGATTTCAAACGCCACGGCATCGCATTGCCAGCGCCGATGACGCCGTTCTCCGCGATCGCGACGACGAACACGATCTCCATCAGGACGAGCCCCCTGCAAGTCGCGTCAACGCAGGCCCCGTAACACGACACAGCGTCCAGTCGTCCATCATCGCGGCGCCGAGCGACTTGTAGAACGCAATCGAGGGCGCGTTCCAGTCGAGCACCGCCCATTGCAGGCGCGACCAGCCGTTATCGACGCATTCCCTCGCCAGATAGATCAGCAGCGCCTTGCCGAGACCCTTGCCCCGATGCGACGGCCGCACATACAAATCTTCGAGATAGACGCCATGACGGCCGCTGAAGGTCGAGAAATTCAGGAACCACACTGCAAACCCGACAGCTTCGCCGTTCCATTCGGCGATCGCACAAAACAGCCTGGGATCGTGACCGAACAAGGCGTCCGCAATGTCAGCTTCGGTCGCCTCGACCTCATGCGAGAGCTTCTCGTACGCGGCAAGCTCGCGGACGAAATCCAGAACGAGCCCGGCTTCGTCCGAGCGCGCGCGGCGGATGTTGAGCGACATCGCCTTACAGTGCCCGCATGATCGCGGCGCAAACGCATTTTGCGCTTGTCGCGAGGGAAAACCGCTTCACGCTGTTCCGGATCATGCTCTAGACCGCGACTTCCGCCTTGATATGCGGATGCGGATCGTAACCGACGAGCTCGAAATCCTCGTAGCGGAAGGAGAAGATGTCCTTCACGTCAGGGTTGATCTTCATCGCCGGCAGCGCGCGCGGCGCGCGGGAGAGCTGGAGGCGCGCCTGCTCCAGATGGTTCGAATAGAGATGGGTGTCGCCGAACGAATGCACGAAGTCGCCGGGCTTGAGGCCCGTGACCTGCGCCACCATCATGGTGAGCAGCGCGTAGGAAGCGATGTTGAAGGGCACGCCGAGGAACACGTCGGCCGAACGCTGATAGAGCTGGCACGACAGTTTTCCATTGGCGACGTAGAACTGGAACAGGCAGTGGCACGGCGGCAGCGCCATCTTGTCGACCTCGGCCGGATTCCAGGCCGAGACGATCAGGCGGCGCGAGTCCGGATTGCGCTTGATCATGTCGACGACGTTGGCGATCTGGTCGATGCTGCGCCCATCAGGCGCGGGCCAGGAGCGCCACTGATGCCCGTAGACCGGGCCAAGATCGCCATTGGCGTCAGCCCATTCGTCCCAGATGGTGACGCCGTTGTCGCGGAGATATTTGATGTTGGTGTCGCCCTTCAGGAACCACAACAGCTCATGCACGATCGCCTTCAGCGGCAGCCGCTTGGTCGTCAGCATCGGGAAGCCGGCGGACAAATTGAAGCGCATCTGATGGCCGAACAGCGACAGCGTGCCGGTGCCGGTCCGATCCGTCTTCTCGGCGCCGTCTGAAAGAATCCGCTCAAGCAGGTCCTGATACTGGTGCATGTGCCAAATGAGCCTTTGGGGAGGCGGCGAACATAACGGCGCCCCCTGCGCTGCAACAGCGGCGATTCGCTGCGCCCACAGATTATACCCTGAAAAGGTGACCCTTCCCGCCGCAAACGACAAGGGGCGGAACTCGCGTCCCGCCCCTCTCCTATCAGCTTGATTATTCTGATTAAACTTGCCGGCCGAGCACCGGAGTCCACTTCTCAATTCTCGGATTCGGTGAACACCTCGTCGCGCTTGGCGCGTAGCATGGGTAGCAGCGTGAGCACCAGCAGGAAGGCCGCGATCGCGAGCAGCGCAGCCGAGAGTGGACGCGTCAGGAATACGCTCCAGTCACCACGCGAGATCAGCAGCGCACGGCGAAGGTTTTCTTCCATTAGCGGTCCGAGCACCATGCCGAGCAGCAGCGGCGCCGGCTCGAAATCATGCTTGATCAGCCAATAGCCGACCAGGCCGAACACGCCGGCGAGGATGACATCGACCGGCGCGTTGTTCACCGAGTAGATGCCGATCGCGCAGAAGATCACGATCGAGGGGAACATCAGCCGGTATGGCACGCGCAGGAGGCGCACCCAGATGCCGACCAGCGGCAGGTTGATGATGATCAGCATGAGATTGCCGATCCACATCGAGGCGATCATGCCCCAGACGAGGTCCGGCTGCTTCTGCATCACTTGCGGACCCGGCACGATGCCGTGAATGGTCATCGCCCCCACCATCAGCGCCATCACCGCGTTCGGCGGAATGCCGAGGGTGAGCAGCGGGATGAAGGAGGTCTGCGCAGCCGCGTTGTTGGCGCTTTCCGGCGCCGCCACGCCCTCGATCGCGCCGCGGCCGAACCGCCGCGGATCCTTGGCGAGCTTCTTCTCCAGCGTATAGGCCGCAAACGACGCAATCACCGCACCGCCGCCAGGCAGGATACCGAGGATCGAGCCGAGCGCGGTGCCGCGCAGGATCGCGGGCGCCGAGTCGATCAGGTCCTTCCTGGTCGGCATCAGGCCGGTGATCTTCTGCTGCACGAGATCGCGGTTCATCTCGGCGCCGGCGTCGAGATTGCGGATGATCTCGGCAAAACCGAACACGCCCATTGCAACCGTTGCAAAGCCGAGACCGTCGGCAAGCTCCGGAATGTTGAAGGCCATGCGCGAGGCACCGGTCTCGATATCAGAGCCGACCATCGACAGCAGCAGGCCAAACACGATCATCGCGATCGCCTTCAGCACCGAGCCCTTGGCGAGCACGACCGCGAAGATCAGGCCGAGCACCATCAGCGAGAAATACTCCGCCGGCCCGAACGCCAGCGCGAGCTTCGTGAGCGGCGCCCCAAGCACGGCGATGAGCACGGTCGCAACGCAGCCGGCGAAGAACGAGCCGATCGCGGCAATCGCCAGCGCCGGACCGGCGCGGCCCTGCTTGGCCATGGCGTGACCGTCGATGGCGGTGACGACCGATGTCGCCTCGCCTGGAATGTTGACCAGGATCGAGGTGGTCGAGCCGCCATACTGGGCACCGTAATAAATGCCGGCGAGCATGATCAGCGCGCCGACCGGCGGCAATCCGAAGGTGATCGGCAGCAGCATCGCGACGGTGGCGATGGTGCCGATGCCCGGCAGCACGCCGACCAGCGTGCCGACGAGCGCGCCGATCAGGCACATCAGAAGGTTGATCGGAGAGAAAGCGACGACGAAACCGTGAGCGAGGTTGGCAAAAAGCTCCATGACAGCCTCACTGAACCAGGAAACGCGGGAACATCGGCATCGGCAGGCCGAGCACGTAGGGGAAGAGCAGCGCACAGCCGAGCGTCAAACAGGCGCCGACGATGGCGGCCTCCACCCAGCGTGTTTCATGCGATCCGAGTGCAGCGATCATGAAGCTCACGAATGCCGAGACCACGAGGCCCAGAGGCCGGATCGCCAGGGCGAAGAACAGGATCGCGCACATCACGAACAGCGGCCCTCGCCAGGAATAATGTGCGAGTGCCGGTCCCTCATGCAAAAGGCCGGTCAGGGCGATGGCCGCGGACAAAGCCACCAGCAGTCCGCCGAACATCCGCGGCGCGGTGCCCGCACCGAAGGAGAAGCCGCGCATGCCCTGCAAATCGCTCGAGGCCCACAGCGCGAACAGCGCGAGGGCCATCAGGATGACGCCGCCGATGTAGTCCTGCCCCGACTTGATCGTCATGAACAGCGTGACGATCGCCACTGCAAACAACGGATAGGAATAGATCAGCGCCAACAAAACATCCGATGATGCCTTCTTGGTCTCACCGCCGATTGCGCCGAGCAGCGCAGCCGGCGCGCCGGCGACGAGCGCAGTCGTGTGGCTGATCAGGACCGTGGCCGGACCGCGTCCGGCGCCCCAGCCGAAGATCGTCCCGATCGACCAGATCAATTCGAAAATCTGAGGGGCGAGCGCCAGCAGGCAGAAGCCGAGGGCCACCGAGGTGTTTTTGGTGGCTGTTGCCGAGTGGCCCATTGTGTCGGCCATGCATGTCTCCTCCGCGACCCGTAAGTCACGAGCACTGTTGTTCTATTCGGCTGGAAATCGATCCGCCCCTGATCATTGCCTAGCGATTTTCATCACACAATACCAGCAAAACCCAACAGTCCGCCTGCGAGTAGAAGCCACAACGGATTGACCCGCGTAACGGAAGCGATCACTGCAACCGTCGCGGTCAGAAGCAGCGCAGCAATGGTGCGATCGGTCGACCGTGCGAGGATCAAGGCACTCGCCGCCATCAATCCGATCGACAGCGGAACCAATGCAGCCTGGATCAGGGCAGGCCAGCGCGATTGGTTCGGCCGATTCAGCAGCCGGCTGACATAGTAGGCAAGCAGCGCGGTCGGCAGGCACATCGCGAGCGTCGCGGCCAGCGCGCCTGGAATGCCGGCAACGGCATAGCCGATCAAGGTGACGATCAGCACGTTTGGACCCGGCGAGAGCTGCGCGATCGCATAGGCATCCGCGAACTGCTTGTCGGTCATCCAGTGATGCACATCGACGGCGACGCGGTGCATCTCGGGCACTGCGGCGGCAGCGCCACCGACCGCGAACAAAGACATAAGTCCAAAGGTGGAGATCAGCGCCCAGATCGGGTTCTGGCTGTTCATGCTGCTACCTTCCGTCGCATCACATAGGTGACCGCGATGCTGAGCGGGATTGCAATGAGCAACACCGCCTGCAACGGCCAGCGAAACACGCCAATGGCTGTGAACACGCCAAGCATCAGGATGAGCACGACGACGTCCATCTGCTTGAGCAGCGGCGTCATCATCCTAAAGACCACGGCGATCAGCAGGCCGACCGCGGCGCAGGAGATACCTGCGAGAATGCGGCGCAACACCTCCACATCGCCGAACCGGGCGTAGATGATCGCGAGCACCGTCATGATCAACGTCGGCGGCAGCAAAAGCCCAGTGAAGGCCGCGACACCGCCGGCGATGCCGCGCAGCCGCGATCCGAACACCATCGACAGATTGACGATGTTAGGCCCGGGCAGGAAATGGCAGAGCGCGAAGGTCTCGTTGAACTCATCCGCCGTCATCCAGCGGTGCTGGTCGACTATGGCGTGTCTGGCAAATACCAGGACGCCGCCGAAGCCGGCCAGCGACATCCGGGCGAAGGCCAGGAACAGTGCTGGCAGGCCGGGCGGAGGGGCGTGGATTGCGGGATGATCCGGCTCTTGGGCGGCCGGTGCTGAATCCGTGGACATGTCAGGAGCTTAGAACGCGAGCCGCAGGGCGGCCAAGATCAGGCTGCGGGCGATCTCGGACCTATCCAAAGGGAACCGTGCCCTCACCGCTCGAAACCTCTGTTTTTTGAAACCTTTGCCCCCTATATTGGGGGTGCCGGTTCGCCGGCTATGGAAATAAACGGTCGTCGCAATAAACCATTCGGACCCGGGGGCGGTACCCGGCGCCTCCACCAAAGCCCACCAACGGGCTGACCCGAAAGCGGGCTTTGGCGGGGGCGAAATAGGATCGACGAGGGCGTAAAGGGCGTGCTTTTTCCCGGTATTGTTCCGCCGTTATCGGGCTACTGCAATAGTTGCCAACGACAACTTTGCTCCGGTTGCTCAGGCTGCGTAACGCAGTTTGAAAGACCAACTTAAAGTCCTAACGGGTTAAGCTCCGTTAGGCGGGGTTCGGAGGCACCTGGCAACAGAAGCCTCCACTTACCTCTGATTTCCTTCCCGGCGGGGACTCCTGCCGACCCGTCAGGCGCGGTACTATTGCGGCTTGGCGAGTCGGACCGGCGGGGCCCGTCTCCTGGAATGCAACAGGACCACCATGGCGACCGATCACATCCGATACGACGTGCTGGCGAGCGAGGCTATGCGCGGCGTGGTCAAGAAAGTGCTGACTGACGCTGCGGTCCATGGCCTGCCGGGCGAGCATCATTTCTTCATCACCTTCCTATCGAAGGGCGAGGGCGTGAAGCTATCCAGCCGATTGCTGGCGCAATATCCGGAAGAGATGACGATCATTCTGCAGCACCAATTCTGGGACCTGACTGTGCTTGAGGACCGTTTCGAGGTCGGCCTCTCCTTCGGCGGCATCCCGGAGCGGCTGGTGGTGCCGTTCAGCGCCATCAAGAGCTTCCTCGACCCGTCCGTGAAGTTCGGCCTCCAGTTCGAAACCGCCGATGTCGACGAGGTGGCGGGCGAGAATTTGCCGGCTGCCCCTGCCCCGTCGGCTGTCGCGATGCCCACGCCGGCCGTTGAGCCGACGGAGACCGCGGAAGAGCCGAGCCCGCCGAACCAGGGCGGCGCCGAAGTCGTTCGGCTCGATCGTTTCCGCAAGAAATGATCTGGCTTGGCCGCGAGACCGTCGCGTCCGGCCAAACTCCCTATATAGAAGAGCACATGAATACGCCGTGCGGCACCGCGCGCGGCAGAATGGATGTGCTCATGGCCAAAGCTGCGAAGACCGCCCGCCCCGCGACCCGCACCGAGACCGACAGTTTCGGTCCCATCGAGGTGCCCGCAGATCGTTATTGGGGGGCGCAGACCGAACGCTCGCGGCAGAATTTCCGCATCGGCATCGATCGCATGCCGATCTCGCTGGTCCATGCGCTCGGCATCGTCAAGCTTGCGGCGGCACAGTCCAACCTCGAGCTCGGCCTGCTCGACAAGCGCAGAGCCGGCGCCATCATCCGTGCCGCGCACGAGGTGATCGAGGGCAAGCTCGACGATCATTTCCCGCTGGTGGTGTGGCAGACCGGCTCGGGCACCCAGAGCAACATGAACCTCAACGAGGTCATCGCTAACCGCGCCAACGAGCTCCTCGGTGGCGAACTCGGCGCCAAGAAGCCCGTGCATCCCAACGACCACGTCAACATGAGCCAGTCGTCGAACGACTCCTTTCCGACCGCGATGCACATCGCTGCCGCAAGCCGCATCAATGCCGATCTTGTCCCAGCCCTCGGCGAACTGCACCGCGCGCTCCGCAAGAAGGAGAAGGAGTTCGCCAAGATCGTGAAGATCGGCCGCACGCACACCCAGGACGCGACACCGCTGACGCTTGGCCAGGAATTTTCCGGCTATGCCGCGCAGGTCGAAAGCGGCATCGCGCGACTGAAGGTCGCAGTGAAGGATCTCTATCCGCTGGCGCAGGGCGGCACGGCTGTCGGCACCGGCCTCAACTCCAAGCCGCGCTTTGCAAGGCTATTTGCAAAGCACGTTGCCGGGATCACGAAGCTTCCCTTCACGAGCGCCGCCAACAAATTCGAGGCACTCGCGTCCAACGACGCCTATGTGCTGGCGCACGGCGCCATCAATTCCGTCGCCACAGGCCTGTTCAAGATCGCCAACGACATCCGCCTGCTCGGATCGGGCCCGCGCTCGGGGCTGGGCGAACTGATCCTGCCGGAGAACGAGCCGGGCTCATCGATCATGCCGGGCAAGGTCAATCCGACGCAATGCGAGGCGATGACCATGGTGTGCTGCCAGGTGTTCGGCAATCATACAGCGATCACGGTCGCCGGCAGCCAGGGTCATTTCGAGCTCAACGTCTACAAGCCCGTGCTCGCCTACAACATGCTGCACTCGATCCGCCTGATGGCGGACGCGGCGCGCTCCTTCACCGAGCATTGCGTCAGCGGCATTCGCGCCGACGAAAAGCACATCAAGGAGCTGATGGAGCGTTCGCTGATGCTGGTGACTGCGCTCGCGCCGAAGATCG
Organism: Bradyrhizobium sp. CCBAU 11434; assembly: GCF_028128895.1. Classification (NCBI taxonomy): domain Bacteria; kingdom Pseudomonadati; phylum Pseudomonadota; class Alphaproteobacteria; order Hyphomicrobiales; family Nitrobacteraceae; genus Bradyrhizobium; species Bradyrhizobium sp. CCBAU 11434. The sequence goes on from NZ_LBJX01000098.1 coordinate 127,123, forward strand.
GCTACGACAACGCCGCCAAGGTGGCCAAGACCGCGCATGCCAACGGCACCACGCTGAAGGAGGAGGCGCTGCGGCTCGGCTTCGTCTCGGCCGACGAATTCGACCGCCTGGTGCAGCCGGAGAAGATGACGCGGCCCGGGTGAATTCCGAATTCCGATAGTCATCCGTAGTGATACGGAGCCCTGAAGCTCATAATTATGAGGTTTAGGGCGCAGGATTTGATTACCGTCAATGTTCCTGCGGAGGTGCGTGCTACGCAATGCCTTCGTGCCCGTGACGGGGCGAAATTCATCGTTTGATGGCCCTCGAGGCCAATTGACGAGGACAAGCGAATGACCACGATCAAGCCTTGTGGGGCGCGAGGCCGCGCCCTGTTTCTGAATGTAACATCCTGCCGGCAGAGGATCAGGTGATGGAGACGCGGCATGGGGAACGTCATCAACCTGAATCGTTTCAGGAAGCGCGCCGAGCGGGAAGCCTCGGCGAAGCAGGCGGACGCCAACCGAACGAAGTTCGGCCGCACGAAGGCCGATCGATCGGCGGAGGAGAAGCAGGCGGACCAGGCGAAGGCGCATCTGGACCAGCACCGGATCGATCGCGAGGAGCAGCCATGAAGTCGCCCGTCGTGAAGCGTTCGATCGTGGTCGCCGGCCACAAGACCAGCGTCAGCCTGGAAGAGGCGTTCTGGAACGGCATGAAGGAGATCTCGGGCCTGCGCAACATGACGCTGTCCGAGCTCGTCGGCGAGATCGACGGCGCCCGCCAGCAGGGCAATTTGTCCTCGGCGATCCGCCTGTTCGTGCTCGACTACTTCAAGAGCCGCGCCCTGGCCGCCATGCAGCCGGACAAGGTTCCGGCGCAATAGCGCCGGCGCCTGGGCACGGCTTCGTGATCTGCACTTTAAAATCCCTCTAAGGTGCAGTTTCCATGGGCGCGCGCGCTTGACCTACATGCCTTGCGTTGAAAATACAGGGCATGACCGACACTCATGATATGCGCCGCGAGATGCCGCTGGGCCTGGCCCAGCGCGGCTACACCGGCGTCATCCAGCACCTCGCCGCCAAGGAGGCGGGCTCGGCTCTCTCGGATATCGAGCTCGAGAGCCGGCTGATCGAGCTCGGCTTCGTCGAGGGCGCCCGGGTCGAGGTCCTGCACGAGGGGCTGGTCGGGCGCGACCCGATCGCCGTGCGTGTCGACAACATCACCATCGCGGTGCGCCGCCGTGAGGCCATGGCCATCATCGTCGCTTAAGCGCGCGACCGGATATCTGTTTCCATGGAATTACCCCTTCTGCATCTCGCCCTGGTGGGCACGCCAAACAGCGGCAAGACCTCGCTGTTCAATGCGCTGACCGGCAGTCGGCAGAAGGTCGCGAACTATCCGGGTGTCACCGTCGAGCGCAAGGAAGGTTTTTTCGTCACGCCGCTCGGGCGCCAGGTCTCGATCGTCGACCTGCCCGGCACCTATTCGTTGCGCGGCCGCAGCCCCGACGAGGAGATCACCCGCGACTTCGTGCTCGGCAAGGCCTCCGGCGAGATCGTACCTGACCTCGTGCTGTGCGTTGCGGACTCCACCAATCTGCGTCTCACCATCCGCCTGCTGCTCGAGCTGAAGCGCACCGGCCGGCCGCTGGTGCTGGTGCTCAACATGTTCGACATCGCGAACCGCCGCGGCATCTCGGTCGATGTCGACAGGCTCGCCAAGGAGCTCGGCGTGCCCGTGGTCACCTCGATCGCGGTGCGCAAGGGCGGCACGGCCGACCTCTTGAAGCTGACCGACGAGATCTCCGCAAAACTCGCCGCCGAGCCGCAGCCAAACAACTGGCGCGCACTCAGCGTCTCCGAGCTGCGCGCGACCCAGCGCGAGGCCGACCGCATTATCTCGGACTGCGTCAGCCTGCCTGCCAGGCCCGACACCTTGACCGCGCGGATCGATGCGATCGTGCTGCATCCGGTCGGCGGCCTGATCGTGCTGGCGCTGATCCTGTTCGTGATGTTCCAGGCGGTGTTCGCCTGGGCGCAGCCGCTGATGGAGCTGCTGCAATCCGGCTTCGATGCGCTCGGCGAGTTCGTGCACGCCACCCTGCCCGCGGGCCTGTTGCAGAGCTTCCTTCAGAACGGCGTGATCTCGGGCGTCGGCAGCGTCATCGTGTTCCTGCCGCAGATCATCATCATCTTCCTGTTCATCCTGCTGCTGGAAGATTTCGGCTACATGGCGCGCGCCGCGTTCCTGATGGACCGCATCATGGGCGGCGCCGGCCTGCATGGCCGCGCCTTCATTCCGCTGCTGTCGAGCTTTGCCTGCGCCATTCCCGGCATCATGGCGACGCGCGTCATCGACAACAAGCGCGACCGGCTGACCACGATCCTGATCGCGCCGCTGATGACCTGCTCGGCGCGCATCCCCGTCTACACGCTGATCATCTCGGCGTTCATTCCGGCAAGGGACGTCTTGGGCTTCATCAATTTGCAGGGCCTCGTGATGTTCGGCCTCTATGCCGCCGGAATCACCAGCGCGCTGGCCGTCTCGTTCCTCATCAAATTCTTCATGCTGCGCGACTATGCGCCTGCCCCCTTCATGCTGGAGCTGCCGGACTACAAGGTGCCACGGCTGAAATCGATCGCCATCGGCATCTTCACCCGCGCAAAGATGTTCCTGCAGCGCGCCGGCACCACGATATTCTCGATGATGGTGCTGATCTGGTTCCTGGCCTCGTTCCCGCAGCCGCCGGCAGGCTCGACGGAGCCCGCGATCGACTTCAGCCTCGCTGCCATCATCGGCAAGGCGATCGAGCCGCTGCTCGCGCCTGTGGGCTTCAACTGGCAGATCGCGGTCGCGCTGATCCCGGGCATGGCGGCGCGCGAGGTCGCGGTCGCAGCGCTCGGCACGGTCTATGCGATCGAGGGCGGCAAGGAAGCGGCGGAGCAGATCGGCCAGGTGCTGGCGACGAAATGGTCGCTCGCCACCGCGCTGTCGATGCTCGCCTGGTACATCTTCGCCCCGCAATGCGCCTCGACCCTCGCCGTCATCAGGCGCGAGACCGGAAGCTGGGGCTGGATGGCGGCGACCTTCACTTACATGTTGGTGCTGGCCTATGCGGCGAGCCTGTTGACCTACAACGTCGCGGTTGCGCTGGGCGCCGGCTAGCGCCCGGCAAAACCAAAACGCGAAAACAACCCCATGCACAGTAGACGGGGGGGTCCCTCGCGCGATGCCCGGCCGGCCCCGCTGCGCTCCAACCGGCTACGCGCTTCGGAAAATCCGTTGACGCGTCGGGCAAAACACTGGCACAATGGCACCATCGAAGGATTACGACGGGCTTGGGGGACAGACGCTCCCGATCGGTTCACTGATGCGAGCTGTCTGAATCCAGTGCCGTCCGAACCGCCGAGGCAAGCTCGGCGGGCCGGAACGGCTTGCGCAGAAACGGCGCGTTCCCCATTGCAGCTTCCAGCGCTGCGGAATCGGCGTAGCCGCTCACGAACAAGACCGGGAGCGAGGGTTGCACGGCTCGCGCCGCCTTGACGACCTCGGCGCCGTTGGTGCCGGGCATTGAGAAATCGATGATCATCAATTGCGGGTTCACGGTTTTCTGCATCGCGAGCGCCGCATTGCCGTGGTCGGCCTCGTGCACGACGTATCCGATTTCGGCCAGAAAGCTGGTCATCAGGCCGCGGACGTCATGATCATCGTCCACGACCAGAATGCGCTCGGCACGTCCGCTTTCGGCGGCAGCCTGCGCTTCGGCGGCCGTCTCGGTGCCGGCGATTGACCGGCGTAGCGACAGTTGCACCAAGGTGCCTTTGCCGACCTCGCTCTTGATGTCGACGTCTCCGCCCATCTGCCGCACCAGGCCATAGACCTGCGAGAGGCCAAGACCCGTCCCCTTGCCGGGAGGCTTGGTGGTGAAGAACGGATCGAAGGCGCGGGCTATGACATCGGGCGGCATGCCTTTCCCGGTGTCCGCCACTGACAGCATGACCCGGCGATTGTCCGGATCGTCGCAGGCGGTCGTGATCGTCAATGTTCCGCCATCTGGCATCGCGTCTCGGGCATTAATCGCCAGATTGAGCAGGCTGACCTCGAGCTGGTTGTAATCGGCGACCACGAAAGGCGCACGCGCATCAAGCTCGGTCTTGATCGAAATGCTGGCGCCGAGCGAGGTGTTGAGTAGCTCGGATGCGTTCATGATCAGGCGATTGAGGTCGACGGATTCGGTCGCAAGCTTCTGCGTCCGTGAAAACGCCAGCAATTGCGCCGTGAGCTTCGAACCGCGCTCGGCCGCCTTGAAGGCGTTCTCCGCAAGCCGCGTAATGCGCGGCTCGGTCGCGCGAGCACGGATCAGGTCGAGATTGCCGACCACCGCGGTCAGGAGATTGTTGAAATCGTGTGCGAGACCGCCGGTCAACTGTCCGACGGCTTCCATCTTCTGGGCCTGCAACAACTCGGATTCTGCCTTGCGGCGCTGCACGATTTCCCGATGTAATTGCGCGTTGGCCTTTTCAAGCTCTTCGGTGCGCTCTCGAACCTGTTTGTCCAGCGTGGCGTTCAGCGTTCGCAAGGCATCCTCGGAGCGGCGCACGCGCAGCAGCGCATTGATCGCAGCGGCAAGCTCGACCGGTTCGGCAGGCTGCACGAGGTAGGAATCGGCGCCCGCGTTCAGTCCGCTCACTCGATCCTCTGTCGCAGTGAAGGTCGCCGATGTCTGCAACACCATCACCTGGGGCCATTTCTGCTTGATGAAGGCGCAGACCTCGAAGCCGCTGATGTCGGGCAATTGAACGTCAAGCAGCACGACAGGCGGCTTGTGCTGCTCGATCAGGCGGAGCGCTTCCGCGCCGGTCTGGGCCTCGATCACGGCAAATCCGGCAGCGTTCAGGTCGCGTGTCTTCACATAGCGCTGAGATTCGAGATCGTCGACGTTCAGCACGACGACCTTTTCGCTGGCGCTCATGTGGCCCCCTGAACCGCGTCACGCAGGAAGGAGGACACGCTCTCCCGGGAGATCGCATTCTTGGAGATCAGGCGCACATGTTCGGGGAGACGCGATCGGAGCGATCCATCGATCGTCATCGAGGTCGAGATGACGACAGGGATGTCGTTGGTGCGGTCGTCCGCGGCGAGCTGTTGGAGCACGGTGAAGCCGTCGATCGCGGGCATTTGCAGGTCGAGCACGATGACATCGGGCTTTCTTTCCCGCGCGAGCCGCAGTCCTTCCTCGCCGCCGTCGGCCTCCATGAACTCGTAACGCGTCTCGTTGCCGACGATCTGCCGCATGACGTAACGGAACGTCTCGTCGTCGTCGATCAGCAGCACACTCCTGCTGCCGTCGCCGGCAGGAATCGGCATCTCGCGGTCCGGATCGCCGAGCGAGGCCGGAATCTTCAGCGAGAACACCGAACCCTGCCCCGGTTCGCTCTCGACCGTGAGGTCGCCGCCCAGCAGGCGCGCCAGAGATCGCGACAACGGAAGGCCAAGCCCCGTGCCCTTCACCTTTCTTTGCAGCTTCGTGTCGACCTGCGAGAACTCCTCGAAGATGCGTTCATGGTGCTCCGACGCAATCCCGATGCCGGTGTCGCGAACGGAGAACACCACGCTGGCGCCGTTGTCACTGGTGCGCGAGGTCACCCGCACCTCGCCTTCTTCGGTAAATTTCAGCGCGTTCGAGATCAAATTACGCAGGATCTGCGCGACCTTTGCCTCGTCGGTGTAGAGCGGCGGCAGGTCTTTCGGCGATTCGAACAGAAGTTCGACCGCCGTGCTGGTCAACAGCGGCTTCAGCGCTCCGCGCAAGGCGCCGAACAGGCTGGTGACCGCGAACCGCACGGGCTTGATCTCCGCCTTGCCGGCCTCGACCTTGGCCAGGTCCAGCATGTCGTTGACAAGTTCGAGCAGGCTTTCGGCGGATCGCCTGATGTAGCCGACCTGTCGCTCCTGCTCCGGCGTCAAATCGCCGTCGATGCGGTCAAGCAGCAGGCGCGACAGCGCCAGCACGGAATTCAATGGCGTCCTGAACTCGTGGCTCATGTTCGAGAGGAAGCGCGTCTTGAGCTCGCTCGCCTGGCGCAACTGCTCGGCGCGCCCGTCGAGCTCGGCATAGAGCGCCACCACGCCGCGATTGGTGTCGCCGAGCTCCTGGTTGAGCTGCTGGCTTTCCTCTTCGCGGCGCCGCAGCTCCTCCAGATTCTGCATCAGCTCGCGGTTCTGCTCCCGCAGCGCCGCAAGCGGATCTGACGACGTCTCCTTCTTCAGGCTGGACACGATGTCGGTGAGCTTGGCGCGCGGCCATGGCGCGACGCGGAGCGGCAGCTTCTGCCCAACTTCGACAGTTGTCCCTTTGCCGGGCACGGAATCGATGCTGAACGTGTCCATCAGACGGCGCGCGCCGATCAGGCCGAGCCCCATCCCGCTCGGCGAACGATATTGCCCGTCGAGGATGAGCTGGAGATTGTCGATGCCCGGTCCGCTGTCGCAGATGCGAACGACGAAGCGTTGAGGGATCGTCGCCGCATCGAGCACGAATTCGGCGCGGCCGCCGCCGGCATAGCCATAGGCATTGCGTGCGAGCTCGGAGACCGCAGTCGCGATCCGGGTCTGGTCCTGTCTTTCGAACCCCAAGAGATCGGCGACGCGATGGGCACGCTGCCGAACTGTGACGACATCGCTCTCGTTCTCGATCGGGACTGTGACGATGGGCCAGTGTTTCGAGGTTGCTGCCATAACCTTCACCATTTGGCCACGAGCACGGTCGCGTCGTCGCGATGGCGACTGAAATCGCGATAGAGGATCGCGGCGATCAGCGAGGGATGAAGCGCGGCCAGATTGGGGTAACGGTCGACCGTCCAGCTTGAGGCCAGACCGTCCGAATGCAGAATGATCAGGCCTTGCGTGAACGGGTAATCGAAGGCGCGGATTTTTCGCGTGTTGAAACCCGCCGTCCCCGCCATCGACACCATCCGTTTGGTCTCGCCCGCGGCGATGATGACGCCAGCGACATTGCCGATCCCGGCAAAGTTGACGTTCCCGGTTGCGGGGTCGAAGCGGGCGATGGACACGGCCGCGCCGCGTGTCGCGCGCAGGCCGCCATGGACGTAGTCAAGCAGGTTGGCGACGGTATGACCATTATAGCGATGGAAAATTCGCACCGCCTCGACGGCAGCTTCGGCCGCCTCCGGCCCGTGCCCGAGGCCGTCTGCCACGAAGAGCGTGCGGACATCTCCCGTGTTGGAGAGGCTCCAGGCATCGCCGCAGACATCTTCGCCCGCCTTGGCAATCGAGACGGCGCCCCAGGTTGGGACAGTCGGCGGCTTGAGGGAAGGCGCAGCGCCATGCGCAACACGCGCCAACACGGCAGTCCCTACCCCCGGCCACGAGCCGATATCGACGAAGTGCGATTGCCGTACCACGGCGCCCAGGCCGCGCCCGGCGGTGCCTGCGCTGGAGTAGCCGTCTTCGAGGCATGCGGCGACGTTGCTCATGCCGGCACCCTTGTCTAGGGCAAGAACTTCAATGCCCTGGCTTTCATTGTCCTCATAGGCTCCGACGAGAATTTCCCCGCCCGAGCCGTGCTTGACGAGGTTGGTTGAAAGTTCGGTCGCGATCAGGGCGAGCTTGCCCTTATCAGTCTCGTTGAAGCCGACGCGTTGGGCGAGATCAGTTGCTGCCCGCCTTGCCTCCGCGACGCCGCTTGGATCGTTGACGCCGACGGATTTCATCATCACTTCCAACGTGCGATTGTGACTTTAGTGCCTAAGCCCGGCTCCGAGACGATCGAAAATTCGTTGCAAAGTCGCTTGGCGCCCCCTAAGCCGAGGCCCATGCCCTTGCCGGAGGTGAAACCGTCCTTGAGGGCCTGCTCGATGTCGGCAATGCCGGGGCCTTTGTCCTCGAAGGTCAACCGGACGCCGCGGCGGCCGCCTTGCTCCACGATCTCCGCGGTCACGTCGCCACCCCCGCCATAGTCGAGCGTATTGCGCGCAAGCTCACTGGCCGCCGTGACGACCTTGGTCTGGTCGACCAGACCGAGGCCGACCTCGAGCGCGAACGTCCGGGTCAGCTGCCGCACCCGAACCACGTCGTCCGAGATCCTGATCCCGAGACGTTCAGTCTTCGTCGTCGGCATCGTCAGCCTCCGAACCGGCGAGGCGATCATGGATCATGGCCATGCCGCGCTCGACGTTCAGCGCGGTTTTCACTCCGGTCAGCGACAGGCCAAGCTCGACCAGCGTGATCGCGACGGCCGGCCGCATGCCGACGACGACCGTGTCAGCGTCGAGAATACGCGAGACCGCTGCGATGTTGTCGAGCATCCGGCCGATGAAACTGTCGACGACCTCGAGCGCCGAAATGTCGATCAAGACGCCGCGCGCATTGTTCGAGACGATTCTGCTGGTCAGATCTTCTTCCAACGCGGTCGCCAGTCGGTCGTGCATGTCGACCTGGATGGTGACAAGCAGCGCATTGCCGAACTTGAGGATGGGAATGCGATCCATCGTCAGGCGCCCTGCCTGCCGCTCTTCTCCGGAAGCGCGAAGCCCTCGATCCTCCTGGCCTTGACAACGGCTCGCCCGGTTTGCCGCAATGCAACTGCGAAGGCGTCAGCCAGAGACGCTTTCGAGATCACGTTCAGCTCGACGCCGAGATGCACCATGGTCTGGGCGATCTGCGGCCTGATGCCGCTGATCAGGCAATCGGCGCCCATCAGGCGCGCCGCCGCGACGGTCTTCAGGAGATGCTGGGCCGTGAGCGTGTCGACCGTCGGCACGCCGGTAATATCGATGATGGCGATCTCGGCCTCGGAGTCCACGATCGTCTGCAGAAGGTTTTCCATCACCACTTGGGTGCGCTGGCTGTCGAGCGTGCCGATCAGCGGCAGGGCCAGAATGCCCTCCCACAGCTTGACGACGGGAGTCGACAGCTCGGCGATCTCACGCTGCTGGCGGACAATGATCTCTTCGCGACTCTTCTGGAAGATTTCCAGCGTGAACAGACCGAGCTCGTCGAGCAGAACGGTCAACGACCACACCGTCGACGCGATCTGCTCCCCGGACAAGGTCTTGTCGCGGTTCAGCGCATTGAACAGCGGCTGCTTGAGCGAAAAGACGAATGTGGCCGTCTCGCTCGGAGAAAAGCCCTGCAATGCGCGGCTTCGCGACAGTTCGGTCAGCATGGCTTTCGCGGGCTCGTAAGGCGCCGCTGACGTGTCTGTTCCGGATTGCGTCAGCGCGTCGCGCAGCAGATGGAGGAAGTTTCTGGACTGGGACTGCAGTTCGCCTTCCGAAATGCGTCCGGTGTGCAGCGTGCCGGCGTTCTTTTGCAATTCGACCCATTCGGGGAGAATGTTTTGCTCGTTTCGGGTTACGAGCGATGCGACGTCACTGCCCACTTGCCCAGCCATTCCTGTTCTCCTTGATCACGCACAACCGCAGCCACTCGTTGAGCGTAGGCGGCACTTCGGTGGCAAATGCCCGCCTGCGTACTGCTGAATTTGTCGGTAAGTCGTTGCCCCCGGCAACACGATCGCCCAGCGTGACGCGCTGAGACCCCCAATATGCCGGGGCCCAACGCAGCAGGGAACAACTGGTTCCATCAGCGGTGGAACGATAGTTGTGGGAAGCCCCCGACTGTGTACGATTTCGAACACTGCGATCCGGAGGGGTGCCCCACAGAGGAACTTGTTCCTCGATCCGGGATTGAGGTTCCGGCCTTTTCGCCAAGGAGTGTCGTCATGGAGCGCCGTCGGAGCAAACAGGTCGCGAACCTGGAGACACGCCTGGCCACCGAGGCCAAGCGGCTTCGCGAGGAAGCCAAGGCGCTCGAGCCCGGAGCGATCCGTGACGAAATGCTCCGGAAAGCCCGCCAGTGCGAGACCGGCTCGCACATGAGCGACTGGCTGAGATCGCCCGGATTGCGAGCGCCGGAATAACGCCGCGTTCGTCCCATCTTGGCTGCGACACGCCGATGACAAGGCCTAGTGACGGCGATCGTTTTCCGCCCGGTTCGCAGCGGAGAGCTTGTCCCGGACGTATCCCGTCAGGTCGCCAACTTCGTTCGCCATGTCCCGTTCGGAAATACCCTGGCCCCGGGCTCCCTCAATGAGGCGACTGACCAGGTCGTTCACGCTCTGGGAGGCACCGGGGGTACCGTACTGCTCTGCCGCGTGAACGCTGGTCTCGATCCAGAAATCGATGTACTCGCGGACTTTGCTCGTCATCATCCCTTACCTGCTGCGCGGACCAATAGACTGCGGGGCACTTTGCCGCAATCGGCATTCTGGAGACGCCAGCGATATCGACCACTGACGCAGGGCGACGAACACGGCCATCTGCCCCCATGGATCAAATCATGGATCATTTCAGCACCGCGAGATTGACGGCCCAGCGCCTGCGCGAGGACCACCTCGCCGACCTCGTCGCACTCCATCTCGATCCGGACGTTTCCCGCTATCTCGGTGGCGTGCGTTCCGCCGAGGTCACGAAGACCTATCTCGCGACCAATATGGCGCATTGGGACCAGCACGGCTTTGGGCTCTGGGTGCTGCGTACGAAAGACGGCGCATTCGCCGGGCGGGCCGGCATCAGGCATATCCTCGTGGACGGCGTGGACGAGGTCGAGATTGCCTACACGTTCAAACGCGACCTCTGGGGCCAGGGGCTCGCCAGCGAGATTGCGACCGCGCTGACCGAGATCGGGCTATCACAGCTAAAGCTGCCGTCCCTCATTGGTCTCGTCGCTGTTGAGCACTGCGCCTCGCGGCGCGTGCTGGAGAAGGCGAACTATGCGCTAGAGAAACACACCTCGCATCACGGCGAAGACGTCGTGATCTATCGCATCAGGCGATGATGCATGACATGCCGGCAGCTCACAGCCTCATCAGCGCCGCAACCAGCCGTTCGGGATGAAACGGCTTTTCCAGCAGCACGCTGTCGGGCACGCCCTGCGACGTCCACAATGCAGCACCGGCGCTGCCCGTGATGTACACGACCGGAAGGGCCGGATCCTTTTCCCGCATCCTCCGGGCGAGATCCCAGCCATTGAGCTTGCCGCCCAGATTGACATCGGTCACCAGCGCCCTGTGACGCTTGCCGCGCGCGACGAACACCGTCATCGCCTCTTCACCGGACGAAAGGATGTCGGAGGCAAAGCCGGCATCCGCCAGAACGCTCTCGAGCACGCCCTGAAGCGGATATTCATCCTCCACAATCAGGATCGAAGGCGGTTCCGACATGCTTGCCTTTGGCTCGACACGAATGTTCCAGACCGTGCGGAGTTCACCACGTGTTTTTGGCTTTCTCACGATGAACCGCATGAAACCTGAACAGCGGTTCAAGAAAGTTTCTTGTCAGTTCCTGCAACAGGTGACGGCGGCATCCGTTGACGAACCGACGAGGCAGAAGGAGGAGGAACAGATGAGGAAGCTGACTTACGCCCTTGCGGCAGTTGCGACACTTGCAATCGGTGCCCCCACCATCGCCAACGCGGCTGGCTTCGGCGTCTATGTCGGCGGCGACCGCGATGATTACGGCCCGCGTGCACGCATCTACGAGCATGACCGCGGCTGGCATCATGGCTGGTACCACCACGACCGCAACTACGACCGCGGCGTCGTGATCCGCCGTCATCACTGGGACGACGATTAGGTCGTGCCAGCATCGTGAAACAAGAAGGCCTCGCTTCGGCGAGGCCTTTTTGCTTGGACGGGGCTCGCAGCTCGTCGAACCTCTACCCCGCCTAAGGACGATCCGGCCACGCCGCCATCGCCGCCCTCGCCGCACCTTTGAGCTCGTCGGTCGTCGCGCCGTCCTTGGCCTGGATGGCCATTCCTTCATAGACGCTGAGATAGAACCGGCTCAGAGCATCGGCGTCCGTTGCGGCAGGCAGTTCACCGCCGGTCATCGCAGCCTCTATCCGCGCACGCAGATTGCCGAGCATCTCCAGGCGAATCTTCCTGATCGCGCGGGCAATCGGCGCTGGCCACTCATCGCTGACGGCGCCCAGCACGGCCATGCAGCCCGCCGGCGCGGAGCGCGATTTCGGCAGGATCGCGGCCGCCGCGAACAGGAAGTTCTCGATGCCTTCACGCGCGGGGGCGCCTTCCGCGAGCCTGCCCCAGACCGGCGGCGCCTGGGTCTCGACGTAATGTTCGATCGCCGCGAGGTAGAGCGCCTCCTTGCTCTCGAACGCGGCATAGAGGCTCGGCGAGCGCACGCCCATGGCCTCGCACAGATCGTTCATCGAGGTTGCCCCATAGCCCTTGCGCCAGAACAGCAGCATGGCCGCCTCCAGCGCCGCCTCGCGATCAAATTCCCGTGGCCGTCCCGCCATGACGTCTCTTTCTGTAATGATCAACACATAATTGACTTGACCGGGCTGATCAAGATCCCAGATATTCTGTGTCGATCGTTACAGAATAGGAGAACACGATGACGCTAACGGGAAAACGGGCCTTGGTGACGGGCGCAAGCAGGGGTATCGGCGCGGCCATCGCGAAGGCGCTTGCCGCCGAAGGAGCGGACGTCGCCATCACTTACGAAAAATCCGCCGACAGCGCCGCTGGGGTCGTCGATGCGATCAAGGCGAGCGGGCGGAAGGCCGTAGCGATCCAGGCCGACAGCGCCGATGTCGCCGCCGTCCAGGCTTCCGTCGACAAGACCGTCGCCGCCTTGGGTGGGCTCGATATCCTCGTCAACAATGCCGGCATTTTGCGCCTGGGCGGCCTCAACGACATGTCGCTCGCCGACATCGACGCGCTCTTGAACGTCAACGTCCGTTCGCCGATCGTGGCAAGCAAGGCCGCGCTGCGCCATCTCGGCAAGGGCGGGCGCATCATCACCATCGGCAGCTATTTTGCGGATCGCGTGCCGGCGCCGGTGCTCGGTCTATACTCGGCCTCGAAGTCGGCGCTATCAGCGTTCACGAAGGGACTGGCGCGCGAGCTCGGTCCCAAGGACATCACGGTCAATCTGGTGCAGCCGGGCTCGATCGACACCGACATGAACCCGGCCCACGGCCCGACCGCGGAAACGCTGAAGCAGTTCATGGCGGTCGGCCGCTACGGCGCGCCTGACGACATCGCCAATGCGGTCGCGTTCCTGGCGAGCGCGAAGGCAAAATACATCACCGGCTCGACGCTCACCGTCGATGGTGGCGCCAACGCCTAAGCGACAAGGACATGACGGCCGGGCCAGCGATTCGGCCCGGCCGAATTTTTTATGCGCGCGAGGGCCGCGAAAAAACCACTGGGATTTGAATGGCTTTCCGGCAATCGACTGTCTATGGTCTGACCATGTCGCGCATCTCATGTCTGTTTATTGCTGCCATCCTGTCGCTGCTGCCGGCCGTTGCGCCGACCGAGGCCGTCGCAAAGAAGCCCAAGCAAAGCTGGCATGGCTATGGCTTCCTGCCGGGCTATCGCCAGCCGCTCAGCAACAGCCAGCCGATCTTCATGCAGAAGAACGGCTTTCGTCGTTATGCGCGCGAAAACCAGCGCCCCTGGTACATCGATCCGGTGCCGGCCTATTACCGCTACTTCGACGGCGAATGGCATTATTTCGGCCGGCCCGGCTTTGGCGGCTCTCGCTACAATGGCGGCAGCTTCGGACCGTGCTGGACGCGGACGCCGATCGGCGCGATCTGGAATTGCGGCTAAGCAGGCTCTCGTCGAGCGCCCGCAAGCAAGACTGAGCTTTGCTTGCTTACCTGAAATATCCGACCACGAGATCGGTGTCCGCACTGGCGGCGACCGTGCCGTTCAGCTCGGCGTCGATCACGCGGCGGCAGGCTTCGATCGCGGCGTGGTCGCCGAGGTCGTTGGCGGCTTCCAGCACGAGCCATGCGGCGTCGACTGTGGCCTTCTCCGGAGCCGCCCCGCCCGTCTCGGCGGAAAGCGGCTTGGCGAGGCTCTTGTTCTTGCGAACTGCGGTGCCGAATTGAGGCAACATTGCAAATACTCCCTCGATATCCCGCTCAGTGAACCTGGAGCTCAGGCTGACGACCCGTGGCGGGATCGGCGCCGGCGCTGTTCTTGCGCGACTGGTAGAATTTCAGAATGCTGCGCGAGGTCTCGATCTTCAGCCGGCTGAAATCGCGCTCGTTGTCGTGAAGCTCGCGCGCCGTGATCAGATGATCCTTGGCGCCGAGGAACAACAGCGACATCGTCGTGTCCCAGGAGAAGTCGAGCGCCTTGCACAGCACAAGGATCATCTCGCGGTTACGATCCATCAGCGCGCGCTCGATCACGTCGACCGGGAGCGAGGACAACAATGACAGGCCGATCTGGACCTCGTCGAAGCGATGCTGGCGCGCATAGTTCGAGATCGAGACCTGGTTGAGGTTGCCCTGCCGGTACTGCGTCGTCACCACGCGTTTGGCGACGAAGTAGCTGCGCGAGGACGGGCCGAACTTTGACTGCAGATCGCCGGTGACCTCGGTCACCGAGCTCTGGATCTGCGACATCATCTCCGGGCGCTCGGTCCCGAGCCGGCGGCGGACGTCCTCCGATGCCTTGGAGATGAGCTGCTGGAAGATGTGGCGCGGCACGTCCTTGCGCAGGCCAAGTTGTTCAGCAAGAATCGAATCGCCCTCGGCGCGGCGGACCATGTGCAGCAGGCCCGAGCCGGAGAAGCGCGCACCCTCGTTCCTGGCGACCGAGGTGACAACCTCCTGGTTACCACGCTTGACGAGAACGTCGGTCACGGCCTCGCCGATCGCCTCGCGCTGGGAGATCGCGAGCAGATGCGCCTGGCCCTTGGTCATGGCGCTTTCGACCAGCACCTTCTCGCCGATCCGGTTGGAGTCGCGCAGCACGGGGCCGGCGACTGCGATCTCGTCGTCGAGCGCGAGCTTCTCGATGACGTTGAGCGGCGCGTGATCGCAGCCTGCCATCAATTCGGAGAGCTGCGTTCGCGCGGCGACCTCGATTTCGTCCGCAAGCCGGCCGATGACCTCGCCGAACATGCTGATCTCGTCGTCGACGTAGCGACCTGTGATCAGAAGATCAGTCGCATGCCACAACGCCTTTGCCCGGCTCTCGTCTGTGCCGCGCGCGATTGCGTCGTCCAGATCCTGTAGAAGCGTCTTCGCCCCATCCATGTCGATAACCCCAATTCTTGGTCCAGTTCCTGGCGAGCCATCCTGCCGATGCGGGCAGGACGCCGGATTCCTCTGGGAGCCACACTAGGGAACAAACGCGAGAATCCAGTAAAACCGTCACATCAGTTTTGCAGACAAAAATTCGTTCAAATGCGAGCGAATGTGGTTACCGGGGCGTAAGGCTGCTCACCTCCCCCGTAGGGAGAGGTGAGGACCGAGAGAGAGCCCCAGCGGATTGCTGCTCCACGTTACGGATTCTGTGGCGTCAGGATCAGCGGCGGCTTCGGCCGGGGCTTTGCGGGCGGCGGGCCCGGGGCGGGCCGCACGTCGATCGGCGGCGGCAAGGGGGCGACCTGCTGGCTCGCCAACGGCGGGCTTGGCGCGGCGGGCGCGGCAAGCGGAGGCTTCGGCGTCGGTGCGACCTTGGGCTCGACCTTCGCCTTCGGCGGCGCGCGGCGCGGATCGCGGCCGGGCATCGGCACGTCGGTCAGCGACGGCTCGGGTACGGGCTCGGGCGAGACCAGCGTCGGCAGCGCGGCGGTCGCCGGCGGCGGCTCACCGCGCTCGATGGCGTCGAGCCGGCGCGTCTCGCGGTCGATCGTGCGCACCGCAAGCCACGACGACAGCGGCGTGAGATCGACGGTGCGGCTGAGCTTGTCGGGGGGACCTGCCGCAAACAGCTGGATCTCCGGCGGCGCGCCTGAGAGGCCGGTCATGATCGGCGTCAGGCTGGCGCGGATATCGGCCTGGTCGGCGGGGATGTCGTAACCGCCGGAGACAATGGCATGGGCGTTCTTCGCTTCCAGCGGCGTTGCGCCGACGCGCAGGCGACCGTCGCGGATCGTGAACGGGATCTGCGCCGAGGCGACCGCGATAGGGGCCGCAGACAATGCGGGCTCGACCAGCTGACGCAGCCTGGCGTCGTCGGAGACCTGGCCGCCGTCGCTGGCGCGGATGGCAATCTCGAAGGCGCGCGGATTGAGGCCGCTGATCTCGGCCGCATCGAGCGTCACCGTGCCGTTGCCGGCGAGCGCGCCTGTCAGCGCCGAGACGCTGCGGCCCTGGCTCGTCAGCGTCATCTGGGCCGAGGCGCGGCCCTTGGGCAGCGCAAGATCGCGGTAACGCAGCGAGGCCGCATCGACATTGGTGAGATCGAGATGCGCGTTCAGCGCCAGACCGTTGGGGCCGTTGCGCGCGTCGAGGCTTGCGGTCATCTCGCCGCCGCCAAGGCCGCCCTTGAGCGTATCGAAGGCGAGCGACTGACCGTCGCTCCTGAGCGTGCCGCTGAACGGACGGATCTCGATTCCACCGGGCAGGTTGCCGCGCAACGCCTGGAATGCGATGCGGCCGCGCCAGCCGCTGACAAGGCCCGCACTCAACGGCTCGCCGCTGCCGCGCCCGGCAGCGCCCACGGCAAGCGCGAGCGCCGGCATCAGGTCGAGCGTATCGAGCCCGACTTCGCCGTCGACGCTTTTCTCCTGGTCGAACGTCACGGCGAGATGGCCGCGCAGGCGCGAACCGGATGCGGTGCCGTCGAGATCGTCGAAGGTCAGGCGATTGCCTGACAGCGTGAGGCGGGAGGACAGGCTTACGGTCTGAGCCGATTTGTCGGCCGGAGCGGTCCCAAACAGCGGCGCCAGATTGGCGTTGCGTACACGCAGATTCACGTTTGCTTTCGGTTCTGCCGCCGACAAGTCGACGCTGCCTTGCGCATCCGCGTCCAGGCCGCCGCCACCGAGCTTTGCGTTCAGCTGCATCGGCTTGCGCCAGGCGCCGCTGAGCCTGCCCTCGATCTGCGAGGCGCCCTCGCCTGCGGCGACCATGCGATCGAGGCCGAGCAGCGCCGTCAGGGCGGTCGCCTGCGGCGTCGAGACTTTCGTCTCCAGCGTGAAGTCGCTACTGCGCAATTTGTCGATGTCGATGCCGTTGACATCAGCGACCTGGGGCTGCGCGGCGAACGTCGCGGTGGCCTTGAGCTGCGGTGCATCGAGGTCGAGCGCGACGCGCGCATCGCTGCGGTCGGCATGTTCGGCGTTCTTGTCGAGGCTGAGATTGAGCGTCAGGCGCGTCGCGCCCGGCAAGGCCGGGATGGCATCGAAGCGCGCGCGGACCGCAGGCGCGATCGGCTCC
Organism: Bradyrhizobium sp. CCBAU 11434; assembly: GCF_028128895.1. NCBI lineage: Bacteria > Pseudomonadati > Pseudomonadota > Alphaproteobacteria > Hyphomicrobiales > Nitrobacteraceae > Bradyrhizobium > Bradyrhizobium sp. CCBAU 11434. The sequence continues at coordinate 144,343 of NZ_LBJX01000098.1, forward strand.
AGCAGCGCCGTGAGATCGCGCAGCGAATTGGCCGAGGATTTCAGTGCGAGCTTGCCGGTGGCCCTGGTGCGGTCAAAACTGCCCGATGCCTCCGTGGTCACGCCGCTGGCCTGGCCGAACCGCAATTGCTCAAGCGACAGCGCCGTCGGGCCGTAGCCCAGCCTGGCCGCGAACGGCCGCAACTCCTGCCCCGACGAGATCGCGCGGCCGATCTCGAGCGAGAGTTTCGCCTCCTCCGGCCATTCGCCTTGCGGACCTGCGAGCGCGCGGACAAAGCTCGCGGCGGCATCGAGATCGAGACGATCCGCCTTCAGCTCCGCATCGATCCGCGAGCCCTTGTTGGCGCCCGTTTGCACGAAGGCGATCCGTCCCTCGACGGTGCCACCTTCGATATCGGCCTTCAGCCCGTCGATGGCCAGATGGTTGGCGGCGATCGTCAAATTGCCGTTGAGGCGGAGCGGCCGCGTGCTGCGCCTGATAATTTCGCTGCGGCCCTGGAGCCAGGCCATGAGCGTATCGGGATCGGAGGATTCGACGCCGAGGCGGCCGCTAAAACTGTCGGCGCCGGGCGCGGCGCCGTTGAGCGAAACCTGCGTCATGCCAGGTGCGCGCAGGTCGAGCCGCTGAAAGGTCCAGGACCGGCCATCGGTCTGAAGCTCGGTCGTGATGTTCTGGAGCGGACGGCCGCCCAGCATGATCTGGTCGGAGTTGAACTCGATCTGCGCCGGGATCGGCGCCTGCGGGATCGCGGCAAGGCCGGCGCGCAGGGCCGGAAGGATGCGCAGCGGCTCGGCATCGGCGCGACCGGCGAGCTTGTCGGCATCGACCTGCCGCGCCGACAGCACCGCACGCAACAGCGGCGAGGCGCCGAACCTGAGGTCGCCGACGCCGCCGACCTTCAGCGGGCTGTCTTCGGGGCCGAAGCTCGCGTCGATCTGGTCGAACTTGGCACCGGCCGGATCGGCCTTGACTTTTGCGGCGAGCTTCCAGGGCGTCGGCCCCGCCTCGCCTGCCTTCTTCGGTGGCGGCACGGCCAGCGTCAGCGCGCCATCGAATTTCGGCAGGCGGTTGTCGAAGGCAAGCACGCCTTCGAGATCGGCCAGAATGGCGCGCTCGCCGGGATCGATATTGAGGTGCACGCGGGTGGCGCTGCCGTCGGGGCTGGGACCGGAGGAGACGCGGAACCGATAGCGCACGCCATTGGCGTTGAAATTGCCGTCGCCCCGCACCGAGCCTGCGAGCGAGCGGACGTCGCCGGAGAAGACGATGTCGTTGAGCTCGAGCGTCGAGCGGCTGGCGGCATCGTGGAGGGCGATGCGGCCGGTGAGGTTGAGCCGCTCGATGGCGAGTGAGGCGAGATTGAAGGTGCCGGTCGCGGTGGAGGGCAGATCGACCTTGCCCTTGGCGTCGAGGCCGAGGTCCACCGCCATGCCACCGACCGAGAGCTCGGTGGCGCGCCATTCGCCGCGCATCAGCGAGCTCAGACTGAACTCGACGTCGAGCTTGTCGGCGCGCAGGCGTCCGAGATCGTTGTTGCCGCCGAAGGTGACCGAACGCAGCCGCAATTTCGGCGCCGGCAACAGCCGCGCATCGAGCTCGCCGGCCACGCGCACCGGGACGCCGATGATTCGGGTCGCCTCTGCCTCGAACTGGGGCCGGAACTGGTTCCAGTCGACGAAATATGGCCCGATCAGCGCGGCCAGCAGCGCTACGATGAAGGCAATCGCCAATCCGAGCAGCGTCGTCTGCACGGGTCTCCCCTCGGCCAAGCCGGCACCCGGGTCAAACCCAAGCTGACAAACCAAGCTTCAGGCGCGCCGGAACAGCCCCTTATATAGGGGGAAGTGTGGCGAAGTCACAGCGACTGTTGCGCGCGGCGGTTAATGCCCCAAGCCTTACTAACAGGCCTCACCAGCTCGCCGGAAGCTGCTTCAGGCCCCGCAGCACGAAGGTCGGACGCCATTCCGGGTTCTCGACGTCGTCGATGCGCAAATCCGGCAGGCGCCGCAGCAGCGTGGCGATGGCGATCTCGGCCTCGATGCGCGCCAATTGGGCCCCCAGGCAGAAATGGATGCCGCCGCCGAACGACAGCGGCCGGACGTTCGGCCTGGTGATATCGAGCCTCTCGGGGTGATCAGGGTAAACCGCCGGGTCGTGATTGGCCGAGCCGAGCAGGCAGAGCACGGTCTCGCCCTTGGGGATTTTCTTGCCGCCGAGATCGTCGATCTCCTCCAGCGCGACGCGGCCGGTCATCTGCACCGAGGAATCGTAACGCAGGAATTCCTCGATCGCGTTGGTGATCAGGTCCGGCCGCGCCTTCAGGAGCGCGAGCTGGTCCGGATTGCGATGCAGCGCGAGCAGGCCGTTGCCGATCAGATTGACCGTCGTCTCGTGGCCGGCACCGAACAGCAGGATGATGTTCGCCGTCAGCTCCTCATTGGTGAGCTTGTTGCCGTCCTCCTCGGCCTGCACCAGCTGGGTGATGAGATCGTCCCCGGGAGTCTTGCGGCGCAGCTCGAACAGCTGCTGGAAATACATCTGCGCCATCGTGGTGGCGGCGTTACCCTTCGCGATCTCCTCCGATGTCATCGGCACCGGGTCGAGCAGCCGCCCGCCGTCGCGCGAGCTCTTGTAGAAGACCTCGCGATGATCCTCAGGGATGCCGAGCATCTCGCAGATGATGGTGACAGGCAGGCGGAAGGCGAAATCCTCGATCAGGTCCATATGACCGCGGTCGATCACGGCATTGATGGTCTGGTCGACGATCTCCTGGATACGCGGCCGCATGTCCTCGACGCGGCGGGCGGTGAAGGCCTTCACGACGAGGCCGCGCAGGCGGGTGTGATCGGGCGGATCGGCCTGCAGCATCCAGTGCGCCATGCTGCGGAACACCGGCTCCTTCATGATGTCGGGGCCATAGCGGCGCGTCGTGCGCTCCACGAAATCCTTGCCGAAACGCTTGTCACGCATCACCAGGCTGACATCGGCATGGCGGCTGGCCACGAACTGGCCGAACGGCGTGACGTGGATCGGGTCGATCGTGCGCAGCCGGTCGTAATGCGGATAGGGATTGCGAATGAAGTCCGGCGCCAGCGGATTGAACAGGGGATCGCTGGCGACGCTCTGCACTTGCTCGTTCATGGTGACCTCACATCGGTTGCCGCATGACACGATACGCCGGTTGCAGCCCCGGAGCCGGCGTAACCATCCCTGATGAATTATCAACTCGATACATTGTTGTATCGAGTTGCATTCTGCCCTAAACTGCTGCGATGTCAAGGCTGAGGACCAGGCCGACCAGGGACGACACGCGCGAGGCGCTGTTCGAGGCGGCCGCACGCGTGTTCGAGCAGGACGGCATCGGCGGCGCCAGCATAGAGGCGATCGCGGCCGAGGCAGGCTTCACCCGCGGCGCGTTCTATTCGAACTTCAACAGCAAGGACGAGCTCATCTTCGCCATGCTCGAGGACCATGTCGAGCAATCGATCCGGCGCAACATGGAGATCCTGGCGCAACACAAAAACCTCGACGACTTCATCGCGGCGCTGAAGACGATGGACCGCGCCCGGCAGGACCCCCTCGCCCGCTCGCCGCTGCTGCATATCGAGATGATCCTGTTCGTCGCGCGCGCCGAGAAGCGTCGCCCGGAACTTGCAAAACGCCTGCGCGCGCGGCGCAAGCTGATCGCCGATATCGTCGAGGCGACCTTGAAGGACAGCGCCAAAGGCGAGACGTTGAACCCGCCCTGGATGGCCTCGGTCGTGCTGGCGCTGGAAGATGGCTTTCGCCTGCACCGGCTGATCGATCCCGAGACCACGCCGGCCGACAGCTTTCTGCGCGCGATAAGCGATTTGCGACGCAGGACGGGATTGGCGTCGGACTAGGGCGCGCCAGCGACGCGCGATATCGTGTGTTCTCGCAAACGAGGATGCGTCTTCGAAAGAGCCGCGCTCTGCCGCGCGGGATAGTTTTTCGAACGCATTCGTAGCGGCGGGCGCTGCCGGCGGTCGCGCGTCACACCGGCACCGAAAGGAACTTCCAATGGCCTTCCTGTCAAAGACGACCATCGCAACGGCTGCGTTCGCGATCATCTCTAGCCAGGCGTTCTCGGAAGCGTGCTGGGATTTCAAATCCGACACGGCCTACATGTATCGCGGGCCGGGGCAAATGAGCGTCCGGGAATTCGGAGGCGACCGTCGCAGCGCGATCATGAAGTACGCGGCGAAAGTACCGAAGAACACCGTCTTCTTCATGAAGGACGGCGAGCTCTATTCTGCGGCGGGGATGTCGGAGAATTCGCTGAACGAGCTTCATATGGAATGACGGACGCAGCAAGGCGGCCACGACATCGGGAATCGGGTGGGCCGGCGGCGCCGACATCGTCATAGCTTCTCATGGTGGGCACCAAAGCGCACAACAGGAGAAGTGACCGTGTCGATTGAAGACGACAACAAGGCCATCGTTGGCCAGTGGTTCACGAATTTCTGGGGCAAGACCTGCGACCTCGGAATTGTCGATGAACTCGCCGCACCAGACATGCTGCTGCAATATTCCCTGCACGAGCCGCGGCGTGGCCGCGACGACATCAAGGCGTTCATGACGGACTTTCGGAAAGCGTTCCCCGATCTCAATTTCTGGGGCGCTGCCGATCTCATCGCCGAAGGCGACTATGTCGTCGGCCGATGGGAAGGCGGAGGCACGCATACCGGGCCGGCGTTCGGCGACTTCCTGGCAGGATCGCTGCCGGCCAACACCGGCCGCACAATGAGGTTCACCGGCACGACCGTGTTGAAACTCAAGGACGGAAAGATCCTCGAGGAAATCGGTCTTGACGACGGGGTTACGGCCTTGCAGCAGCTCGGCCTCATCCGCGCCGCTTGAAGCGCAAATTGCCCTGTGCCGGGCGCAGAGACCTCAACGAACACACCGGCGACCTCGAGGTCGCCGGTGTCATATTGGAACGCGCGCTACGCCGACCGCTTCACCGCAACCACATCCGCAGGCTTGACATCCAGCCGGCCCAGCATCGCCCGTGCCTGCTCGGCACAGTGCTCGATCAGCCAGCGCTCGAAGGCAACAGGCGCGAGCGCAGGGGCGTAGAAGAAGCCTTGCACGACGTCGCAGCCGAGCTCGGCCAGCATCTTGCGCTGGCCTTCGGTCTCGACGCCTTCGGCGACGACGGTCATGCCGAGGCCTTGGCCGACGCGCACCACGGCGGTGGCGATCGCCAGTGCGCCCGCGTCACGCTCGATGTCGCGCATGAAACTGCGATCGATCTTGATCTCGCGGATCGGCAGATGGGCGAGCCGGCTGAGGCTCGAATAGCCGGTGCCGAAATCATCCACGGACAGGCCGATGCCGAGCGCGCGAATCGCGTGCATCGTCTCCAGCGCGGCGGCGCCGTCCTGCATGAAGGTCCCTTCGGTGATCTCCAGCATCAACGCATCCGGCGGCAGATCGTATTCGGCGAGGACGTCCTCGAGCCGTGCGGCCAGCGCGACGTGGCGGAAATTGATCGGCGACAAATTCACCGAGACGCTGGGAATGTTGAGCCCGGCGCGACGCCAGGCCGCCATCTGCCGGCAGGCCTCGCGCACCGACCACAGGCCGATCTGCTCGATCAGGCCGCATTCTTCGGCGAGCGGGATGAATTTGGCCGGCGAGACATCGCCGAGCACGGCGTCGTGCCAGCGCGCCAGCGCTTCGACACCGTGGATGGCGCCGTCGCAGCTGCGAATCTGCGGCTGGTAGCTGAGGCTGAGCGCGCCCTCGGCAATGGCGCGGCGGAGCGCTGCGATCATCGCCAGCCGCTGTTCGGTCAGGCCGTTCATTTCGGCGTTGAACATGCGATGAGTCGAACGGCCCGCCTGCTTGGCCATATACATGGCGGCATCGGCCTGCTGCATCAGCGTGTCGATATCGGTGGCGTGGTCGGGATAGAGGCTGATGCCGATGCTGGCCGACATCGGCATCAGCTTCGATCCGAGCCGCAACGGCGCGGTCAGCGCTTCCGTGATGCGAGCAGCGATCTGCTCGGCACCCTCGGCATTGCGATGCGGCAGCAGGATGACGAACTCGTCGCCGCCGAGCCGGCCCAGCATGTCTTCAGGCCCGATCTGCTCGCGCAGGCGCTGCGCGAGCTGGATCAGAAGCTCGTCGCCGGCGGCATGGCCGAGCGTGTCGTTGACGTCCTTGAAGTGATCGACGTCGAGGAAGGCCAGCGCGACATGGCTGCCGGTCGGACAGGCGTTGATCGCGGTCGTGATCAGGTGTCGCAATTGCGCGCGGTTGGGCAGGCCGGTGAGAATATCGTGATAGGCAAGCCGCGCGATCTCGGCGCGCGCTTCCTTGCGTTCGATGGCGAAGGCGCCGAGGTCGACGCAGGCATCGACAATGCGCCGGTGCCAATTGCTCGGCGCGCGAGGCTCGCGATAGTAGAATGCGAAGGTGGCAATAACCCGGCCGTCCTTGGCCTTGACCGGGGTCGACCAGCACGCACGCAAGCCGGTCGCCAGCGGCATGGTCTTGTAAGGTTGCCAGCGCGGATCGGTGTCGAGATCTTCAGCCAACACCGGTTCGCCATAGAAGGCGGCGGTGCCGCAGGAGCCGACATTGGGGCCGATCGCGATGCCGTCCAGCGCGCGGGAATAGTCCGCGGGCAAGCTCGGACCGCCGAGCGGATGAATCAGGCCTGCGGCATCGACATGCAGCAGCGAGCAGACGACGTCGGGCGCGATCTCCTCGACGCGGCGGCAGAGCCGGTCGGCAATCTCGGTGATCGGCACCTCGTCGGCGAGCGCGCTCATGATGAGCTGCTGCAGCGAGCGCAACTGCCGGCTCTCGGTGATGTCTTCGACCAGTGCGAAGATGTGCTTGGCGCGGCCTTTGTTGTCGCGGAAGGCGTCGATCCGGGCGGAAATCCAGATCTCCTCGCCATCCTTGTTATAGACCAGTGTCTCGACCTCGCCGCGCCGGCCGCCGTCGAGGAGCCGCTTGACGAGCTTGGCAATGGCTGTGCGGTTGGTGTGGCATCCGGCGATCAGCTCACCTGCGCGGCGGCCCTCGGCCTCCTCGCTGGTGTAGCCGAACAGCGTCGTGAAAGAGGAATTGACGTAGAGGATGTTCTGCTCGACGTCGGTGACGATCACCGCGCGATTGGTCTGGTCCGAGACTGCGTTGAGCAGCCCGATCCTGACGCGACGCTCGGCGTCGGCGGTGACGTCGCGCGCGAACACGATGTAATGGGTGGCGCCGTTTATGGTCGTTGAGGACAACGCGATCGTGGCCTTGATCCGGCTGCCGTCGCGCCGCACCAGGCTGATCTCGTCGCGAAAGTCCACGACCGGATCGGCGTGAAGACATTTGAGGATGAGAATGGCGGCATCGCCGCCGAGCACCTCGGCACGAGCGAGCTTCCAGATCCGCTCAGCGCCGGCGTTGAAATAGGTGATGCGATGCGCATCGTCGACGATGACGATGCCGTCGTCGGCGCATTCGAGCACGGCGCGCAGCACGTCGGGCATTTCGGTCACGGAGCAGTCGGAGGCAGACATCGTTGAACCCGGCAGCATCAGCAAGATACGGCAATCGGCTCCAGGTTAACGCGTCGATGGTGTCCAAGACCTTTTTGCAACCGACCCGCGTTCGGCCAAGCCGCGACATGCTTAACAGTCCGCGAAAGATGCAGAGGTAATCCAGTGCGAGTGGAACCTATTCCGCGCCAGTTCCCGCCCGGAGCGAGTGAAGCCGGCCGGCCACGGCCCGCACCTTGCCCGGCGAGGCCCGCCAGACCGACAGCGCCGACAGGAGGCTTACGAGGATGGCGATGGCAAAGGCGAGCGTATAATTCCCAGTGCGGTCGTAGAGCAGGCCTGTCACCCATGGCCCGGCCGCCCCGCCCGCCAATGCCGCGAGCATGATCATGCCGAAGATGCTGCCCTGTTGGCGGCCCTGAAAAATCTCGAACACCACTGCGCCCATGATCGAGGTGAGCCCGTAGCCGAGCGCGCCTTGCGTGAACACCATCAGCCAGACCAGCCAGACCGAGGGCTGGTATTTCAGCGCGATCAGCGCCGCGAAGCAGATCGCAAACCCGGCGCAACTGATGGCCCAGACCCATTCCCGTCCGATCCGGTCGGAGGTGTGGCCGAGGAAGATCTGGCCGGGGATACCAAGCAGGCTGACGGCACCGAGCGCCCAGACCGCAACGCTCGGGCTGAAGCCGATGTCGAGCAAGAATTTGGTCTGGTGCACCTGCACCGCGTACCAGATGTACAGGCCGCAGAAATAACCGAGCGCGATCCACCAGAAGCGCGCGGTCGCAACCGCCCGCTTCAGCGTCCAGTCGGTGGCGGCCCAGTCGGGATCGACGATGTTGGAGACCGGCTTTGCGGCGCCTGTGACCGGCGCGGCGTCGCCGTCGGGTTGCAGGCCGATGTCTTCGGGGCGCTTGTGCAGCAGCAGATTGATCGGCGCCAGCACGACCAGGATCATCAGGCCCATCGCGGTGCAAGCGGTGCGCCAACCGGTCTGCTCGATCAAATGCTGCACCCACGGCAGCAGCGTGATCGAGCCGATGCCGACGCCGGCGAACGCAATGCCGATGGCAAAGCCGCGCTTGCGGATGAACCAGTTCGGCAGGAACAGCGACTGGCCGGAATAACCGAGACACACGGAACCGGCTCCGACCATGACGCCGATCGTCAGATAGAGATGCCAGGGCTGGCTGGTCAGCGGTGCGAGCAGCAGCCCGCCGCCCATCAGCAGCACCCCGAGCTCCATCACCGCGCGCGGGCCGGCGCGGTCCATCAGCCGTCCGATCAGCGGGCTGGCCACGGCAGAGGCAACGAAACCGAAGGAGAACGCGCCCGCAGTCACGCCGCGCTCCCAGCCGAACTCGGCAATGATCGGCGGAAAAAACAGCGAGAAGGAGGTGCGCGCGTTGACGCCGATCGCCATGGTGACGAATGTCACAGCAACCACGACCCAGCCGTAGAAGAACGGAAGCCGCATTTTTCTTTGTTTCACCCCTAGACGATCCTTCGGACCATCTGGGGACGGCGGGGTCAAGCGATTTTCGCGAATGCCGGATGCGTGGCGCGCTCAGGCCGCGTCGCGCCGCGAGCCTTCGGAGGACCCATCAAGCTCAATCTGGTCGATCGGCAGCGGACGCCCGAACAGATAGCCTTGCGCGAAGTTGACTCCGAGCACCTTCAGACGCTCGAACTCCTCTGGGGTCTCGACGCCTTCGGCGGTGACCGACATGTCGAGCCCGCGCGCCAGTGTCACGATCGAGGAGATGATCGCGGAACTGCGCGGCTGGTACGTGAGATTGCGGATGAACGATTTGTCGATCTTGATCTTGTCGAACGGAAATGCGGTGAGATAGCTCAGCGAGGAATAGCCGGTGCCGAAATCGTCGAGCGCGAGCTCGACGCCGATGCTCTTCAGCCGCTCCATAAAGGCGTGGTTCTCGGCGCCGCGCTCCAGCAGAACGGATTCGGTGATCTCGATCTCGAGGCGCTCCGGTGACAGGCCGGAATCCCGCAGTGCCATGGTGATGACGTCGAACAGATCCGCTTCCTTGAACTGGATCGGCGACAGGTTCACCGCGACCATCAGGTCGGACGGCCAGCCGGCCGCATCCGCGCAAGCGCGACGCAGCACGAATTCGCCGAGCGGCACGATCAGCCCGGTCTCCTCCGCGAGCGCTATGAACTGATCGGGCGGGATCAGCCCGCGGGTCGGATGCCGCCAGCGCACCAGTGCCTCGAAGCCCCGTCGCGCGCCGGTGCTGGCATCCATGAACGGCTGATAGTGCACCTCGAGCTGGCAGAGCGCGATGGCGTCGCGCAGGTCCCCCTCCAGCGTGTTGCGCGCCTCGAGCTCGGCCGACATCGCCTCGTCATAGATGGTGAAGCAGTTGCGGCCGGCCGATTTCGAGCGATAGAGCGCAAGGTCGGCCTTCTTCAGCAGTTGCTCCTGGTCGCTGCCGTGATCCGGCGCGACGGCAATGCCGATGCTGGTGCCGATCTCGACGCGATGTCCGGGCAGCAGGAATGGCTCGGCGACCAGCTTGGCGATCCGCGCCGCGAGTTCGGTCGAAGCGGCGCGCTGATCCTCGCAGCCCTCCTGGATGATGGCGAATTCGTCGCCGCCGAGCCGCGCCAGCACGTCGGTGGCGCGCACCGCAGATTTCAGCCGTTGCGCCACCAGGCGCAGCAGCGCATCACCAGCACCATGACCGAGGGAATCGTTGACGTTCTTGAAGCGGTCGAGATCGAGCATCAGGATCGAGAAGGACCAGCCGCCGTGCTCCAGCTGGCCGTTGAGCTCGTCGAGCCGGGTCAGGAAGAAGGCGCGGTTCGGCAATCCAGTCAGCACGTCGGTCTGCGCCAGCTCCAGCACGCGCCGGTTGGCCAGCGACAGTCGCCGCGAATTGCGGCTGGCGAGCATCAGATAGGTCGACAGCGACAACGTCAGCAGCATGCCGACCATCAGCACGGCGCCGGCGCGGTCATAGCTCGTCTCCAGCGGGCCGCCGGCCGTCGGAATTGCCCGTACTTGCCAATCGGCGTCGCCGATCTTGAGGCCGCCCGACCAGTGCCGGCCGCGCGCGACATCGCGCATCGACTGCGGTGCGTCCGCTGCGGAAGCGTAGTCGGGCAGCATGCCCTCCAGGCTGATGATCCGGGCGCTGTAGGGTTGATAGACGTTGATGCTGACCGCCGGGCTCGCGCCGGTCCTGACACGGATGGCCTGCATCAGCAGGGGCAGGTCGAAGATGCCGACAACGAAGCCCGAGATATTGCGGCGGCGGTCGGCGACGGCGTCGCGCGAGGTCCCCTTGGCGTAGACGGGCACGATCACGAGTACGTTCGGCAATTGGCCGGCGCCGTTCCGGGCATAGAGCTCGGTGCGGATCGCGGCAATGTTGTCATTGTCCCGGGCGCGCTCGAGCGCGACCTTGCGGTCAGGCACGCTCATATAGTCCATGCCGTAGACACGCGATGTCTTGGCCTGCGTCGAGTAGAAGATCGGAAAGTATTCCTCGGCCTGCGGCGCAGTGGCGAAGTCGCCACCTTGGAGCGCCTTGATGTGATAGCCGGATACGCCGTCGGCAATCGCGGCCGCCTCGTATTCGGCGCGCTCCTTGCGGGTGATCCGCGGCAGCCAGCCGATCCGCAGCAGGCCGGGATAACGTTCGAACAGCTTGCCGCTGAACGTCTCGAACTCGCTGCGGGTGACGCCCTCGTTGGAGGATTCGAACAGGGTGCGCAGCGCCACGAGCCGGCTGATATATTCGTTCATGCCGTTCTGCATGACGATGGCCTGCGTCTCGGCCGCGTTCTCGAACTCGATCTTATTGACGCGGTCTTCCCAGCGCGCCACCGCAGCGGCGCCCGCAAGCGAGAACAGCAGGCCAACGGCAGCCGCGACCAGCGCAGGGCGATGAAGGCCGAGCAGCGCCGCAACGCGCCACCGTCCAGTCATACGCTTTCGATCCTGATCGTTCTGATCGCGATCGCTCATCTTGATTCCGAAACGTCCCCTCGGCGCGCCAGCAGTACCTTGGGTTGAGCCGCCGTGGGGACTATCGGACAAGGAATGGGGTTAAAAACTGCACAATGTCGGAACCGACCCGCCGCGCATTGCGCGGTGTAGTTAACGATTGATCCGCGCATTCCCGCGATCTGACGGCCAATTACCGATTTTACCCGGAATCCTACGGATCATCTTCTCGAGGCCGGTTAGCGCCCTGTTCAGCCTGCGCGCCTATTGTAGCCACGACTTTTCCAGCATCCGGCGAACTCTCTCATGAAACGACCGCGCGCAGCGCTAGGCATCGCGCTTGCCGCCGCGCTGCTGGCGGCGGCAATGCCAACGGCAAGAGCCGACGAGGTCGGCGTCAGCGAGGACGCGATCCTGTTCGGCCAGGCGGCGGTGCTCGAAGGTCACTCCTCCCAACTTGGTCAACGCATGCGGCACGGCATCGTCGCGGCGTTCACTGAAGTCAATGCCAATGGCGGCATTCACGGCCGCAAGCTCCAGCTCATCAGCCGCGACGACGGCTACGACCCTGATCGTTCGGTGGTCCAGACGCTGCGGCTGATCGAGGACGACAAGGTGTTCGCGCTGATCGGCGCGGTGGGTACACCGACTGCGATGGCGACGATCCCGATCACGAGCGCCCGCGAAGTGCCGTTCATCGGACCACTCAGCGGGGCCGCACTGCTGCGCGACGTGGAACTGACGAATGTCGTGAACATCCGCGCCAGTTACGGCGCGGAGACGGAGACCATCATCGGGCATCTCACCGAGGATCGCCACTTCACCCGGATCGGCATCTTCTACCAGGACGATTCCTTCGGCCGTGACGGGCTCAGGGGTGTGAAGAACGCGCTCGCCAAACGCGGCCTCGAGCTCGCCGCCGAAGGCACTTTCGAACGCAACACCCGCGCGGTCGGCGCGGCCTGGCGCACGATCAAACGCGCCGAGCCCGAGGCGATCGTCATGGTCGGGACCTACGGCCCCAGTGCAGAGTTCATCAAGCTCGCACACCGCAGCGGCGTCTATCCGACATTCGTCAACATCTCCTTCGTCGGCGCCACCGCGCTCGCCAAGGAGCTCGGCCCGGACGGGGAAGGCGTCGTCGTCGCGCAGGTCGTGCCGTTCCCCTGGGATCGTTCGATCAAGCTCGTGGCTGACTACCAGGCGGCGCAGACCGCGTTTGATCCCACGCTGGCACCGGACTTCGTGGCACTCGAAGGTTATCTCTCCGGCCGCCTCGTGGCGGCTGCGCTGGAAAAAGTCGGACCGAATCCGACCCGCGCCGGCCTGTTACGCACGATCAGCGATATCGGTCGCTTCGACATCAGCGGCAGCATTGTCACCGTTGGCGCGCGCGCGATCGAGACGCCGCCAAAGGTGTTTCTCACCGTGATTCAGAAGGACGGGACGTTCAAGCCGGTGGACCGGCTGTAGGTCAGTTCACGACCGCCGCGTCCAGCGTTCGGCGTTGACCGCGCCTTGCGGCGCTTCGCCCTTGATGATGGCATCGACCTGCCGCACCGTCTCCAGCGACTGGTATTCGATCGCCTGCGGCGTCAGGCCGCCGACATGCGGCGTGGCAATGACACCAGGGAACTTCGCCAGCTCCGGTGTCGGCATCTGGTCGGGCGCACGGCCGACATCCATCGCAGCGCCGGCGATGCGGTTCTCCAGCAGCGCCTTGGCGAGCGCCGCCTCGTCGACCAGATTGCCGCGCGAGAGATTGATGAAGACGGCATGCATCTGCATGCGCGCCAACGCTGCCTCTCCGATCAGCTTCTCGGTCTGCTCGTTGGCGATGGCGAGGCACACGACGTAGTCCGAGGCCGCGAGCAGCTCGTCGAGCGCGACATGCCGGATCGCGCTGTCGCTGACATCAGCGAAGGGATCGGCCACCAGCACCTGCATGTGCAGCACCTTCGCGATCTCGGCAAGATAGCGCCCGATGCTGCCATAACCGATGATGCCAATCGTGCTGCCGGCAAGCTGCCGGCCCATCCGCGCCTCCGGCTTGCGGCCTGCGTGGTAGTCGGCCGTCGCTCGCGACACGCCGCGCGACAAATCGACCATGAAGCCGACCGCGAGCTCGGCGACCGCCTGCACGAAGCCGGGACCGGCGCGCGTCACCAGCACGCCAGCTTGCGAGGCCGCCTCGACATCGACGTTCCTGATATCGACCGCACAGCGCACGAAGGCTCGCAGGCGCGGCAATTGCCCAAAAATCTCGCCGCGGCCCTCGGTCATGCGATCGGCGACGATGATGTCGGCGTCCCTGGCCGCATTGACGAGGTTCGCCGAGTCGAGCGCCTGGTCACCTTCGTGCAGGATCACCTCGGCGATGGCGCGCAAGCCGTTCAGGCTGCGATCACCATAGTAATTGCGGCGCATCTCCGGCGTGTGGGCCAGCAGGACTTTCACGGGTAGCACTCCTTCAATAGCCAAACGCGCGCGGCAAGGCGGTGCTCAGCCACGGCACGAAGGCGATGACCAGCAGGCACAGGAACAACAGGCCGAGATAGCCGAGGATCGGCTTCACCGTCTGCTCGATCGGCACATTGCCGATCAGGCAGGCGCCGTAGAGCCCGAGCCCCAGCGGCGGCGCGAACAGGCCGACGCCCATCGCAATCACGAGCACGACGCCGAAATGCAGGGGATCGATGCCGAGCTGCACTGCCACCGGCAACAGCAGCGGCCCGAAAATGATCAGCGCGGCCGCCCCTTCCAGCACCGAGCCCATCACGATCAGCACGGCGATGGCGAGCAGGATGAACAGCCACGTCCCGCTCGTCTTGGACAGGCCCAGCATGAAGTCGCCGACCGCATGCGGCACCTGCTGCAAGGTCAGCGTGAACGCCAGCGATTGCGCCGCGGCGACGATGAACAGCACCAGGCCCGCACGCGTTGCAGCCTGCACGAAACTCTGCGCCGCCGATCTGAGGCTGAGCTCGCGGAACACCACGCTGCCGACGACAAGCGCATAGGCGACGGCGAATGCGGAGATTTCCGTGGCCGTCGCAAAGCCGCTCTTGAAGCCGAAGAAGATCATGAAGATCAGGCCGAACGATGCGATCGCGCCGCTCCAGAGGCCCGAGACCGCAACCCGCGGTTCGACCTCCTCGGCGTCATCAGGCGTCTTGCCTGACATGATGGAGAAGGCGATCAGCACCGCCGCCATCAGCGCCGCGGGCAGCAGGCCTGCCATGAACAGACCGCCGATCGAAAGGTTTGCGACGAAGCCCAGAATGATCAGATTGATGCAGGGCGGAATGGTCTCCGCCATCACCGCGGACGCCGCGAGCAGCGCCACCGCGCTGCCCGGATTCTGCTTCGAGCGGCGCGCTGCCGGGATCAGCACCGAGCCGACGGCGGCAACATCAGCCATCTTCGAACCTGAGATGCCCGAGAACAGCACCATCGAGGCGACCATCACGACATTCAGGCCGCCGCGCATGCGGCCGACCGCGCGCTGCAGCAGCTCGATCAGGCGTACCGACATGCCGTTGGCTTCCATGAGGTAGCCGACGAGGATGAAGAACGGAATTGCCAGCAGCACGAAATTGTCGATGCCGCGCGCCATCTGCTGGGCGAAGATGACGCCGGGCAGCGCGCCCTCGACCCAGATGAAGATCAGCGCGGCCAGCGCCAGCGCAAAGCCGATCGGCAGGCCGCCGAACAGCGTCGCGAAGAAGCCGATCAGCATCAAGGTGCCCGCCGACGGCACCGAGGACGGCGACAGAGCGTCCCATGCGAGATAGAGGCCGGTGACGACGGCGACTGCGACGAGGCCCCTGGCAATCTCCGGCAGCGATCGCGCGCAGAGATGATCGATCGCGAACACCGTCATGAACAGCGCGCCGATGCCCATCGGGTAGAATGTCAATTCCAGCGGCAGGCCCGAGCCGGTTGTCTGTCCTGATGTCAGCGAGCCCAGCTTGATCGCGTTATAGGCGACATAACCGGAGATCAGCACGACGAGCAGGCTGCTTGCCGCATCGACCAGCGTGCGCAGCCGCATCGGCAGCAGATCACGGAAGAAGGACACGCCGACATTCTCGCCGCGCGCCAGCGCACTCGCCGCGCCGAAGAAGGCCGATCCGACCATCAATCCGCGCGCGACGTCATCGGACCATTCGACCGGAGCATTGAAAAAGAAGCGCAGCAGCACCGATCCGCAGACGACCGCGAGATCGGCGGCCAAAAGGATGGCCGCGATCGCGTCGCTGCAACGAAGCAGCAACCCGATGCCCCCGCGGCGGCCGCTCGGGAGCGATACGGCTTCTGCCATCGCCATCTCAGGCTTGCGTCGAACGAATGATGTCGATCACGGCCTTTGACTCCGGCCGCGCCTTGATGAAGTTATCGATCTGCGGCGCCACGCGCTTCTTGAAGGCCTCGCGATCGCATTCGGCTACCGTCACGCCCTTCTCGGTCAAGGCCGTCAGCGCCTCTTTCTCGACCGCAAGCCCGTGGGCCCGCGTGTCGACCGCGGCCTTCTTGGCGGCGTCGAGGAAACCCTCGCGCAGCTTCGGATCCATGCGGTTGAACGTCATGTCGCTGAAATAGACCGCCAGCGGCGAGAAATTATGCTGCGTCAGCGCATAGGACTTTGCCGTCTCATAGAACTTGCTGGCAAGGATGGTCGGCGGATCATGCTCGAGACCGTCGAGCACGCCGGCCTGCAACGCCGTGTAGATTTCGCCGAACGCCAGCGGCGTCGCGGCAGCACCCATGAGGCGCAGGCATTCGGTGATGACGGGATTGGGCAGGGTGCGGATCTTGAGGCCGGCAAGATCCTCAGGCGTCTTCACCGGCTTCTTCGCGAGCACGCTGCGCGAGCCGAAATTATAGGCCCAGGCGATGATGCGGATGTTGCTGCCCTTGAGCAGCGCGTCCTCGATCGGCTTGGCCGCACCCGCGTCGAACGCCTTGGTCTGCTGCGGGAAGCTCGCGAACAGAAAGCCGAGATCGTAGGTGCCGACCAGCGGGACCAGATTGGCCGAGATCGACGAGCCCGAGATCATGAGGTCGATGACGCCGAGCTTCACCGAGTTGATGACGTCGATCTCCTGACCGAGCTGGTTGTCGGGGAAGAAGGCGACCTCGACCTGCTCGCCAAGCCCGTTGGCCTTAATCTGCTTCACGAGATTGTCGTAGTAGACGCGGCCGTTGGCGAATTTGGGATCGTTCGGCAGCGAGGAGGAGCATTTCAGCTTCAGCGTCGCAGCTTCGGCGCGGCCGATGATGGCGGGAGAGAGCACGAGGCCGGCGGTCAGCGCCGTCGACGACTTGATGAACGTGCGACGGCTGACGGGCACGAGGGTCATGATGTCTCTCCCCAATATGTTTTTATTTGCTGGCCACGGTCGTTGCCACGGCCTGTTGCACGCAGAGTATGGCCAAAGCGACGAGGCAGGCAAGGCTTGCCGTCAAGCGCGATGCGCGTGCGAGCGGCAGGCACGCCAGCACGAATTGCTGGGAAATGCCTATATTTGCGGTTGTTTTCGATCATGCCGCATCGCGGCCGAACGGCTTCCATGCAAGATTGACGCAGATCGATCCAATTCAGGTATGGATCAATGCCGAACGCAGATTGATGGGCACGCAGCAAAAAGCTGCGGGACCGGAATCCCGCAGCTCTGCCTTTTTCAGCGATCGACGAGATCAGCGCGACGGCGCGACGCTCAGCTGTCCGTTCGCCGCCTCGACATCGCGCGAGGGCCGCAGCGCGAAGGCGCCATCGCCGAGCAGCGCCTGCGCGACCAGCGCGATCACCCAGAACGCCGGATATTCCCAGCCGCCCTTCGGATTGGTGAAAAAGAAACCGGCCGCACCGTGCACGGTGAAGATCGCGCCGAGCAGAACGGGAATGCCGACCAGCGCCGCATAGCGGGTCCAGACGCCGAGGATCAGAGCAATGCCGCTGAGAACCTCCACGGTCATGACGACGTAGGCGAGCTCGGGCGGGAAGCCGAGGCTGCCGAAGAACTTTGCGGTGCCGGCGGGGGTGAAAACGAACAGTTTCAGGCCGGCATGGGCCAGGAACAGCGCGCCCAAGGTCACGCGCAGCACCAGCGCGGCGTAGGGAGCGGTACGGGAATCGATCATAGCGGTCTCCATTGTTGCGCCACGTATGATCTATTCTCAGGGGAATGATAATCTGCTATTTTGGAAATATACCTCATACTACCAGAGTGAAATAGATGCTCGACCGCCTGACCAGCCTGGAAGTCTTCGCCAAGGTGGCGGCGAACGGCAGCCTGTCAGGCGCGGCCCGGGCGATGGGCCTGTCGCAGACCATGGTGACCAAGCACGTCGCCTCGCTGGAGGCCCGGCTCGGCGTCAAGCTGTTCCACCGCACCACGCGGCGGCTGTCGATCACAGAGGCCGGCCGGCTCTATCTGGAATCTTCCGAGCGAATTCTCGCCGACATGGAGACGGCCGACGCCGCGGTCGCGCGCGAGCGCGTCGAGCCGCGCGGCTCGCTGCGGGTCAACGTGCCCGTCGTGTTCGGCACACGCCAGATCGCACCGCTGATTGCCGAATTCTCGGAGCGTCACCCCGAGGTCACGATCGAGCTCGGCCTCAACGATCGCCTGGTCGATCTCGCCGAGGAAGGCTGGGACCTCGCGATCCGGATCGGCAAACTGCGCGACTCCAGCATGGTGGCGCGCAAGCTGGCGCCGAACCGCCTGGTGGTCTGCGCCGCCCCGTCCTATCTCGCCAAGCACGGCACGCCGCGCAGTGTGGCCGATCTCGCCGCGCATAATTGTCTCGGCTATACCCTGTCGCAGCAGGCAAGCGCCGCGGAATGGCTGTTCGGCGCGGATGGCGAGATCCGCGTCCAGGTTTCCGGCAATCTGCGCGCCAACAATGGCGATGCGCTGCGCGCGGCGACGCTGGCCGGCCTTGGCCTCGCGCGGCAGCCGACCTTCATCGTCGCTGACGATTTGCGCGCCGGCACGCTGGTCGCGCTGCCGCTCGACCAGCCGGAGATGCAGTCATCTGCCGTGCACGCGGTCTACCTGCCCGATCGTCGCCCGCCGGCAAAAGTGCGCGCCTTCATCGATTTTCTCGCTGCGCGCTTTGCACCTGATCCACCATGGGATCGCGGGTTGTTCTGACAGTGCACGGCATGACGCGACGGCTGCGGCAGAGCCCCTGCCCCACTTTTCCGGATCATGCTCGAGCGTGAGCTAGCGCACAGACAGAGCAATGGCGGACGACTAGAAAAGGTGACATCCTCGCGCCCATTGCCAATGGAGGTGACATCATGCGCCGTCCAGTCCTTTGCAATTTGATTCTTGCCTCCGGTCTCCTTGCGCTCACCCAGTTGATGACGCCGACGGAAGCTGCGGCCGAAGCCCGGCTTGCGCTGGTGATCGGCCAGTCAGCCTATCGCACGGTGCCGGAGCTGCCCAACGCCGCCAATGATGCCAAAGGCATGGCCGAGCTGCTCGGCAATGCCGGCTTCACCGTCACGACAGCACCGAACCTCGCGCAGAACGAGATGCGCCAGGCGATCTCGGACTTTGCCGGCAAGGTCAGCGCCAGCGGCGCCGACACCGTCGCGCTGGTGTTCTATGCCGGTCACGGCCTGCAGATCGACGGCGAGAACTATCTCGTTCCCGTCGATCTCGATCCCAAGCGCGAGGCGGACATCCCGCTCCAGGGCGTGCGGCTGAACGACATGCTCAACACCCTCGGCGCGCTGCCGACGCGGGCGCGCATCTTCATGCTGGATGCGTGCCGCAACAACCCGTTCCCGGCGCTCTCAGGCGCCGGCCACGGGCTCGCCATCGTCGACACCAAGGCCGGCGCGCCCGGCTCGTTCATCTCCTACTCGACCTCGCCCGGCGCCGAAGCCGAGGACGGCTCCGGTGCCGACAGTCCCTACACCACGGCAGCCCTGGCCGTCGCAAAGCAGCCGAACGTTCCGATCGAGGAAGTGTTCAAGCGCATCCGCATCGCCGTGGCGCAGTCGACCGACGGGCGTCAGATCCCCTGGGAAAGCTCGTCGCTGACGACCGACTTCAAGTTCTTCGGCGAGAGCAGCGGCCAGCCTGCAGCACCGGGCGCAAACGCGATGGCGCTCGCCAGCACCCCGCGCAGCGTCGCTGACTGGCGCAAGGATTTGCAGGGCAAGGATGCCAAGGTCGCCTATGATCTCGTGATCGCCGACGACACGGTGGAAGCCTATCAGGCCTATGTCGAACTGTACGCGCAGGATCTCCGCACGCCGCGCTTGCGCACAGTCATGGAGCGGCGGCGCCAGATGCTGGCATGGGACCGCGCGGTGGCGATCAACACCCGTGCGTCCTACGAGGCTTATCTGGCGAACTGGGACAACAGCGACCTCGCCGCGACCGCGCGCCGGCTCTTGCTGCGCGTGCAGAACCGCAATTATGTCTTACCGGTTGCCGCGGCTGCGGTCCCGGTCGCCGTCGCCATGGCGCCGACCTGCCCGTGCTCGGCCCCGACGCCGCCGGCATCGACGCCGGTCAACCCGACGATCGCCCCCATCATCAAGAAGCGCGTGGACGACACGCCGCCGCCGTCGAAGCGCAAGGTGGTCGACACGCCGCCGAAGCGCCGGCCGCCGCCTGACGAAGTCGTGGTCGAGCGTGCACCGCCCCAACAAGGCCCGCCGCCGGCCGCCATCATGCAAGGCATCGGCATCGGTGTCGGGATTGGCATGGGAATGGGCGGCGGAGGCCGTGGCGGAGAGATGGGACACGGCGATTACGGCCGCGGGAACAGATACTGAGATTATTGATCGTGAAGCGGAGGGCCACCTTGCCCTCCGTCATTGCGAGCGCAGCGAAGCAATCCAGGGTCTTTCCGCGGAGGGATTCTGGATTGCTTCGCTGCGCTCGCAATGACGATGGAGAGGCCGCTACCTGTCTCCCTTCCGGAAATGCTGTAGTCTGATCGGCCGATACGCACATTCCGGGGATTCGACATCGATGCCGCAAGACGCTCACGCCAAAGACTCATGGCCGCTGTTTCGATCGCTCGCGCCCTATGCCCTGCCCGGCGATCTCATGGCGGGACTGACGCTCGCGGCCATCGCCATCCCCGAGCAGATGGCGACCGCCCGGCTCGGCGGTTTTGCGCCGCAGATCGGCTTCTTCGCCTTCATGGCGGGATCGCTCGGTTTTGCGCTGCTCGGCGGCAATCGCTTCCTGTCCTGCGGCGCCGATTCCACGATCACGCCGATCTTCGCCGGCGGACTTGCTGCGCTAGCTACTACCGGCTCACCTGAATATCAGGGGCTCGCGATCGCGCTGGCCCTGATGGTCGGCGCCATGATGCTGGCTGGCGGCGCATTCCGGCTCGGCGGCATTGCGAACCTCCTGTCGATGCCGGTCATGGTCGGCTTCCTCGCCGGCATCTCCGTCCACATCATCGTGTCGCAATTGCCTGGAGTGCTGGGACTGGAATCGCCAGGTGGCCCGACGCTCGACCGCATCGGCGTGCTCGCGAGCGAGATCGGGCGCACCAATCCCATCACGTTCTGCATCGGCTTCGGCGTGCTGGCCGTGGTCTTCATTTCCGAGAACATCAGCGCAAAAATTCCCGGCGCGCTGATCGGCCTCGTCGGCGCAACGCTGGCCACCATCGCGCTAGGTCTCGAGAGCAAGGGCGTCAACGCGGTCGGCACTGTACCGGGCACGCTGCCACGACCGACCTTCCCTGATCTTGCGCCGGAGCTCTGGGTGCGGCTGGTGCCGCTCGCTTTTGTGATCACCGTTGTGGTGATGGTGCAGACTGCCGCGACGACGCGGTCCTTCCCGTCCGATCCCGACAAGCCCGCCGATGTTGATCGCGACTTCCTTGGCGCCGGCGCCGGCAGCGTGCTGTCAGGCCTGTTCGGCGCGTTTCCGGTCAATGCGAGCCCGCCGCGCACCGGCATCGTCGCCGAGACCGGCGGACAGTCGCAGCTCGCAGGCCTTGCCGCGGCGGCGATCGTGCTGGCGCTGCTCGCATTCGGTACCGGATTGCTGCGCCACGTTCCGGACGCCGCGCTTGGCGGCATCTTGCTGTTCGTGGCGCTACGGATCATCCGTGTGCAACAGATCGTGACGATCTATCGCCAGTCGTTCAGCGAGTTCCTGCTGATCGTCGCCACCGCGGCGCTGATCATCGTGCTGCCGATCCAGCAGGGCGCCTTCCTCGGCATCGTGCTGTCGTTGCTGCACGGCATCTGGAGTACGACGCGCGCGCGACTCGTCGAGTTCGAGCGCGTGCCGGGCACCACGATCTGGTGGCCCGCGCATCCGCACATCACCGGCGAGCGCGTGGCAGGCGTTGCCGTGATCGGGCTGCAGGCACCGCTGTCCTTTCTTAACGCGCCGGGTTTTCGCAGCGACGTGAGCAAGGTTCTGGGCACGGCGGCACCGCAATTGCTGGTGCTGGAGGCGAGCGGCATGGTCGAGATCGACTTCACCGCCGCGCAGATCCTGCTCGATGTCTTCAAGGTGTGCAACGCGCAAGGGGTCACGGTCGCACTGGCGCGGCTGGAATCAGTGCGGGCGCAGGACGCCTTCGAGCGCTTCCGCCTGTTCGAAGTCCTGCCGAAGGAGCACGTCTTCCACAGCGTGGACGAGGCCGTGCACAAGCTCGCGAAATAGCTGCCGTTACTGAACCAGCGCCGGATGATCGCGCTGCGCCACCTCGCGGATCCAACTGGTGTGGATCGCGCGGAACAGGATCTGCGCGGTCTTGAGGTCGTTCGCCGTCATGCAGAGATTGACGATGCGATGCACCGCATCGTCGCGCATCAGGCCGTCGGAAATCTTCATGGCGATCTCCATCGCGACCTTCGCCGCGCGCTCATAACGAGCACTCTCGCCCTTGTCGTTTCGCGCAGTGGCGATGGCGCTCTGGGCCGCAGCGTCACAGATGGCACGGATACGCGCGGCGGCCTCGATGTCGCCGAGCGGCGATTCGATCGCTTCGTCCCAGATGTCTGCCCGCTGCTGCCTCGCAAACCACTTCATCGCCCCACCATCCGCGGTCTTCCAGACGTCGATCTGCCGCACTCCAGGCTCACTGAGCATAGAGAGACCAATCGAGATCGGCGAGACGATTTTTACGTCACGAACTTTCGCAGGGCGCGCATTCAGGATGTTCGACGCGGTCCGATGGCCTCAAACTGCGCCTTCTGCTCGTCATTGAGCGTGCCGTAGAAATCCTCCAGCGCCGCGCGAACCGACTTGACGCCGTCGAGCATGACATCGAGCCGCTTGCGGACGGCGGCCATCCGCGCCGGCGGCGTCATCACCTCGTCAGGCTGGCAGGCCGCCTTCAGCGATGTGCTGGCCCTGGCGCTGGTGTCCTGAAGCACTTGCAGCGCTGCGCGCTGGGTGTCGTTGGGATGGAGCCTCGCCTCGATCTCGGCGCCGGGCCAATCGAGCGCGGCAGGCGCACCGCAATTCTGGATCAGCGATGCACCGGCGTTGCCGGAATTGGTCGCGCGCCGCTGGTCTTCAGCGAGCGCATTGAAGCGCGCCTTCTGTTCGTCGGCGAGTGACCCGTAGAACTTATCGAGGGCCGGTTGAACGAGATCGACGGCCTTCTCCATCGCCTCGATGCGCTGCTGCATCGCCGCCAGCCGGCCGGGCGCCGTCGCCGCGACCTGCGTCGGGCATGACGCGCGGATCAATCCGGCCGCATCTATCGAGGCATTGCCGAGCTCGTCGAGGCTTGCGCCTTGTGCTTCAGTCGGCTGCACCGCGGCGGCAATCTGGTCGATCGGCAGACCGACGATCTCGCGGCGGTCGCTGCCGCAAAGCTGATCCAGCGCGACGCCTCGCGATTGCCGGCGTCCCTGTGGTCGTGACGGCAGATAGGCTGACAAAGCGTCGTAGCCATAGGGCGCGAACAGGCCGGCATAGATGTCCTGAAAGCCGTAGCCCCAGAAGCCGAGCCCGTCGCCCCAGATCGTGTAGTCGTAGAGGTCGTTGTACGCGAACGGCCAGAACAGCGGTCCGACCCAGCCGTAACCGCCCCCTGCATGTTGCCACCATCCGCTGCTCGCACCATGCCGGCCGGCGAGGGCGGCCGCAGCTGCGATCTGGGCGCGCGCCGCAGGATTGCTGATCAGACGACCGTTGCGGAAGGCGCTTGAATGCAAATTGAGCGCGTTGTGGAAATTCGCCGGGCGAACGGCCGCATTGCGGATCTGACCGAAGTTCGGTCCGCCATGTCGAGCGCCTGCCGCAAAGCGAGGCCCGCCATGATGCCCGCCGCCATGCGCGTGCCCACCCCCATGTCCACCACCGTGTCCGCCACCATGATGACCACCATGGCCACCGCCATGCCCGCCACCGTGACCACCGCCACCATGGCCGCCACCGTGTCCGCCTTTACCGAGAGCCGTGCCCGCCAACGCGCAGGCTAGCGCCATCACGGCGATCCCAATGACCGGTCGCAACATCGCATCCTCCCGCCATTGAGGCATCGGAAATGGACGGGAGATGGAACCGGCATATCAACGGAAAGTTCCGCGACGCAGCCGGCTACGCCTCCGCCACGATCTTGCCGGGGTTGAAGATGTTTTGCGGATCGAGTGCCTTTTTCAGCGCACGCATCGCATCGAGCGCTTCAGGGCCGAGCTCGGCCTTGAGATATTTCTGCTTGCCCTGGCCGATGCCGTGCTCGCCGGTGCAGGTGCCGTCCATCGTCTGCGCGCGTTCGACGAGGCGGTGCATGAACTCCTCGCCGCGGGCCATCTCGGCGGCATCGTTGGTGTCGCACACCAGCGAGCAGTGGAAATTGCCGTCGCCGACATGGCCGACGATCGGCGACAATAAATTAAGGCGCTTGAGATCTTCCTCGGTCTCGCTGACGCAATCGGCAAGGCGCGAGATCGGCACGCAGACGTCGGTTGCGACCACGCCGATGCTGTCGCCGGGCCGCAGTGCCTTGACGGACCAATAGGCATCGTGCCGTGCCTGCCACAGTTTTGTGCGATCCTCCGGCTTAGTGGTCCAGGAGAAATCGCCGCCGCCACAGTCTTTCGCGATCTCGCCGAATGCCTTGGACTGTTCGGCGACCTCGATCTCGCTGCCGTGGAATTCCATCAGCAGCAGCGGCGTCTCCGGCAGCGTCAGCTTCGAATAGGCATTGCAGGCCTTCACCTGCGCGGCATTGAGCAGCTCGATGCGCGCGACGGGAATGCCGGTCTGGATCGCCAGAATCACCGCCTGACACGCCCCGTGCACGGTCTCGAACGACACCGCGCCAGCGGCGATCGTATCCGGGATGCCGCGCAGGCGAATGGTCAGCTCGGAGATGATGCCGAGCGTGCCTTCGGCACCGACGAACAGATGCGTCAGGTCGTAGCCGGCCGACGACTTTTTCGCACGCGTCCCTGTCGTGATGATCTCGCCGTCGCCACGCACCACCTTCAGCGCCAGCACGCTGTCGCGCATGGTGCCGTAGCGCACCGCGTTGGTGCCGGAGGCACGGGTCGAGGCCATGCCGCCGAGCGAGGCATCCGCGCCGGGATCGATCGGGAAGAACAGGCCCTGGTCGCGCAGATGCTCGTTGAGCGCCTTGCGGGTGACGCCGGGCTGGATCACGCAGTCGAGATCCTCGGCATGGACCGCGAGCACCTTGTTCATGTCGCGCAGATCGATCGAGATGCCGCCGGCGGGCGCGTTGACCTGGCCTTCGAGCGAGGTGCCGGTGCCGAAGGGAATGACGGGCACGCCGTTCCTCGCGCAGATCCGCACCACGTCCTGGATGTCGGCCGTCTCCTGCGCCATCACCACGCCATCGGGCGGCTGGTTGACGATCCATGTCGTGGTATGGCCGTGCTGTTCGCGGACGGCCTGCGAGGTGATGAGGCGGTTGCCGAAGCGTGCGGCAAGCTGCTCCAGCGCGCTTGCAAGGGCTTTCGGCTCCGGCCGCGGCGGATTATTGGTGATTGATGTACCCACGGATCGTCCTCCCGACAGAAGAAACCGTGGCAAAGGACATCTCACCGGTCAAGTCAAGCGACCGGACGCATAGCCAGGGAATGAGACATGCCGGAGAGTGCCGCTTCGAAGCCCGCCGAGCCGTTCCGCAGTTCGATCATGCAGATCGAGCCGCAATGGATCGATTATAACGGCCATCTCAACATGGCCTATTACAACGTGATGTTCGACCGGGCGATCGACCAGATGTGGCTGCAGCTCGGGATCGGACCAACCTATATGAAGGACCGCAACGGCTCGACCTTCACGGCCGAATGCCACGTGCGGTATTTGCGCGAGATTCATCTCGGCGATCCCGTGCAGGTCTCGGTCTGGCTGCTGGAAGCCGACGACAAGCGCCTGCACACATTCCAGGAACTGCGTCACGCGACCGAAGGCTGGCTGTCGGCCACCTCCGAGAACATGTCGCTGCACATCGACATGGGCTCGCGAAAGGTGGCGGCGTTTCCGCCAGATATCCGCGAGCGCATCGCAGCCGTCGTCAAGACCCACAGCGCCGTGCCGCGGCCCGAGGGCATCGGCCGGAACGTGGCGATGCCCTCGAAGCGATAAGAGAAGATGCTGCCGTCCACCTCTCCCCGACGGGGAGAGGTGAAGAGCGCGCGCTAGATCCTGCGGCCGCGGGCGAGGCCGACCACGGCCGAGACCAGGAACAGCACGACCGCGACGAAGAAGATGATCTTGGCGATTTCGATCGACGCGCCGGCGAGGCCGCCAAAGCCCAGGATACCGGCGATCAGTGCGATAATCAGAAACGTCACAACCCAGCTCAGCATGGTCAAAACCTCTGTTTCGATGACTGCCTGCGTTCGGCGCGACTGAGGCGCCTCACTTGCAGAAACAATCGCCGGCTCGGAACATTGGTTCCGGCCGCCGGCCGCCGGAAATTCGCTCGGCGTCCAGGAACAAATCGGCCCGCCGTGCACGTGGAAAACCTCGTCGGGCCGCCCCATATAGGGGCCAATCCCTGTTAAGAAGGCTCCCTTCCGCCACCCCGCGGTGCCATCGTGGGGCCAATGATTCGCATGACCGAGCCGAGCAAGATCACCAGCGTACCCGACCACCAGCCCGCAGCCGGCGGCATCGCCGCGCGTGCGCGCGCCTCCGTGGGCCCGAAATACCTCTCCGGCCTCAATCCCGAGCAGCGCGAGGCCGTGGAGACGCTGGACGGCCCGGTCCTGGTGCTGGCCGGCGCCGGCACCGGCAAGACCCGCGTGCTGACCACGCGCATCGCGCACATCCTGAGCCAGGGCCGCGCCCGCCCCGCCGAGATCCTGTCGGTGACCTTCACCAACAAGGCCGCGCGCGAGATGAAGCACCGGCTCGGCCAGATGCTCGGCCATGCCGTCGAGGGCATGCCGTGGCTCGGCACCTTCCACTCCATCGGCGGCCGCATCCTGCGCTTCCATGCCGAGCTGGCGCAGCTCAAGTCGAACTTCACCGTGCTCGACGTCGACGACCAGGTGCGGCTGCTCAAGCAGCTCCTGCAAGCCGAGAACATCGACGACAAGCGCTGGCCGGCGCGCATGCTGGCCGGACTGATCGACGGCTGGAAGAACCGCGGCCTGACGCCGTCGCAGGTACCGTCAGGCGAAGCCGCGATGTTCGCCAACGGCAAGGGCGGCAAGCTCTATGCGAGCTACCAGGAGCGGCTGAAGATCCTCAACGCCGCCGATTTCGGCGATCTCTTGCTGGAGAACATCCGCATCTTCCGCGAGCACCCGGATATTTTGCGGCAATATCAGCAGCGCTTCAAATTCATCCTGGTCGACGAGTACCAGGATACGAACGTCGCGCAATATCTGTGGCTGCGGCTGCTGTCGCAGGCGCCGTCGTCTCTCGCCTCTCCCCGCGTGCGGGAAGAGGCCGACGCGCAAAGCGCGGCGGGTGAGGGGGACTCTCCGCAAGCTGGGTTCGTGGAAGCAGCCCCTCACCCCAACCCTCTCCCCGTAAAGGACGGGGAGAGGGAGAAGAACCACGTCAAAAACATCTGCTGCGTCGGCGACGACGATCAGTCGATCTATGGCTGGCGCGGCGCCGAGGTCGACAACATCCTGCGCTTCGAGCACGATTTCCCGGGCGCGAAAGTGATCCGCCTCGAGCGCAACTACCGCTCGACCGGCCACATCCTCGCCGCCGCCTCGCACCTGATCGCGCATAATGAAGGCCGGCTCGGCAAGACGCTGCGCACCGAGGACCATGACGGCGAGAAGGTCACGGTCACGGGCTCCTGGGATTCCGAAGAGGAAGCTCGCGGCATCGGCGAGGAGATCGAGCAGATCCAGCGCAAGGGCGAGAAGCTCAACGAGATCGCCATTCTCGTGCGCGCGTCCTACCAGATGCGCGAGTTCGAAGATCGCTTCGTCACGCTCGGCCTGCCCTATCGGGTCATCGGCGGCCCGCGCTTCTACGAGCGCGCCGAAATCCGCGATGCGCTGGCCTACTTGCGCGTCATCAATTCGCCCGCGGACGATCTCGCCTTCGAGCGCATCGTCAACGTGCCCAAGCGCGGCCTTGGCGATGCCACCATACAGTTGCTGCACGATCACGCCCGCAAGCGCCGCATTCCCTTGTTCGACGCGGCGCGCGCGGTGATCGAGACCGACGAGCTGAAGCCGAAGGCGCGCGGGTCCTTGCGCGACGTCGTCGCCCAGTTCGATCGCTGGCGCGCCCAGCGCGAGGTTACCGCGCATACGGATCTCGCCCAGATCGTGCTCGACGAGAGCGGCTATACCGAGATGTGGCAGAAGGACCGTTCGGCCGATGCCGCGGGCCGGCTGGAGAACCTCAAAGAGCTCGTGCGCTCGATGGAGGAGTTCGAGAACCTGCAAGGATTCCTCGAGCACATCTCGCTGGTGATGGACCGCGAGGGCGGCGCCGAGGACGACGCAGTGTCGCTGATGACACTGCACTCGGCCAAGGGCCTCGAATTCGACAACGTGTTCCTGCCCGGCTGGGAGGAAGGCCTGTTCCCGAGCCAGCGCACCCTCGACGAGCAGGGCCGCGCCGGGCTCGAGGAAGAACGCCGGCTCGGCCATGTCGGCCTGACCCGCGCCCGCCGCCGCGCCATGATCTATTTCGCCACCAACCGCAGGATCCATGGCACCTGGTCGACCACGATCCCGTCGCGCTTCCTCGACGAACTGCCGGCGGCCAATGTCGAGATCACGGAATCCAAGGGCGGCTCGGCCTGGGGCGGCACCGGCGGCTACGGTGCTTCGCGCTTCGACGACATGGAAGCCTTTGGCTCGACCTATTCGACGCCGGGCTGGCAGCGCGCGCAGGCCAATCGCAACCGCGGTGGCGGCCGCAATGGCGGTGGCGGGCGCGGCGGCTTCGAGGAAGAAGCCGCAACGTTCTCCTCGTCGTCGTCAGGCCCCGATTTCGGCAGCTTCTCCTCGCGCCGCCGCGGTCCCCTGACGATCGAAGGCGAGTTGGTCGCCAAATCCACCGGCACGACGTCGGAATTCTCGCTCTCCGACCGCGTCTTCCACCAGAAATTCGGGTACGGCCGCGTCACCAAGATCGACGGCAACAAGCTCACCATCGCCTTCGACAAGGCCGGCGAGAAGAAGGTCGTGGACAGCTTTGTGCAGCGGGCGTGAGCGCCGACATGGCGCACTACGTGGCCATCATTGAAGACAACGGCCCTGACGACGTCAGCCTGTGGTTTCCGGACCTGCCCGGCTGCATGTCCGGCGGCGACGACATCGACGAGGCCCTGGAGAACGCACCCGAGGCCATCGCATTCTATGCCGAGGAGGTGATCGCGGACGGTGGCGAGCTTCCTCCGCCGCGAACACTGGACGAGCTCAAAGCTGCCCCGGAATTTGCCGACGCGATCCGGAACCACACGGCCGTCCTGATCGAATGGCCACCCCTCGCCGAGGAGTGAGGACTGTTCGCCGCACTCGCCGGACTCTCGACAGTTCGGGGGCGATCAGCCCTTGACCATGGCGAACTTCCCCGTATCAGATGCAACCATGATCCGGGGCTTCATCACACTGATCGTGCTTGCATTGGGGACGCCGTCGCTCAGCGCGGCGGAGACCATGAGCTTTGGCGATTCGATCGGGCTCCTGGCCAGGAGCTGCGGTGCGGAGATCGTCGCCAATTGCCGCGGCGTCAATCCGGACTCGACCCGCCTGAAGGAATGCCTGTCCCGCAACCGGGACGTGCTCTCCCAGCAGTGCCAGAGCGATTACCTCACCGCGTTCGACGCCATCCAGAAGCGCGTCGCCGCCCGTGTCACGGTCGCGAACGCCTGCCAGCGCGAGATCGTCAAGGTCTGCGGCGGCTCGACAAAGGAGACCAGCAAGTCGATCCCCTGCCTGATCTCGACGCCCAAGGGCATCAGCAACAACTGCCTGAAGGCCGTCGACGAGGCGGGGTATCGATGATGCGCGCAACCGGGCACAGCACCGCCGGCATCGGCATCGCCTTGGGCCTCGCGCTGCTCGCAGGCGCCGCGGCCGCGCAGACTGCGCCGACCCGCGACGACATCGTCGGCAAGCTCAATCATTTCGAGGAGGCCCCCGAGGTCGACCTGCCCGCGCTGAAGCAGCAGGTGATGGAGCGGGCCAAGGCGAGGATCAAGAACGATCCGGGTCCGGTGAACCGGCCGCCGATCGCGCCCGACCTCGCCAAGCTGCCCGCCTTCAACGCGCAGATCCAGTTCGACGCCGATACGCCGATCATCCAGCCGGAGTCCTACCAGACCGTCGGCCGGATCGCCGACGCGCTGGTTCACGCGTCGCTGCTTCCCTACACGTTTCTCATCGTCGGCCACGTCGAGTCCAATCAGAAGACGCGCGAGGCCAACGCGATCCTGAGCCAGCGCAGGGCGGATGCGATCCGCGACGTGCTGGTGAACACGTTCAAGATTTCGACCAAGCGGCTCCAGCCGATCGGCCTCGGCGAGGAGCAGTTCCTGGACCGCGCCAAGCCGACCTCGGCCGTCAACGGCCAGTTGCAAATCCTGACCTTTGCCAAAGTGCCCGAAGAAGCGCCTGCGCATCCGGCGGCGGCCCCTGCGCCTGCGGCGAAAAAGCCCGCCAAGAAACGCTGAGCGCCCGGCCTTCACGGCAGCGGAACCCGTTGAAGTTTTGATTATTTTGTGACCTGTCTCACAGCGCGACATCAAGGTCTTGCGCGACAATAGTGCCGGTTTGTGCACTGCCCTGTCAGGTGCTATAGGCTGTTTTCGCCCTTCCCGACCCCGTGCTGCACGAGACTGAAATGGCTGGCTATTTTCAACGCCAACTGGCCGACTATGTCGAATATCATCGCGATCCCTGGAATTGCGCGATGCATGTGGTCGGCATTGTCCTGCTCTTCACTGGCGCGACGCTGCCGCTGACCCTGGTCCATTTCTCCGTGTTCGGGGTCGAGGTGAGCCTGGCGGTGATTTTGGCCCTGCCAGTGCTGGTATACTGGCTGATGCTGGATGCCGGCGTCGGGCTCGGCATCCTGGTGTCGATGATCGTGCTGCTATCGGTCGCAACCGCGATCGGCAATCAGGTTTCGACCGCCATGATGTGGTCTATTTTTGTGGTGCTGATCGGGTTCGGCGTCGCGGCCCAGACCGTTGGTCACAAGGTGTTCGAGGAACGACAACCGTCCATGGTCGACCACCCCACGCATTTCCTGCTTGGACCGATGTTCGTTATGGCAAAATTATTCATTGCATTGGGCTTCCGTCGCGACCTTGCCGCGATTCTGGCGCCAGTTCCGACCAATTCCCTTTCGACCCGTTAGTTCTAGAAGCGAAACAGCAAACCTTCTGCATGACTCTCGTACTGGTTACCGGTGGCAGCGGTTTCATCGGACAGCATCTCGTCGAAGCGCTCCGCGCCCGTGGGCAGCGGGTACGTGTTCTCGATGTCAGGCCGCCGGCGACCGCGAATGCGGACGTCGAGTATGTGCGCGGCTCGGTGCTGGACGCTGCCACGGTCGATGCTGCGGTTTCGGGAGTTGATCAGGTCTATCACCTTGCCGGCCTGCCCGGCATGTGGGTCGCCAACAAGCAGGACTTCCACGACGTCAATTTCCGCGGCACCGAGGTCGTGCTTGGAGCTGCGATGAAGCGCAACATCTCGCGCTTCCTGCATTGCTCGACGGAATCGATCCTGTTCCCCTACGCCAACCTCAACGGCGTGGCCGCCGAGGAAGCCTTGCAGCCGGCCGACGCGATGCCCGGCGCCTATACGCGTTCGAAATCGCTCGCAGAGCATCACGCCGCGAAGGCCGCGGCCAGCGGCTTCCCGCTCGTGATCGGCACCCCGACCATGCCGATCGGCGCTGCCGACCACAATCTGACGCCGCCGACGGCGATGCTGTGGTACTTCCTGCAGAAGAAGGTGCAGCCGCATCTCGACTTCCTGGTCAATCTCGTCGACGTCCGCGACGTCGCCATGGGCCTGTTGCTGACGATGGAGCGTGGCCGCATCGGCCAGCGCTACATCCTCGGCGGCGATTGCGTCAGGCTCGGGCAGATCCTGCGCATGATGTCGGCGATGAGCGGACGGCGACAATATCCGGTCGTCGTTCCCGGCAAGATCGCCGAGCTCTCCGCGATCATGCTCGAGAAGGTCTCCGATCACATCACGCGCCGTCCGCCCAACGGCACCGCCGAGGGCGTGCGCATCGCGCTGGCCGCGAGCGACCTTTCAATCGGCAAGGCGCGTGACGAGCTCGGCTATGCGCCGCGCCCGATCGAGCCGGTGCTGCGCGAAACCATCACCCACCTGCTCACCCGCAACGGCCAGCAGCCCTCCGGCGCCATCGAGCATCACGCGCTCTCCTCGCGCGCGAGCTGATCTGCCGCCCAAACCAAAGAACCTTTCCGCATGTCCTTTGATTTCAGCAAGCTTCTCTCCGTGGCCTGGGGTGGCTGGACCACGACCTGGCCGACCGAGCTCCTGGCCCTGATCTGGCTCGCCTTTCTCGCCAGCTGGGTGGGCGCTTCGTTCTGGCAGGGACAGACCAAGAAGCAGGTCATGACGCTGGAGTCGCAGCGCTATCGCCTGCCGATCCTGGTCGGCGGCATCCTGTACACGCCATTCATTGCGGAGGTCATGGGCTGGAAGCCGCTCTGGGTGCTCGGCAACACCGGCATCGCCATCGCCGCGATCCTCTCGGTCGCCGGCATCGCCTTCGCATGGTGGGGGCGGCTGCATCTCGGGAAGTTCTGGTCCAACACCATCACCCACAAGGAAGACCACCGCGTCATCGACACCGGCCCCTACGGCATCGTCCGTCATCCGATCTACACCGGGTTGATCTTCGGCATGCTGGTGACCGGCGTTGCGATCGGCATGGTGACGACGATCCTCGGCGCCATCCTGATCTCGCTCGGCATGTGGCAGAAGGGCCGGATGGAAGAGGTGTTCCTCTCGAAGGAGCTCGGCGAGGACGCCTACGGCGCCTATTGCCGCCGCGTGCCGATGATCATCCCGTTCACGTCGCCGCGGTGAAGCTGCGGACGTCCGCCTATCGCATTCGCCGCAGAGCGCTCCCCTCGTCCCGTCATCCTGAGGTGCGAGGTTTGTGATGCGCATGCATCGCAAGCCGAGCCTCGAAGGATGACGGATTGGTAAGCGCGGGATCAGGCAGGAACCGCCTCTCCACTCACCCGTTAGCCCCGTGACACCTGCTCCAGACGCAGAGCATTGCGCCATGTCGGACGCCTACGATTATTTTCGCGCGCACGCGATTGCGGCACTCTGCAAGGCGCGGGCGCTGCCGCCAGGGCGGCCGAAGCTGAAGCAGCGCACCGTCGCGCGCGTCTATCATCTCCTGTCCAAGGAGGCAGCGCTCACGCCGAACGTCCATCATCTCGATGATTTCAGGCATGCCCGACGGCTGGAGCAGCAGGTTCGGCACTGATCCGCATCCCCCCTATGCAAATTCGATCAGCAGCCATTCCACGGGAATAGCCACGGATCGAGTTCCGGCCCGGTTGACCTTTTGACCGTCACCCAGTTGGATGCGCGCGCAAAAAGGGCACGTCGACGTTCCATCGTCGATCTGGCGAGATCGACGGTCAGGCCTCAAGCCCGCGCGGGGCTTGGTGCGATCCGGACTGTGCCGCAGGGTTCGACAGGGGCTTCTCATGACTTTTTCCAGCATCTTTGCGCAGTTCGTCGCAGTGCTCGGCGGCATCGCGCTGCAATGGCGGAAGCTGACCGGCACTGAAGCGGCGCCGGCCTGGGGCCAGGCCCCTTCCATTCCCGAGGCCAAGCCGCAAGGCGCGATCCCGACCTTGAAGATGCCGACCGCGCGCGGCTGGAGCCAAGGCCAGAAGCCGACGGTCGCAGCCGGGCTCAAGGTCAACGCGTTCGCGAGCGAGCTCGACCATCCGCGCTGGATCGAGGTGCTGCCCAATGGCGACGTGCTGATCGCTGAAGCGACGCAGATCGCGGGCGCCCCGCGCAGCGTGTTCCACTACGCGATGCAGGCGACGATGCGGCGCGCCGCGGCGCTGGGCGTCTCCGCCAACCGCATCACACTGTTGCGCGACAAGGACGGCGACGGCGTTGCGGAAGTCCGCGGCGCCTTCATGGAGAACCTCAACCAGCCCTTTGGCATGGCGCTGATCGGCGACACCTTCTATGTCGGCAACACCGACGGCGTGATGGCCTTTCCTTATGTCGCCAATGCCGACAGCATCACCGCGCCGGGCAAGCGGCTCACCACGTTCAAGCCGAGCGGCCACTGGACGCGCAGCCTGCTCGCCAGCCCCGACGGCAAGAAGCTCTATGCCGGCGTCGGCTCGCTCAGCAACATCGCCGAAATGGGCATGGAGGTCGAGCAAGGCCGCGCCGCGGTCTACGAGCTCGATCTCGCCGCCGGCACGCATCGCATCTTCGGCGCGGGCCTGCGCAATCCGGTCGGGCTTGCGTGGGAGCCAACGACGGGCGTGCTCTGGACCGTCGTCAACGAACGTGACGGTCTCGGCGACGAGACGCCGCCCGACTATCTCACCTCGGTGCGCGACGGCGGCTTCTACGGCTGGCCCTATTGCTATTGGGGCAAGACGGTGGACGACCGCGTGCCGCAGGATGCGGCGATGGTCGCCAAGGCGCTGCAACCTGATTACGCGCTCGGCGGCCATACCGCTTCGCTCGGCCTGTGCTGGATGCCCGCAGGGACCCTGCCCGGCTTCGGAGACGGCATGGTGATCGGCCAGCACGGCTCGTGGAATCGCAGCACGCTGTCCGGCTACAAGCTGGTCTTCATCCCGTTCGCGAACGGAAAACCCTCCGGCCCCGGTCGCGACATCCTGTCGGGCTTCCTGTCCCCGGACGAGAAGGAGTCCTACGGACGCCCGGTGGGCGTCGTGATCGGCCCCGACAAGAAGTCGCTGCTGATGGCCGACGACGTCGGCAACGTGATCTGGCGCGTGACGGGCGCTTAAGAATTACGTTCCAACGCAAAGCGTGGCGCGCTGCTTGCGGAGCAGCGCGATCACGGACAGTGCGGTGATCATTCCGGTCTTGGGATTCTCGGACGGGATGTTCTCGATGCTCATCGAGAACCGCGCCGAATCCGCTTCGACCTCGATACGGTGAACGTTGCGCGTCACGGTGGGATCGGCCCACACCTGCATCTGGGTGCGATCAGGCCCGATGCCCGCCAGCGACAGCGCAACGGCGACATTGACGTTCGCCGGAAAGCCCTTTGCGGCGTCACGTGCGGATCCCTCGAACAGCTTGAGCGGCTCGCGCAGATTGTCGATGTCGATGTTGTTCTGAACGATGAACGGCGCGCCCCTCAGCCCGTCGATCGGCTTGCGCGTGACCATCTTCACCGAATGGATGGTGCCGACTGCCGCGGCGTTGACGGCATCGAGCCCGATCAGCGCACCGGTCGGGACAAGAATGCGACCGCCCTTGACGCGGGCCAGATCGACGAGATCGAAATTGTCGAGCAGCCCGCCGACGCTGACGACGACCGCGGACCTGCCGCGCTTCACCGCGGGCTCGACGATCGCGCGTAACTGGCTGCTCGGCGC
This sequence comes from Bradyrhizobium sp. CCBAU 11434, assembly GCF_028128895.1. Taxonomy (NCBI): domain Bacteria; kingdom Pseudomonadati; phylum Pseudomonadota; class Alphaproteobacteria; order Hyphomicrobiales; family Nitrobacteraceae; genus Bradyrhizobium; species Bradyrhizobium sp. CCBAU 11434. Next base: position 179,893 of record NZ_LBJX01000098.1, read on the forward strand.
GCATTCGACCACGATGTCGGCGGCGTCGCCAAGCTGGTCGATCGGCAGGATTTGCGGCCGATGACGCAGGCCACTGAGGAAAGCCTGATGCTTGGCGGGATCGCGCACCGCCACGGCTGATAGCGCCAGTCCTTCGATGCCCTGATCGAGCGCGGTCACAATCTTGCTGCCGATCGAGCCCAGGCCCGCGATCGCTACCCGCAAGTCGTTCGAGGCTTTCTGATCGGTCATCGCATCCACCTTTTTATCCAGACCAGTGTCATAGCCGCTCACGCCTCCCGCGCATAGAAGCGCAGGCGCGCCTCCAACACCGCCAGCATCGCATCGCGGGCCGGATCACGCGAGCCGCGCAGCCAGGCCGCCGCCAGCGGCAGCCGGCCGACCGGTCCGCTCTGCTTCGGTCGGAGCGACACGAAGCGCACGCCCGTCACCGCCATCCGCGTGGTCCAGCGCGGAACGATGGCAACACCGAGCCTCGTTGCCACGAGATTGATGATGGTCTGCTTCTCATCGGCGACCTGCACGATGCGCGGCGTCAAGCCCGCCTGCTCGAACAGTTTGATCGTGAGGTCGTGGCTGTGCGGCCGCGATCGGCGGTCCGGCACCAGCATCGCCTCGCCGGCGATATCAGCCAGCGTGATCGATTTCCGTGCCGCGAGCGCGTGCCGCTGCGGAAACGCCACGATCGCGGTCTCCTGGAGCAGCGGGCGTAACTCGAGCCGCTTGTCCGCCGGGTCGGGAGGGCGAACGAAGGCGAGATCGAGCGCCCCTGTCAGGATCTTTGGCAATAACCTGATGGTCTTGTCCTCGATAAGCTGGACCGCGACGTCGGGATGCCTGGCGCGGAAGTCGCGCAGCAATGGCGGCAGCAACCCTGCCGCCGCGCTATCGACGGCACCGATCCGCAGCCGCCGCGCGGCACCTGCGCGCGAGCGGTTGCGCAAATTGCTCTCGACGGCCTCAACTCTAGCAAGGATGGCGCGGGCGTCGCGCAGCAACGTGTTGCCGTCCTCGGTGAGCGAGACCGCGCGGGTCGTGCGCGCGAACAGTCGCGCTCCCAGATCCTCTTCCAGCAGCCTGATCTGGCGGCCGAGCGCAGACGGCAGCATCTGCAAATGCTGCGCGGCGCGGCCGAAATGCAGCTGCTCGGCGGCCGCCACGAAGCATCGAAGCTGATGCAATTCCATAAAAGGACTTTCCTCGTTTCGCCAAGCGATGATTATATCATTTTTTTGTATAAACCAGCGCCAATTGAGTAACCCGACACGCCCGCCTAGACTCGGTGGCGAGGTGGACCATCCAGTTTCTGCAACTCCACCGCCATCTTCAACGGAGCTTCCCATGCGCACCCATTCGATCGCAGCAATCCCCGCCGACGGCATCGGCCCCGAGGTGATCTCTGCCGGTGTCCGCGTGCTGGAGGCGCTGGCCAGGCGCAGCGGCGACATCGCCTTCAACGTGAGGACGTTCGACTGGGGCTCGGACTATTACAAGAAGCATGGCGTGATGATGCCGGCCGACGGTCTCACGGAGCTGAAGAAGTTCGACGCGATCTATTTCGGCGCGGTCGGCGCCCCCGACGTGCCCGATCACATCACGCTGTGGGGCCTGCGCCTGCCGATCTGCCAGGGCTTTGACCAGTACGCCAACGTGCGTCCGACCAAGATCCTGCCGGGCGTGGCCTCACCGCTGCGCAATGTCGGCGTCGGCGATCTCGACTGGGTGATCGTGCGCGAGAACTCGGAAGGCGAATATGCCGGCATGGGCGGCCGCGCGCATAGGGGCCTGCCAGAAGAAGTAGGCACCGAAGTCGCCGTCTTCACCCGCGTCGGCGTCACGCGCATCATGCGCTATGCGTTCCAGCTCGCGCAGTCGCGTCCGCGCAAATTCCTGACCGTGGTGACCAAGTCGAACGCGCAGCGCCATGGCATGGTGATGTGGGACGAGATCGCAGCCGAGGTCGCGACCGAATTCCCTGGTGTGACCTGGGACAAGATGCTGGTCGATGCCATGACCGTGCGCATGACGCTGCATCCGAAGAGCCTCGACACCATCGTGGCGACCAACCTCCACGCCGACATCCTCTCCGATCTCGCCGGCGCGCTTGCCGGCAGTCTCGGCGTGGCGCCGACCGGCAACATCGATCCGCAGCGCCGCTTTCCTTCGATGTTCGAGCCGATCCACGGCTCGGCCTTCGACATCACCGGCAAGGGTATCGCCAACCCGGTCGCGACGTTCTGGACCGGCGCACAGATGCTGGAGCATCTCGGCGAGAAGGATGCAGCCGCGCGGCTGATGAAGGCGGTCGAGCAGGTCTGTGCGGCCGGCGTGCTGACACCCGATGTCGGCGGCAAGGCGACGACAAGGGAAGTGACCGACGCCGTGATCGACGCGATCCACGGATCGAACGTCTGAGCGAAAGCTACTTCTTCCGTCCAGAAGGTGCCGCCGGCGGCGGCACCGCCATCGCGGCCGCGGCCGCTGTGTCCGGCGGCGTCAAATGCCTGGGAACAATGATCGACTGGCCCGGCGTGAGCGTCGCATTCTCCGTCAGCGAGTTGCTCTGCGCGATGGCCCAGACCGGCACGCGATGGGTTGCCGCGATGCTCTCCATCGTATCGCCTGTGCGGACCGGTATACGGACGCCGCTGTCCCACAATTCGACCAGCGTGTCCCCGGGGACCTGATAACGCAGCGGCACGGCATCGGCCTCGGTCTGCCCCGCCTGGATGCGCGGCAACTGCGTCACCATTTCGACGATCTGGCGGTGGATGTCGTCCGACTTCTCGATGTTGATGTGCGTGACGCGGCTGTTCAGCTTCAGATCGTAGCTCGCGTAATGGCCGCGAAAGCCGGGCACCGCCACCACATCGCCGCCGCCGAGAACACTGTCTGACAGGAAGATGTTGATGAAGCGCTCGACGTTGAGCGGCACGTCGTCGGTCGCGTGCGCGGGATCGATAGCGATGACGAGGCTGATCGGGATGTTCTCCTTGGCCGCCATCTCGGAAATGAGGACCGAGCACAGACCGCCCATCGAATGGCCCATCAGCACGATCGGCGCCGGGCTCTCCTTGTAGCTGGCGATGGCGCGGTTGCCGATCAGGCGGCACAAGGTGAATTCGTAGACGTCGGACGAGAAGCCGGCCTTGGTCAGCTTCTCGCTGAGCCGGTCGATCCCGGTCGAGAAAAATGGCCCCATGGCGCCGCGAAACAAGTAGATCTTCGGCGGCGGCAGCGGCTCGACCGGCGGAGCAGGAGGCGGCGGCGCGACCACAGGACTCGCAGCCGGCTTCGGCTTGGCGGGTGAGGCCGCGGCCAGAGGAGGATTCAAGGCGAGCAGCACAAGAGCTGCCAACACCACAAGTCGCCTTGGATCAATCATCAAGTCCCGCAGTCCTACCACGAGGGGGCAAGCGCCCCCTCCGCGGCGGTTAGTGACCGCCGATTGGGTGGTTTTTGGGGCACGAAACCCGCCGGGTCAACCGGCTCCGTGACGCGCGATCAGCTGGTCAGCGACATCGTTGAGATCGTTGCCGACCAGTTGCGGCTGTGGCCCGATTATTGACGGCTCTTGAGTCTGCTCCGATGCGCCGCCTGCTTGGCTCGGTTGCCGCAGACCGCCATGATGCACCATCGCCGCGCACGGCGACGTGTGTGGTCCGCAAACAGCATCGTGCAGTTATGGCCCTCGCACGCTTTCACGTCCGAAAAGTCTTCGTCGCAGACGAACTTCGCCATCGCCTCGCCGATCGGCAACAGCAGCGACTCCGGTGATCGCCAGTGCCGCGTGGTCCGCAACGCGAGACCGTGATGGCTGACGTCGTGTCGCGGTTCGATCCGGCTAAAGACTTCGTCCTGTTCCAGAAGACTGTTCAGCGGACCGAGTTCTTTCAGAGCCGTCGCTGTCAGCGGCCGGCCCGCATGCTTGCGCACGAAGCCCCTGAACCATTCGCGCAAGGCCCGCGCCTGATCCGCGACCTTGTCCAACTCGTCGGGCTTCGCGCGTGCGCTCAACGCCTCCAGCTCGTCCGTGGGCACCAGTTTCGCCTGCGCCAGCCAATCGATCAGCCCGTCGCCATCGTCGATCCAGTCGACGGGCGTATCGACCGGCGTCGCGATCGAGTTGAGGAAATCGAGACCGACCGAGTCGGCGATGAACATGGCAGGCGGTCTGTTTGGCACGCTTGGCTCCCAGCCGAAAACAACCACAACGTAACCTGTAAAATACATATTGACAAGTTACTAAGCCAGTCGTAACCCTATTAGTGCTATTGTACAGGTTACTGCGGAGGCAATGATGGCCAAGAGCGACGTCACGGTGGTCCTGGCCCACGGCGCGTGGGCGGATGGGTCGAGTTGGGCGCGGGTCATCACGGCCCTCGCTGCCGAGGGCATCAAGGCGAAGGCGGCACCGCTGCCGCTGACCTCACTCGCGGACGATGTCGCCGCCCTCAACCGGAGTTTGGATCGTACCAATGGCCCGATCGTGCTCGCGGGACACGCCTATGCCGGTGCGGTGATCGCCCTCGCGCGCCCCGAGCGGGTGAAGGCGCTGGTCTATGTGGCGGCGCTGGCGCCCGACGAAGGCGAGAAGGTTGCGGACGTGTTCTACCGTCTTCCTCCGCACCCACAGGCCCCCAAGCTTGCGCCCGACGACAATGGCCTGATCTGGTTGCCCGAGGACGCCTTCGCCGTGGCCTTCGCGCAGAACGCCGCCTCGGAAGATCACGCTGTGCTGACGGCCGTGCAGCGGCCGATCTCGTTGAATTGCATCACCGTGCCCGCGGGGCGCCCGCTCTGGAGGAACGTTCCGAGCTGGTTCTTGATTGCCGAGCAGGACCGCATGATCGTTCCGGAGACGCAGCGCTTCATGGCGGAGCGCATGAAAGCGAACATCCGTTCGCTCGCCGTTGATCACACCCCAAGCGTCACCGCGCCCGGGGTCGTCGCCGACATCATTGGCGACGCAGTACACGCGGTGAACGGCAAGTAGCACGCCACCGCGCGAGCATCGGATCTCATCTCGTCAAGGCAACACTAATGGAGACTATCATGACCTCCACCAGATATCGCACGGCCGACGTCAACGGCTTCAAGGTGTTCTATCGCGAAGCCGGTCGCCTCGGCGCGCCGAAGCTTCTGCTGCTGCACGGCTTCCCGAGCGCAGGTCACATGTTTCGCGACCTGATCCCGCTGCTGGCGGACAAGTTTCACATCGTCGCGCCGGACCTTCCAGGCTTCGGCCAGTCGGACATGCCTTCGCGCGAAACCTTCAGCTACACCTTCGACAACATCGCGCGCGTGATCGAGCGCTTCACCGAGGTGATCGGCTTCGACCGTTTTGCGATCTACGTCTTCGACTACGGCGCCCCGACCGGCTTCCGGCTCGCGCTCAGCCACCCTGAAAGGATCACCGCCATCATCTCGCAGAACGGCAATGCCTATGAGGAGGGCCTCAGCGACGGCTGGACTCCGATCAAGGCTTATTGGCAGGCCCCCTCGCCCGCCAATCGCGAGGCGCTGCGCGGATTTCTCACACCGGATACGACACGCTGGCAGTATACGCATGGTGTCCCCGATACGACCATGGTGTCGCCGGACGGCCAGAATCTCGACAATTTCTATCTCGCACGGCCGGACTCCGACGAAGTGCAGCTCGATCTGATCGGCGACTACAAGAGCAACGTCGCGCTCTATCCGGCTTTCCATGAGTATTTCCGCAAGCACAAGCCGCCTTTCCTCGCGGTCTGGGGCAAGAACGATCCATTCTTCATTCCGCCCGGCGCCGAGGCGTTCAGGCGCGACAATCCCAACGCCGTCGTGAAATTCTTCGACACCGGCCATTTCGCGCTGGAGACGCACGCAACGGAGATCGCCGATGCGATTCGCGCCTTCTTGACGTAACAGGAGCTGCCCGCTGCCGCGTTACGCCGCTAGCTTCTGTTGATCGCGAAACGCGCTGATCGCCATGTGGACGAGATGCAGCTTGCCCTTTACCGCCGGCGAGATGTCGAACGGATAGGCGTCGCTCATCCCAAGCGACCGGTTGAGTTCGTTGATGCCGCGGGACAGCGGCACCCATAACGCCAGCAGCGCCTCGAAGTCGCTCTCGAAATAAGGATCGGTCAGGGTCTGCCGGGCGCGCCCGTCCAGGGACAGCGGCAGGCCGGCCAACGAGTCGAGAGTCGACACGATGTGGAGAAAATGCGCGAAGGTCTCCGCCCAATCTTCCCAGGGATGCGACGTCGCGTATTCGCTGATGAAGCCGCGCCGGTCGTATGAACGATCGGCCCGACTGTAATAGGTACTGATCGCGGTCTGATAGTCCTGCGTCTCGTCGCCGAAGACCAGCTTGAACGGCGCCTGGAAAGTGGTGCTGTTGACCAGCAGGTCCCAGTAGAAGTGGCCGATCTCGTGCCGGAAATGCCCGAGCAGGGTGCGGTACGGCTCCCGGAATGCGACGCGACGGGCCTCGCGCTCGACGTCGTCAGCTTCCGCCAGATTGAGCGTGATCACCCCCGCAAGATGCCCCGTCAGGATCGGATTGACGTCGTCGGAGAGAATGTCGAACGTCACCTGCGCGCCGCTGCGCGATACCAGCGGGAGTTGCAAGCGGCGGAGGTCGTAGAGAAGACGGCGCTTGGCTTCCTCCATGCGCCGCCAGAGCATGATGTTTCTCGTGCCGCCAAGGTCAGGAGTCGTGCGCGTCAGACGGCAGGATCCGCAATACCAATCCGCACCCTCGACGCACCAGTTACAGCCGATGATCTCGCGATTGCGGCAGGCCTGGTTCGGCCCAAGCTTTCTCATGTCGATGCATGCGGCGTCGAACGCCAACTGAGTGCCACAATTTGCGCACGCGACGTGCTCGAACGAAACGGGCTCTCGGCACGACGGACACTGAAATTCTTTCACGTACTGCAGTCCTGAACCGACGGCTCACCGGAAAACGGGCTATGACTTCGCGGAGCCCTTGCCGCTTATAGCGGAAAGCAACGCGCGCTGCATCCGGAGTGCGTGCTGCCGCAACAAGCCGGCCCGCGTCGCACTCAAACGGGTCGATCGCGGCTGCGACGTGTTTGCGGGCGCACTTTCGGCGACCGGTCGAGCCGCCCACATACGTTCGGGCTGGACAAGCATGGGGCCGACGTCTCGTCTCTTTGCCATGGTGTGACAACACCAGATTGTGCGCCGGGTTCCTCAAAACGCCTCCGAAGAACCCACTTGTTGGCATCGCGATCGATTGGTTGATGCATGGGCAAGACAATGCCGCCGACGACACTCAAGTCGACGGCGGCACGATCAAATCAGCATCTTCAGGCGCCAGGCTTCAGTTCCTCGCCGGCGCCGTTGCCGCCGCCGAGCGTGCGGCCCGCGGTGCGGTGCCGGGTTCGGCGACCGGTCCAGCCGGACCGCGCGAGCGGGCGATCGCTGCGTCGATCTCGGCGATGACGCGGCGCTGGATCGCCTCGTTCTTGTCGATGGTGATGTGGCCGACGCCGCTGCCGCGAACGTCGACATTGTCGAGCTTGCCGCGGAGGCCAGACGCGGCGCGCACGGGTTCGCCCGGACCGTCGCCGATATAGATGTTGATGTAGCGCTCGGCGCCGGTCGAGAGCTTGGTCTTGAACACGGAGTCGAGGCCGATCGCGAGCTTCACGGGCACGCCGAGCTGGTTGAGCTTGGCGATCATGTCGGGTAGCGCGGTTGCGCCCGAGGAATGCCCGACCAGCACGATGGTCTTGAGGCGGCCGGCCTTGTAGGCGGTCGCGGCTTCATCGGCGAGCGAGGACCAGGACACGAAGTTCGCGACGGTCACCGGGATGCCCTGCGCCTCGAGCCTTGAGCCGATCGTGTCGAGCCCGAGCGAGAAGATGTTGAGCACACCGCGGAGCAGATAGACATGCGTCGTCGCGGCTGCCTGGGTCGGCGCCGCCTTGGCGGTGGTCGGGTTCATGGCAACAGCTGACAGCAGGAGCAGGCAGATCGCCCACACCCGGAGGGCGGGCAACTGGCTTGCGCCGGCGGTGTGACGGCCGTTCAGTCTCATTTGTTTTTCCCTGGGGACATACGCTTTGCGATTGGCTGGAATCGTAGCCCCGGCCCGCTCGCAGACGCAACAAAGAGCCGCGTGAACGGCGATCTTCGCCGCTGTCCGTGACCATCGCGCAACACCTGCCCGAAACCTACCACCGAAGGGCCGGTTTTGAGACCATTTTTCTCCAGGCGATTGCGACCGGGCAAGGCCGTTCCTATTTCGGGGGTCCGCCGGACGCCCCCGCCAGGGTGCAGGTTCCGGCGCATCCCCCACCCCTAGCGGGCCCTCATGTCCTCCATCATTTCCGTCGCCAACCTGTCGAAGACCTATGGGTCTGGGTTCAAGGCACTCAAGAACGTCAATCTCGACATCAAACGCGGCGAGATCTTCGCGCTGCTCGGCCCGAATGGTGCCGGCAAGACCACGCTGATCTCAATCATCTGCGGCATCGCCAATCCGAGCGAAGGCAGGGTTTTGGTCGGCGGCGAGGACATCCAGACCTCCTACCGCAAGGCCCGCTCGCTGATCGGCCTCGTGCCGCAGGAATTGCACACCGATGCCTTCGAGAGCGTGTGGGCGACCGTGAGCTTCTCCCGCGGCCTGTTCGGCAAGCCGAAGAACCCCGCCCATATCGAGAAGGTGCTGAAGGACCTCTCGCTCTGGGACAAGAAGGACAACAAGATCATCACGCTTTCCGGCGGCATGAAGCGCCGCGTGATGATCGCCAAGGCGCTCTCGCACGAGCCGCAGATCCTGTTTTTGGACGAGCCAACCGCCGGCGTCGACGTCGAGCTGCGCAAGGGTATGTGGGAAGTGGTGCGCGGCCTGCAGCAATCCGGCGTCACCATCATCCTCACCACGCATTACATCGAGGAAGCCGAGGAGATGGCCGACCGCATCGGCGTCATCAACAAGGGCGAGATCGTGCTGGTCGAGGACAAGACGACCCTGATGCAGAAGCTCGGCAGGAAACGGCTGACGCTGCACCTGCAGAACAAGCTCGGTGCGCTGCCGGAGAGCCTCAGCCAATACAAGCTCGACCTCTGCGACAGCGGCGCGACGCTGGTCTACGACTACGACACCAAGGGCGAGCGCACCGGCATCACCAGCCTGCTCAGCGACCTCCGCACCGCCGGTATCCGCTTCAACGATCTCGACACGACCCAATCGTCGCTCGAGGACATCTTCGTCGACCTCGTGAGGACGTCATGAACCACCGCGCCATTCGCGCCATCTACCTTTTCGAAATGGCACGCACCTGGCGCACGCTGCTGCAAAGCATCGTCTCGCCCGTCGTCTCGACCTCGCTCTATTTCGTGGTGTTCGGTGCTGCGATCGGCTCCCGCATCAGCCAGGTCGAGGGCGTGAGCTACGGCACCTTCATCGTGCCGGGCCTGATCATGCTCTCGGTGCTGACGCAAAGCATCGCCAACGCCTCGTTCGGCATTTACTTCCCGAAATTCACCGGGACGATCTACGAGATCCTGTCGGCGCCGATCTCCTACTTCGAGATCGTGCTCGGCTATGTCGGCGCCGCCGCGACCAAGTCGATCATTCTGGGCCTGATCATTCTCGCCACGGCCGGGCTGTTCGTGCCGCTGCACATCCATCATCCGGTCTGGATGCTGGCCTTCCTGGTGCTGACGGCGGTCACCTTCAGCCTGTTCGGCTTCATCATCGGCATCTGGGCCGACGGGTTCGAAAAGCTGCAGATGATCCCGATGCTGGTGGTGACGCCGCTGACCTTCCTCGGCGGCAGCTTCTATTCCATCGACATGCTGCCGTCGACCTGGCGCACGCTGGCGCTGCTCAACCCCGTCGTCTACCTGATCTCCGGCTTCCGCTGGAGCTTCTACGAGATCGCTGATGTCAGCGTCTCCGTCAGCATCGGCATGACGGTCGCGTTCCTGGCGATTTGCCTCGCCGTGATCTGGTGGATCTTCCGGACGGGTTATCGGCTGAAGAACTGATGCGGCCAGTAGCTCGGATGGAGCGGCACCTACCGATAGCAACGGAAGTGGTGATAGCCGTCATAGTAGCCGCGGCAATGGCGGCGGCCGTGGTACGGAATGCCCAGGATGCCGTCGACGGCGCCCACAGCGCCACCGACACCGGCTCCGACGACACCGCCGACCGCACCGCCCACCGGACCGGCGATCCTGTTACCTTCATAGGACCCTTCCTGGGCACCGCGCACGATACCCTGGGCGTGGCCGGTTCGCGGTAGCGGCAACAGGGCGAGCAGGACGGCAGCGACTGCGAACAGCAGGCGGACAGGCAAGCCGGCCGGCATAGCGGCGGCGATAGCACTGGCTTTGTTCATCTTGAGTCCCCGGAAGAGACGGCGGCGAAAGCCGCCGAACGGTAGGACATGATCAACGCGCGAGGCGGCCAAATGGTTGCGTCTTTGTGACGAATTGTCGGCGTTATGAACGTCTGTCCGCTCGCGAAAATGTCAGCGGCGCCAGAGCCGGCGCGGCACAAAGCGGCCTTGCTTACGCCCGGCATCGCGTTAACGATGGCAGGAAGGCTAGCTCGGCAGGCCGCTGGAACGAAAGCCGGATTGCAGGCATAGTGCATGCCGGGGGACGGTGAGCCGCGGCGCTAGCAAGAACAGGCCGGAGGCCAGACGTCAGATGCGTTCCTTTTTCATTGCGTTCACTTCGCTATTGCTTTTGGGCGCGGGCACCGCGCAGGCCAAGGTCGACATTACCGTCGACAAGGACAATCAGCAGATGACGGTCGTGGTCGACGGCGTGACGCGCTACCACTGGCCGGTGTCGACAGGCATCCCCTCGCGCGAGACGCCGAACGGCTCCTTCCGCGCCTTCCGCATGGAAGAGGATCACTTCTCCAAGGAATTCGACGACGCGCCGATGCCGCACTCGATCTTCTTCACCAAGATCGGGCACGCCATCCACGGCACCGACTCGGTTGGACGATTGGGCACGCCCGCTTCGCATGGCTGCGTGCGGCTGTCGCGTCAGAACGCTTCGACGCTCTACGCACTGGTGCAGGAGCAAGGCGTGCTCAACACCACTGTGACTCTCACCGGATCTGCGCAGGTCGCGCTGGCCCGCAACCCGCGCGGCCGCGCCAACAATGCGGTGGCCCGCGCCCAGCAGCCGGCCGAAGAGCAGTACACCACCTCAGGCGATCCCGTCAGCCTGACGCCGCCGATGCAGCCTGCGCGGCGCTATGACGACAACTACATCTATCCCGCCGACGGCAGCGACACCGGTGCGCGCTATCCGGCGCCGCGCCCGATCTCCCGCCCCTATGGCACGCAGGTCTACCAGCAGCTGCCGCAACCACAACCGGGCTACGGCTACGATCCGGCCTATAGCCAGCAGCAGGGCTACTACTATCAGCAACAACAGCCGCGCCAGTATTACCAGCCGCGTAACTATTACTACCAGAACTGACGCTATTGTTTGAACGCGGCCTCGCCGCGTTCAACGATTGTCCGCGCAGCATCGACGAAGGCGCGCGCGACCGGCTCGAGGATGTCAGGTCCGGTCGCGCTGAGATCGTCCGCGGGCGTGTGGAAGGTTTGATGGCGGCCGGCCATGCCGAGGAAATTGGCGTAGCCAGCCGCATGGACGTCACGAAGCTCTCCGACCGCCTGCTTCTCCGTTACCAGGCGTTTGGCCGCAACCCCAGCAAAGGCCTCGTCCGTCAGCGCAACGGCTGACTTGCTGAGCACCAGATAGCGCTCCTCCTCCGGCGTGCTGGTACGCGCGCCTTCCGCCAAGCCATAGCACGCGTTCGACGAGCCGAAGTGAATCCAGGCCAGCGTCTCCTTCGGCGCGGGCGCACCGTCCTTCAGGAACAGCTCCATGCCGCCATGGCCGATCTCGTGGCCTGCGGTGGCGATGAAGACGAAATGCGCAGGCCATTTCTCCGCAGCCGCGGTGCGCGCCAGCGCCAGGAAATTGGCAATGCCGGGACCGCGCTCGCAGACACAAGTGTACCAGCCGGTCATCGGCGTGGAGACCACGATGGTCGGCCCACGGCCCATGCCGGTCTCGGCGATGACATTGCGCCCGGACACATTGCGCTCGTAATGACCTGAAACTTCGAACGTGACAGGCGCGGCTGATGCGAGCGCACGCTCGAATGTCGCACGCGCCTTGGCGCCGACCACCATCACCGGCACCGGCCAGGGTGTGTCCTCCTGCGCGACGTTGTAGGCGAAACGATCATCGGCGGGATTGCCTATCATCAGCAGAATCGCGGCGGGCTTCTTTGCTGCGGCCTCTGCGATCGCAGCACGATGGGCCGGACCAAGATAGGCGCCACGATCGAACGGCAGCTCGAGCCAAAGAATCTTGCCGGCAACATCGCCATCGCGCACGAGCGGCGCCGACAGATGGAAGCTGGCCTTGTCCTCCGGCGGCCACCAGAACGGCGTCGCCTCGACAGACGTGCCGGCCGCTTCAGCGCTGGCTTTTTCGACGGCATACTGCCGGCCCAGCACGACGGGCTGGAACTTGATCGCGTAGCCGGCTCCGGACAACTCGCCCGCAATCCAGTCGGCCGTCGCACGATCGCCGGATGAGCCGAAGCGGTGCAGACCGAAGGACGCATAGCGCGCCACATCGGCGTAGAGACTTGCGCCAGACAACACGTCCTTGGCCGCCGCCTGTCCAACCATCAGAGCCGCCGTCGTTGCAATGAAGATGATCCGCATGTGAGTAGCTCCGGATCTTTTTTGCAGACCAGTTTCGGCTTTCTTCGGCCGTCGTCAACCACCCTCGCCGACCAGCACGAATGGCGCCCACACGGCCGGATCGGCGTTACGCGGGGACGACCGATCCGCAATCAGGGCCTTCATCGACCGCCGCAACGCCTCGGCACGGCCGATGCCGGGATGCGCGGTGAGCTCGGAGAACGCGCCCGTGGTCAGACGCACCGCCGCATCGGAATCGACCGGCCAGTGCGAAACCAAGAGCGCCCGCGCGCCGGCATAGAAGAAGGCGCGCGCGAGACCCGACAGGCCTTCCGCGCCCGGCTTGTCGCCCGCGGCGGTGTTGCAGGCCGACAGCACCGCCCAGTCGGCATCGAGCTTGAGTTTTGCGACACGGCTCGCGGTGAGCAAACCGTCGTCATCGCCGGTTGGCCGGTCCGGCAGCGTCAGCACCAGCGCGGGCTCGCTGAGGCCGTTGACCTCACCTGCGACCAGCCCATGCGTGGCGAAATCGACGACACGGTATTGGTCCAGCGGCAGCTGGTTGACGTTGGTCACGGTCGCGGCTGCGCCGAGCTTGACGTCATCCTGCGGCGAGGCTCTGAGCGCCCTCGCCACGGCCTGGAGCTCGCCTGCGGTCTCCGGCAGCGCCGGCAGGCCGGTGCGCAGGCGGTCGAGATCAACGGCAGAGCCCTCATAATAATTCTTGTAAGGCTGCACGTTGCGTCCTGCGCGCTTGTCGCCGGGCGTGCTTTGGAACACCGGATCGCCAAAGCCGATGAACGGCTTTTGGGCACGCGAGTCCCTGGCAAAACTGCGCAGCGCGCGCAGGCTCGGCACCGAGGGCAGCACCGTAATGGCGTGATCGTTGAGCAGCCACGCGGCCCGCCGGTAGCGATCTGCGGATGCACCATCGGGCTTCTTTGTCACCAGCACGTGAAACGGCAGGCTGGTCAGCGCGCCCGCAGGGACGATCAGCAGTTTCGGCTTGCCGGCGATATCGGCGCCGATCGGGCCGAACAAGGCGTTGTAGAAATCGAACGACGCATCGAGGTCGAACGCGGATCTTGCCGCCTCGGGATCGCTGAGCCCCAGCCGCAGATGCGCGACGCGGTCGCTGATCTCGCGGCTGCCGAGGGTGATCCGGCGTAGCGCGCTCGCCTCGCGCGTCACCGCGAAAGCATAGGTCGTGTCAGCGAGCACGATGAACGCCACCAGCGCCTCGTCCGGCTTCAACAAGCCTTGCGTCTGCGCAAGCGACAGCGGCTGCGGATTGGACAGGTCGGCATAGGCCGGAAAGCTGCGATCAAGCTGCGCCGCGACGTCATCGAGCGACTTCTGCGTTTGCGACATTTGCGCACGCAGGCTCGCAATCAGCTGGTCGTTGCGCTTTCCATCTCCCCGCCCAAGCTCGGACGTCACGCGCTTGTCGAGCGTCTCGAGGCTCGCCTTCAGATCCTGCTGCCGCCGCACCAGCCCCGCGATCGCATCATTGCCGGCACCGAAGCGGGCCGCCATCTGCGCCAGCGCAGCGCCCGCCTTGGTCTCATGCGCGCGCTGCGCGGCACCGAAGGCTTCGTCCCTGGCTGCGGCGTCGGGCCTGCCGCCGGAGACACGCCAGACCGCATCGATCAGCCAGGGATCAAGCTCGGTGAAACGAGTGAATTGAACGGTCCTCTGCGCATTGAGCGCGGTCTCGGCGATCCGCAACCTTGCCAGCGCATCCTGCCATTTCCCGTCACGACGATCGACGTCGGCGAGGTTGATGAGCGTTGCGATGCTGTCGTGATGGTTCGGCCCGAGCTTGTTCTGGGCGATCGTCAGCGCGCGGTCGAGCCGGCCGCGAGCCTCAATTAGGTTGCCTGTCTGCAGGTCGAGCAGCGCGACGGCGCGCAGATCCTTGATCAGTTGCGGGTGCGCTTCGCCAAGCACGCGCTCGTCGATCTCGAGGCAGCGCACCAGATATGGCCTGGCTTCGTCGGTCTTGCCGGCCTCCATCAAGGCCTGTCCGAGTGAGCCCGCCGCCAGCGCGCTCGCGCCGCTGCCTTCGCCGAATTTGCGCTCCATCACCGCCAGCGAGCGGCGGTAGAGGTCGAGCGCCTGCTCGTTGCGGCCGAGGCTGGCATAGCTGTTGGCGAGATTATTGAGGGCGCGTCCGACATCGGGGCTATCGGGGCCAAAGGCCTTTTCATCGATTGCGAGCACGCGCTCCTGCAGGCCGGCGACGGCTTCGTTCTTGCCTTGCGCCGAATAGACGTTGGCAAGGTTGTTCAGCCCGATCGCCGTGGTGGGATGGTTCGCCCCGTAGATCCGCTCATAGGCCTGCAGCGTCTGCTGATAGAGCTTCTCGGCCTCGGTGTAGCGCGCCTCATGCTCCAGCACAGTCGCGAGATTGCCCATGGTGGCGGCAACGTTCGGATGCGCATCGCCGCTGCGCGCCCGCGCGATGGCCAACGCGCGCCGCATCGTGGCTTCAGCGTCGGACAACCGGCCGGCATCGAGATAGAGGTTGCCGAGATCGTTCAGCATCTTGTCGTAGTTCGGCGCAGCTTCTGCGTTGCCGCCAAAGCTGCGGTCGAGCAGATCAAGCCCCCGCTTCAACGTCCGCTCGCCGTCGTCGAAGTGCCCCTGCAGACCGTAGACATCGCCGAGATTATCCAGGGCGGAAGCAACATCGATCGGCGGCGCGTTGGCAGCCTGCAACCCCGCGAGCACGCGTTCGAAATAACCGGCCGCTTCCTTGTAGTTCTCCCTGTCGCGCGCCAATCCGCCGAGCGCGGCCAGCGTGTCCGAGAGACGGACGTCATTGGCGCCGAACGCGGTGGTGCCGAGCGCCAGCGCCCGTTCGGCCACCGTCGTCGCCTCGGCCCGCCGGTCGAGCATACCGAGCGATCCGACCAGGAGGTTGGAGGTACGTAGCGTCGAGGCAACGTCGTTGTTGCGAAGCTTGATGGCGAGCGCGGCATTGAGCTTGTCGACGGCCTCGCCGTAGCGCCCGAGATTGTGCAGGAACATGCCCTCGTTATGCAGCACGCCTGCATAATTGACGTTGTCGGCGCCCTGGCGGCGCCTCACGAGGTTTTCCAGCTTCTGCGCGGCAGCCAGCCCCTCGGCCCAGCGCCCTCCTTGCGTCGCCGCGTTCATCTGCGCGAGGAGCGCATCGAAGTCATTGGCGCGCTGGGCGGAAGCTGGTCCGCAAGCCAGGACCGCGAGGAAGAATGCGACGAACAAGGGGGCGCGTCTCATGTGAAAATCCCGTCACGCGCATCGAATGGCAATCCTGAGAGGATAAGGGCGCCGGCGCCCCCTGTCGACCACGGGACTGGACGAATGCAGCGAAGATTTCATATGCTTTTTCTTTTCACTTGCGCTGTGAGCTCTGATGCCGTCACGTGTTGCGACAATTCTGACCGTGCTTTCGGTTCTCACCACAGGACAAGCCATGACTGGCAAGGCGATGGCGTTCGATCTCGAGGCGCATCGCGGTGGACGGGCGCTGCTGCCGGAAAACACCCTGCCAGCCTTCGCCAACGCACTCACGATGGGCGTGGACACGCTCGAGCTCGACGTCGGCGTGACCTCGGACGGCGAGGTGGTCGTGTCGCATGAGCGCGGCCTCAATCCCGATCTCGCGCGGGATGCGAACGGCGCTTATGTCGCGGCACCGGGCACGCCCTTCGTCAAGCTGCGGTTCACCGATGTCAGAACTTACGATGTCGGCCGGATCCGGCCGGACAGCGCCTACGCCAAGCAGTTTCCCGACCAGCGTGCCGTGCCGGGGACGCGCATTCCCACACTGAAGGAGCTATTCGCGCTGGTGCGCAAATCCGGCAACGAACGCGTGCGCTTCAATATCGAGACCAAGATCGATCCGGATCATCCCGATGAATCGCTGGGGCCGCAGGCCTTCGTCACGAAGCTGCTCGGCGTGATCGAGGACGAGAAATTCTTCGACCGCGTCATGATCCAGTCGTTCGACTGGCGGACGCTGCTGCTCGTTCAGCAGCAGGCCCCGAAAATTCCAACCGTGTACCTGACGCTGCAGCGCGGCTCGGCACCGACGAACGCCCTCGACAAGGCCACCAGCTGGACCGCCGGCTTCAACCCGGCCGATCACGGCGGCTCGCTGCCGCGCACCATCAAGGCCGCGGGCGGTGCGGTGTGGTCGCCCTATTTCGGTGACGTAACCGCGGCGCTCGTCACGGAGGCCCATACGCTGGGATTGCGCGTCGTGGTCTGGACCGTCAACAAGCCAGACGACATGGCCCGGATGATCGAGTTCGGCGTCGACGGCATCATCTCCGACAGGCCGGACCTGCTGAGGCAGATCGCCGGCGAGAAGGGCATCGCGCTGCCGGCTGGGACGCCGGTCCAGCCGTAAAGCGCGATGAGATTTGGCTGAATCGTCGTCGCGCTTTAGCTCTTTGTTTGAGCATGATCTTTCGGAAAACCGCTTCACACTTTTCTGGATCATGCTCTAGCAAGCGAGCTACTGCTCCCCGTACCGCAAGCGCCGGTACAGCGCGCCGAGGATGTTGGAATAGTCGTCGGTCCAGACCCGCACCTTCTCGTCGGGGTCGGTCTCCTCCCACTGCTTGGAGGACGCCAGCTTGCCGACGTCTTCGGCCTCGCGCGCGGAGATGACGACGTCGGTCGAGAAGATGTAATCGGCATCGCGGCCCGAATCCTCGTCATAGACCCAGCTCTTGAGATCGTTGGCGTCGGCGATCCCCACCACGACGGGCTCGAGATCGAGATGCCGGTTGGAGACGTGCATCACCACGGCGCCGTGCGGGGTGAGCTTGTCCTTGTAGATCTTCATCGCCTCTTCGGTTGCGAGATGAATCGGGATCGCATCCGACGAATAGGCGTCGACGATGATGAGGTCGTAGATGCCGTCGGGCTCTCTTGCGAAGGTGAGGCGCGCGTCGCCAATCACCGGCTTCAGGTTCGGCAGGCAGCTCGAGATGTAGCGAAAATTCTTCGGGTCGCGCGCAGCATCCACCATGGACTGGTCGATCTCGAAGAATTTCCAGTCCTCGCCGGGCTCGGCGGCGCAGGCAAGCGTGCCCGATCCGACACCGATAGCCGCGACCTTCAACGGCGCACCCTTGCGCTCGCGGATCGCGGTGATGGCCTGACCGATGCCACCGTCCTTGTGATAGTAGGTGATCGGCTCGGGTCGGCCGGTGACCGGCGTGCCGTCATTGTTGCGGAAGCGCTCAGCACCGTGAATCGTGGTGCCGTGCATCAGCACATGGAAATAGCCGCCTGGCGTCTCCACGATCTTGTGCACGCCGAAGAAGCTGCGAACCGTCGTGACGCGGCCTTCGTCGGCCGGATAGATCCGCGTCAAGGCCAGCGCCAGCGCGACGGTGGCAAAGATCTTCCAGCGGCCGGCATTGAGCGCGAGCGCCAGCAGCGCTGCAAGCACGCCGACGGCGCCGGCGACCCAGACGCGCTGATCCTCGAACCAGGTCGTGAGTCCGCCCGTCGTGTAGGACGGTACAATCAGCGCGACCGCGAGCACGGCCAGTGCCAGCCAGTACCATCTCACGATGCCCGCAAGACGCTCGTTCGCCGACGGCCGGCACAGCGCGGCAAGCGCGACCAGGATCGGGTATTCGGCGATCCATGAGAAGGTGAAGGGCGCGACGAGACCGGCGAACAGGCCGCCGACCATGCCGCCGAACGACAGCGCGACATAGAAGCCGGTCAGGTACTTTGCGGCCGGCCGCGTCCGCGCCAATTCGCCGTGGCAAGCCATGGCGATGATGAAGAAGCAGAGTTGATGGCCGCCGAGCGTCAGCAGCAAATTCTGCTCGCCGCCAAAGGCCAGCAGGATGACGACGCCCGCGATCGCGACAGGCTGGAGCATCAGCATCCATTTGTGCGGCAACAGCGGCCGCGACTGGAACACCACCACCCAGGTCAGGAGATACAGCGACAGCGGCAGCACCCATAGCAGTGGCGCCGCCGCGACGTCGGTGGAGATATGCGCTGTGACCGCGATGAGCAGGCCTGACGGCACCGCGGCGAGGAAGATCCAGCGCAGCCGCGTCGCAATGCCTGGCGCCGGCGCATTCGCCTCTTCGGTCCGCACATCGGCCAATGCAACCTTCGGCGAGCGAAGCAGCAGAACTCCGCAAGCGGCGATCAGCAGAATGAGAAGGCCATAGCCGCCGGTCCAGAGCCGGTTCTGCGCATGCAACGTGAACATCGGCTCCAGCAGAAAGGGATAGGACAGCAGCGCAAGGAAGCTGCCGATATTCGAGGACGCATAGAGGAAGTACGGATCGCGGCCATCAGGGTGGCCCGTGCGGACGAACCAGGCCTGGAGCAGTGGGTTGTTGGCAGCGAGCGCGAAGAACGGCAAGCCGATCGACATTACGAACAGGCCGAGCAGCCAGAATGCGTAGCCCGACGCCGGCGGCTCGCCATAGGCGCTGGCGATGCCAAGCGGGAGCGTGACGAAAGCCGCGATCAGCAGCAGCAGATGCACCACGACCGGAACCACGCGGCTTTTGACCTGCATCAGCAGATGCGCGTAGGCATAACCCGCCAGCAGCAACGACTGGAAAAACACCATCGCCACGGACCACACCGCCGGCGAGCCGCCGAGCCGCGGCAGCACCATTTTCGTGAACAGCGGCTGCACCGAAAACAGCAGGAGCGCGCTGACGAAGATCGCGGCGGTATAGACCGTCAGCAGCAGCCGGTTGCGCGAGGCGGACGGCTGCTCCGTGGCGGCGGGTTGCACGATCGAATCCATGGGAGCTCCGGCTTTCCCCCGGCGGGCGCCGGGCGCGCGCAATGGAGCACACCGCGCCTGAACGGGCAATAAAGGGTGTCGTGATGTTGCAGCGAGGAATGCTTGATATAGAGATGTCATTCCGGGGCGCCTCGAAGAGGCGAACCCGGAATCTCGAGATTCCGGGCAGGTCCTTCGGACCATCCCGGAATAACAGCGGAACACCAGAACTCCTCATGACCGAAACCGACGTCGTCATCATCGGCGCTGGCCATAATGGCCTCACCTGCGCGGCCTATCTCGCGATGGCGGGCTTGCGCGTGCATGTTGTCGAGCGCCGCAAGGTGGTCGGCGGGGCCGCGGTCACGGAGGAGTTTCATCCAGGCTTTCGCAACTCGGTCGCGGCCTACACGGTGAGCCTGCTCAATCCGCAGGTGATCCGCGACCTCGGACTTACAGAGCAAGGCCTGTGCGTGGTCGAGCGGCGTGCGCAGAACTTTCTGCCGGCGCCCGGTGGCGCCTATCTCCTCACTGGCGAGGGCCGGACGAGAGCGTCGGTCGCGCGGCTCAGCGCGCGCGATGCCGATGCGCTCGACGGCTTTTCGCGCGAGCTCGAGGACATTGCCGACGTGCTGCGACAGTTCGTGCTGCGCGCGCCGCCGAACCTGCTCGACAGTTTTGGCATTGGCGCGATCCGCGAGGCCGCGAATGCGCTCGCGACGGCAAACATCCTGCGCGGCCTGACGCTTGAGCAGAGCCGCAGCCTGCTCGATCTCTTCACCCGCTCTGCCGGCGAGATGCTGGACGAACGGTTCGAGCACGATCTGGTCAAGGCGCTGTTCGGCTTCGATGCCATTGTTGGCAATTATGCCAGCCCTTACGCCGCCGGCTCGGCCTATGTGATGCTGCATCACGCCTTCGGCGAGGTGAACGGCAAGAAGGGCGTGTGGGGCCACGCCATTGGCGGCATGGGTGCGATCACGCAGGCGATGGCGCGCGCGGCACGCGGGCGCGGCGTCACGATCGACCTTGATGCCGGCGTGCGCGAGGTGATCGTCGAGCGCGACCGCGCCGTCGGCGTGGTGCTGGAGAACGGCAAAACCATTCGCGCGAAATATGTCGCGGCCAACGTCAATCCAAAGCTGCTCTATACGCGGCTCATCTCCACCGACGCCCTGCCCGCAGATTTTCTCGCCCGCATCCGCCACTGGAAGAACGGCTCCGGCACCTTCCGCATGAACGTGGCGCTGGACCGCCTGCCCTCCTTCACGGCATTGCCCGGCAGCGGCGACCACCTCACCTCCGGCATCATTCTGGCCCCTGATCTCGGCTACATGGACCGCGCCTATCTCGATGCGCGGGTGCAGGGCTGGAGCAAACAGCCGATCGTCGAGATGCTGATCCCCTCGACGCTCGACGACACGCTCGCGCCTGCGGGGCAACATGTCGCGAGCCTGTTCTGCCAGCACGTCGCGCCGGAGTTGCCCGACGGCAAGTCCTGGGACGACCATCGCGAGGAGGTCGCCGATCTCATGGTCGCGACGGTGGACAGTTACGCGCCGGGCTTTGCCGCAAGCGTGCTCGGCCGCCAGATACTCTCCCCGCTCGATCTGGAACGGCAATTCGGCCTGTTAGGGGGCGATATCTTTCATGGCGCGCTGACGCTCAACCAGCTGTTCTCGGCGCGTCCGATGCTGGGTCATGCCGATTATCGCGGACCGCTGAAGGGCCTCTATCATTGTGGCTCGGGCGCTCATCCCGGCGGCGGCGTCACCGGCGCCCCCGGCCACAATGCGGCACAGACGATCTTGCGAGATCACCGCAGCCTGTTCGCAAGCCGTGGATAGGCCTGTGGATGGGCTGTGGACGGGCCTGTTGGCAGCTCTGTTGGCAAAGCTGTGATGAAGCGGTGGGATCCTCCCGCTACCGCCGGGTGCAACCAGGTATCAAGCTGTGGAGAAGGGACTGGATCGACGGCGGACAAGCCGGTGGAAGGCTGCACAATTGCGAGTGGATAAGCTGTGGGCACAGGCGATGTCAGCCTCGCTTGCCCAAAAACGACATCGCCCACCGGGGGGCAACTCCCCGGCGGGCGGTCGTCGAAAAAGCCGTCTATGAAGAAAATTGCCCCGCCGGGAAATGGGAGGCAGAAATCACTTCAAGGAGGTGCTAATCGAACCGAACTTGTCGTTCATCGTGGTGCCCAGGCTGTTCACCACAGTGATGATCGCCAGCGCGATACCGGCCGCGATCAGGCCGTATTCGATCGCAGTCGCGCCGGATTCATCGGACCAGAACTTCGAAATCATATGCTTCAAGACTCGCCTCCATTTCCATTCCGAGCGGTGTTGGTTGGAACATCAGGAAATCTACGGAGGACAACCTACGGTCCAGTTAACCTGGGAACCGCAAGTTATGCGGAAAATTGGGAACAAAAGTTCCCCAAATTGAATTCAACGGAACCCTTGCATGCAGCCCCTGCCCACCCATCGCGCCAGCTTTTCGATCGGCAACGAGGCGGCTGCCAAGCGTGTCGTCGATGTGCTCACGGAGGTATTTTTCGACGGCGATGCCGCGGTCGCCGCTTTCGAGCGGCCGGACGGACAATGGGACGTCACGCTGCATTTCGCCGAGGCGCCGGATCAGGAATTGCTGCGCGAACTCGTTGCAACTTCAGCAGGAAATGACATCGCCGCCACGCTTGCCTTCGACACGGTCGAGGCCAAGGACTGGGTCAAGGCGAGCCTGGCGGACCTCGTGCCGGTGCCGGCCGGACGCTTCGTCGTCCATGGCAGTCACGACCGCGACCGTGTGGCGCCAAACAAGCTCGCCATCGAGATCGAGGCTGCGCTCGCCTTCGGCACCGGACACCATGGGACCACGCGCGGCTGTTTACTTCTGCTTGACCATGTCCTGAAACATGCGCGGCCGAAGCGCGTGCTCGACCTCGGCACCGGGACCGGCGTGCTGGGGATCGCGGTTGCCAAGGCGCTGCATCAGGCGGTGCTGGCCTCAGACATCGACCCGCCCTCGGTACGGGTTGCAGCCGAGAACGCGGCCCTGAACGAAACAGGTCAATATTTGCGGGTGATCCGCGCCACAGGCTTTGCCGCGCCGGACTTTGCCAAAGGCGGTCCGTTCGACCTGGTACTGGCCAACATCCTGGCCAATCCGCTGCGGCAATTGGCGGGCCCGATGGCCCGGCATCTTGCGCCCGGCGCTCGCGTCATCCTCTCCGGCCTGCTGACTCACCAGGCCCCCGCCGTGATCGCCGCCTATCGCGCCCGCGGCCTGGTGCCGCTGCGGCATCTGCGGATCGAGGGGTGGAGCAGCCTGTTGCTAAGGAAGGTGGGGTGAGCGAGGTGCGCTCCCTCGCCCCGCTTGCGGGAAGAGGGTTGGGGTGAGGGGGAGTCTCCACGGGGACGGTGAGAGTTGAACTCGCGGAGATTCCCCCTCACCCGATCGCTTCGCGATCGACCTCTCCTCGCAAGCGGGGCGAGGTGGAAAAAGAGCGCCCTACTCCGCCGGCTTCTCGTCCTGGCTCGTCGCGCGCTCGCCCTGCAGCGCCCGCCTTGCCCGACGTTCGGCGAAACGGTCCATCACCTGGCTGATGAGGCCGCGCGGCTTCTTCGGTGTCGTTGCAGCCGGCGCGCGGCGCACCGGCGGCGAAATCTTCTCAAAGGTGAACGCTGGCATCGTGTGTCCCCTCGCCGTTGAGATGAACCACTTGCTCGAACTTCCCTGTTATCCGGACGAAGCGCAACAGCCGCATCCATTACTCCACTCAATTCGAATGGGATATTTTCAAGCACAGTCCATGCCAGATGAGGGGGCAATTGCGTCTACATTGCGGACTGATCCCCATGATCCTAAACTGAGCCATGTTCGAAGCACACTTCCAGACATTCGAGGAGCCCGAGGCCGGCGTCGCATTGACGGCGCGCCTCGCTGCGCTTCGCGAAGAACTCGCCCGCCGCAAGCTGACCGGCTTCGTCGTTCCGCGCGCCGATCAGCAGCAGAATGAGTATGTGGCGCCCTCCGAAGAGCGGCTCGCCTGGCTGACCGGCTTCACCGGTTCAGCGGGGCTTGCCGTGGTGCTGGCCCAGGAAGCCGCCTTGTTCGTCGACGGCCGCTACACGATCCAGGCGGCCAAGCAGGTCGACGCCAAGGCATGGGGGGTGGAATCGCTGATCGATCCCCCACCGGAGAGCTGGGTCTCGGCGCATCTCAAATCGGGCGATCGCCTAGGATTTGATCCGTGGCTGCACACTTTTGCGGCAGCCGAGCGCCTTTCCGCCGCTTGCACCAAGGTCGGTGCCGAGCTGGTCGCGGTCGACAGCAATCCCATCGACGCGGTCTGGCAGGACCGGCCGCAGCCGCCGATCGCACCGGTCGCGATCCACGGCCTGCAATATGCCGGCGTTGCCGAGGCCGAGAAGGTGGCGCAGATCAAGAACCAGATCGAGAAGCTGGGCGCCGATGCGCTGGTGCTGTCGGACAGCCACGCGGTCGCCTGGACCTTCAACATCCGCGGCGCCGACGTCGCGCATACGCCGCTGCCGCTGTCCTACGCGCTGGTGCCGAAGGTCGGCCGTCCCACCGTGTTCATCGACAACCGCAAGCTCTCCAATTTGACGCGTGACCATCTCGAGCAATCGGCCGACGTGCGCGAGCCCGATGCGCTGGCGCCGACGCTGATGGCGCTGGCCAAGAGCGGCGCTGCGATCGCACTCGACGGCGCCACCGCGGCCGACGCGCTGAGCCGCTTGATCGCCGATGGCGGCGGCAAGCCGCTGCGCGGCAGCGATCCGATCGCGCTGCTGAAGGCCGTCAAGAACGCGACCGAGATCAAGGGGACGCAGACGGCGCACCGCCGTGACGCCATCGCACTTGCGCGCTTCCTCGCCTTCATCGATCGCGAGGCGGGAAGCGGCAAGCTCACCGAGATCGACGCGGTGGAGGCGCTGGAGACGTTCCGCCGCGACACCGGCGCGTTGAGGGACGTGTCGTTCCCGACCATCTCAGGCACCGGCCCGAATGGCGCCATCGTGCATTACCGCGTCACCCGCAAGAGCAACCGGCGGATCGTGCCCGGCGATCTGCTGCTGATCGATTCCGGCGCACAATATGAAGACGGCACCACCGACGTCACCCGCACCATGGCGATCGGCGAGCCGACGGACGAGATGCGCGACCGCTTCACGCGCGTGCTGCGCGGCCATATCGCGATCGCGCGCGCGGTGTTCCCCGACGGCACCACGGGCGCGCAGCTCGACACGCTGGCGCGGCAATATCTCTGGGCCGCCGGAATCGATTTCGAGCACGGCACCGGCCACGGCGTCGGCAGTTATCTCAGCGTGCACGAAGGCCCGGCGCGGATCTCGAAGCTCGGCACCACGCCACTGAAGCGCGGCATGATCCTCTCCAACGAGCCCGGCTACTACAAGACCGACGGCTTCGGCATCCGCATCGAGAACCTCGAGCTGGTGGTCGCGGCCGACATCAAGGGCGCCGAGAAAGCGATGAACGCGTTCGAGACGCTGACGCTCGCGCCGATCGACCGCCGGCTGATCGATGCCGCGATGCTCAGCCGCGACGAGCTCGCCTGGCTTAATGCCTACCACGCGCGCGTCCGTGCTGAAGTGGGGCCGGCGCTGGATGGGGCGACCAAGGCCTGGCTCGATCAGGCTACGGCGGAGCTGAAGCCGTAGGCGCATAGCACCACGCGATTTGTGCAAGGCTCTTTCCCCACGATAACTGTCATGCCCCGCGAAGGCGGGGCATCCAGTATTCCAGAGACAGCAAACGTATGCGGAGAAGCCGCGGCGTACTGGATTCCCCGCTTTCGCGCGGAATGACACCGTCATTGTGGCGCGAGCACGCGCCCAATTCCTCATCATTGCGCTGTTATCGCGACCGTCCCAAAATCCGTATAGCCGCATTCCGAAACGCCGATATCCGTCCTGTGCGACCACGCTACAGTCCGATTCGACTTCGAAAGACGGACACGCATGCACGGCATGATCAGCAGGACGCCGGAGACGGCGAATAAGAACATCGCGACCTCGCGCGTGGTGTTGCTGTTGCTGGTCGTCATGACCGGGATCGCGCCGATCTCGCTCTACATCCTGGTTCCGGCCCTGCCCGTGCTGGCGACCACGTTCGGCCGGGACATCTCGATCGCGCAGATGACGGTGTCGCTGTACATGGTCGGCATCGCGCTGTCGCAGCTCACCATGGGGCCGCTGTCGGACAAGTTCGGCCGTCGTCCGGTGCTGCTTGGCGGCCTTGCGCTGATGGTCGCGGCGAGCGTCGCCTGCATCTTCGCCGAGACCTTGCCGCAGCTGATCGCGGCGCGCTTCTTCCAGGCCCTCGGCGGCGCCTCGGGCATGGTGATCAGCCGCGCCATCATCCGCGACATCTATGAGCGCGAGCGCGTCGCCTCCATGATCAGCCTCGTGGTCGCAGCCCTGATGATCGGCCAGATGGTCTCGCCGCTGACCGGCGGCCTGATCGAGACCGCGTTCGGCTGGCGCGCGATCTTCTACGCCGTCACGTTCGGCGCGGTCGCCGTTGCCGTCGGCATCGCAATCGCGCTGCCGGAGACGCGGCGCGATCGCGCGGCCGGCAGCGGTGGCTTTCGCAGCGACGTCGGCAGCCTGATCAAGAGCCGCGCCTTCATCGGCTATGTGATGTGCCAGGTGCTGGCGTCGCAAATCATCTTCACCTTCGCAGGCGGCGGTCCCTACATCGTGGTGACGCAGATGGGCCGGACCAGCGCCGAATATGGCGCGTGGTTCGCGACGACCGGCTTTGCGTATCTCGTCGGCAATCTGCTCTGCGTGCGCTTTGCACCGCGGCACTCGCTGGAGAAGCTGATCTGGTTTGGCCTGGCGCTGCAACTCTGCGGCAGCCTGCTGAACCTGCTCTGGAGCTTCATCGGCTGGAACGAGGCCCCAAGCTGGCTGTTCGGCACGCAGATGATCGTGATGGTCGGCAACGCCTTCGTGATGGCCAATTCCGCCGCCGGCGCCATCAGCATCCGCCCCGAGGCCGCCGGCACTGCGTCGGGCGCCATGGGCTTCCTCCAGCAAGGCATCGGCGCGCTGATGTCGCAATCCGGCGCCTATCTCGGCGGCCATTCCGCAACGACGCTGCCGCTGACCTCGGCCGTCCTTGCAATCTCGCTGCTCTGCGCCTGCATGATGGCCTTCGTCGTGCCGCGCCGCGAGATCGTGGTGAGCGAGGAAATGATCGAACAGGCAGAGGAGGAAGAGACGGGGATGATGTGAGGCGCGGCGCGTCCTATCCCCGTCATTGCGAGCGCAGCGAAGCAATCCAGACTGTCACTGTGGAAAGATTCTGGATTGCTTCGTCGCAAGAGCTCTTCGCAATGACGAGGAGAGACCTTCACTCCCCGATCAGCGTCAGCCACTCATCCTCGGTCAGCACCTTGACGCCGTGCTTGTTGGCGTCCGCGAGCTTCGAGCCTGCGCCGGGGCCGGCGACGACGAGGTCCGTCTTCTTGGACACCGAGCCGGAGACCTTCGCGCCAAGCCGCTCCGCGGTGGCCTTGGCCTCATCCCGCGTCATCTTCTCAAGCGAGCCCGTGAACACGACGGTCTTGCCAGCGACCGCCGAGTTGCTCTTCGGCTTTTCGGCGTCGACGATCTCGACCTCCTTGGTCAGCCGCTCGACGATGCCGCGATTATGGTTCTCGCCGAAATAATCGGCGATGCTCTTGATCACGGTGTCGCCGATCTGGTCGAGCGCGTCCATCTCCGCCATCGCCTCCTCGTCGCCCTTGGCGACCTTGAGGCAGGCGTCGTGGAAGGCATCCCAGGAGCCGTAGCCACGCGCCAGCGCGAGCGCGGTGGTTTCGCCGACATGGCGCATGCCGAGCGCATAAACGAAGCGCTCCAGCGCGATTCTGCGCCGGCTCTCGATGGCGCCGAACAGGTTGCGCACCGAGGTCGCGCCGTAGCCCTCGATCTCCTCGAGCTTCAGCTTCGCATTGCGCTTCTCCAGCGTGAAGATGTCAGCGGGCTCCTTGACCCATCCCTCGTCGAAGAAATACTGAAGCTGCTTCTCCCCCAAACCGTCGATGTCGAAGGCGCGTCGCGACACGAACAGTTTTAGGTGCTCGATCTTCTGATAGGGGCAGGCGAACTCGCCACTGCAGCGGGCGCGAGACTCTTCTTCGCCGGCAGCCGTTTCTCCGCGCACGACGTCGGTGTGCAGCGGACACGGGCACTTCTTCGGGAAAGAGAATTCCTTGGCGCTCTTCGGCCGCTTGTCGAGCACGACATCGACGATCTGCGGAATCACGTCGCCGGCGCGCTGAATCACGACGGTATCGCCGATCCTGATGTCGCGCCCCTCGCGCAGCACCTCGCCCTTGTTGCCGATACCCTTGATGTAGTCCTCGTTGTGCAACGTGACGTTCTGCACGATCACCCCGCCGACGCCGACCGGCTCGAGCTTGCCGACCGGCGTGAACGAGCCGGTGCGGCCGACCTGGATCTCGATGTCGCGCAGCACCGTCATGGCGCGCTCCGCCGGGAATTTATGCGCGATGCCCCAGCGCGGCGTGCGCGAGACAAAGCCGAGCCGCTCCTGCCAGTCGATGCGATCGACCTTGTAGACGACGCCGTCGATGTCGTAGTCGAGCTCGGCGCGCTCTTCCTCGATGCTCTGGTGGAACGCGATCAGCTCCTCAACGGAGTGACACAGCTTGGTCAGCGGATTGGTCTTGAAGCCGCAGCGCTCGAACCAGTGGATCATGCCGGTCTGCGTCCCCTCCGGCATCGCGCTCATCTCGCCCCAGGCATAGGCGAAGAATCCGAGTGGCCGCGAGGCGGTGATGCCGGGGTCCTTCTGCCGCAAGGAGCCCGCGGCCGAATTACGCGGATTGGCGAAGATGGTGTCTCCCGCTGCCTTCTGCCGCTCATTGAGCGCGAGGAAGGCCTTCTTGGTCATGTAGACCTCGCCACGCACCTCGCAGATGTCAGGGACGTTGCGGCCCTTCAGCTTCTGCGGCACGTCTTCGAGCGTGCGGATGTTGGCGGTGACGTCCTCGCCCTCTGCGCCGTCGCCACGCGTCGCAGCGGTGACGAGCTCGCCGCCCTCGTAGCGCAGCGACATCGACAGGCCGTCGATCTTCGGTTCGGCGGAGAAATTGATCTTGTCGTCATCGAGCTTCAGAAAGCGCACGATACGTCCGACGAAGTCGCGCACGTCCTCGTCAGCGAAGGCATTGTCGAGCGACAGCATCGGAACGGAGTGCCGCACCTTCTTGAAACGTCCCGATGGCGCAGCGCCGATCCTCTGGGAGGGCGAGTCCGCGCTGACGAATTCCGGAAAGCGTTTTTCGATCGCGTTGAAGCGCTGACGTAACGCATCGTACTCCGCGTCGGTCACGGTCGGCGCGTCGTCCTGATAATAGCGCTTGTCGTGCTGTTCGAGTTCGAGCGTCAGGCGCATGTGCTCGACCTTGGCCTGCGCCTTGGTGAGATCGGCGACGTCGCGAAGCGGTTTTGTTTTTGCTGCTCTGGCCATGGTGCTTGGATACGACGGAGCGGGCGGGGCGGTAAAGGCGGGTTAGTCTCTTTGTTCCCCGGATGCAGCGCAACGCGCCGCGTCCGGGATACACAACTAAGCCGTCGCCGCCTTGAGCAGCCGGTCCGCGGCCGCCCGCGCCTCGGCCGTGATCTCGGCGCCGGCGAGCATGCGGGCGATTTCCTCGCGGCGGTGGTCGGCGGCGAGCGCGTTGACGCGGGTGGCGACGCGCTTGCCCTTGTCCAGCGCATCCTTGGAGATGAGCAGATGCTGGTCGGCGCGGGCGGCGACCTGGGGAGCGTGGGTCACGGCCATCACCTGCACCTTGCCGGCGAGCCGTGCCAGCCGCGCGCCGATCGCATCCGCGACCGCGCCGCCCACGCCGGTGTCGATTTCATCGAACACGAGGGTCGGCGCCGAGCCGCGGTCGGACAGCACGACCTTGAGCGCCAGAAGGAAGCGCGAGAGCTCGCCGCCGGAGGCGACCTTCATCATCGGACCCGGCTTGGTGCCTGGATTGGTCTGCACCCAGAACTCGACGCGATCGAAGCCTTGCGGCCCCGGCGTCGCTTCGTCTGATGTGACCTGGGTGATGAATTTCGCGCGTTCGAGCTTGAGCGGCGCGAGCTCGGCGTTGACCGCCTTGTTGAGCTTCTCGGCCGATTTCTGCCGGGCCGCGGAGAGCTTTTTCGCTGCCGCCGCAAAGCGTGCGTCAGCCTCGATCGCGGCCTGCTCCAGCTTCTTCAGGCGCGAGGCGCCGGCATCGATCAGCACGACGTCGGCGGCATATTTGGCGGCGAGCGCGGCGAGGCCATCGACCGGCGTCGAATATTTGCGCGAGGCGGCGCGCAGAGCGAACAACCGCTCTTCGATGCGTTCGAGCTCGGCCGGGTCGAAATCGGTTGCGGCGAGCGCGGCCAGGAGATGCTGGTCGGCCTCCTCCAACGCATTGATCGCGACGTCGATCGCCTTCACCGCGGGCTCGACCAGCGCCGGCGAATTGACGCCGCGGCGCTCGAGTCGGCGCACGGCGGCCGACAGCGCCGCAACCGGCGAGTTGTGGCCACCGACCACCTCCTGCGCCTCGCGCAGATCGGAGGCGATCTTCTCGCCCTGCATCATGGTGGTGCGGCGATGGGCGAGCGAGGTCTCCTCGCCGTCCGTCGGCGCGAGCTGCTTCAGTTCGCCCGAGGCATGGCGCAGATAGTCGGCCTCGCGCGCGGCACGCTCCATGCTGGCGCGATGCTCTTCCAGTTCGGTGTTGGCGGTTCGGCGCGCGTCCCAGAGCGCTTCGACGCCAGCGACGTCCTTTTCGAGGCCGGCAAAGGCATCGAGCAGGAGGCGATGGGTGGCGGCATCGACCAGCGCGCGCTCGTCATGCTGGCCATGGATCTCGACCAGCGCGGCGCCGACCGCCCTCAGCGTCTGCACGCTGATCGCCTGGTCGTTGATGAAGGCGCGGGTGCGACCATCCGCGAGCTGCACGCGGCGCAGAATCATCTCGCCGGTATCGTCGAGCCCGTTCTCGGCCAGGATCTTCGTTGCGGGGTGATTCTTCGGGATATCGAAGACGGCAGTCACCTGCCCCTGCTCCGCGCCATGGCGCACGAGGCCCGCGTCACCGCGGCCGCCGAGGGCCAACGCAAAGGCATCGAGCAGGATGGATTTGCCTGCACCGGTCTCGCCGGTCAAAACCGCAAGTCCGGTGGCGAATTCGATATCGAGCCGTTCGATCAGGACGATGTCACGGATCGACAGACGCGCCAGCATGGAACCAGATTTCCTAGCCGAGACTTAGAGGCCTATCTTCTTGAAGGTCTGGCTGATCCAGGACCCCTGATTCTCGCTCGGCTCGAGACCGCCGGATTTTACAAGATTATAGGCGTCCTTGTACCAGCGGCTGTCAGGAAAATTGTGGCCGAGCACGGCGGCGGCAGTCTGGGCCTCGCCGACGATACCGATCGACATATAGGCCTCGGTGAGGCGGTAGAGCGCCTCCTCGACGTGACGCGTGGTCTGGTACTGCGTCACTACGGCCTTGTAGCGGTTGATCGCGGCCGTGTAGTCGCGCTTCTGCATATAGTAGCGACCGACCGACATTTCCTTGCCGGCGAGCTGGTCGCGTGCCCCCTCGATCTTGGCCTTGGCGGAGGTCGCATATTCGGAGTTCGGATATTTGCGCACCACCTCTTCCAGCGAGGCGATCGCCTTTTCGGTGCGGCCCTGGTCACGGTTGATGTCCGGGATCTGGTCGTAATGCGAGGCGGCGATCAGATATTGCGCGTAAGCGGCGTCCGGGCTGCCGGGATGCAGGGTGACGTAGCGGGTCGCAGCGCCGATGCAGCTGTCATAGTCGCCGCCCTGGTAGGATGCGTAGGCCGACATCAGCAGCGATTTGCGCGCCCAGTCGGAATAAGGATGCTGGCGGTCGACCTCCTCGAACTTCTTGTTCGCCGCCTTCATGTCCTTCTTTTCGTTCATGAGGTACAAGCCCTCATTGTAGATCTTGTCGGCAGGCTCCTCGACGAAGGTGTCGTCCTTGTTCATGAACTTGTCCCAGAGCGCGCCGGTGCCGCAACCGGCCAGCGGCAATGCGAGCAGGACGAGTGTCGCGACCTGAAGCAGCCCACGGGCTCGCGGTGAGACCAAGAGATATCCGCGCGTCATACGCTGTGCCGACATGAATTTAAGACCTGACGCCCTGTGATGCGGTGCCCGCCAGCCCATGATCCCCGTCATGGGCGCGAAATGTGTCCGTGGCGCCTGCCATGCGACCACGTCGGTGTAACCGGAAAACGATCGTTAACCCATCGGATAGGCAGGCATTCCGCCCGGATTAAGGCGAAAGCGCCGCAATCCTAGCCGATCATGGTTACCAGGAGTTTCCCGGAGAAATCCCCGCTTAGCCGTCTGCCGCAACTGCCCTTCAGGACACGTCCGGACCGTAGGCCGCGGCGATCCGGCCGCCAACAATACCGCTGCCGACCTCGACCACGGGACGAGTGGTGCGGCGGGCTGCCTCACCCTCGACCACCCGCCAGGCGGTACGGTCGGCGAGCAATGCAGTCAGGACGGCGTGGTTGAGCTTGTGGCCGCCACGCACAGAGCGATAGGCGCCGAGCAGCGGCAGGCCGGCCAGCGCAAGATCGCCGATCACGTCCAGCACCTTGTGGCGGGCGCATTCGTCGGCGTAGCGCAGGCCCTCGGTGTTGAGCAGCCGCTCCTCGTCGAACACGACGGTATTTTCGAAGGAGGCACCGAGCGCGTAGCCCGCGCTCCAGAGCCTGGCGACATCGCCCATCAGACCGAAGGTCCGGGCGCGGCCGACCTCGCGGCGGAAGCGCTCGGGGCTCACGTCGAAGCCATAGCTCTGCTGGCCGATGACGGGATTGGTGAAGTCGATTTCGACCTCGGCACGGAAGCCGTTGGCGTAGGGCCTGAGCTCGCCGAAGGAGTCGCCCATCTTGACCGAAACAGGCTTCAAAACCTGAATGAACCGGCGCTGCGCCGGCTGGGTCACGACGCCAGCCTGATCGATCGCTGCGATGAAAGCCGCGGCGCTGCCGTCCATGATCGGCACTTCGGGACCATCGACTTCGATGATGGCGTTGTCGACACCCATACCTCGCAGCGCAGCAAGCACATGCTCGGCAGTGGAGATGAGCGGACCATTGCGATCACCGAGGACAGTCGCGAGATCGGTTGCCACCACCTGCTCGGCGGTCGCCTGGATCTCGCGGTCACTTCCCTCAAGCCCGGTGCGGACAAAAATAAAACCCGCATCGACAGGTGCAGGTCCAAGCGTAAGGGTGACGGGAAGACCGGAATGAACGCCGACGCCGGCCACGGTGGCTTGCGCACGAAGCGTTGTTTGCCGGCTAAATTTCATCAGGAACCCGCCCCACTACGACCCACTGCGACTTATACTCAACTCGACTGATCGATTGAGATCGACCGTTCGAATCTCCGTATCCCCAAGTCACGGCAAACCATAGTCACTGCCTCAAAGAGCGCCAACTCACGCTTTTTTACCGATTGTTACCCCAAACCCGCCGTATTCGCGCCAAGGCTTAACCAAATTGCACCTGGGTTTGGGGCCGTTATTGGCAGCTTTACTGAAACACCCAACAGGTAATTAATGATTTAAAATCAGTTGCTTGAACGTGCAATCCGGATATGCACGGGGAATAGGAAAAGGCCCCGGCGAGCATCCCGCCGGGGCCTTTTTGCGTCTGCCTTATTGTAACAATTCTCAGGTCGCCTGCCGCCGCAGGAAGGCCGGGATATCAAGATGGTCGTCTCCCTGTGGCGCCGGCGCAACAGGTGCCGGGCGGCCATGGGCGTCGAGTCCCTGCGGCGCGGGCCGGCGGGCATACTCCGAGACCGGCTCGTTGGCAGCGATCTGCTGCGCTACCGACCGCTGCGGCTTGCGCTCGGGCAGCGCCGGCATGGCGGGGCCAGCGGTGCGGGCTGCGATCGGCGCCTCGGTTTCCTCGTCGCGACGGCCGAGGCCGACATTGGCGAGGCGCTGGAGCAGCGACAGGCGGGTCTTCTGGGGAGTCTCTTCTTCCACCTCGCCACGAGCCTGACGAAGCTCGGCCTGGGCCGGCATCGGCAGCTCGTCGAGGCGCGGCATCCGGGGCGCGCGAGCCGGGGCGCGCTCGGCCTGCGGCGGGATGAAGGTTTCCGGCGTCATCGGCTCCTGGATGGCAAGCGGGGCCTGCTCAGGCTCCGGAAACAGCGTGGGCTTCTGCGCGATCGGACGCACGGTGACGTCGCCGTAAGTCTGCGGCGCGGGCGGGACTTCGGAAACGGCCGCTGCGATGGCGGCGAGCGCAGCACGCTCGACATTGGGACGGGCGGCGGGCGCAGCCGCGACCGGTGCGGCGGCCGGGATCTGCGCCTCCATCTTCTGGGCACGCTCGGCCAGGCGCTGATTGTCGGCGCGCAGGCGCGCGGTCAGGTCGGCGAGACGGCTCTCGGCGGCAGCGGCCGGAGCCGCGGGAGCCTGCTGCACCTGCTGCGGCGCGGCGTTCGCGACCGGAGCCGAGGTCGCCTGGCTGTTGCGGGCGATCGCGGCCTGCTCGATGCCGGTGGCAACGACCGAGACGCGGATCAGGCCGTCGAGCGCTTCGTCGAAGGTCGCGCCGACGATGATGTTGGCGTCCTGGTCGACTTCCTCGCGGATGCGGGTCGCGGCTTCGTCGACCTCGAACAGGGTCAGGTCCTTGCCGCCGGTGATCGAGATCAGGAGGCCCTTGGCACCCTTCATCGACGAATCATCGATCAGCGGATTGGCGATCGCGGCTTCCGCGGCGGTCAGCGCGCGCTTGTCGCCGGAGGCCTCGCCGGTGCCCATCATCGCCTTGCCCATCTCGCGCATGACGGCGCGGACGTCGGCGAAGTCGAGGTTGATCAGGCCTTCCTTGACCATCAGATCGGTGATGCAGGCGACGCCCGAGTAGAGCACCTGGTCGGCCATCGCGAAGGCGTCGGCGAAGGTGGTCTTCTCGTTGGCGACCCGGAACAGGTTCTGGTTCGGGATGATCAGCAGCGTGTCGACGACCTTGTGCAGCTCGTTGATGCCGGCTTCCGCGGTGCGCATGCGGCGGCCGCCCTCGAAGTGGAACGGCTTGGTCACGACGCCGACGGTGAGGATGCCCATGTCGCGCGCGGTCTTGGCGATGACGGGAGCTGCGCCGGTGCCGGTGCCGCCGCCCATGCCGGCGGTGACGAACACCATGTTGGCGCCAGAGAGATGGTCGCGCAGCTCGTCGATCACTTCTTCAGCAGCCGCCGCGCCGACGTTCGGCTGCGAACCCGCGCCGAGCCCTTGCGTCACCGCGGTGCCCATCTGCACGATGCGCTGTGCCTTCGACATCGTCAGCGCCTGCGCGTCGGTGTTGGCGACCACGAAGTCGACGCCCTGAAGGCCCGCCGTGATCATGTTGTTGACGGCGTTGCCACCGGCGCCGCCGACGCCGAACACGGTGATGCGGGGCTTCAACTCGTGAATATCAGGAACGTTGATGCTGATGGTCATGTTTGCCTCTCGATCACGCGCGCGTGGGTTCGCCCCGGCCTGCGGCCGCGGGAGTTGGTGAAATCAGACATTTGCGGAAATGGGTCATCAAAAGCCCTCGCGTAGCCATCGTCCGACCTTTCCGAAATAACCGCCGGTCCCTGTCTTGACCTGCTGCCGCGTATGCCGCGGTTCGACATGTTCGAGGTGAACATATTGCGGGTAGACGAGAAGTCCGGCCGGCACCGCGAACGCGGCGTTCTTCGCCTCGTTGGGCAGCCGGCCAAAACCGAGCGGACGTCCGACCCGCACGGGCCGGCCGAGAATTTGCGTTCCAAGCTCGACGAGGCCGGTGAGCTGCGAGGCGCCGCCCGAGAGCACGACACGGCCTTTGGGCTCTGCCGCGAAGGGCGAATCCTTCAGCTTGTCCCGAACCATTTCGAAGACTTCCTCGGCACGATGCTTGACGATGTTGGCGATGGTGGCGCGCGAAACGATCTGCGGCAGATCCTGATCGTCACCGGCTGTCGGTACAGACATCAGCTCACGCGAGTCCGATCCACCGGTGATAACGGTGCCGTATAACGTCTTGATTCGCTCGGCATCGGCAATGGTCGCCGAGAGTCCGCGCGCAAGATCCATCGTGATGTGTTGCCCGCCGACCGCAAATCCGGCCGCGTGCACGAAGCGGCCGCCGGAATAGACCGCGATCGTGGTGGTGCCCGCGCCCATCTCGATCACGGCGGCGCCGAGATCGGCCTCGTCGTCGGTCAGCACCGACAGGCCGGCCACATATGGGCTCGCTGCCATGGCTTCGACATTGATGTGGCAGCGTTCCACCGCCAGCATCAGATTCCGCGCCACGGTGGCGTCGCAGGTGACGACATTCATGTCGACGCCGAACTGATGCGCGACCATGCCGCGGGGATCGCGGATGCCCTTGACGCCGTCGAGCGTGTAACCGACCGGCAGCGCATGCAGCACGGTGCGGCCCTCGCCGGTGGCGTGGCGCATGCCGGTGGAGGTCACGCGGCTGACATCGGCCGGCGTGACCGCGCCGCCGCGGATATCGGCGGCAGCTTCGACCAGCTGGCCGGAGAGCCTGCCGCCGGAAACGGACAGCAGCACGGACTCGACGCGTACTTTCGCCATTTTCTCGGCAAGCCCTACGGCTTGGCGCACCGCCTGCTCGCATTCGGCGAGATCGACCACCGCGCCGGCCTTCATGCCGCGCGACTGGATCTGGCTGTAACCGATCAGTTCCACCGCATGGGTGCGGCCTTGCAGGGCTTCGCTCGGCGCCGACGGCTTCAGCCGCGCGATCATGCAGGCGATCTTGCTGGTGCCGATGTCGAGGCAGGCAACAAGGCCGCCGCGCTTGTGCGAGATCGGGCGCGTCTTCGGCGTCTGGGTGCGATCAAGACCGGTCATGCGGCGTCCCCGGCCTTCTTTTTCTTCTTGTCCTTGAACAGATCCTCGCGCGCCTTGGCGGCGTCATCGGACAGCTGCACCACCAGACGGTCGGGCAGGCGCATGTCGATCGCGACGATGTCCTTCGAGAACAGCCTCTCATCCTTGTCGAGCTTGGAAAGCGCGGCGAGTGCGTTGCCGACGTCCTGCTCCGGCAGGCGGACGTCGAGGCCGTCCTTCAACCTCAGGTTCCAGCGCCGCTCACCGACATAGATCGCGGCCTTAGTCACTGAATTCACCTGCGGATAGCGCGCCAGCAGCGCCAGGAAGTCGCGGGCCTGGGTGTCGGCGCCCTTGCCGACCACGAGCGGCAGGGACAGGAACCGGCGCGAGACATAGGGCTCGAGCAGCGCGCCGTCGTCGGCGATGACGGAGAGCCGGCCGGCCTCCTGCCACAGCGCGAAGGCCTTGCGCTCGGTGATCTCGATCATGAGCTGGCCCGGGTAGAGCTTCAGCACGGTCGCGTCCGCAATCCAGGGATTGGCCTTGAGCTTGTCGCGGACGTCGTCGGCATCGAGGAACAACAGCGAGGAGCGGCCGCTGACCCCACCGATCGCGAGGATCTCGTCCTGACTGAGCTGCTTGCGGCCGTTGATCACGACCGAGGTGATGCGGAAGCCGGCCGAATTGGCCATCGCGTTGCGCGCGTCGCTGACCGCGGTGATGAAATCCTGGAGATGGCCGCCCTTGACGATGCCGAGGCCGCAACTGCCGATCAGCAGCAGCACCGTCATCGTGATCCCGACCCGGCGCGGCAGATAGCGCTCGACCAGCGCCACCAGGCGCGGCGGCGGCTCGCGCTCGACGACAGCCTTGGCCTTGATTTTCTGCTTGCTGGCGGCGCGCTTCTCAGCACGCTTCTCCTGCACCCACTCGCGCAGAAGCACGACCGCTCCGATAGCGGCCGCCTTCAGGTCAGCTTGGGGCCTCAGCGATCTCATAAACGATCGGGTGAGGCTTCCTGCTCCATCCATTGCACGAGCTCGTCAACAGTTTGCCCACGACATCGCGTGGGTCCTGGCGAACATGACGTCTCGGACGTGCCGGGCCGGGTGATGGTCTTCAGCAGAAGAAACCGCTCCCCTTCAAAGCGTTCGCCGATCGGGAACAATCCGAAACGGTTCACGCGCCGGCAGCCCAAACGCCATATGCGCCGCCAGCGTTAACCTTCGGACGTCCTGGTAAACAAAAGGTAAAGTTCGTTAACGCGGCGTGCTTTTTGCCCAACCTTGTGAGGCGTTTATGCCACGATCCCCGGCATTTTACCGGTTTTGGCCACCAAACCGGGCGTTTTTGCCGGTTCGGCCGTTAACCAATCCTAACTATTTCCGCACCCGCCGCTCGGCGAGCTCGATCAGGCCGCGGAGGAAGTCGACGAAGGCGATGCCCTCGGCTTTCAGCGCCTTGGGGTAGAGCGAGGACTTGGTCAGCCCGGGCAGCGTGTTGGTTTCGAGATAGACCAGCCCCTTCTCCGAGACGATGAAGTCGGAGCGGGAATAGCCGGTGCAGGACATCGCCCGGTGCGCCAGCATCGCCTGGGTCTTGAGCGCGGCGGTGATTTCGGGCGTGAAGCGGCCGGGGCAGATCTCCTGGGTCGTCGACAGCAGATATTTGGCGGCGTAGTCGAAATTGCCCTCGCCCGGAATGATCTCGATCGGCGGCAGCGAGACGATCGATCCATCCAGCCGCTCCAGCACGCCGCAGGTCGCC
Source organism: Bradyrhizobium sp. CCBAU 11434 (assembly GCF_028128895.1). NCBI lineage: Bacteria > Pseudomonadati > Pseudomonadota > Alphaproteobacteria > Hyphomicrobiales > Nitrobacteraceae > Bradyrhizobium > Bradyrhizobium sp. CCBAU 11434. The sequence goes on from NZ_LBJX01000098.1 coordinate 218,135, forward strand.
TCGATGCCCGCGATGTAGGGCTCGATCACATACTCTTCGTGCTTGGCGGCGTTGCGAACGGCGATGAGATCCTGCTTCGCGTTGACGAAGATCAGGCCGTAGCTCGAGCCGTCGCGCGCCGGCTTTGCGATCAGCCTTCCATGGTCGGCGAAAGCATCATCGATATCCTCGAGCGCAATGCCCACAGGCGGCGTCACGCCGCCGAGCGCGGCAAAGCGCTTGGCCGCGATCTTGTCGAAGGCAAGATGGGAGGAGGCCGAGCCGGAGCCGGTGAACGGCACGCCGCGCGTCTCGCACATCAGCTGCAATTCGCCGTTCTCGGCGCAGCCGCCATGCAGGCTCAGCACCAGCACGCGATCTTCCGCCTTGGCCTGGTCGAGCGCTTGCGCCAGCGGAATGCCACGCGTTCCTGGCTTGAACTCGTCTTCGAACGGCCTGACATGTTCGAGCAGTTGCTTCGATTGCACGACATGCACCTTGTCCTCGACGTCCCAGAACCAGAGATCTGCCTCGGGCAGAGCCTGGTGCAGCGCCTGGGCTGAAGCGACCGAAACCAGACGTTCGCGATTGGAGCCGCCGAAGAGGATGGTGATGCGCATGTTTTTTGGTCCGTCACCTGTCTATGTTCGTCATTCCGGAGCGATGCGCAGCATCGAACTATGGTTCGCACTTGCGCACCTGAGAATCTCGGGATTCCGGGTTGCGCTTCGTGCCCCCGGAATGACGCTCACGCGGAAACCCCGATCCGCTTGATTTCCCAGTGCAGCTCGATTCCGGAATTTGCCTTCACGCGTTCGCGCACGGTCTCGCCGAGCGTCTCGATGTCGTGCGCGGTGGCCTCGCCCGTGTTGATCAGGAAGTTGCAGTGCATCTCGGACACCTGGGCACCACCGACCCGCAAACCACGGCAGCCGGCAGCATCGACAAGTTTCCAGGCGGAATGGCCCGGCGGATTCTTGAACGTCGATCCGCCGGTCTTTTCGCGGATCGGCTGCGCGGTCTCGCGGTGGGTCTGCACCTCCGCCATCCGCGCGCGGATCGCCTCCGCATCCCTGATCTCGCCGCGAAAGCGTGCGGACGTAAAGATGATCGAGGGATCGACACCGCTGCTGCGGTAGACGAACTTCATATCGGCGTTGGAGAAGACGTGCTTGGTGCCGTCGCGCCCGACCCCGCGCGCCTCGACCAGCACGTCCTTGGTCTCGCCGCCATTGGCGCCCGCATTCATCCGCAGTGCGCCGCCGATGGTACCGGGAATGCCGAAGTAGAATTCGAGCCCACCGATATTGGCGCCAGCCGCGACCTCCGCGACGCGCTTGTCGAGCGCGGCCGCCCCTGCGGTGACGACATCCCCACTCGCCGTCGCCTCACCGAAAGCGCGCGGCGCCAGCCGGATCACCACGCCCGCAATGCCGCCGTCGCGCACGATCAGGTTGGAGCCGACGCCGACGACATAGACCGGGACGTCGCTGGCGAGATGCGCGAGGAAATAAGCGAGATCGTCCTCATCCGCCGGCGTGAACAGCACCTGCGCCGGCCCGCCGACGCGAAACCAGGTCAGCTCGGCCAGCGACTGGTTCGCAAGCAACCGACCGCGCAAGTCTGGCATCGCGGCTTTGAGTGAGGGGGTGATGTCGGGGAAGCTCACTGCTCTACCCCAGCGCCTTCAACTGATCCGGCAGCGCATAGGCCCATTGCGTGATGTTGCCGGCGCCGAGACACACGACCAGATCGCCCGACTTGGCGAGCCCTTTGACGATGCCCGGAAGCTCCGTCGCTGCCGGCAGCGGGATCACCTCGCGATGGCCATGCGCGCGCAGGCCCGCGACGAAATGCTCGCGGTCGATGCCGTCGATCGGCGTCTCGCCCGCGGCATAGACGTCGGCGACAACAACCGCATCGGCATCGTTGAAGCAGGTGCAGAATTCCTCGAACAGCGATTGCAGGCGGGTGTAGCGATGCGGCTGCACCACGGCGATGATCTTGCCGTTGGTGGATTCCCGCGCCGCCTTCAGCACCGCCGCGATCTCGACGGGGTGATGGCCGTAATCGTCGATCACCGTGACGCCGTTCCACTCGCCTGTTTTGGTGAAGCGGCGCTTGACGCCGCCGAAGCCGGCGATGGCTTTACGGATCGCATCGTCCGACACGCCGAGCTCGCGCGCAACCGCGATTGCGGCCGTCGCGTTGGAGGCATTGTGGCGACCCGGCATCGGCAGCATGAGATCGGCGATCTCGGGCACGGCGCCGGTCTTGCGATCGCGGAATGCGACCTTGAATTTCGAGCCGCCACCCATCGGGGCGAGATCGAGCAGCCGCACGTCGGCCTGCGGATTCTCGCCATACGTGATGATACGCCGATCCTCGATCTTGCCGACGATGGTCTGCACCACGGGATGATCGATGCACATCACGGCAAAGCCGTAGAACGGCAGGTTCTCGACGAAATGGCGGAACGCATCCTGCACGGCATCGAACGTCTTGAAGTGATCGAGATGCTCGGGGTCGACATTGGTGACGATCGCGACATCCGTCGGCAGCTTCAAGAACGTGCCGTCGCTCTCGTCGGCTTCCACCACCATCCAGTCGCCGGCCCCCAGACGCGCGTTGGAGCCGTAGGCGTTGATGATGCCGCCGTTGATGACGGTCGGATCGAGCCCTCCGGCATCGAGCAGCGTTGCGACCATGGTGGTCGTCGTGGTTTTGCCATGCGTGCCGGCAATTGCGACGCAGCTCTTCAGCCGCATCAGCTCGGCCAGCATCTCGGCGCGGCGCACCACGGGAATGCGACGCTCGCGCGCCGCCATCAGTTCCGGATTGTCGCGCTTGATCGCGGTGGAGACGACCACGACCTCGGCGCCATCGACATTCTCGGCCTTATGGCCGACCGAGACCTTTGCGCCCTTCTTGCGCAGGCGGTCGAGATTGTAATTGTCGGAGGCGTCCGAGCCCTGCACGGCATAGCCGAGATTGACCAGCACCTCGGCGATGCCGCTCATGCCGATCCCGCCGATCCCGACGAAGTGGATGGGTCCGATCTCGCGCGGCAGTCTCATGCTCTGTTCCCTGACCTCGCCGCCTTGCGCAGGCGGCGTCTGGATCACGGCCAAATCAGCCGCGCCGTCCTTACTGGATGCCCCGCTTTGGAAGACGAAGACAAGGGCTTTTTCGCGTCAGATTCCCGCGACTTTGACCACGAGATCGGCCAGCCGCTCGGCGGCGTCGAGCCGGCCTGCCGCTTTCGCCGCGGCAGCCATGGCGGCAAGGCGCGCCGGCTCGGCGGCAAAGGCGGAGATCTCCGAGGCGAGCCGATCGGAGGTAAATTCGGTCTGCGGAATACGAACCGCGCCGTCGACCTTGGCCAGCACGCCCGCATTGGCGAACTGGTCCTGGTCGATCGAGCCCGGCAACGGCACCAGGATCGAGGGCCGCCCGATCGCGGCCAATTCGGCCACAGTGCCCGCGCCGGAACGCGACACGATCAAATGGTTGGAGGCGAGACGCGCCGGCAGATCGGTGAAGAAAGGCGCGAGCTCCACCTTGATCTTGAGCTTGTCGTAGACCGCGCGCACGCGCGTCATGTCCTCGTCGCGGACCTGCTGGGTGAGGACGAGCCGCCCCCACAGCGCGGGCTCGAGCCGCTCGATCGCATCGGGCACAATGTCGGCCATGATGCGTGCGCCCTGGCTGCCGCCGACAACGAGCAGACGCAGCGGTCCGTTCACTTCCGGTGCGGCATAGGGCACGGCGGCGGCCGCAAGGACCGCGGGACGCATCGGCGTGCCGACCGTCGTGGTCTTGCCCGCGAGCGCAGGATCGCGGTCGAGCACGCCCGGCAACGACGTTGCGATGGCCTGGACGCGGCTCGACAGGAAACGGTTGGCGCGGCCAAGCACGGCATTGGCCTCGTGGATGATCCCAGGCACGCCCGCGAACTTTGCCGCAACCAATGGCGGCAAGGTCGGGTAACCGCCGAAGCCGACGACAGCAGCGGGCTTCAGCCGCTTGATCAGCCGGTAGGCAGAGAGCGTGCCGGTCGCGAGCGTGAGGCCGGCATAGACGAGTTGCAATGGATTGCGGCCGCGCGCGGTCTCGCTCGCGACAACGTCGATCATGTCCTTGCTGAACAACCCGCTATAGCGCAGCGCGCGCTCGTCGGTGACGAGACGCACGCGAAAGCCGCGCCGGATCAATTGGACGCCGAGCGCCTCGGCCGGAAACAGATGGCCGCCGGTGCCGCCCGCGGCGAGAAGAATCAAGGGGGAGGTGTCCATGACGATGCCTTTTACAAGGTCTTTCCCGTCATTGCGAGCGAAGCGAAGCAATCCAGAATCGCTTCACGGGGATAGTCTGGATTGCTTCGTCGCTTCAGTGCAAAATTGCTCTGCAATTTTGTCACGAGCTCCTCGCAATAACGGCTTACGCGTAGCTGCGCATCGCCTCGGCGTGGCCGCTGGCCTCGACCTCGGTGCGCGGGCGCAGGCGCGTCAGGGCCAGCATCATGCCGACGCCATAGGAGAGCGACACGATTGAGGAACCGCCGTAGGAGATGAACGGCAGCGTCATGCCCTTGGCGGGAATGAGCTGGAGGTTGACCGACATGTTGATCGCCGCCTGCACGCCGAACAGGATCGCTAGCCCAGAGGCCGCAAAGCGCGAGAACATGTCCTCATTGGCATAGGCGCGCGACAGCGTGCGGATCACGACGAAGGCAAACAGCGCCAGCATGGCGAGGCACAGGATAATGCCGAACTCTTCGGCGGCAACCGCGAACACGAAGTCGGTGTGACTGTCAGGCAGGCTGCGTTTTGCAATTCCCTCGCCCGGTCCCAAGCCGAACCAGCCGCCGTTGTAGAAAGCCTCCATCGCGGTATCGACCTGGAAGGTGTCACCTGAAGCCGGATTCATGAAGCGCTTGATGCGGCCGGCGACGTGCGGGACGAACAGATAGGCGCTGAACAGGCCGGCCGCGCCGAGGCCGGCAAGGCCAAACACCCAGATCATGCGCATGCCCGCGATGAAGAACAGCGAGCCCCACACCATCAGGATCAGCATGGTCTGGCCGAAGTCCGGCTCCATCACCAGCAGGGAGACGAGCATCAGCAGCAGTACAAGTGCCATTGAGGTCGCCGGCATCTCCGGCCGCTTGGTCGATTCCGCGAACAGCCAGGCCGCGATGACGACGAAGGAGGGCTTTGCGATTTCGGAGGCCTGGATATTGATGCCGAGCAGCGTGATCCAGCGCCGCGAGCCCTTCACTTCGGGGCCGACCGCGAGCGTCACCACGATCAGGATGATGCTCAGCGTGAAGATGATCAGCGCCGAACGGCGGATCGTGCGCGGCGACAGAAAGGAAACGCCGAGCAGCACCATGAAGGACGGCGCCAGGAACATCACGTGACGGCTGAAGAAATGGAAGGGATCGAGGCCGATACGGGTCGCGACCGATGGGCTCGCCGCCAGTGACAGGATGACGCCTGTCAGCATCAGCAACAGGATCGCGCCGAACAGCGGCTTGTCGACGGTCCACCACCACTCGGAAAAGGGGGTGCGTTCTTCACGGGAGAGCATGGGCGGCCGCTTTCGGACAGAGGTCCGTCCATTGGTCGCCGAGGTTGGTTACCGGGAGGTTAATAGACCGTTCAAGTTTTGAAGAGTCTCGTGCCCCGGACGCCGCGCAGCGCGGCGCCTCTTCGCGGCGCGGTGCGCTGCAGAGCCGCGCGCTGCACCGCGTCCGGGACACGAGAGGCCTTACTCATAATTGATCGCGACGTCACCCGCGCGCTGATCGCGCTTGTAGACCTCGCCTGGCTCTGGAATGAAACCGATCCTGACCGACCGCTCGCTGCTCCAGGCGACCACGACATCGAGATGCCCGGCCACGCTGACAAAGGTCGGTGTGTCCTCGGGCGAGAAGGTCCGGCCGCGCGCCACGAGGCTGGCTTGCGTACTGTCGGTTGCTCCGCAGGTCTTCCAGACCACGACAACCAACTGACCACCGCCCGGGGAGGCAAATGCACTTTGACGAACGACGCGGCACGCGCCGAATTGGTGCATGAGGCTGTCAACGAGGACGACACCCAAAAAACCCATCGGAATAGCAAGAGCAGCGACGACAATTGCGATCCGGCGTCGCCGCGACATGCTCACACCGCCGGCTTCACGCCCGGCAGCGCCTGCACCAGCTCGCGGAACTTTGTGCCGCGGATCTCGAAGTTGCGGTACTGGTCGAATGAGGCGCAGGCCGGCGACAGCAGCACGACCGCGTCGGCAAGACCCGATGCTTCCGCGTCGCGCGCGGCGTGCTCGACAGCAACGTCCAGCGTCTGGCTGATCTCGTGCGCGACCGTACCGAGTGTGCCGGAAAACTCCGGCGCGGCCTCGCCGATCAGATAGGCCTTGCGGATGCGCGGGAAGAAACCGGTCAAGCTGGTGATGCCGCCCGCCTTGGGCTTGCCGCCGGCGATCCAGAAGATGTCCGCGAAGGACGACAGCGCATGCGCTGTGGCGTCGGCGTTGGTGCCCTTGGAATCGTTGACGAACAGCACATTGCCGCGGCGGCCGACCTGCTCCATCCGGTGCGCCAGGCCCGGAAAGCTGCGCAGGCCGTTCTGAAGCACGTCGAGGCTGATGCCCATCGCGAGCGCGGCTGCGGCGGCGCAGGCGGCGTTCTGCGCGTTGTGCAGGCCGCGCAGCGAGCCGATGCCGCCAAGCTTGGCGATCTCGTTGCGGGCGCCGCCGGAGGTGCGCACGATGGTTCCGTGCTCGACATGGATGCCTGAAGCGAGCGGATTCTTGACGGAGATGCGCACCACGTTCTTGCCGGCGCGGTCGAGCCGATCGGCAATGTCGCGGCAATAGCCGTCATCGACGCCGACGATCGACGTGCCGCCTGCCTGCACGTTCGCAACCAGGCGCTCCTTCACTTCAGCGTAATGCTCGATGGTGCCGTGACGATCGATGTGATCCTCGCTGACATTGAGCAGGATGCCGACGGAGGGATCGAGCAAGGGCGTGAGGTCGATCTGATAGGACGACATCTCGATGACATGGACGCGGCCCGTGCGCGGCGGCTCCAGCGACAGGATCGCGGTGCCGATATTGCCGCCCATCTGGGTGTCGTAGCCGGCGACCTTGGTCAGATGCGCGATCAAGGCCGTCGTTGTCGACTTGCCGTTGGTACCGGTGATGGCAACGAACGGCGCGTTCGGGGCGTGACGGCGCCGCTCGCGGCAGAACAGCTCGATGTCGCCGATCACCTCGACGCCCGCCTCGCGCGCCTTCAGCGCGCTCCAGTGCGGCACCGGATGGGTCAGCGGCACGCCGGGCGCAAGCACCAACGCTGCGAAATTGTCCCAGGCAACATTGCGCAGATCCGCGGTGATGAAGCCGGCCTGCGCCGCCTTGGCGACGTTCTCGGCATTGTCGTCGGCAGCGATCACCTCGGCGCCGCCGGCCTTCAGCGCACGGCAGGAGGCGAGCCCCGAGCCGCCGAGGCCGAACACCGCGACCGTCTTGCCGGCGAAGGATGTGACGGGGATCATTGCGGGACCATCACCGCAGCTTCAGCGTGGAGAGACCGGCGAGTGCCAGCATCACCGAGATGATCCAGAAGCGGATCACGATCTGCGGCTCGGTCCAGCCGAGCTGCTCGAAATGGTGGTGGATCGGCGCCATGCGGAAGATGCGCTTGCCCGTCAGCTTGAACGACACCACTTGCACGATCACCGAGACCGCCTCCAGCACGAACAGGCCACCGATGACAGCGAGCACGATCTCGTGCTTCACCGCGACTGCGATCGAACCCAGCATGCCGCCGAGCGCGAGCGAGCCGGTGTCACCCATGAAGATCGAGGCCGGCGGCGCGTTGAACCAGAGGAAGCCGAGACCGGCGCCGATAAGCGCGCCGCAGAGCACCGCGAGCTCGCCGGTGCCCGCGACATATTTGATCTGGAGATAGTCGGCGAAGACGGCGTTGCCGGCGAGATAGGCGATCATCGCAAAGCTCGCGGTCGCGATCATCACGGGCACGATGGCAAGGCCATCGAGGCCGTCGGTGAGATTCACCGCATTGCCGGCCCCGACGATGACGAAGGCGCCGAACACGACGAAGAACCAGCCGAAATGCAGCACGGTGTCCTTGAGGAAGGGGATCGTCAGCGCGGTCGACGCGGGATCGCGGTTCAACCGCACCAGCGCGTAGCAGGCGACCAGCGCGATGATGGCCTCGATCAAGAGGCGCAGCTTGCCGCCGAATCCGCTCGTGGTCTGCTTGGTCACCTTGAGGTAATCGTCGTAGAAGCCGACGAAGCCGAAGCCGAGCGTCACCGCAAGCACGATCCAGACGTAAGGATTGAGCGGATTGCACCAGAGCACAGTGGCGACCGTCAGCCCGGACAGGATCATCAGCCCGCCCATCGTGGGCGTGCCCTTCTTGGCCAGATGCGATTGCGGACCATCGGTGCGGATCGGCTGGCCCTTGCCCTGACGGATGCGCAAGTGATCGATGATCCAGGGCCCGAACAGGAACACGAACAGCGCGCCGGTGACGATCGCACCGCCGGTCCGGAAAGTGATGTAGCGGAAGACGTTCAATACGGTGCGTACCGCACCGAAGCTCGGAAATGTGTTGGAGAGCTCGATCAGCCAGTAAAACATTCAGTCGGTCCTATGGCGCCTTTCGCACGCGGCCTTCGCGCAGGCCTCAATCTCTCACGCACCTTCTCTGGTCTTCATCATGGGGTCGGCGACCTCAAAGAAACCGGACGGCGGCGCGCCGCAAAGGGTGGGATTCGGGAACTGCGCCTTCCAAGCAGTTTACGCCTTTGCCTGCAAGGCGGCCACTAGGCCCGGCACAAACTTGTTGACCCAGAACATCTTCTTGCTGCCCTTGACAACAACGACATCGCCTGCCTTCAGCAAGTTAGCGACCTCGCTGGCCTTCAGCGTGGCGGGATCGTCGTGCCAGCCGAGCCCCTTGCCTGATGGAAGCGTGTCGAAGAGGTGACGCATCAGCGGCCCGACGCAATAGATGCCGTCAATGCCGTCGAGATGCGAGGCCAGCGCGGTGTGGTAGTGCGGGGCATCGTCGCCCAGCTCCAGCATGTCGCCGAGCACGGCAATGCGGCGACCGCCGGTCATGTTACGCGCCTGAAGGCTCTGCAGCGCGGCGGCCACGCTCGCCGGATTGCCGTTGAAGCTGTCGTCGATCACGGTGACGCCGCCGACCGCCTGCTCGACGCCGCGGCCGGTCATGATGCCGACACGATCGAGCTTGATCGCGAGCGTCGCGACATCGAGATGCGCGGCATGAACAGAGGCGAGCGCGGCCAGCGCATTCTGTACGCGGTGCGGCGCGCCCGGCGTCAGGCTGAAGGCAATCTCCTTCCTGCCGATCGCGGCCACGACCTGCCAGCTCTCGCCATGCGGCGCGTGCTTGACCTCGTGCACCTCGGCATGCTCGCCGAAGCGCACCACCTTGCCCTTCCATTCCGACGCCTTGAGCCCGGCGGGAAGCACCAGCACGCCGTTCTCGGGCAGGCCGAGCGCGATCGACACTTTTTCGCGTCGGATCGCCTCCAGCGAGCCGAGCTTTTCGAGATGCACCGGCTGGACGTTGACGACCAGGGCGACGGTCGGCCGCGTCAATTCGCTGAGCCGCGCGATCTCGCCCGTCTGGTTCATGCCCATCTCGACGACCCAAAGGCTGGCGTCAGGCCGGGCATTGCACAGCGTCAGCGGCACGCCCCAGAAATTGTTGAAGCTCGAGGGGCTCGCATAGGCATTGGGATAGGCAGCGAGAAATTCCTTGGTGCTGGTCTTGCCGGCGCTGCCGGTGAGGCCGATGACCGGGCCTTTAAAACGCGCGCGCGCGGCGCGCGCGAGGCCCCAGAGGCCGTCGATCAGCGTATCCTTGACGATGATCTGGGGAATGCGGATGCCCGCGATCTCGTGCGGCACGATCATGGCGACTGCGCCTGACGCTTCCGCCTTGTCCGCGAACTCCCAGCCGTCGCGCGCACTGGCGAAGGCCGAGATGAAGCCGCCGCTCGGCGTGCCTGATAGCGCCAGGAACAGGCCGCCGGGCTTCACCAGGCGGCTGTCCTGGGTGACGAAGTCGATCGGGGTATCAGGGAATGATCCAGACACGCCCAGTGCACGCGCCACCTCGGCAACCGTCCATAATGGCCCGCTCATGCGACCCTCGTTGCTAATGCGGCGGCGACCGCCTCGTGATCACTGAACGGCAGGACCTCGTGGCCTACGATCTGCCCGATCTCGTGGCCCTTGCCGGCGACGAGCAGCGCATCGCCATCTTCGAGCTCCTCGATCGCAGCGCGGATCGCGGCCGCGCGGTCGCCGATCTCTCGCGCGCCCCTGGCGGCGGCGAGGATCGCGGCGCGAATGGCTTCCGGCTTCTCGCTACGCGGATTGTCGTCGGTGATGATGACGAGATCGGCGTTCTCCGCAGCAACCTGCCCCATGATCGGGCGCTTGCCGGCGTCGCGATCGCCGCCCGCGCCGAACACGACGATCAGTCTTCGTTTGGCGTAAGGCCGCAGCGCCTGCAACGCCTTCGCCAGTGCATCGGGCTTGTGCGCATAGTCGACGAAAACAGGGGCGCCATTGCGCTCGCCGACGCGTTCGAGCCGGCCCTTGGCACCTTCGAGATGTTCGAGGCTCGCAAACACGTTGGTAGCATCGCTGCCGGTGCCGATCGCAAGGCCGGCCGAGACCAGCGCGTTCTCGATCTGGAATTCGCCGACCAGCGGCAGCCGCACCGCGTGATGCTTGCCGCGATGTTCGAGGGCTAGCTTCTGCGAAAAGCCTTCGACCGTGGCCTCGACGAGACGGATGCCCTCGCCGGCCCCATCGCCGTAGCGTCCTACCGCCATCACGCGCAGACCGCGCGTCTTCGCCGCATCGATCGCCTCCGCCGAGCAATCATGATCGGCTGAGATCACCGCAGCGCCACCTGATGGAATGAGCTCACGAAACAGCCTGAGCTTTGCCGCGAGGTAGTGCGCAACAGTCGGATGATAATCCATGTGGTCGCGCGTGAGATTGGTGAAGCCGCCGGCGCAGACGCGCACGCCGTCGAGCCGATATTGGTCGAGGCCATGCGAGGACGCCTCGAACGCAAGATGCGTCACGCCTTCGCGCGCGATCTCATCAAGTTGCCGATGCAGCGCGATCGGATCCGGCGTGGTCAACGAACCATAGACGGTGCGCTTGGGCGAGACGAGGCCGATGGTGCCGATGCTGGCCGAAGCATGCCCGAGCCGCTCCCAGATCTGACGCGTGAACGCGGCCACCGAGGTCTTGCCGCTGGTGCCGGTCACCGCCGCGATCGTCGCAGGCTGTGCCGGGAAAAATCTGGCCGCCGCCAGCGCGAGCGCGCGGCGCGGATTGGCGACCGTGATGAACGGCACCTTGCATCCGTCGGGTGCGTGATCCCCAACCACGGCCACAGCACCGGCCGCAACGGCCGCGTCGATGAAGCGCGCCCCGTCGGTCTTGCTGCCCGCAAGTGCGAAGAAGAGATCGCCTGGCTTGACCACCCGGCTGTCGAGCGCAACGCCTGTCACATCGAGCGCCGCAACGGCGGGCTCGATTGCGGCATCATTGCCCAAAATATCCTGACCTATGAGGTCGCGCAGCTTCATGGTCTTCCAGTTGCCGCGCCGGAAAAGCCGAATCCTGAGGGAAAATCCCCGACTCAGCAGCGGCTGCGGCCTACCCGATTGATTACTGGGTTGTCCTGGATGCTGCAAGAATAAGGCGGTCCGCGGGCGGCAGGTCGTAGCGGGGCTCGATGCCGAGCAGCGGCCCGATACGGGTGATGACGTTGCCGGCCGTCGGAACGGCGTTCCAGCCCGAGGTGATGAAGCCGTAGGTCTCCTTCAGCGGCTGCGGCTCGTCGAGCATGATCAGCAGCTGGTACTTCGGCTTGTCGGCCGGCAGGATCGCGGTGAACGCGGTCAGCACCTTCTTCTTGGCGTAGCGGCCGTTGACCACCTTTTCCGCGGTACCGGTCTTGCCGCCGATATAGTAACCGGGAACGTTGGCCTTCTTGGCGGTGCCGATTTCAGCGTTCAGCCGCATCAGGAACCGCATCTTGTCAGACGTCTCGGGCTTGATCACGCGCTTTGCGATCGCCCGCGCTTCCTCTTCGGTGCGCTTGAGGAAGGTCGGCGGAATCAACAGGCCGCCATTGGCCAGCGCGCTGACGCCCATCACGGCCTGCAACGGCGCCACGGCCATGCCGTGGCCGAAGGCGATAGTGATGGTGTTCAGATCGCCCCAGCGTTTCGGCACGATCGGCGAGGCGCTTTCCGGCAATTCGGTCCGCAGCCGCTCGAGCTGGCCCATCTTGCGCAGGAAGGCCTTGTGGGCTTCTACGCCCTGCGACAGTGCGATGCGCGCTGCGCCGACGTTGGAGGAGAAAGTGAACACTTCCTTCATGTTCAGGAAGCGCCCCTTCGGCTCGTCGTCATGGATCGCGAACTTGCCGTAGTGCAGCGGCCCGCGCGCATCCCACATCGAATCGAGGCCGTACTTGCCGGTATCGAGCGCCATTGCGAGCGTGAAGGCCTTGAACGTCGAGCCCATCTCGTAGACGCCGGTGGTCAGCCGATTGATGCGATCGGGATCGTGGGCTTCCTTGGGATTGTTCGGATCGAAATCCGGGACCGACACCATGGCTATGATTTCGCCGGTGTTGACATTGGTGACGAGACCGGAGGCCGCCTTGGTGTGGAACTTTTCCTTGGCCTTCAGCAGCTCGTCGCGCAACGCGTGCTCGACGCGCAGATCGACCGATAGCTCGACCGGCTTTTGCAGGCGGTCGGTCGCAAAACCGGCGCGGTGGAGATCGGCGAGGCCCTGGTTGTCGAGCCACTTCTCCATGCCGGCGATGCCCTGGTTGTCGATATTGACGAGACCGATGAGGTGGGCGACTTCGTTGCCGGTCGGATAGACCCGCTTGTTCTCGCGCAGGAAGCCGATGCCGGGAATGCCGAGCTTGTGGATGTCCTGCTGCTGCTTCGCCGTAATCTCGCGCTTCAGCCACACGAAACCTTTTCGCGACGACAGGCGCTCGCGCACCTCGGTCTCGTCGAGGTCGGGCACGGTCGCGGTCAACAGCTCGATTGCCTCATCCTTGTCGATGATGCGGCGCGGCTCGCCGAACATGCTGGCGGCCTTGACGTCGGTCGCGAGGATCGCGCCGTTGCGGTCGACGATGTCGGGCCGCGCGGTCGCGACCACTTCCTGCGAGGCGGCGCGGCGCGCACTATGGGCGTCGGCGCCGATCGCGAACATCACGAGCCGACTGCCGATCAGGGCATAGACCATGGCAAAGGCGACCATCGCCAGCCCGACGCGCGCGCGCGCCTTCGCGGCGCGATCGACATTGCGCCCGTAGAGCAGGCTGCGGATCAGACGCTGGCGCCACGGTTCGGTCGGTTTGGCCGGAACAGCGCTCATTGCTTGTCCTCGGGCTGCGGCACCGAGCCCGTCACGCTGTCGGGATCGCTCGCGGCTTCGATGGTGTTGATCATGGACCCGATCGGATCAGGCTCGCCCGGCCGGAACATCCGCGGCGGACGGTCGGGCAGGTTCTTCAGTGAGTCATATTGCGTGCCGTTGACGGGCTTGAGCGGCAGATGCCGCTCGACGAGGCCTTGCAGGCGCAAGGGCGCATCGAGCCTGGCCCATTCGGAGCGCAACTGCGCGATCGCATCGCGCTGCTCGCGGATCTCCGCATGCAGCCGCAGCACCTTCTCGGTGCGCGCGGTGGAATCCATCTTGATCCGGTAGACATAGGCCGCCGCGAAAATCAGCGCGCCGATGACGAGAAGGTGGATGAAGCGCATCTGCTAGCCGCCCCTCATCACGTCGGAGAGTTTTGGCCAGGACGATGGCTCGTCGTCGGCATGCACCGGCGCCGAAGTGCGTTCGGCGGCGCGCAGCTTTGCGGAACGCGCCCGCGGATTGTGCGCAACTTCTTCTTCGCCGGCGATCACGGGCCGCCGCGTCAGAAGCTGGAAGCTCGGCGCTGTTTGCGCCACCTCGGGCAGATGCCGCGAGCCGCCGCCGGTCTTGGCACGCAAGCTAAGGAAATTCTTGACGATGCGGTCTTCAAGCGAGTGGAACGAGACCACAACGAGACGGCCACCAGGCTTGAGCACATGCTCGGCGGAAGCAAGCGCGGTCTGGAGCTCTTCGAGCTCTTCGTTGACGAAGATGCGCAGCGCCTGGAACGTTCGTGTTGCCGGATGAATATCGCCGGGCTTCGAGCGCACCACGCGTCCGACGAGATCGGCGAGCGCGCGCGTGGTGGTGAACGGCGTCTCCTGCCGGTCGGCAACGATGGCGCGGGCGACGCGGCGCGAATGCCGTTCTTCGCCGAAGAGATAGATAATGTCGGCGAGATCGCTCTCCGAGGCGCGCGCGACAACATCGGCGGCCGTCGGCCCGGTCTGCCCCATCCGCATGTCGAGCGGACCGTCGAGACGGAACGAGAAGCCGCGGCCGGCCTGGTCGAGCTGCATCGAGGACACCCCGACATCCATCACGACGCCGTCGACCGCATCGATGCCTTGCGCGGCGCAGACCTCGGCGAGGTTCGAGAAACGGTCTTCGACCAGCGTCAGCCGGCCGCCAGCGCGCGCGACCAGCTCGGCGCCGCCGGAGATCGCGGTGCGATCACGATCGATCGCGATGACGCGGGTTCCCGGTACATCGAGTATGGCGCGGCTGTAGCCGCCAACCCCGAAGGTGGCATCGACGTAGATGCCGCCCTGGCGCGGCGCGAGATGCTCGATCGCCTCACGGCCAAGCACGGGAATGTGCGGCGCATCACTCATGCGCCGCACCCGTCGGACGGACAGGTGAAATCGGGGGCGAGCAAGCCCATCACGCCTCGAATAACTCCGCGTCGCGGCGGTTCCACGACAAAGCCCCAGTTCAGCAAGCGCACCGCGTCCGGTCGTCCCGGGCGGCAGACCCGGTGTTCCCAGCGGAATATGTCGGGCTGCCATGGGATTTCGAGCCAAAAGCGCTTTTGGCCGCCTCCGGACGCGGGTCGGCTCTTCACCTCTCAGTAACGGCGCTTAGCGTTAAGAAAGCGTTGATCGGCTCATTACATCTCGAAAAGGTGCTTGGGTGGTGATGCGTCGTCCACACACTGGGCCCAAAATGCACGCGTTAACTGACCTGCGCGATTGCGCGGACCGGACAGTAAAGAAATAGTAAAGAGAAGGGCTTGGCCCACTCGTCCTCCGATTCTGAGCTGTTTATGTCGTCCGGTCCGTCCACACCGTCTGGAACTGATTCGAAGCGTCAGCGCGTTCTCCCGGTTCCAAAGGCCGCAGCGAGCATGCGGACGTTCGAGCCGGATTCGTCGATCGTCTCCGACATCATCCCTTCGCCCAATCACGGCGACCGCAACAAGGGACGGCAGGTGGACATGATCTTGCTGCACTACACCGGCATGCCCGACGTCGAGGGCGCGCTGGCGCGGCTGTGCACGGCCGGCACCGAAGTGTCGGCCCATTATGTCGTGCTGGAGGACGGCCGCATCGTGCAATGCGTGCCGGAATCGCGCCGCGCCTGGCACGCCGGCGTCTCGTCCTGGGCCGGCGAAGACGACATCAACTCCTGCTCGATCGGGATTGAGATCATCAATCGCGGCCACGACTGGGGCTATCCGGAATATCCGCTGCGCCAGATCGCCGCCGTGATCGCGCTGTGCCGGGGCATCATGCTCCGCCGCAAGGTAACGCCGCAGCGGGTGCTCGGCCATTCCGACGTCGCGCCCGCGCGCAAGAAGGATCCCGGCGAAAAATTTCCCTGGCATTCCCTCGCCAATTCCGGTGTCGGCCACTGGGTGACGCCGGCGCCGATCGTGCGCGGCGAAACCCTGATGCTCGGCACCATCAGCGACGAGGTGCTGAGCCTGCAGCAGGCGCTCGCCCGCTACGGCTATGGCGTGCCGCTGTCGGGCAAATACGACGCATCGACCATGGAAGTCGTCACCGCCTTCCAGCGCCACTTCCGCCCCGCGCGCCTCGACGGTGTTGCCGATCACTCGACGCTGTCGACCTTGCAGGCGCTGCTGGCGAGCCTGCCGGCGGATGGGACTGCTGCCGCGTCGAAGTAGCGCGTCCCAGAGTTCGCCTGAATGTGATCGCACTATCGTCCCTGCAATTCCCGACGTCGGGCTATGGTCCGATCGTCGGACACACGGGACGAGGCAAACGATGCCTGGGGATCGCAAGCCGCTGATCGACCGCCTCGCAGCCTTTCCGCGCCTGGGCCTCGCCAATCTTCCCACGCCGCTCGAGCCCATGAAGCGACTGACGGCTCATCTCGGCGGGCCGCGGCTGTGGGTCAAACGCGACGACGCGACGGGGCTTGGCTTCGGCGGCAACAAGTTGCGCAAGCTCGACTACGTCCTGCACGATGCAGTCTCGAAAGGCGCGGACACGATCGTCTCAGGCGGTGTCGTGCAATCGAATAGCCAGCGGCAGGTCGCGGCAGTTGCGGCAAAGCTCGGTCTGCCCTGCCATCTCGCCGTCTATCACGGCCGGCTCGCGCCGCCGACACCGGAATACGAGACCTCGGGCAATGCCTTTCTCAATCGGCTGTTCGGCGCGCATCTGCACGACGTGCCCTGGACCGGCGACCGCAATGCCGCCATCCGCACGCTCGTCGACGATCTCCGGACGAAAGGACGCAAGCCATATTTCGTGCCCTACGGCGTCTCGAATGTACTGGGCGCGGTTGCCTATGCCACCACGATCGCCGAAATCGCGCAGCAGGCGGCGCTGTCTGGCTTCAAACCATCCGCGATCGTGCATTGCTCCGGTAGTGCCGGCACGCAGGCTGGTCTCATCGTCGGCGCGGCCATCTCCATGCCGGACACGAAAGTCATCGGGATCGACATCGATGCCGAGCCGGCGCGGGTGCGCACTGACGTGGTGGGGCTTGCGCGGCAAGCGGCGGATCTGCTCGACGCAGATTTCGACGAGGCCTTGGTCGAAGTGGTCGCCGGTCACGCCGGCCCAGCCTATGGCGTGCCGCACGCGGCTACGATCGAGGCGATCCGGCTCGCCGGACAAACGGAGGCGCTCGTGCTCGACCCCGTCTATTCGGGCAAAGGGCTCGCCGGCCTGATCGCGATGATCCGGATGGGGCGTTGGCGCAATGACGAGGACGTCATCTTCCTGCACACGGGCGGCGCCCCCGCCCTGTTCGCCTATCAGAGTGCGCTCGGCATCTAGTCGAGCTCCCGCAGCCGCCGCGCATACAGCCGTCGCAACGGCTCGAGCTGGGTCGCCTCGCTCGCCACGCGATAAGCCTCGCGCGCGTCATCCTTGCGGCCGAGCCGTCGCAGCAGATCGGCGCGCACCGCCGGCAACATCTCGTAACCATCGAGGCCGCCACGCGCGGTGATCGCGTCGACGAGATCGAGCGCGCGGGCGGGGCCGTCGACCATCGACACGGCGGCGGCGTGGTTGAGCTCGATCACCGGTGACGGGCTGATGCGCAACAGCACTTCATAGAGCCCGGCGATCTGCGGCCAGTCGGTCGCCTCGAAGCTCGGCGCGCGGGCATGCAACGCGGCGATCGCGGCCTGCACCGCATAGGGCTGCGGCCGGCCCGGCACGCGCAGCGCGTCATCGACGAGGCGCAAGCCTTCCTCGATCTGCGCGCGATCCCAGAGCGAACGGTCCTGCTCTTCCAGCAGGACGATGTCGCCGGCCGCGGTCTCGCGGCCGGCGCGGCGCGCATCGTGCAACAGCATCAGCGCCAGCAGGCCCTTGATCGCGGCGCGATCCGGCATCAGACGGTCAAGCAAGCGCGCCAGCCTGATCGCCTCAGTCGCGAGATCGGGCCGCATCAGGTCCGTGCCCGAGGTTGCGACATAGCCTTCGGTATAGACCAGATAGATCACGGCAAGCACGCCGTCGAGCCGAGGCGCCAGCGCGTCGCGCTCCGGCACCTCATAGGGAATGCCGGCGAGCCTGATCTTCTGCTTGGCGCGGACGAGGCGCTGCGCCATCGCATCCTCACCAATGAGGAACGCGCGCGCGACCTGCGCGGCGGAGAGGCCGCAGACGGTGCGCAGCGTCAGCGCGACCTGGACCTCGACCGCGAACGCCGGATGGCAGCAGGTGAAGATCAGCCGCAGCATGTCGTCGTCGAGCACCGCGGGCGGCTCAGCCGGCGTATTCGCGTTGAGCTCGAGCTCATGCAGGAGCGCCTGCTGCTTGCCGCGAAAGGCGGCCTGGCGCCTGATGCGGTCGATCGCCTTGTTGCGGCCGACATTGACCAGCCAGGCGCGCGGATTGTCAGGGATCTCGCACGCCGACCAGCGCTCCAGCGCGACCGCGAACGCATCCTGCAGCGCGTCCTCGGCCAAATCGAAATCGCCGACGAGGCGGATCAGGGTGGCCAGCGCCCGCCCCGCCTCGTCGCGGAAGATCTTGTCGATGTCGCTCGGTGCGATCAATTGTAGATCATGACCGGCCGGACCTCGATCGAGCCCCGCTTCGCCTCGGGAATTCGCGCGGCGAGCGCAACGGCATCGTCGATATCCTTGGCTTCGACCAGATAGTAGCCGCCGAGCTGCTCGCGCGTTTCCGCGAACGGTCCGTCGGTGGTCATGGTCTTGCCGTCGCGAACGCGCACCGTGGTCGCGGTCGTCGTCGGCTGCAGCCCATCGCCGGCCTTGAAATGGCCGCTCTGGATGATCGACTGGGTGTAGGCGCCGTATTCTCCCATCAGCTTCTGGCGGTCGGTGGCGCTCATGTCGGTCATGTAGTTTTCGTTCCGGTAGATCAGCAGCAGATATTGCATCGCTTTACTCCTGTGCTTCGGCTGGATCGCCGACATCCAGTCGAACGGGGTCCGCGCCCAACGACATCTTCAGGATAAATTATTTCCGCCGCCGCGTGCGCCACGATCTTGGCTTGACGAAACCGTCACAAATGCCCATTGCCTTGTCAGTCAGTCGGCCGGACGGCCGCTCCGGCAAGCGCCGAAAGGCCGCCGGGGAGGAAAGTCCGGGCTCCCTTGACATACGGTGCCGGATAACGTCCGGCGGGGGCGACCCCAGGGAAAGTGCCACAGAGAACGAACCGCCCCGCTTCGCCTTCGGGCTTCGCGGGGTAAGGGTGAAAAGGTGCGGTAAGAGCGCACCGCGGGTCCGGCAACGGAGCCGGCATGGTAAACCCCACCGGGAGCAAAACCGAATAGGGACGGCATAGCGGGCTGTTCGCGAAAGCGATAACGCCGCGGGGCGATGTCAGGCCCGCCGTCCGGGTAGGTTGCTCGAGGTCATGTGCAAACATGGTCCCAGAGGAATGGTCGTCACGTATCGTTTGCGCAAGCAGGCGGTGCCCTACAGAACCCGGCTTACAGGCCGGCTGATATCTTGCAACGAGGGGTTCGATGCCAACGCATCGGACCCCTCACCAATTTTGGGCGCCGCTCTACGCCACGATCTCGTGCAACACCTTCATCAATGCCCCCGGTGCCGTAACGTTCGGCGCGTGGCTGGCGTCGAGCTCGAAATAGCGCCAGCCCTGCTCGCTCCTCGCCCGCCTTGCGAATTGCCCGAACACATCACCGGGCGGGATGCGGGCGCAATAGATGTAGCTGCGCGGCATTGCCGGCTCGCCGTGCTGAAGCTTCAGCTTCGTCTCGAAGCATTTGATCGGCATGTTGATTCGGCGGGCGTTGAGCCAATCGAGATCGGCCTGTGGCGTATCAGGGGGCGGCGGGTTCGGCGGGATGCGATAGCCATCGCCGGCGGCGGCAGCCTTGCGCATCGGCTCGCGTCCACCTTCGTTGAGATCGAACAGCGACTGGCCATCGCGCGGCACGAAGGCGTCAAGATAGATCAATTGCGTCACGCGCTCACGCGCGCGATCGGCAACGCCCGTCGCGACCATGCCGCCATAGCTGTGGCCGAGCAGCACGATGTCGTCGAGATCCTCGAACTTGATGACGCCCAGGATGTCCTGGATGTGCGTGTCGAGATCGACCGCGGGACTGGCGAGATGCGATCGTTCACCGAGCCCGGTGTAGGTGGGCGCGACCAGGCGGTGGCCGGCCTGCGCCATCAGCGGATGCATCTTGCGCCAGGACCAGCCGCCGGACCACGCGCCATGACAAAGCAGGAAGGTTTTTGCGCGTGCGGCCATTGGCGTTTCCATCGTTCTTGTTTTGATGCGATGGAGTGTAGCAATGGGCCGCGCGATGTAAACGCCGCGAGCTGCCTCAGGCCGCGCGCTGTGCCTTCACCAGCACGGGCGCAAGCTGGCCGGCTTCCCGCCGCAGCTTGCTCGCCTCAAACCCGTGCATGCCGATCTGCCATTGCAGGCCGACGATCGCGCCTTTGGTCGGTTGCAGCAGAGCAAGCGAAGCAAACAGCGTCACCGGCAGCCACACTGCGAGTTGCAGCCAGACCGGCGGCGCATAGGCGGTCTCGACCGCAAGGATCGCCGGCACCACGAGATGGCCGACCACGACCATGACGAGATAGGCCGGGAAGTCGTCGGCGCGCTGATGGAACAGCTCCTCGCCGCAATGATCGCAAGCGCTGGCCACCTTGAGGAAACGGCCGAACACGTGCCCTTCGCCGCAATTCGGGCACTTGCCGCGAAAGCCACGCCACATCGCCTTTGCCAGAGAGACTGAACCGGTCGTCATGACGACACCTCTTCCGTTTTGATGATCCATACAATAATATCCTGCATCCATACATTCAAAGGATATGGGCCTAAATTGCATGGATTGGACCCCTACAATTTCGGAGCTCTCAGGGCCGCGCTACCAGCGCATCGTCGACGCAATGGAGGCCGACATCGCGACGGGCCGGCTGGTGCGGGGACAGCAATTGCCGACGCAGCGTGCGCTGGCAAAAGCGCTGGGCATCGACCTCACCACGGTGACGCGCGCCTACACCGAGGCACGACGCCGCGGCATCATGGAGGCCCGCGTGGGCCAGGGCTCGTTCGTGTCGGAGACCAGTGCACGCCGTACGGTCGACCTGCCACATCCGGTCACGATCGACCTCTCCATGAACGTGCCGCCGCATCCGCTCGAAGCGCAGCTCGACGAGCGCATCATCGCCGGCTTTGAGGCCCTTCGCGCGCAATCGGGCCTGACCGCATTCCTGAACTACCAGCCGCCGGGCGGCAGCGCGCATGAGCGCGAGGTCGCCGCGCGCTGGATGCGTGCGCGCGTTCCCCATGCGCAGGCCGACAAGCTCGTGATCTTTCCGGGCGCACAGACGATCCTGTTCAACCTCCTCGCCCACCTCGCGCGGCCAGGCGACGTCGTGCTGACGGAGGCCCTCACCTTTCCCGGCATTAAAGCGGCGGCTGCGCAGCTCGGCGTCAAGCTCGTCAGTGTCGCCATGGATGACGGGGGCATTTTGCCGGATGCGCTGGCGAAGGCCTGTCGCACGCACGGCCCGAAGGCAGTCTATCTCATTCCGACCCTGCACAATCCGACCACGGCGACACTCTCCGCCGAGCGACGCAGTGCAATCGCCAAGATCGTCCGCGATGCCGATACTGCCCTGATCGAGGACGATGCCTACGGGCTGCTCGACCGATCGGCCTCGCCGATTGCGAACCTCATCCCGGAGCGGACATATCTCGCGACGACACTGTCAAAATGCATCGCGCCGGCGTTGCGCGTTGCCTATCTCCTGGCGCCCGACGTCGACGCGCAGCTTCAGATGCGCGGCCATCTGCAAGCGACAGTGCAGATGCCGGCGCCGCTGATGGTCGCGCTGGTGACGCATTGGCTCGAGAACGGTGTCGCCGACCGCATCATCGCGGCCATCCTCAACGAGGCCGTCGGCCGCCAGCAATTGGCGCAGCGCGCACTGAAGGGGTTTCAGTTCCAGGCCAACCCCGCCGCGCATCATCTGTGGTTGCGGCTTCCGGAGGGATCGGGCCGCCGCGATGTCGCCGCGCAGCTGTTGCGCGATGGGCTCGCCGTGGTGGCCAGCGACTCTTTCGTGGTCGATGGCAGTCCGCCGAATGCTGCACGGCTGTCGCTCGGCGCCGCGCGCAATCGCGCGGAGCTGACGCAAGCACTCCGGATTCTGATCGGCACGCTGCAGAGGCCCGCGGATACCAGGCAGATCGTCTAAGGCGCGTCAGCCGCCTCGTCTCACGCTGTCGAGAAATTGCTCGCGTTCGCCAGGCGCGTAGCCCTGGGAATCCCGCGGATACATTTCATATTCACCGTACGGTGCCGAGCGGGGATAGATCGCCGGCCCGGATGGTGCGTAGCCAAAGGCCGAAGCGGGGTCTGAGGCGCCTCCTCCCTGATCGGGACGAACAATGACATGCTGTCGGTGCGCATGGTGCACCGTAGCCGCGTTCGCAGAGCCCATGAGGGCGATCAAAAGGCTCGAAGCCAGAATCATACGCATTGCTGTCTCTCCAATCGACGGCCGCCCCGGCTCAGATACGAATGAGGTCCCGCCGTTCCAACAAGGAGCGGGTTCACGATTAGTCACTTCGGTGGCATCACCGGCGCGGCGCACCTATGGTTGTTCTCCATTTTCCTGGGCGTATCGTTCGAAAATGCCCGACGATTGCAGGTCGCATTTGCGTGCAAGCATGCATTGACCTCGACGTCCGCGGCTGTGCTATGCACGGTGCGGTGATCACGAGATCGCGACAACAGGAACTTAGGCGTGGAAACGTTCACGATTGCGCTGCTGCTGTTCGGCGCGCTGGCCGGCGGGTTCGTCTCGGGGCTGGCCGGGTTCGGCACCGCGCTGATGGCGCTCGGCATCTGGCTTTACGTGCTGCCGCCCTCGCTCGCGGTGCCCCTGGTGCTGATCTGCTCGGTGATCGCACAAACCTCGACGCTGCCATCGATGTGGAAAAGCTTTGACCTCTCGCTGGTGTGGCCGTTCCTGATCGGTGGGTTGCTCGGCGTGCCGATCGGAACCACGCTGGTCGCTTCGGCCGATCCAAAAGTGTTCAAACTGAGCGTCGGCGTCCTGTTGCTGATCTTCTCGAGCGCGCTCTACTTCAACAAAAAGCAGTTCGCCGTCACCTTCGGCGGCCGCATCGCCGACGGCGTGATCGGCTTTGCCGGCGGCATTTTGGGCGGGCTCGCCGGCCTGTCCGGACCGCTCCCGATCCTGTGGGCCAATATCCGCGGCTGGAACAAGCACGAACGGCGGGGCATCTTCCAGCTGTTCAATTTCACGGTGCTTGCGACCGCGCTGGTGCTGCAAACCGCCTCGGGCCTCGTCGCATTCAAGGTGGTGTGGCTCGCGATGGTCGCATTCCCGGGCACGTTGATCGGCGCATGGCTGGGGGCGCGCGTCTATCACGCCCTCAGCGACAAGCATTTTGGCGACGTCGTGCTCGGCCTGCTATTCCTCTCGGGCGCGACCCTGGTTTGGAACAGCGTCAGTGCGTTCTAGCTCTTCTTCGCGAGCGCCATGCCGCCCGCGACACCGAGCACGTAGATCCAGCCCGGCGTGAAGTCGAACAGATGGGTGTTGAGCATCGAGGACAGCATGTTCTGCACCACGACCAATAGGCCGATCCAGCAGGCGAGCCCCTCGCCGCGGAACATCAGCAAATGCGCAAACCATAGCGCGTAGAGAACCAGCACGCCCACCACGCCCCATTGCACCGCAACGCTCAGCGTCTGATTGTGCGGATTGCTGACGATCTCGCCGCGCAGCGGATCGGCCTCCGCATCCGCAGCCGCGCCTGCGAACAGAGCGCGGATCGAGCCGGTGCCGTGGCCAACCAGCGGCGCATCAGCGACGAAGCCCAGGGATTTCCGCCAGTACTCCAGACGTGAACCCATGCCGCTGACCTGCTTGTCCTCCACGCTCATCTCGTAGTCGCCCTGGAACTTCGCGACGGTTGCGCGCAGATGCGGCGAGACCGTCCAGAGTGACACAGCCAACCACGCCATCGCACCCGCGGCCAGCAAGGCGGCGCGCCAACGCAGATGCAGGAGAGCAAAGACCACGAGCAGGATCGGCAGCGTCACCAGTGCCGTGCGCGAGACCACGACAAACGTCATATTGGCGAGAAAGCCGATCGCGATCGCGGTAAGCAGCATCGCGATACGGACGCGTCCCTCGCGAAACAACGCCACGATCGGATAGATCGACGCAATCGCGCAGAGCCCGAACTCCTGGCTCTGGTCGATATAGTTGCGCACCGCGACACCGCTCTCGATCTTATACGGCCCGCGCGACAGATAGAGCTTCAGCGACAGATCGGGGTCAACAGCGACGGCGAAGGAGACCAGCATGACCAGCGCGCAGGATGTGAGAAAAGCCACGAACACCCAGACGCCGTAGGGCCAACGCTCGAACTGGTAGATCAGAAGCGGGATCACCAGGAGCTTCAACACCGGTCCGATCGCATGAACTTTTTCCGGCCACGGGGCCTCCGACCAGAGCATGCCGACAAGCGCGAGGACCACCAGCGCGATCGGCAGCAGGCAGACCGGACGCAGCAGCGAGCGCGGGAAGTCGCGCAGATCGAGGAACGCGAAGGCAATCAGCCAGGGTATCAGCGCGAACGTCGTCCCGCTCGTCGTCCACGGCAGCAGCAGCGCGATCAGCGCGACAAAACGAGCCGGCGTGCGGTAGCGCGCCGCCCAGATCGCCGAGAGCCAGGTCGCCGGCCGCCCCTCGTTCGCCACTCCGCCCATTCGTCCCTTCGACAATCCCACCCTCGCAGCCCGGCAAATTAGCCGGAGCCGCGGGGATGGAACAAGCCGTCGCTACGCAGGCTCGCGGGCCAGAGGCGCGCTGGGCTCCGAACTCACCGGCTCTTCAGCATTCTCCGTCGGAGTCACCAGCCGCTTCCTGAACTCGCGGCGCAACAACCACAGGCTCTGGACGGCCTGGAGCGTCGTCGCCGCGTTCGATATGTACCAGACGTACTCGATCCGAAAGCCCGGCCGCGTCGAAAGCCAGATCGCCGGCAGAGAATAAGTGAGGACGCGTGTCGCCGAGCTCCACAGCACCGGCTTGGTGTTGCCGAGGCCCTGGAACATGCTGGAGCAGACAAAGATGAATCCCTGCGCCACCATGTTCAGCGAGATCATTTTCAGAAACAGCAACGCGACCCTCATCGTCTCCGGATCATTCGAGAAGCCGGTGAGCAACAATCCGGGTGCGAGCTGCACGAAGACAGTGAGCGCGATCATCAAGACCGTCGCAATCAACGCCGCCCTGACGAAGGTCTCCCGCACTCGCTCGCTGTTGCCCGCACCGAAATTCTGGCCCGCAATCGGCCCCGCCGCGAGGGCGACGGCAAGCGCCGGCATCTGGATCAAGCCGATGACGCGCGTGCCGATGCCAAATCCGGCCTGGGCCGCCGGACCGAGATCGCGCAGCACGTAATAGATCGCGGCCATGAAGATAAAGATCATCGCGAACTCGCCGCCCGCGGGCAGACCGACATTGAGGATCCGTTTCCACTCCCGCAGCCGCGGACGCCATTGCTCCGGATGGAAGGCGACGTAGCGCTCCAGCCTGTGATAATAAGCGAACAGCATCAGCACGCCGATGAAGACGGCGATTGAGCTCGCAAGGCCCGCTCCGGCGACACCGAACGCGTGTCCGGTGCCCCAGCCCGTGATCAGGACCGGCGCCAGCGCGATGTTGAGGAGCACGGCGAGCACCTGCACCAGCATGCTCGGCCGCACGATGCCGGTGGCCCGCAGCGCGGCCCCCATCACTTGCGTCACGAATTGCAGGGCCAAGGCCGGCATGAACCAGTGAAAATAGGTGGCGCCAGCCTCGATCGTGGCCGCGTCGACCGAGATCGCGCGCATATAGGGGCGCGCCAGCGCCAGGCCGCCGAGCAGCGTCAGCAGCCCGAACAGCACCGACAGCACGACCGACTGGTTGAAGATGATATTGGCGTCGTCGCGGTCCTTGCGGCCCACGGCATGCGCGATCAACGCGACCGCGCCGACACCGAGCATCTGCATCAGCCCGTTGACGAGGAAGCCGGCGTTGCCGGCCGCGGCGACACCGGCAACAGCGGCGTCGCCGAGCCCGGACACGAAGTACAGGTCGACGAGTTGGCAGATCATGATCGTGATCATGCCGACCACGATCGGTGGCGCCATGCTCAGAATGTGGCTCACGATGGAGCCGCGCGTCAGGTCCTTCATGTCATTCCATCCTCGACGACGTGACGGCAAGGCTTTCGCCCTGCCGCCGCGCGTCATTCCGCTGCTGCGATATGCCCGAGCTCCACCACTTGGCGCTCGAACAGGCTGCGATAGATCCCGCCGGGCTTGCTCGCGAGCATGGCATGCGTGCCTTGCTCGACGATCTCGCCGCGGTCGAACACGAGAATGCGATCGAGGCTCTTCACCGTCGACAGCCGGTGCGCGATCACGATCGAGGTGCGGCCTTTCATCAGCCGCTCCATCGCCTGCTGGATCAGCGCCTCCGATTCCGAATCGAGGCTCGAGGTCGCCTCGTCCAGGATCAGCACCGGCGCATCCGCCAGGAAGGCGCGCGCCAGCGCAACGCGCTGCCGCTCGCCGCCCGACAGTTTGACGCCGCGTTCGCCGACCAGCGTGCCGTAGCCCTTCGGCAAGCGCAGGATGAAATCGTGCGCATTGGCGAGCCGCGCCGCCTGCTCGATCGCCTCCAGGCTGGCGCCGGGCCGGCCGTAGGCGATGTTCTCGGCGAGTGTGCGGTGAAACAGGATCGGCTCCTGTTGCACGATCGCGATCTGGCAGCGCAGCGATTGCTGCGTTGCGAGCGCGATATCCTGCCCGTCGATCAGCACCTGGCCGCCGGTGACGTCGTAGAGCCGCTGCACCAGCTTGACGAACGTCGTCTTGCCGGAGCCGGAGCGGCCGACGAGACCGACACGCTCGCCGGCGCGGATCGTCAAGGACAATCCGTCGTAGAGCGGCGCGCGATGTCCGCCGTAATGGAACGTGACGTCGTCGAACACGATCTCGCCGCCTTCGATCGCGATCGGCAGCGCGCCTTCGGCATCCGCGATGCCGATCGGCTCGTCATGGATCGCCACCAGTTCCTCCATGTCGTTGACCGAACGCTGGAGGTTGTTGATGTGCATGCCGACATCCCGCAGGTAAGCGTGGATCACGTAGTAGCTCGTCAGCACGTAGGTGACGTCGCCGGGCGAGGCGCGACCCGACATCCACAGCAGCACCGAACCGCCGATCACGGACGCACGCAGGCACAGCAGCAGCGAGAGCTGCGACATGGCCGTGTAGTTGTAACGGAACCAGGTCCGTCGCACCCGCACGCGCCAGCGCTTGATGACGCGGGCGAGCCGCGCATCCTCGCGCATTTCCGCGCCGAACGATTTCACCACCGCGTTGCAGGTGAGCGCGTCCGCCAGCGTGCCGCCGACCTTGGTGTCCCAGGCATTGGAGACACGCGCGGTCGGCGCGATGTAGCGCATCGAGAACAGCACCGTCATCGTGACATAGGCAGCCGCGCCGAGCGCGATCACCGCACCAAGCGAGGCCCAGTGCACGCCGAGCAGGATCATCGATCCGATCAGCACCGCTAGCGACGGCAGCAGCGCCAGCAGGATGGTGTCGTTCAGCAGGTCGAGCGCCCACATGCCGCGCGTGATCTTGCGCACGGTCGAGCCGGCGAAGGAATTGGCGTGCCAGTCGGTCGAGAAGCGCTGCACGCGCAGGAAGGCATCCTGCGCGACGTCAGACATCAGCTTCAGCGTGAACGGCACGATCACCTGGAGTCCGCTCAGGCGCAGCACCATCGACGCAGCGCCCAGCACCACAATGCCACCCAGCGCCACAAGGGCGGCGTGGCGCGCATCGGGATCGGACGGCCCGCGCGTCAGCGCATCGACCAGATGTCCTGAGAACACCGGCATAAACAGATCGGCGACGGTCGCACCTAACAGGCCGACGGCGATGGCAAGCGCCCGCCCCGGCTGCTTCAGCCAGTGCCGGAACACAAAGCGCAGAACCACGCGGATAGCCGCGGGCTTTTTCGACAAGGCGGTCATGACATTATCCGGCCGCTGTTGGCGCGGGCCGGCTCCATCGATGGACACAAGCCGGCCGCGAGGGCCGAAGCAGCGTCACTTGAATTGGCTTACAGTTGGGAAGCGGAGCGATCGGGGTAAAAAATCCGATCGAAGCTGGCGGAAGCGGCCTCTAGGCGGCCAAGCAGGTACCGAGCCAGAACATCGAGCGCGGGCGTACGATCTGCGAATGCGACGAAATCATGCAAATCTCTCCCCGGTTCGATTGAAATGAGGTGCGCTTTATAGATGTGTGATTTGCAGTTTGCAACGGGGCCTGCGCGAGATCACGCACGAGTGTTGCATTTTGGTGCGAGGGGCTGCCGCCTCAATTGTCGCTGTCATGCCCCGCCTAGTGCGCAATTGCGCGCGGGGGGCGGGGCATCCCGTGCGTCGCGGCGGACATGGTGAGAGCGAGCTCTCCAATGCACGCCTCCGGGATACTGGGGTGCCCGGTCGAGCCGGGCGACGACACCAAATATATGGCTCGCGTCAGTGTGCGTCACCGCCGCCTGCGCCAAATGGCGAGGCCGGCCTTTTCAGCAACGTGACCAGCACGCTGAGGCTGAGGTAGAACAGCGTCAGAATGAAGAACGCGTCGCCAAAGCTCATCACCACAGCCTGACGGTGCACGATCTGGGTGAGCTGCTTCATCGCCATCAGCGCGGAGTCGCCGAGGCCCTGGAATTTTTGCTGGAGCATGGTCAGGGTTTCGGTCGCGGTCGCATTGCCCCAGGTGATGCGCTCCTGAAGGCGCGTGATGTGCAGGTCGGTACGATCGTTGAGCACGGTGTTGATGACGGCGAGCCCGACGGCACCACCGAGATTGCGCATCAGGTTGAACAGGCCGGAGGCGTTCTTCACCCGATCAGGCGGCAGCGTGCCGAGCGCGATGTTGTTGGTCGGCACCATCGCGAACATCATGCCGACGCCGCGCAGGATCTGCGGAATGAGCAGCTCGTAGAAATCGTAGTCGCGCGTGATCCAGGTCATCTGGTAGGAGCCCATCGCGAACACGATCAGGCCGAACGCGACCATGTAGCGCATGTCCAGGCTCGCCATCAGCCGGCCGACCAGCGGCGCCACCAGGAACATGGTGATACCAGAGACGAACATGGTTTCGCCGATCATCAGCGCGCTGTAGCCGCGCACCTCGGCGAGATAGCGCGGATAGATGTAGGTCAGGCCGTAAAGGCCGATGCCGATGCAGAATTGCAGCGTGGAGCCGACGGCGAAATTGCG
Organism: Bradyrhizobium sp. CCBAU 11434; assembly: GCF_028128895.1. Lineage (NCBI taxonomy): Bacteria > Pseudomonadati > Pseudomonadota > Alphaproteobacteria > Hyphomicrobiales > Nitrobacteraceae > Bradyrhizobium > Bradyrhizobium sp. CCBAU 11434. The sequence goes on from NZ_LBJX01000098.1 coordinate 247,456, forward strand.
GTTGCTGAAGGTGCGCAGATTGACGATGGGCTCGGCCGCCGTGAAGACGCGCACGAAGAAGGCGATCGCCGAGACGACGCAGATCCAGGCGCAGATCGCCACCGAGGTGTCCTGCAGCCATTCATATTGCGGCCCCTCCTCCAGCACGTATTCCAGCGTGCCGAGGAAGCCGGCCATGAACAGCAGGCCCCACCAGTCGAAGCGGTCGAGCAACTCGAAATGCGGCTCGTCGAAATCGACCAGCGCCCACACACCGAGGGTGATGCCGATGCCGGGCACGACGTTGATGAAGAACAGCCAATTCCACGACATCAAATCGGTGATGTAGCCGCCGACCGTCGGACCAATCGTGGGAGCAAGGGTCGCGACAAGCCCGATGATGGGACCGACAATGTGGAATTTCGAACGCGGAAACACAGTGTAGGCGGAGGCGAAAACCGTCGGGATCATGCCGGCGCCGAGAAAGCCCTGCAGCGCGCGCCAGAGGATCATCTCCTCGATGGTCGTGGCGAAGCCGCAGAGCAGGCTCGAAATCGTGAAGCCGGCCGCCGAGATCGCGAACAAAAGCCGCGTGCCGAACGCGCGCGACAGGAATCCCGACAGCGGGATCGCGATCACTTCCGCGATCAGATAGGCAGTCTGGACCCAGGAGACCTCGCTGGAGCTCGCCGACAGGCCGGCCTGGATTTCGCTCAAGGACGCTGAGACGATCTGGATGTCCAGGATCGACATGAACATCCCGAACACCATGATGATGAAGGCGAACAGCCGCTTCGGCGCAATGCGCTCCGAAGCGGGATCTGCCATCATGGCAGGTGAAGCAGTCGTGGCGTTCGCCATGGTCTGACCCTCGCAGCGCCGATCGCGCGCCTATTGCGGATGGATCATGGTCGGATCGTCGAGATCGGTCTCGCTGTCGGCGTCGGCCGCGCCCTTGTTGGTGTCGACGGTGGCGTAGACCGACATGCCGGCGCGGAGCAGGTTCTGCCTGGCGACCGACTTCGGCACACGGATGCGGACCGGGACGCGCTGCACGATCTTGGTGAAGTTGCCGGTGGCGTTGTCAGGCGGCAGCAGCGTGAACACCGAGCCAGCGCCCGCTGCGATGCTGTCGACAACGCCGGAGAACTTGCGCATGCCGTAGGCGTCGACCTTGATCGTCACCGGCTGGCCGGGACGGATGCGCTTGAGCTGGGTCTCCTTGAAATTGGCGTCGATATAGACCTCGTCGAGCGGCACGACATTGCCGAGGCGCTGGCCGACGGCAATGAAGTCGCCGGCGTTGACGAGACGGTTGGAGAAGGTGCCGTCGACCGGCGCCCGCACCGATGCGAAGGCGAGGTCGCGCTCGGCCTTGGCGAGCGTAGTCTTGAGCTCGGCGAGCTGCGCCTGGGCTTCGGCCTGCTGGGCCTTGGCGACATCGACATTGCTCACCGCAACGTCATAGGCAGCCTGCGCGGCCTTGACCGCGGCGGCGCCCTGGTCGCGGCCGGCTTCCGAAGTTTCGAAGGTGGCGCGCGAGGCAAAGCCCTTGCTGCTCAGCGCCTGCTGGCGCTCATAGTCGAGATCGGCGCGCTTGAGCCCCGCCTCGGCGGAGACGAGTTGCGCCTTGGCCTGCGCGACCTGGCTGTCGAGCGCCGCGATCTGGCGGCCGATGCGGTCGATCGTGGCCTGCTGGGTCGCGATCCGGGTTGCGGCTGCATCGACCGCGATCTTGTAGTCGCCGTCATCGATACGCATGACGATGTCGCCGGCATGCACCAGCGTGTTGTCCTTGGCGAGGATCGAGGAGATATGACCGGCCACGCGCGCGCCCAGCATGGTGTTGTTGGCGCGGACATAGGCGTCGTCGGTCGAGACATAGAAGCGGCCGACCAGCGTGTAGTAGCCGGCGTAGCCTGCTGCCGCGAGCGCCAGCACGAGGCCCACACCCATCATGACGAATTTGCGCTTGCCGGGTTTCGGCGCGGCAGTGGTGGGTGCGGTCGGAGCCGGCTGATCGGCCACAGGCTTCTCCGGCGCCTCGCTGGTGCGGCGCTTGCTTTCTTCCACCACATGAGACCGCAGCTGCTCGGCGAGGGCTACCGATGCCCCGGGCGCAGCTTCGCCGTTCGTCGCATTCGTCTCCACCGCTTCCTGGCGAAGGACGCGCGCAGCCTGGTCTCTCGATGTGGCCATAAAGGCCTCCCCAATAAAAACGCGAACCGGGGCAGCCGTCGCGCGGCCGCAATCCCGTTCGTCCATCCCAAATATCATTGACCGAACGGTTCGGTCAATATACATAATATTCCCGGGCGAACCCTATTGGCCCGAATCCTTTATTTGGGTTTCATGCTTCGACCCCTGATCCGAAAACCTTCCGAGACGCTGAACCAATGGTTGTAGCCGGCCGCGAACATCTGCAAATCCTCCAAGAGGAGGACAGCTCGAAGCGCCGCCAGATCCTGGCCGGCGCCCGTAAGGTGTTCATGGATCTGGGTTTTGACGGCGCCAGCATGGGCGAGATCGCGCGCGCGGCCGGCGTCTCCAAGGGGACGCTCTATGTCTACTTCGCCGACAAGAGCGCGCTGTTCGAGGCCATCCTCGAGGAGGAAGCGCTGTTTCACGGCCAGGTCGTGTTCAATTTCGACCCTGCGCGCGACGCCGAGACCACGCTGAAGGATTTCGGCCAGGCCTATCTGCACCTGCTCTGCCGGCCCGGCGGCGGATCGGCGATCCGCACGGTGATGGCGATTGCCGAGCGCATGCCCGACGTCGGCCGCCGCTATTATCTGCGCGTGCTGGACAAGACCATCAACCGGCTGTCCGAATATCTGAAGGCCCATGTCGCCTCCGGCGATCTCGCCATCGACGATTGCGACCTTGCGGCCTCGCAGTTCATGGAACTGTGCAAGGCCTCGCTCTTCCTGCCCTTCGTCTTCCAGGCCGCGCCGCCGCCCTCGGAAGAGCGCATGGCGGAAGTGATCGACAGCGCGACGCGGATGTTCCTGGCCGCGTACAAGGCGAAGTGAGCGGAAGCCGGCGACGCGTTGCGCCTGCAGTTGGCGCCGCATTATAGTGAGCGCCATGTCCCGTGATCTTCGCCCGCCGGTCGATATCCTCCATTATGAGATCGTCCAGGAACAGGCCTCAGCGCTTGGACGGATGGGCCGCACACTCGAACAGGCGCTGGCGCACTTGCGCGAATTCGACGCCGCCCATGAGTCCTCGGAGTCGTCCTCGGAGACGCCGGCCGCGATGCAGCCGGCGAGGCGCAAGCTGGTAATGGAGGCCGGTCAGGCGCTCTGGATGTTCGTGGTCCAGCGCGAGGCCACCGGCCTGCGCGACAGCCGCCATATCATGCGGACTTACAACGTGCCGGCCGAGGTGCAGCGCTGCATGGGGCTGGCGCCGCCAACGAAGCTCGCTTCGAAATGACTTTCTGCTGCGCGCTCGCTACTCGGTCACCTGCTTCCTCAACGCCGCAAGATCATTGACGACCATTTTGGTCGGACCGGTCGAGATGATACCGTCGTCCTGCAGGCGGCTGAGGATCAGGCTGATCGACTGTCGTGTCGCACCAATCATGCGCGCCAAGTTGGCCTGCGTGATCCGACCGAGCGAAATTGGGCCACTCTCGTCCTGAGCAGCGTTTTCGCAGAGCTTCACCAGCAGCAATACCAGCCGCTCCGCCGCCTTCTGCCCCGCCAGCGTCTGCGCCAGCATCGAATAAGTCTCGCCCTTGAAGCCGAGGCACTCGATCAGTGCCACCGCAAACGACGGAGATTGCGCGATCAACGTTCGGATCGCGTCCTGGTCGAGATGCAGGGCCTCGACCCGGCCAAGCGCGCGGGCCGACCAGCTATGGCGGTGATCACCGAGAATGTAGGGCGCACCGACGAAGTCGCCGGCCTCCCAGGTCGCCAGCATCAGCTCGCGCCCCTGCGTACCGGCATGGGTACTTTCCACGATCCCGTTCAGGATGATGTGGATGCCGTTCGCAGGCTCCCCTTCCCGCAGCAGATATTCGCGGTTCTGGTAGGCCGCGAGCCTGCCGGTCCGCATCACCAGGTCGAGATCGGCCTTGTCGAGCGCCTTCAGCACATAACGTCCGGTCCCGGCCCTTTGCATCTCGGCGCAAGGCTCACTTGGAGCCTCACCCGGATCGGCCACCTCCTGCGCATGACTGCGCCCCACCATCGGTCTCCCTTCGAGTGCCGGCTCGAAGGCTAGGAGGTCTCCGGTCAGATTGCAACGCGAGGGAAAGTGTTCAAGCCTGGGCTTCCGCTTCCATGAATGCACAGGCGAGGTCGGTGAGCAGGCGCTCCCGCCCCGCCGGCGCCAGAAAGGTGACGCCATGGGGCACGCCTGCCCCGGTCATCGCATTCGGCACCGCGATTGCGGTGAGCCCCAGCGGATTGGCGTAGTTCGTGTAGTAGCCATTGTTGAAATTTGCCGTCAGCGGATCGCGCGCGACGTCGTCAATCCTGAGCACGGTTCCGACCGTGGGCACGACCAACGCGTCGTGAGATTGCCAGAAGTCGCGGAGCACGCGCTGGACCTCCTTGACCTCGTAGAGCGCGCGATAAGTGTCGGCCGCGTTGAACTTCCGGCTGCCGATAACAAGATCGCGCACGATCCTGATGCCCGCGTCCGGATTGGCCTCGAGGAACGCGCCAACCGAAACATCACGCTCGGCGAGGAACGGCCCAAAGAACATCAGATCGTTGATCGAGGCGAACGGCGAAAAATCGGTGGAAGCGACCGACATGTCAAGCCGCCGCAACTTGCGAAGCCCGCTGCCGAACAGCCTCTCCGTCTCCTCGTTGCCGAAGAACCTGAGCTGGTCCGGTCGAGGTGTCGCGATCCGGAAGGGCCGAGCCGGAGAGATCTGCTCCGTCCAGCCGGCAAAATCGACCGGCGAAAAGCAATCCGCGGGGTCGCGTCGCGCCAGCACGCGATAGACGTCATAGCCGTCGCCCGGCTCCCGCGTGTACAGCGAGATGGTATCGAAGCTTCGGCAGGCATAGACCATGCCGCGCTGGCTGAACGCACCCGGTGCCGGCTTGAAGCCGGTGACACCGCAATAGGACGCCGGCACTCTGCCCGATCCGCCGGTATCGGTGCCGAAGGCAAAGGACGACGTGCCGGTTGCGACCGACACTGCGGCGCCCGAGCTGGAACCACCGGGAATGTAGTCCGCATTGTACGGGTTGCGCGCGATGCCATAGGGCGAGCGCACACCGACGAGGCCGGTGGCAAACTGATCCATGTTCGTCTTGCCGATATAGATGGCTCCGGCGGCGATGGCGTCAGCGACAACCGGGCTCGTATCTTTCGCGACATAGGCGAATTCCGGGCAGGCCGAGGTGGTCTGCTCGCCGGCGACATCGATACAGTCCTTCACCGAGACGATCAGCCCGTAAAGCGGCAGCTTGTCGATTTCATTGGCGCGCGCATCGAGCGCACGCGCGGCGGCCATGACATTCTCGGGTTTGGCTTTCGATATCCAGACGCCGCTCTGGTCGGCGTCCGTAAGGCGCGACAGCACATGCGCGACGACATCGGACGGCTTGAGCGCGCCGCTGCGATAGGCGGCGCGGAGACGGCGGGGGGAGATATCCATTGTCGCTGATGTACCTGCAGGAACGGGACTGTGCCGGCGGGACAAGCGCGCCGGCACTCGCCTTAGTGGCCGATGACTTTCTCGATATAGGCCGGCTGGATGAAGGCTTCGAAGTCGGTGCGCGGTAGAAGTTTCGGCAGTCGTTCCTGCTTGACCAGAAAGTCGGCGGTCGACACCAGCGTATCGACGAACTTGCCCTTCTTCGCGGACGTGCCGAGATACTCCCCGGTAAGCTGCTTGTCGCAGGGGACCATGCCGGTGCCTTTCATCATGCGCGTTGCATCCTCGAGCGGCAGCGACAGCTCCTCCGCGATGATCTCGGCCGTCTTGTCCGGGTTCTTCAGCCAGAAATCGATCCCCTCGCACTCGGCCTTGACGAACTTCTCGACGTAGGAAGGATATTTGTCCGCGAACGCATTCATGACAACCCCGATGTCCCAGGTCGGGTAACCGCGCTTGGCCATTTCTCCCGAGGTGACGAGGATCTTGCCGCCGTTCTTCACGGCCTTGTCGAGGTTCGGTTCCCAGAACCAGGCGGCATCGATGTCACCGCGAAGCCATGCCGCTGCGATATCCGACGGCGCGAGATCCAGGATCTTCATGGAGGCGGGATCGACGCCCTCGTCCTTCAACGCCTGGAGCAGCAGATAATGCGTGGTCGAGCCGAACGGCGCGGCGACCGTCTTGCCCTTGAGGTCCTTGAACGAGGTGATGTTCTTGTCGGCGCGGACTACCATCGCCTCGACATAGTCGAGCATGTTGATGACGAGGATGCCCTTGATCGGCAAGGCACGCGTTACCCCGATCGCCGTCGGCGGATTGCCGAGGCCGCCGAAATCAACGTCGTTGCCGGCGATCGCGCGCAGCATGTCGCCGCCGCCGCCGACCTTGACGTATTTGATGTCGACCCCCGGCATCTCCTTGGCGAGCAGGCCGAGGTGTTTCGTCACGAGCTGCGCGTTCACCAGGTTCAGATAGCCGACCGTGATCTTGGCCGGCTTGTCCTCGGCGCGTGCGGTGGACGTGAGTGCAAACGTGGCGACAGCAAGCGCGGCAACAAGTCTCTTCATCATACTGGTCTCCCCTCGGATTGGAATCAGGCCCATGGCATCAATAGTTTCGCGACGCCGCGCATCATGAGGTCGAGCACGACGCCGGTGAGGCCGAGCACGATCAGGCCCATGATCACGACATCGGACAGCAGGAACTTCGCGGCGTCCCAGATCATCCAGCCGATGCCGGCGGATGCGGCAACGATCTCGGCGGCGACGAGAACGGTGTAGGTGAAGCCAAGCGAGATCCGCATGCCGGCGAGGATCAACGGGCCGGCTGCGGGCAAGTAGACGTGAAACAGCAGGTCGCGCCGAGTCGCGCCGAGCGACTGTGCGGCACGCACATAGACGGGATCGACGCTGGTGACGGCCTGGATCGTCGAGATGACGATGCCTGGCAGGCCGGCGAGGAACAGCAGCGACAGTTTTGAGCTCTCGCCGATCCCGAGCCACATCACCAGCAGCGTATAGAGCCCGAGCGGCGGCAGCGGTCGGTAGAACTCGATCAGCGGATTGAGCAGCGCGCGCGCATTGCGCGAGACGCCCATGAGGACGCCGAGCGGAATGCCGATCAGGCAGGCCAGGGCGAAAGCGACGAGAATGCGATAAAGGCTGGCGCCGAGATGCTGAAGCAGCGTTGCGCCCTGATAGCCCTTGGTCATGGTCTTGATGAAGGCAGCCCACACCGCCTGCGGCTTCGGCAGGAAGAGCTCGTTGGCCCAGCCCATCTCCGTGACGACGGCCCATGTCGCCAGCAGCGCGGCGATGGTGAGCGTCGACAGCAGAACGGACCGCGAGACCTTCGGGAGCCTCAGGCTGCCTCGCCGCGTGCGATCAGCCGAGATCGGAATGGCCATGGGGCTAGCCTCGACGCTCATGTGCGAACTCCCAGGATCTGCATGATGGTCAGCGCATAGATCCGCGTTGCCATCACCGACTTGGTGATCGAGATGTTCTCGTTGTCGACAGCCCAGCCGTCCTCGCCGGGACCGAAGGTCACCGCGTTGATGCCGGCCTCGCGGAAGCGAATGGTGTCGTTGAAGGCATTCTTGCGGTTGACCCCGGGCTCGCGGCCCATCAGGCGCCGGTACACGGCACGCAAGGAGCGGCAAGGCTCCTCCTCCACAGGCACCGGCTCGGTTGCGTTGACGAACAGCGAGCCGGGCACCTGGCGCACCGCGACCTTGACGTCGTTGGCGCCCGCAAATGTTTCCCGGCCGACACGCTCGATGTCGGAGATGACGCTGTCCAGCGTCATGCCCGGCACGATGCCGACCACCGCAAGCGTGATGGTGCAGGCATCCGGAGAGAACTGCATCTCGCCGGGCAAGCCGCCGCGGATGCGCACCACCGAACAACACGGCGGCGTATGGCCCATGAACTTGCTGGGGATATGCGTGAAGGCCATCTCCTTCAGCCTCGGCAGCAGCTTGGCCGCCTCCATGATGGCATTGACGCTGTTGTCGGGTCGCCAGATGTGCGACTTGATCCCCTGGACCGCGACCTCGACCAGGCAATGACCGGAATTGGCGACCGAGAGGTTCATGCCCCAATCGCCGGACACGTCACCCCAGGCGGTCGGCTCCGCAGTGATCTCGTAGTCGGCGGTCAAGCCGACCTCGTTGAGCATGTAGATGGAACCCTCGGTGCCGTTGCGCTCCTCGTCGACGGTGTAGCAGCACAACAGGGTGCCATCGAACCTCACGCCCTCTTCGATCAGCGCCTGCACCGCCAGCAGCGATGCGGCGAGATTGCCGCGGGTGTCGGACGTGCCGCGGGCATAGAGCAGGTCGCCATGACGCGTGGCCTTGAACGGATCGAAATCCGTCATGTGCCATTTCTCCGGCTCGACCACCGGATAGGTGTCGAGGTGATCGTTGAGGATCAACGACGGCGCGCCTTCGCGTCCCTTCAACACACCGAGCACGTTCGGCCGGTGCGGCTGGGCGCAATGCTTGGTGACCTCCATGCCGAGGGCTTCGAGCTTGCCCGCGACCAGCATCGAGATCGCCTCTTCCTCCGCCGGCGGCAGGTCGGGATCGAGCGGATTGCCGGAGCGCGGCTGGCCGGTGCGGATCAGCTCCGATGCCAACTCGAGCCAGCGCTGCTCCGTGATACGCGACAGCACGCGCTGCTCGAGATCGGAATAGGGCGGGGTGACGGGCATCTGCATGACGGGTTCCGCTGGCTCACGGCGCCGGCCGCGCCGCTTCGTTGCAGCACCTTCATTGCAGCGACTGTGCCAACCGCCCGAAATACCGGTCAGGGCGTGATTAATGATTGCGGTTCAATGATTTGGGCGGAAATTTCGACCGCGCAAATTTTTGCGCCCGAGATGCACTTTGCCGAAGACGCAGCGCAGGCTGAACAGACTGTCCTCAGCGTGCGGGCGGCTGGTCAAGGTCGTCCGTGCAGGCGCCAGACGCGGAGAGCGGAGGATTCGGATCGCGCCGGGCTACTCGTCCGCGAACTCGTCTTCCTCGTTGATCTTCTCGTGCTTGCCGCTCTTGCGCCCACCGAGCGAGCCGGTCACGTAGGGATCGCGATTGTTCGCGTAAGGACTGCGGCCGCCCGCGCGCGCGGCGACCTCTTCGCCGGACACCGCGGCCGGCTGGCAGATCAGGCGACGGCTGGCACGGCGCATCAAATCGACGTGGATGTGATCGTAGTGATAGACGTTGGAACCCGGCGCCAGCACCGTGGTGAAATGCGCGCACGCGCCCGACTGGACGTCGCGTAGGAACCCCTGCTCTTCCGGCATGCCGTGCCAGCCATCCTTCACGGTGATGCGGCGGCCGTCGGCGAGCACGAAGGCGGCGACATCGAGCGCGTTGCCGAAAGCGTGCTCGGAGATGTGGGCGTGCGGGTTGCCGTTCATGCCGCGGCAGGAATAGGCAGAGATCTGCTTGATCTCGACCACACGGGCGCCGAACCAGCGCATCGCCGACGGCTGCACGGTGTCGGCAAACCAGCGGTCGAGCTCCGAGACGATCGGACAGGCGAGCGTTGCGGTCGGCTTCACCGCGACCGGACCGACGGAAGTAACCGGATTGCCCTGCGCGGGACCAAGACGCGGCAACGATTGTTGCGCTGGCGCCTGCGAGTAAGGCGCAGGCCCGGGCGGCCGTGCCGGATAGCTCGGCGCATTCATGTAGCGCGCAGCACCTGCGGCGTCAGTGCCCTCGGGCGGCAGGTCGATCTCGTCTTCCTGCGGCGCGACGCCGGGGGCGCTGAGCGACACCGGTCCTGAAGACGCGCCATAGCCGGCAGGCTGGCGCACAGCGCTTTCAGGATAGTTCGAGTGCTGCGGATAGCTGGAGGCGGGATAATTCTGTTGCGGCTGGGTCACCGGCCAGCGCGGCTGGTTGCCGACATTGCCGGGCGGACGCAGCTCTTCATCGGCGAAACCGTAGCTGCTGGAGGGTTCACCGATGGCTGCGACCTTCAGCGGGAACTCGGCTCCGCACATGCCGGGGCCGGAGATCGGATCGATCCGGACGATGTCAGCGCTCTCTTTCACGGCGCCCGATTTCAGGCACGCCGCTTCGGCCTCGGCTCGCCACGGTTCACGTTCGGCCTGGAAAAAGCCGCGTCCGCAACCCGCGAGAGAAACGAGGACGATGGAGCCGACGAGATACAAACGAACTCCGCGCGTCATGCGCGCACGTTCGGTGAATTTACTTAAAGACTCTTCAACGTGTTGATTTCAACATTCCTTAACCATACCGGCCGCGCGGTGCGCGCATGCAGCGCTTGTACGGCGCCGATGTCGGCGTGCCGTTCTGTGGTGCGCCGAGCTGCGCATCGCAGAACGAGCTGTCAGTGTTGAGTGCGTCGTCGCCGCGCTTCTGCTTCAGCACATTGGTCCAGATATCGGTGTCGGCGTGCGCCGAGATTGCGCTGCCGATCAATAGCGCGGCGATGAGGGCGAGACGTTTCATGTGCATTCTCCTTTGCATGCGTCGCCGGCCATCGGTCGCGTGCAAGGCGAATGCGGGTTCGGTGCGGGGGAATTACAAATTGGACAGAGGTCGGCGCGACGTTGTCCAAGTGCAACCGAATGTTCGCTGGCTCACGCAGGCAGCGGCTGTGAGGTTCGTCACAGAAGACCGAAGCGGTCTGGCATAGGGTCGAACCACATCGGGCCCAGGGGCGACTTCAATCCATCTCGGGACCCACGCCATTTCGGAGGTTGTCATGAACAAGCTCACCATCGCAGCCGCAGCACTCTTCCTCGCCTCGACTGCCGTCGCGCATGCCGGCAATTCGATCTCGTTCCGGATCGAAGGCCAGAACATCCGCATCGAAACGCCGCGCAATTGCGCCTCGCTCGATTGCGTCACCATCGTGGCGCCCGGCCTGTCGAACAAGCCGATCAAGCTGAACGACATCAACCTCAAGGGCCTTGGCTCCAAGGACGATGACGACAGCACGGCGCCCGCGACGACGGCGCAGCCCGCGCCGGTGCAACAACCCGCGCAGCAAGCCCCCGTGCAGGCGACCGCGCCCGCGGTTTCGCCCGCCGCCCCTGCCCCGGCCGTTGCCGCCGCGCCGTCCGTCGATACGACCACGCCGCCCGCACCTGTTGCGGCTCCCGCTCCGGTCGTTGCGCCTGCGCCGGTTGCTGCTGCACCCGCTTACACACCACCGCCGGCCCCGGCACCCGTTGCGCCAGTGCAGGCCGCCAACACGCCAATCGGCGTGTGGGCAACCGAAGAGAACAAGGGCAATGTTCGCGTCGAACAATGCGGCTCTAATCTCTGCGGCTATGCCGAGAAGACCAACGAGCGCATTCTGATCAACATGAAGCCCGACGGCGCCAAGTGGAGCGGCCGCATCCACGATCCCGACTCCGGCCGCAATTACGACTCCACGATCGCCATGAAGGGCCCGAACGCAATGCGCGTGCAGGGCTGCGCCTTCGGCGGCATGTTCTGCGGCGGCCAGACCTGGAAGCGTGTGAGCTGAGGCTGCGGCTGGCAAGCATTCTTGTTCTTATGATGGCGCCACGTCCCTGTTTCAGGGGGCGTGGCGTTTGAGCGTTGGCGTTTGAACGTTCGCCCCTCCCATGCGATAGATGTTCATCCGCCGTTCAGCAATCTCCGGCTGATATCGCTCGATCTCGCCTCGCGTTCTCACCGGGATCTCATTCGTGGCTTTGATGGTGGCTTGGCGCCGCTTCGTGTTCGCATTGCCGCTGCTGGCGCTGCCGCTGGCCGGCGCAGACAACGCGCGCGCATCCGACGCAATCGAGCTCGCGCAGGCGCAGCCGCAAGTACAATCCTCGCCCGCTCCTTCGCCGACGCCAGCAGCTTCGCCCGCGCCCGCTGCGGATGCACAGTCCACCACGGTCGAGCCGATCGGCAACGTCGCCACCGTGACCGGAATCGCGACCGTGATCCGCGACAAGAACTCCTATCCGCTGAAGGTGCGCGACGACATCTATCTCAACGACGTCGTGCAGACGTCCTCGAACTCCTCGCTCGGCATCACCTTCAACGACGCCACCACGTTCAATCTCTCGGCCAGCGCGAAGATCACCATTGATAACTACGTCTATGAGGACGGCGGCAAGCAGAACTCGGCCATCTTCGACATCGGCAAGGGCACCGTCGCCTTCGTCGCCGCAGCCGTGGCGAAGACCGGCGACATGAAGATCGCGACCCCGACCGCAACGCTCGGCATCCGCGGCACCACCGGCGTCGTCGACGTGCCCGAGAATGCGACCGCCAACGCTGCGAACAACGTCAACATCAAGCTCTATCCCGACGCTGACGGCCGGGTCGGCCATATCGACGTCAACGACCGCGCCAGCGGCACGCGGCTTGGCGCGCTGACGCAAGCCTCGAGCGGCTTTGCGATTCGGCCGGGTGCGGCCGGCCCAGGCGGCATGCGCTTTGCCGCAGTCCCGATCACGATTCCCCCGCAGCAGATCGCGCGCGACCGCGGCTTCGTCAGCCAGGTGCACGCAGCGCAGACCACGGGACGGCAGATCGTCACCGAACAGCGTGACTTCCGCCGCGCCAATCCGGCAGCAGTGAGCCGCATTCCGCGGCCGGCGCAGGTGCCGCAGCAACAGCAATTGCGCCCGAACCCGGCGCCGACCCCGCAGCAGCCGCAGCGGCCGAATGGCCAGCCTGGTCAACCCGGCCAGAACAACCGTCCGGGTCAGCAGCCGCAGCCGGGAGCTCCCAACCGTCAGGGAACGCAACCGGGCACGCAGCAGCCGCAGCGCCAAGGACAAGGCGGAGCGACACAGCTAGGTGCGCCGCGCGCGGGCCAGGGTCAGCAGCAACCGGGCCAGCCGGGCACGGGTCAACCGGCCGGGCAGCCGCGCACCGGACAGGGCACGCAACCGAGCGGCGCGCTCCAGACGCCGACACAGCGCAGCCGACAATCTCCGCAGCGACCTGGACCAGTCACGCCCGCGCAGCCGAACGGCACCACACCGCAAACGCCGCACACCGGATTGCAGCCCGGTCAGCCCGGAGCGCCGCCGACCGTCCAGCCGCAACAAGGCGCAGCACCACGCCAGCCCGGCTTCCAGCAGCGCCTGCCTGGCGCACAACGCCCCGCCGCGCCACGCAGACCCGCGCTGGCTCCGCCGCCGAAGGAAAAGAAGAAGCGATAGGTTGGAGAGCGGGTCTCTCCATCATTGCGGGAAGTATTGTAGGGTGGGCAAAGCGAAGCGTGCCCACGCATCTTTCGCGATGGAGAGAGGTGGTGGGCACGGCGCAAGGGCGCCTTTGCCCACCCTACGATTCCGGAATCGCGGAGAGAGAGCTAGCTCACGCTTCGCCGCGCAGCCAGGCTCGCACCTTCTGCAACAGGCCGTGCCGCAGCTCGTCGACGGAGGCAGCCTCGGCCGGTGTCAGCGTCTGCAAGGCAGCATCGATCTCGTCGGCGGCCAGCGTTGGCGTCGGTTCGGGCGCGGGTGACGGTGCAAGCCCCGCCGCGGCGATCGCGATCGGGCCGACCTGGGTAAGGAAGGCGCGCTCATATTCGCGCGACAGGCGCGCGAGCGCGTCGTCCAGCGGCAACCAATCGACCGCCTTGATGTCGTTCATCAACCTGCGGACCTGGCCGCCCTCGGCCTCCATTCGCCAGAAATGCACGACCTTGGAGCGACCGCCGGACTGGTACACGAGCGTGCCCAAAAACTCCTGAATGGCGACCTCGTGGCCGGTCTCCTCCAGCACCTCGCGATGCGCGGCCTGTTTCGGCGTCTCGCCGTCGTCGAGCTTGCCCTTGGGCAGGACCCATTCATTGCGTTTGCGCTGGCGCACGATGGCAATCAGCGGCGGCGCACCACGCCGCAGCACAATTCCACCCGCCGCCATCACCGGCGCCCGCGCCATCACCAATCCCGTCGTATCGTCTATTCGTCCCCGTGAACGATATAGGCCGCCGACGCGGCGGAATGAAGACTATGTCCGACGAAGCAGGGCCTGACCCGCGCGGATACGCGTCCCCTCGCCGATGCCGTCGCAGAACGAAAAGTCACCGGGCGCGAGAATGATAATGGTCGAGCCGTGCTCGAACCAGCCGAGCTCCTCACCCTTGGCGACGTTGGCGTCGCAGGAGAAATTGACCGGCCCCCTGGTCTGCGCGTTCAGCACCATGTCGAGGAAATGCAGCCGGATGCTGGCGACCAGGATCGCCGCCACCGGCACCAGCGTCACCGCCTCACCGGTCGACAAATGCGTGCGGATCACCGCGCGCTCGTTCTTGCAGAACAACCGCTCGACCCGCTTCAAGGCGATCGGATTGACGTTCCAGACATCGCCATGGATCAGCGTGACGCGCTCGATATGCGCATCATAGGGCGCATGGAAGCGATGATACATGCTCGAGGTCAGCCGCAGCGTCACGAAGCTTCCGTTGCGGTGTTGCTCGACCAGCGCGGGATCGCCGAGCAGGTCGAGCAAAGAATAGGGCGCGCCCTTGACCTGGAACAGCTCGGTGTCCGCGATCCGGCCATGAGCGCCGATGATGCCGTCGGAAGGGCTGGCGACCACCGAGGGATCCGGATCGAACGGACGCAGACCCGGCTTCAGCTCGCGCGTAAAGCAATCGTGCAGGCTGGTGAAATGGGTCTTGCGTGCTTCCGACAGGTCGAGGTCGGAGAACAGCTTCCACAGCGCGATGGAAAAATCCCGCACCAGCGGATTCCTGATCTTGGAGAACCAGCCCATGAAGCGGGTCAGCGCCGCGCGGGGAATGCGGTTGGTCAACAGGAAGTTGAGGTCTTCCTGCTGGGTGAAAGAGGCGATGAAGGCTTTGACTGTCATGAATCTGTCAGCTCACAGTATTAGCGCTTGTTGTCATGGAAACGACACTCCCGATTCTCTCGATGTCCGTGGCCGCCGCAGCGTCCGCTGCCGCCGTCCTCCCGAAGATCAAGGCGCGGGTCGAATTGTCCCGCGCCAAGCACCGCTCGCTCGCCGGGCACTCCAAGATGTCGCGCCGCGTGGCAAAGCTGCTGCCGTTCTACGAGTTCGAAGGCGATAAGTACTTCGGCTGTGACGGCGCGCCCGCGAATGTGGTGATGCAGCGCAAGGACGCCTTCTTCCGCCTCGCGCGCCTCTATGCCGATCGCTACCCCAAGGGCCGCGCCATGACGAAGGAGGCGGCCGAGACGATCTCGGACCTCAACTTCACCGAAAGCTACCGCGTGCCGTTCCAGTTCTCGCGTCTCGTTCGCGAGCATCTGGGCACCTCGACCTTCATGGAATCCTCGAGCGGCGTCACCGTCACCGATGTCGACGGCAACACCTCCTACGACCTCACCGGGTCCTACGGCGTCAACATCTTCGGTAACGACTTCTACAAGGAATGCATCGAGGGCTCCGAGAAGCGCGCCCATGCGCTCGGTCCGGTGCTCGGCCCCTACCACCCCGTCATCCTCGAGAACGTGCAGCGGCTCTGCCAGATATCGGGCCTCGACGAAGTCTCGTTCCACATGTCCGGCACAGAAGCCGTGATGCAGGCGGTGCGCCTTGCGCGCTACCACACCAAGCGCACGCATCTGGTTCGTTTCGCCGGCGCCTATCACGGCTGGTGGGGCGACGTGCAGCCCGGTGTCGGCAACCCGATCCCTGCGCACGAGACCTACACCCTCTCCGAAATGTCGGAGAAGACGCTGCACGTGTTGCGCACGCGCAAGGACATCGCCTGTGTGCTGGTCAATCCGCTCCAGGGCCTGCATCCGAATGCCAACGCGCCCGGCGATTCCTCGCTGGTCGACTCCTCTCGCGGCGGTCATTTCGATCGTGGCGCCTACACCGAATGGTTGAAGAAGCTGCGCGAGATCTGCACCGAACGCGGCATCGTGCTGATCTTCGACGAGGTCTTCGTCGGCTTCCGTCTCGCTGCCGGCGGCGCCCAGGAATATTTCGGCGTCAAGGCCGACATGGTGACCTACGGCAAGAGCCTCGCCGGCGGCCTGCCGGTCGGCGTGGTCTGCGGCAGACGCGACCTGATGCGCCGCTTCCGCGATGATCGCCCGGCCGACGTCTGCTTTGCCCGCGGCACCTTCAACTCGCATCCCTACGTCATGACGGCGATGGACGAGTTCCTGAGCCGGCTCGCCAGCCCGAACTTCCGCGCCATCTATGACGGCCTGGATACGACTTGGAACGGCCGCGCCGCGAGGCTCAACAAGATGATGCGTGATGCCAAGCTGCCGGTGGAGTTCGCCAACTTCTCGTCGATCTGGACGGTGAAATACACAACCCCGTCGCGCTACAACTGGATGCTGCAATACTACCTTCGCGCCGAAGGCCTGGCGCTGAGCTGGGTCGGCACCGGCCGGCTGATCTTCAGTCTGAACTACACCGACGCCGACTTCAGCGAAGTCTCCGACCGCTTCGTCCGCGCCGCCGAGAAGATGAAGGCGGATGGCTTCTGGTGGCACGATGGTGCACTCACCAACAAGACCATCAAGCGGCAGATTTTGAAAGAGATGCTGGCCAAGCGCTTTGGGCGCTGAGGCTGATTCTCCACTCATAGCCACCGTAATTCCGGGGCGAGCTCTCTGCTCCCCCTCTCCCCGCTTGCGGGGAGAGGGTTGGGGTGAGGGGGACTCTCCGCGCGCGCGGTGAGCGTTGGCGCACGACCATCTGGCAGCCCCCCCGCGGAGACTCCCCCTCACCCGGATCGCATCTACGATGCGCTCCGGCCTCTCCCCGCACGCGGGGAGAGGCGAAAGAAGGATGCCCGGCACGAGGCCGGGCATGACGTAACCATCAGACATCGGAGTATTGGGTGAGACCAGCGCGCTCAGGCGTGCTGCTCTTCGAGCACGGGCTCGGAGATGAGGCCCAGCGTGTGCTCGGGATTGAGGTGCAGGCCGGGGTCCATCAGCTCGCCGCGCATCAGGGCCAGCGGAGCGCTGCGATACAGCATCAGGTCGTGGAACGGGTCGGTCAGGATCTTGGTCATCCAGACGAGGCCGGTCTCGACGTCGCGGATGAAGAACAGGTGCACGGTGCGGAACAAGAGACCGCCACCGCCGACCGCCAGCCAGATCTTGGCAACCTGCCGCACGAAGTCGGTCGCATTCGCCCAGGGCGTGAACAGGCCGAACAGCGTCGGATCGACGACCAGCACCAGCGGCGACAGCGCCCAGATCGCCATCAACACCACCTTGCGCTGAAGGTTATAGCCGACCTTGATCTCTTCCTTGTATTCGTGCGTCGCCTGGTTGACGTGGTCGTAGGTGTGCGGCTCGAAGAAAAAGTGACCGGCCTGGCGCGAGGTCATCGAGACCAGCCAGCCGACCAGCGCCGAGATCATGGGATCGACGAAGAGCCAGAGATAAGCAAAGAGGAAGCTCAGCGCGCTGACGAAGTGCAGGCTCTGATTGATGCGGCTGTGGTGATAATAGCGATGGTCGTCCCAGCGCTGGATCCGCAACTGCTCGAGGTAGTTCTTGATCATGCTCTCCCCCAAAATGCTTTCGGGTTCAGGATTTACAGAGATTCGATGTACGCCGTGTGACATCATCATTTTGTCATGTGACGATGTGCAGCGACGCGGTGACGCACGCGAACGCGTGAGCGGCGGACAGAGCCGCCGCTCTTGCAGCCTTGCTCAGGCTGCCTTGGCGATGTCGACCTTGCGGAAGCGCACCAGCGAGAAATGACCGAGCGGCGGAATCAGGCGGCGCTCGGCGAGCTCGATACCCTTGGCGCCGGCGAGCCATTTGGCATAACGCGACCAGGCGAACTCGGCCGTGCGGAAACCGAGCGGACGCACCACCGGCTGCAGCTTCTGCTCGATGAAACGGCGCATGCCGGTGTCGGCGCTGACGCGGGTGAGGATGATCAGCTCGCCACCCGGACGCAGCACGCGAGCGAATTCGTCGAGCGCCTTCTCCGGGTTCGGCACCGCGGTGACGACATACTGCGCCATCACGACGTCGAAGGAATTGTCGGGGAATTCGAGCTTCTCGGCGTCCATCACCGCGAGGCCCTCGACGTTCTTGAGGTTGCCCTCGCTGACGCGCCGGCGGGCCTTGTCGAGCATCGCGTCCGAAATGTCGGTGCCGAAGATGCGCAGATGAGGAGCGTACAACGGCAGCGAGATGCCGGTGCCGACACCAACCTCGAGCACGCGACCACCGATCTTGTTAGTGGCTGCGATCGCGGCCTGACGGCCCTTGGCAAACACACCGCCGAACACGAGATCGTAAACGGGCGCCCAGCGGTCATAGGCCTGCTCGACCGAGCCACGGGTGAGGTCGAGCTGCTGGGTGCCGTCAAGGTTCATGATCTTAGCCATCGATGAGGTTCTCGCTGTGGGTCAAAGTATGAATCAACCGCGCACTGGCCGCCGCGCCATGCGAGGCGAGGCGCGCAAGGCACGGCTGGGCTGGAGTGAGGTGAGATTGCCGACGAACTGACGCGCGCTGTTCTCCCAGGAGCGCTCCAGCGCGAAGTTGCGGCAAGTCTCGCGCGACATCGTGAGCGCGCGCAGGCACGCGGCGCGCAGATCGCCGTCGATCGCGCCGATCGGATGATCGGCGATGACGTCCTTCGGTCCCGTCACCGGAAACGCTGCAACCGGCGTACCGCAGGCGAGCGCCTCGAGCTGCACCACGCCGAACGTATCGGTGAGGCTCGGGAACACGAAGACGTCAGCAGCGGCGAGATGCGCAGTGAGATCCGCGCCCTTCTTCTCGCCGAGGAAGACCACATCAGGATATTTCCTTTCCAGTGCGGCCTTCTGCGGACCATCGCCGACGACGACCTTGGTGCCCGGCAGTTCGAGCGAGAGGAAGGCTTCGAGATTCTTCTCGACCGCGACGCGGCCCATGGTCATGAAGATCGGTCGCGGCAGATCGAGCGCTGCGGGAGAGTCAGGATGGAACAGCTCGGTGTTGACGCCGCGTCCCCAGAAGCCGAGCCGCTTGAAGCCGCGGCCTGCGAGCTCCTGTCGCAGCGACGGCGTCGCCACCATGGTCATGGCGGCGGCATCGTGGAAGTGGCGCAGCACGGCATAGCCGACGGCATCGGGAATGCCAGTTCGTACCGAGACGTATTCCGGAAAGCGGGTGGTATAGGATGTCGTGAAGGCGAGGCGGTTGCGGCGGCAATAGGCCCGCGCCGCCCAGCCGATCGGGCCCTCGGTCGCGATATGCAGGGCTTCAGGCGCGCACCTCTCGATCCGCCGCGCGATCTCTTTCCCGCTCGGCAGCGCGATGCGAATGCCCGGATAGGTCGGCAGCGGCCAGGACCTGAAGCCGTCAGGGGTCAGGAAGTCGATCTCGACATCGAGCGCCCTGGCGGCGGCCGCCAGCGAGGTCAGCGTCCGGACCACGCCGTTGACCTGCGGATGCCAGGCGTCAGTCGCGATTAATACCCGCATGGGGAAATCCCGAGAGTTTGATGATTCTCAGGCATCGACCATCAACGATGGATATTTCAGGCGTGTGACGTCACATAAGTGTCGGCGCGCTGTTTTGTTCGTTAACGAACCTCCGCGGCCACGAAACTGTCATGAAACAATCCTTGCCGCGATGAAACCGTTTTCGGTTTTCCGCGCAAACGTCCCGAAACTTGTTTCCGTTAGGAACTTAAGCAACGGAGCACCGCAACGGTGCCGGGGTGACCAAGAAACACCACGCAAACAGGGGCGACCAATGTTCAATCTGGACACGTTGAAGACGCATTCGCGCGCCGTTGCCGTCAGTGCAGTGGCCGTTGCTGCAATCGCATGTGCCGGCCCGGCCGAAGCCGCGCCCGTACAGCTGTTTCCGTTCTTCCAGCCGCTGCCGGTGATGACTGCGCCGCAGCCGCTTCAGCCCTTCCAGCCCTATTCTGCGCCGACCTACCAGACCGCGCCGTCCGAGGATCAGGACGCAGTCGAGACGCCGGCCCGCTTCCGCCGCCAGACCGTTTCGTATGCGACGCGCGAAGCGCCGGGTACCATCATCATCGATACGCCCAACACCTATCTTTATTACGTGCTCGGTAACGGTCAGGCGATCCGCTACGGCATCGGCGTCGGTCGTGACGGCTTCACCTGGTCCGGCACGCAGTCAGTGACCAAGAAGGCGGAGTGGCCGGACTGGACGCCGCCGCCGGAAATGATCCAGCGCCAGCCCTATCTGCCGCGCCACATGGCCGGCGGCCCCGGCAACCCTCTCGGCGCCCGCGCCATGTATCTGGGCGGCACCGTCTACCGCATCCACGGCACCAACGCCCCCGATACGATCGGCAAGCACGTCTCGTCCGGCTGCATCCGCCTTACCAATGACGACGTCTCCGACCTCTACTCCCGCGTCAACGTCGGCACCAAGGTGATCGTGCTTCCGATGACCGAGCGCCGCGCTGAGCTGAGGTAACGCGAGGCGGGGATCGAGATACGAACGGCCCCGGCGCTGTCGGGGCCGTTTTCGTTTGGGCACATGGTCTGTCGTGAGATATCTTCATCAACATGATCCGACTGCTCACACCCGCAGACGCGGCTCTTTACCGGGCGATCAGGCTTGAAGCGCTCGAAGCGCATCCCGAAGCTTTCGCCAGCACCTTCGCGCGCGAGCAGGAAAAACCGCTCGCCTGGTTCGAGGAGCGCCTCACCGCGTCCGACATCTTCGGCGCCTTCATCGACGGCGAGTTCGTCGGCATCGCCGGCTTCCACCGGCAGGATGGTCCGCAGACCATGCACAAGGCCCATCTGTGGGGCATGTATGTGCGACAACAGGCAGGGCGAGCCGGCGTGGGCCGGCATCTCGTCGACACGGTGATTGCCCATGCGGCAAAGCATGTCGAAAAGCTCCAGCTGAGTGTTATGAGCAAGAATGAAGCGGCGCTGCGCCTCTACAAGACGACCGGCTTTGTCGAATACGGCCGCGAGGTGAAGGCCTTCAAACAGAACGGCCAGTATTTCGATGAAGTGCTGATGGAGCTATTCCTCGACGGAAGCAACAAATAGCAAAGCGGCCCCGGCAATGCCGGGGCCGTTTTTCCTTGCAATGATCCCCGTCTACCGCCGCGGCGAGAACAGCCGCAGCCACGCCGCTGAATGAAACGCGCTCATCAGGAGATACATCGGCACCATCCCGCCCAGTGACAGTCCGTGCCCGGCGGAGCAGAGCATATCCGCCGGGCCGCCACTGAAGGCGGCCGTCAGCAGGGCCATGACCGCGAAGGTGGGCGTGGCCGCAAGACCCAGCCATCGGGCAAGCTGAGATGCGGCCTCGCTGCCGTCACGCCTGGTGCTGGCGGGATGGACGTCGCTCATTGCGCGCCTGGCGCACGAAGCGCGATTTCGCCGGCGTCCGTGATCTCGACCCACTTCTTGTCGGGCTCGCTGCCAGCCTCATAGCTGTCGTTCCAGTTCCACCATTTGTAGGTCGGGCTCTTCGGATAGCCGGGCGGCGAATCCTCCCAGGGCTCCTGGCGGCCGAGCGGGGTGATGTCGAGATAGTTCCAGGTTCCGCCCATCTGCTCGTCGCCGCGGCTCTTGATCAGATAGGTGCGGAAGATCCGCTTCCCGTCGCGGTAGAACACGTTGGTGCCGTGCCATTCATCGACGCCAAAATCGGCATCGAAACTGTCGGTGATGGTAACCCACGGAATGTTCCAGCCCATCCGCGCTTTCAGCCGCGCGATATCCGCCTGCGGGGCGCGCGAGGCGAACACCAGCGTAGTGTCGCGGGCGTTCAGGTGCGACACATGGGCGACCTGGTCGGCCACCATGGAGCAGCCACGGCAGGCATGGTCGGGCCAGCCGAACACGCCCGGCTCGAAGAACGCCCGGTAGAGGATGAGCTGCTTCCGGCCCTGGAACAGATCGAGCAGACTGGCCTTGCCCGAGGGCGCCTCGAATGCGTAGGTTTTGGTCACTTCCATCCACGGCATGCGCCGGCGTTCGGCGGCGAGTGCGTCGCGGGCGCGGGTATGTGCCTTCTCCTTCACCAGCAGTTGCTGTCGGGCGGCCTCCCATTCCTGCGGCGACACCACCGGCGGTGTCTGCATGACGGTCTGTTCGTTAGTCCCTGCTTTGCTTGCTGATGTCATCATGGCTCTCCAAATCTCTCGCTCACCGCACATCGTCGGCCGTGGGGGAGTTCTCGCACCGGAGGAGCGGACGGTGGGAGTAACAAGTGTGGCGGGATTTTCATGGAGTCGCTGATCACGGCCGCCGCACGCGCCCTCGAGGCCGGCGATCCGCTCGGCGCGCTGAACCGCGTCGCACTGCGCAACGATGCGCCCTCGCTGGCGCTGCGCGGCATCGCGATGGCGCAGCTCGGCGATCTCGCCAAGGCCAAGGCGCTGCTGCGGAGCGCCGCCCGCGCCTTCGGGCCGAGAGAGGCGGTCGCGCGGGCGAGATGCGTAGTGGCCGAAGCCGAGATCGCGTTGGTCTCGCGCGACCTGAACTGGCCGGCGAAGACTCTCGCAGCGGCGCGGGCGACGCTGGCAAGCCACGGCGATCTCGCCAATGCCGCCCATGCAGGCCATATCGAGGCGCGCCGTCTGCTCCTGCTCGGACGCGTGGACGAGGCCGAGCGGACGCTGGCCGAGATCGGCGCCTGCCCGCTGCCGCCTGCGTCCCTGGTCGTGCGCGAGCTCGTGGTTGCCGGCATCGCCATCAGGCGGCTCAAATCAAAGGAGGCGCGCTCGGCGCTTGACCTGGCGGCCCGCGCCGCGCGACAGGCCGACATCCCGGCGCTGGTGGCCGAGGTCGACAGCGCAAGCCTCATCCTGAACACGCCGGCCGCGCGCCTGATCGCGCGCGGCAGCGAGCACCCGCTCCTGCTCGGCGAGGTCGAGCGCCTTGCGACCTCGACGGCGCTCGTCGTCGACACCTTTCATCATGTGGTGCGCAGGCAAAACGTTGCCGTGCCGCTTGGAACGCGGCCCGTGCTGTTCGCACTCGCTCGTCTGCTGGCACAGGCATGGCCTGAGGATGTCTCGCGCGAGGCGCTGATCTCAGGCGCGTTCCAGGCCAGGCACGCCGACGAGTCTCACCGCGCGCGCTTGCGCGTCGAGATCGGGCGGCTCCGCACCCAGCTCAAGCCGCTGGCCGAGATCAGCGCAACCAAGCAGGGCTTTGAGCTGGCGCCGCGAAAAACGCGCGACGTCATCGTGCTGGCGCGCCCCGTCGAGGAGAAGCACGCCGCCGTCCTTGCCATCCTTGCCGATGGCGAGCCCTGGTCGAGCTCGGCGCTCGCGCTCGCGCTTGGCATGAGCGCACGCACGGTGCAGCGTGCGCTCGAGGAGCTTGCACGATCGAACAAGGTGCAGTCGTTCGGCCACGGCAGGGCGCGCCGCTGGATGACGCCGCCGGTCCCGGGTTTCCCGACAGGCTTGTTACTCCCCTCGCCGCTGATAAAGACGTAGGCTAAAGCATGATCCGGAAAAGTGTGCAGCGGTTTTCCGACAAGATCATGCGTAAACAATAAAGCCGCATCACAGGGATCGAGCCGATGAAGCGTTCCGCCGCCGAGATCATCCGAGAGTACGGGCCTTTCCCGGACGTCAAGGCCGTCCACGGCGTCACCTATGATGGCAGCCAAGTCTGGTTCGCGTCGGGCGACAAGTTGAATGGCCTCGATCCGGCGAGCGGCAAGATCTCGCGCTCCATCGACGTCGCCGCACATGCGGGGACGGCGTTCGACGGAAGGCACCTGTTCCAGATCGCGGAGGATCGCATCCAGAAGATCGACGCGGCGAGCGGTGCGGTCGTGAGCACGATTCCCGCACCGGGCGGTGGCGGCGATTCCGGATTGGCCTGGGCCGAGGGATCGCTCTGGGTCGGTCAGTATCGCGAGCGCAAGATCCATCAGGTCGATCCTGAAACGGGAAAGATCCTCCGCACCATCGAAAGCAAGCGCTTTGTCACAGGCGTGACCTGGGTCGACGGCGAGCTCTGGCACGGCACCTGGGAAGGCGATGACAGCGACCTCAGGCGGATCGATCTTGACACCGGCAAGGTGCTGGAGCAGCTCGATATGCCGGAAGGGACGATGGTCTCGGGGCTGGAATCCGACGGCGGCGACCAGCTGTTCTGCGGCGGCGGCGACAGCGGGCGTGTGAGAGCGGTTCGCCGCCCCAAACGCAGCTAGAGGAGCGCAGCTAACAGCGATAGCCGAGTCCCGCGATCACGGTGTAAAGATATGGCACCGTCTCTCGGGAGAAACCAATGACCGCGCTGACCACGCTGCTCGACGGCGGCAAATATTACGAGGCGCCGCGCTGGCATGACGGACGCCTCTGGTTCGTCGACTGCCTGGCGCGGACGCTACTGAGCACCGACACCGCGGGCCAATGCAGAACGCACGCGACGTTCGAGGACGACACGCCGTGCGGCACCGGCTTCCTGCCCGATGGCAGGCTGATCGTCCTGACCATGTTTCGCAAGCGCCTGTTCGTCTTCGCCGAGGACAAGCTCTCGCTGTATGCCGATCTGTCGGGCGTCGCGACCGGTGTCATCGACGACATGATCGTCGATGGGCTCGGGCGCGCCTATGTCGGCGACCTCGGCTTCAACTTCCCGCCTCCACCGGATCGCGGCGCCGACGGGCGCATCATCCAGGTCGCACCGGACGGCGCGACGCGCCTGGTCGCCGAAGGACTGCGCTTTCCCAATGGCATCGCGATCTCGCCCGACCACCGCCGGCTCGTCGTCGCGGAGATGGATGGCGAATGCGTCGCCGATTACGAGATGGCGCCCGATGGCAGCCTCACCTTCCGCCGCAGGCTGCCCTGCGGCAAGGAGCCGGACGGCATCTGCCTCGACCACGACGGCGCGGTCTGGGTTGCCGCCTATTCCGAGGATGCCTTCATCCGGATCGACGCCAGCGGGCAGGAGCTGCAGCGCATCGCCGTCCCCGGCCGCCGCGCCATTGCATGCGCGCTCGGAGGCCCCGAGCAGCGAACCTTGTTCTGCATCAGCGCCGCGACCTCGCATGAGGACCTGCGGCGCGGCAAGTCCTCCGCGCGGATCGATACCGTCACGGTGGATGCGCCCGGCGCGGGCTACCCCTGAGCCGCGGCCGCTGCCATTAACCCCTTTGCCGCAATTCCACCCCATCGGTGCGCTCTAGCGCCCTCCTCGCCCGCCCTGTAAAATCCTCCTCGGGGCGGCCTGGGGGATTGATGCGTCTGACTTTGAATTTGAAGACTGTGCTGATCGCCGCCGCGGTGCTCGCGGCGTCTTTTTTCGTCAGCTTGAGGGTGATGGACTGGCTGTCGCCGCGCGCGACCAATTCGGCTCCCCCGATCGCGCAGTTGCCGCCGCTGCCGCCGGCCTCCAAGAGCTCGATCGTGGTCGCCCCCGTCGCGATCGCGCTGTCGGCGATCCGCGACCAGGCCGAGAAGGCCTCGCCGCGCAATTTCGCCGGCAAGGCCGAGAACCCAATCTCACAAATCCTGGAGAACGCCGATATCGGCTGGACAGCCGCGCGCGGGCCGATGTCGGCGACCGGCGACAAGGACGTGCTGACGCTATCGACGCCGATCACCGGCAAGCTGAATGTCACGGGTTCGCTGTCGTCGAAAGCCACCGGCGCGCTGGGCGATGCCCTGGGTAGCGTGCTCGGCGGCGACGCGGCAAAACGGATCGGTGCGGTCAACATCAAGAACCTGAATGCCAGCGCCGAGATCAAGGGCAGCGTGGTCGTCACCTCGCGTCCCAAGCTCGCGGCCGCCTGGCATCTCGAGCCGAATTTGGGCGCGCAGGTCAATCTCGGCGACACCAACGTCAACGTCGCCGGCGCCAAGGTCAACGTGCCGGCGCAGGTCAAGCCGCTGATCGACAAGACCGTCGGCGAGCAGCTCAATGTCGTCGCCGAGCGCATCCGCAACGACCCCAGCCTGCGCGAGAACGCTAGGGTGCAATGGGCCAAGGCCTGCCGCTCGATCCCGCTGCAGGGCACCGGCTCCTCGGCGACGCTGCCGCCGCTCTGGCTCGAGATGAAGCCGACCCGCGCCATCGCGGCGCAGCCGCGCGTCGATGCGCAGGCCGTGACCTTGCTGCTCGGCCTCGAGGCCGAGACGCGCGTGACCTCGACGCAGACCAAGCCGGACTGCCCGTTCCCCGACAAGATCTCGATCGTGCCGCCGACCGGCACCGGCGTGAACATCGGCGTTCCCATCGACGTGCCCTTCACTGAGATCAACAAGCTGATCGCGGCCCAGATGGTCGGCCACACCTATCCCGAGGACGGCTCCGGCCCGGTCGAGGTCACCGTGAAGAGCGTCAACGTGATCCCCTCTGGCGATCGCCTTCTGATCTCGCTCCTGGTGCGCGCCAAGGAGAAGAAGAGCTGGCTCGGGCTCGGCGCCGAGGCGACCGTGCACATCTGGGGCCGGCCGATGCTCGACCAGGCGCAGCAGACGCTGCGGCTCGCCGACATCCAGCTTGCGGTCGAATCCGAGGCAGCCTTCGGTCTGCTCGGCGCCGCGGCGCGCGCGGTGGTACCGCAGATGCAGCAGGCGCTGGTGCAGAAGGCGACGCTCGACCTGAAGCCGATCGCCGCCAACGCGCGCGAGAAGATCGCGGCCGCGATCGCCGACTTCCAGAAGAGCGAGGACGGCGTCAAGGTCGACGCCTCCATCAGCAGCCTCACGCTGGCCGACATCGCCTTCGATTCCAAGACGCTGCGCGTGGTTGCGGAAGCCGGCGGAACGCTGAACGTGTACGTGACCAAGCTGTCGGGGATGTAGCGCGCTTTCATGCACGGAATCCGCGCAGTCCCTTATCGCTTGCGCGGCTGGCATTCTCGTTGGAGGATGCTAAGCTGATCGTCGCAACCTCCGACGAGGTGCCGAGGGTTTGTAGGGGACATCGCGAGGTATCATGGAAGCCGGCATCGTCACAACTGCGCCGGCCCTGGTGCGCTTTTCCGGCATCCAGAAGACCTATGATGGCGAGCACCTCGTGGTGAAGAACCTCGATCTCGACATCAGGAAGGGCGAGTTCGTCACCCTGCTCGGCCCATCGGGCTCGGGCAAGACGACCACGCTGATGATGCTGGCCGGCTTCGAGGTCCCGACCCAGGGCGAGATTTATATTGCAGACCGCCCGATCAAGAACATGCCGCCGCACAAGCGCGACATCGGCATGGTGTTCCAGAACTATGCCCTGTTTCCGCACTTGACGATCGAGGAAAACGTCGCCTTCCCGCTGTCCGTCCGCAAGACGAGCAAGGCGGAAACGCAGGAGCGCGTCAAGGCGGCGCTGCGGATGATCAAGATGGAAACGCTGGCGCAGCGGCGCCCCGGGCAACTGTCGGGCGGCCAGCAGCAACGCGTGGCGCTGGCCCGCGCGCTGGTCTTCAACCCGCAGCTCGTGCTGATGGATGAGCCGCTTGGCGCACTCGACAAGCGCTTGCGCGAGCAGATGCAGCTGGAGATCAAGCAGTTGCACGAGACGATGGGCATCACCGTCGTCTACGTCACCCACGACCAGAGCGAAGCGCTCACCATGTCGGACCGCATCGCCGTGTTCAACGACGGCATCGTGCAGCAGATCGACAGGCCCGACGCGCTGTACGAGCGCCCGGTGAACAGCTTCGTTGCCAATTTCGTCGGCGAGAACAACGTGCTCTCAGGCACCGTCGAGACGATCGACAAGGACTATTGCCGCGTCGCGCTTAAGGCCGGCGGCACCGTCATGGCCCGTGCGGTCAACATATCAGGCGCGGGCGCCGCGACCTCGCTGTCGGTGCGGCCGGAGCGGATCGCCATCGTCCCGGATGGCGCGTCCAGCGATGGACCGAACCGGCTGCCGGCCAAGGTACAAAACACCATCTATCTCGGCGACCACGCGCTGGCCGTGCTCGACGTCGCAGGGAATAGCGAGTTCATGGTCAAGCTGCAGCCGGGCTTGCTTGACAGCCTGAGCCACGGTGAAAGTGTCTTCATCACCTTCCGCCCCGAGGACTGCCTCGCGCTCGACCCCGTTTGATTGATCGATCAACCTCAACGCAACTCACCTGAAGAAGGACAAGGACCATGTTGAAGCGCAAGACCAGCAAGACGACTGGCAAGATTGCTCTGGGTTTCCTCGCGGCGTTCACCGTCAGCGCAGCGCTGGTGACGGTTGCGCAGGCGCGTGACCTCACCGTCGTGTCGTGGGGCGGCGCGTATCAGGATGCACAGAAGAAGGTGTACTTCGAGCCGTTCAAGAAGGCATCAGGCGTTCCCATGAACGACGAGTCCTGGGACGGCGGCGTCGGCGTGTTGCGCGCCAAGGTGCAGGGTGGCGCCGCCACCTGGGATGTCGTCCAGGTCGAGAGCGACGAGCTCGCCGTCGGCTGCGAGGAAGGCCTGTACGAGAAGCTGGACTATTCCAAGATCGGCGGCGAGGGCGCCTATATCAAGCCGTCGGTCAATCCCTGCGGCGTCGGCGCGATCCTGTATGACTTCGTGCTCGGCTACGACAAGGACAAGCTGAAGGAAGCGCCCAAGAGCTGGGCCGACTTCTTCGACACCAAGAAGATTCCGGGCAAGCGCGCCTTGCGCCAGGGCCCGAAGACCACGCTGGAGATCGCCCTCATGGCCGACGGCGTGCCTCCGCAGGACGTCTACAAGGTGCTGGCGACCGACGAGGGCGTCGATCGCGCATTCAAGAAGCTCGACACCATCAAGGGCGACCTCGTCTGGTGGAAGGCCGGCGCCCAGCCGCCGCAATTGCTCGCCTCCGGCGAGGTGGCGATGACCTCGGTCTATAACGGCCGCATCGACACCGCGAACAAGAACGAGAAGAAGAATTTTGGCATGGTGTGGGATGGCGCGCTCTTCACCCTCGACAGCTGGGTCATCCTGAAGGGCAGCCCGAACAAGGACGCGGCCTACAAGTTCCTGGAGTTCGCAGGCAAGGCCGAGAACCAGTCGAAGCTTTCGGAGAACATCGCCTATGGCACTTCGAACAAGGACGCCGCTGCGCTGATCCAGCCGGCCGTGCTGAAGGATCTGCCGACCGCGCCCGATAACATCAAGAACGCGGTCGAGATCAATGTCGCCTTCTGGCTCGAGAACATCGACAAGTTGACCGAGCGCTTCAACAAATGGGCCGCGAAGTAATGCGGCCGTATGGCACAGGCGGAGAGGCGCTCCCCTTCGCTTGTGCCTCTTGCCTGAAATGATCACGCCATGACAGCAGCGTCCTTCACCGGCGCCGGTGCCGAGACCGAAGTGCCGCTCAAGCGCCGCCTGAAGCGGGCGGAGCGCGCGCGCCAGCTCAAGGCGTTCGCGCTCGTCGGACCGTTGCTGCTGTTTCTGCTGTTCACCTTCGCCGGGCCCATCGCCGGCATGCTGTGGCACGCCGTCGATGACCGCGAGG
Organism: Bradyrhizobium sp. CCBAU 11434; assembly: GCF_028128895.1. Taxonomy (NCBI): domain Bacteria; kingdom Pseudomonadati; phylum Pseudomonadota; class Alphaproteobacteria; order Hyphomicrobiales; family Nitrobacteraceae; genus Bradyrhizobium; species Bradyrhizobium sp. CCBAU 11434. Next base: position 276,910 of record NZ_LBJX01000098.1, read on the forward strand.
TGCGCCAGGTTCTGCCGCAAACCGTCGTGGCTCTCGCCAATTGGGACGGCAAGGAACTGCCGGACGAAAAGACCTATGCAGCCCTGGCAGGCGACATTCAGGCTGCGCGCGACGCCGGCACCATTGCCATCGCGGCCAAGCGGCTCAACTACGCCCAAAACGGCTTTCGCACGATCCTCACCAGCACCGCGCGCAATCTGAAAGCGATGCCGGGGCCGGGCACGGCCAAGGAGACGCTGGGCAAGATCAACGCAGCCTGGCGCGACCGCGCCACCTGGACGACGATCAAAAGGGCAAGTGGTCCAGTCACCAGCTTCTACCTGCTGGGGGCGCTCGACCTTGTCAGGAACGCCGACGGCGCAATCGTCGCGGCCCCGCCTGATCAGGCCATCTACCGCGAGGTGTTCGCCCGTACCTTCCTCATCAGTCTTGGTGTCACGGTGCTCTGCCTGATCCTTGGCTTTCCGGTCGCCTATTTGCTGGCAACGCTGCCGCCGGGCCGGTCGAACCTGCTGATGATCTTCGTGCTGCTGCCGTTCTGGACCTCGCTTCTGGTCCGCACCTGCGCCTGGATCGTGCTGTTGCAGAGCAAGGGCGTCGTCAACGACAGCCTGCGCTGGCTCGGCATCATCGACGAGCCGCTGCGCCTGATCTACAACCGCTTCGGTGTCTGCGTGGCCATGACCCACGTGCTACTGCCGTTCATGATCCTGCCGCTCTACAGCAGCATGAAGGCGATCTCGCCGGCCTACATGCGGGCCGCCGCCTCGCTCGGCGCGTCGCCCGTCACCGCCTTCCTGCGAATCTATTTGCCGCAAACGCTGCCCGGCATTGGCGCCGGGAGCCTGCTCGTCTTCATCCTGGCGCTCGGCTATTACATCACGCCGGCGCTGGTCGGCGGCGCCGCCGACCAGATGATCAGCTACTTCATCGCGCTCTACACCACCGAAACAGCCAATTGGGGCCTTGCGTCGGCGCTGGGTGCAGTGCTGCTGCTGGCGACCGTCCTGCTCGCGCTCGTCTACGGCAAGCTGGTGCAGGGCCAGCAGGTGACCGGAGGGATGAAGAATTGAGCGACGCGCCTTCCCTCCGCACGCCCAGCCAGCGCATCGCATGGATCGCGACCATCGTCATCTCGACGCTGGTGTTCATCTTCCTGATCGCGCCGATCCTGGCGATCATGCCGTTGTCCTTCAGCTCGGGCTCCTATCTCACCTATCCGCTGCCGGGCCTCTCCTTGCGCTGGTATGAGGATTTCATCAGTTCGGCGCGCTGGATGAATTCGCTGAAGAACAGCATGATCATCGGCGTCGCCTCGACGCTGCTGTCCATGGTTCTGGGCACGCTGGCAGCTCTTGGGCTGGCGCAGTGGAAGAGCCGGTTCAAGCCGTTGGTGCTGGCGTTCGTGCTGTCGCCGGTCGTCGTGCCCGGCGTCATCACCGCAGTGGGTCTCTATTTCTTCTTCGCGCCGATTGGCCTCACCGGCAGCTATCTCGGCCTGATCCTCGCTCACACCGCGCTGGCAACGCCGTTCGTGGTGATCACCGTCGGCGCGACGCTGCAAAGCTTCGACACCAACCTCGCCCGCGCCGCCGCCTCGCTCGGCGCCGCGCCGCTTGAAGCGTTCCGCCGCGTGATCCTGCCGCTGATCCTGCCCGGCGTCGCATCGGGCGCCCTGTTCGCCTTCGCGACCAGCTTCGACGAGGTCGTGATCGTGCTGTTCATGGCGGGGCCTGAGCAGCGCACCCTGCCGCGCGAAATGTTCAGCGGCATCCGCGAGAACATCAGCCCGACCATCACGGCAGCCGCGGTGATCCTCACGACGGTCTCGGTCATCCTGCTTGCGACGCTGGAAGGCCTGCGCCGGCGCAACGAACGGCTGAAGGGTAGCGGTTGAGGGCTTCTCCCTCGGCCCGCCTGCAAGCGGGGAGAGGCGAAGGCACACCGCCCGCCCCTTCCGATTTTGCATCCTGCTATGGCGTGGAGCGCTTAGCTGCGATCTCCAATAGCCGCTAGAACAGTCCCCGCAACAAAGCCCAAACAACAATGCTGAGGGAGAAACGATATGCATAAACTCATCGCCGCGGTCGCGGCAAGCTTCGCCGTCGCCGCAAGCTGCGGCGCGGCGCAGGCGCAGATTTCCGACAACGTGGTCAAGCTCGGCGTGCTCACGGACATGTCGAGCCTCTACGCCGATGCGACCGGCAAGGGCTCGCTCGCCGCCGTCGAGATGGCCGTCGCCGATTACGGCGGCAAGGTCGCGGGCGTGCCGATCCAGATCGTGTCCGCCGACCACCAGAACAAGCCCGACGTCGGCGTCAATATCGCCCGCAACTGGTACGACAATGAGAAGGTGGACGCCGTCATGGACGTGCCGACCTCCTCGGTCGCGCTGCCGATCTCGGCGCTGACGCGCGAGAAGAACAAGATCAACATCAATTCGGGCGGGGGCTCGTCCGACATCACCGGCGTCGCCTGCTCACCCAACACCGTGCACTGGACCTACGACACCTACGCGCTGTCCAACGTCGCCGGCAAGGCCATGGTCAAGCGCGGCGAGGACACCTGGTTCTTCGTCACCGCCGACTACGCCTTCGGCATGGCGCTCGAGCGTGACGCCGCCAACGTCGTCAAGGAGAGCGGCGGCAAGGTGCTCGGCGACGTCCGCCATCCGCTCAATTCGTCGGACTTCTCCTCGTTCCTGCTGCAGGCCCAGGCCTCGAAAGCCAAGGTCGTCGCGCTGGCAAACGCCGGCGGCGACACCACCAATGCGCTGAAGCAGGCGGCCGAATTCGGCATCACGCAAGGCGGTCAGAAGATGATCGCGCTGCTCATGGAAATCACCGACGTTCATTCGCTTGGCATCAAGGCGACGCAGGGCCTGATCATCACGGATGCGTTCTACTGGGACACGAATGACGAGACCCGGGCCTTCTCCAAGCGCTTCAACGACAAGGTCGGCCACATGCCGACCATGATCCAGGCCGGCCTCTATTCGGCGACGATGCACTATCTGAAGGCGATCGAGGCCATCAAGACCGACGAAGCTCCGAAGGTGATGGAGCAGATGCGCAAGACGCCGATCAACGACTTCTTCGCCAAGAACGGCAAGATCCGCATTGACGGCCGCATGGTCCACGACATGAATCTGTACGAGGTGAAGAAGCCGGAAGAATCCAAGGGCGAGTGGGACCTCTACAAGCTGGTCACCACGGTGCCCGGCGACGAAGCTTTCCGTCCGCTCGACAAGGGCGGCTGCCCGCTGGTGAAGTAAAGCTCCTCTCCCCCCGCAACCGGGGAAAGGTGAAAGAAAAGAAGACGCGACAGCGCGCCCGGTCAAAGCCGGGCGCGCTTCGTTTCAGCACTCACGCGACGTTTATTACTCGGAGTACTTGAACTCGGGCATGTTCTTCAGCTCGTCCTTGGACGCATTGAACACGGCGTGGTCCGGATACCACTTCGAGCTCGACGATGCCGTCGTGGTGGTGGTCGTCTTCTCGGTGCCGGTCGCGGCGCCGGTCGTAGTGGTCGCGGCGGGCTTGGCATTCGGGTTCGCACTGGTGCCGGTATAGGCCACAGCCTCATTGACGAACTTCAGCTTCTCATAGGGCACGGCGACGAGATGCTCGCCCATGCCGAGGAAGCCGCCGACGCCGATCACGGCGATCTTCACGGCGCCGCTCTTGTCCATCAGCAGGTCGTTGATCGAGCCGATGTTCTCGTTGGCGTCGTTGTAGACCTTCACGCCCGCCATCTTCGAGACGCGCCATTCACCCGACGCACTTGTGGTTGTCGTCGTCGTAGCGGTCGGCGCCTTGTCGGCGGTGGTGGTCGGATTTTGCGCAAACGCAACGGTCGCAAGCAAAGCGGTGCCGGCAAGGCCGGCGGCGATCGATTTCATCAACATGGTTGTCCTCTCCTTCAGCAGAAAACTTGTGCTGAGAGAACAGCGACGAACACGCACGGTTCCTAACATGCGGCAATTTCGTTGCGCCCTTGCGGCGCTGCGGCGCGAGGAAAAGTTCCTGGAACGTGCGGGGATGCACAGTTCCCCGCCGACGATCATGCGCCCTGGGACGAAGCATGCTCGCGGCGAGGAACGCGCCGACCTAGCGTCGCGCAGGTCAGCTCTTGTAGTCGATCAGAAGCGCGGAGATGTCCGTGCTGCTCGCGCTCGTCGCACTGCCGTTGGCGCCGTATAATGAATTCGACGAAGACTGCGACTGCTGCAGCGCCTGGAGAAACTGCTCGAGGATTTTCGCCGTGCTGCTGTCGGTCGAGCTGCTGCTCGTCGCGTCCGTCGTCGATGTCGAAGAATCCGAAGAGCCGCCATCCGACGGCGGCGGCCCCGCAGGCGGACCACCGGCGCCGTGAGCGCCGCCGGGCCCCTTGCTAAAGGCGGACTGAAACACGCCCTTCAGCTCGTCGGCCTGGCTCGACGTCAGCGTGCCGTTCGAGACCTCATTGGAGATGAGGTCGTCGATCTTGGACTTCAGGCCATCCTTGGACGGCTTGGTGCCGCTGGATTGATCGCTGGGCTGGCTCTGCTGGAGCGCCGTATCGATGTCCTGCAGGGCTGTGGTGAGAGCGGACTGGTCGGACGACGAGATCGTGCCGTCCGACACTTGCGATTGCAATTCCTGCTGCAGCCGCTGGAGCGGCGACTGGTGAAGACTGGCGGAGGCTGCCGAAATCGAAGTCATGATAGCACCGTGGTTTTTGCGGGGGTTTCGTACGCAACTGCGCCACGGTATGGTTACCGGACTTAACGAGACCTTGCCGTACGACGACGGTGTCGTTGCGGGGCGTTGCGGACATTCGCCCGGAAACACACTGAAACAATAATCTTCGCCTTTTGGCCCGAATCTTGGACAAACAAGGCCCATGGCCATTCCATCTCCCAATATCCTGGTCGTCGAGGACGATCGCGAAACCCGGACGTTGATCGCGAAATATCTGCGCAACAACTCCTGCAACGTCACCGCCGTGAGCGACGGCCGCGAGATGTCGCGCGCCATGGCGGACCACCGCGTTGATCTCATCATCCTCGACGTCATGCTGCCCGGCGAAGATGGCCTCAGCCTGTGCCGCAAGGTACGTTCCGAGGCGCAGACGCCAATCATCATGCTGACCGCGCGCGGCGAGGACGTCGACCGCATCGTCGGCCTCGAGATGGGCGCGGACGATTACCTGCCGAAGCCGTTCAACCCGCGCGAGCTGCTCGCCCGCATCAACGCGGTGCTGCGGCGTCAGGCCTCCGCCCAGGCCGCGAGCTCGATCGAGGGCGCCTCTACACTTGTCTTCGAAGGCTGGCGCATCGACTTGCGCCTGCGCGAGCTGCGCAATCCGGAAGGCGCCCGCGTCGCGGTGACCAGCGCCGAGTTCGACCTGCTCAGGACGTTCTGCGAGCGCCCCGGGCGCGTGCTGTCCCGCGACAGCCTGCTCGACCTCACGCAGGGCCGCAACACCGGTTCGTTCGAGCGCTCCATCGACGTGCTGGTCAGCCGCATCCGCCGCAAGATCGAGCCCAATCCGGCCGACCCCACCATCATCAAGACGGTGCGTTCGGGCGGCTACCTGTTTACGCCTCGGACGGAAGTGTTTGCCACACCCCAGAGCAACTGATCGGGCTTTGCGACGATGAAGCCGTTCGGGTTCTTTCACCTCAAGGGTATCGGCGGACAGATCGCCGCGCTGGTGCTGGCTTCGACCGTCGCGCTGCATCTCGTCGTCACCACCGCCTTCCTGCTCAGCCGCCCCGATCGTCCGGACAGCCCGCCTGATGGCGCACATCAACTGACCGACGCGGCGCTGCTGCTCGGCTCGGCGAGCCCCGACGACCGGCCGCGCCTCATCGCAGATCTCGCGCGCGCCTTCCCGAAGCTCAACCTCGAGAAATTGGCGCCCGGCACGGCGGCGTCGGTCGACGACAGCGAAGCCCAGCACCTGCGTGGGATCCGCCGCCATCTCGCCCGCGGCTACAAGGTGGTGCAGCTTGCGCCAAAGGGCGATGCGCATCGCGTCGGCGTGGAATTGCCTGACGGCACCGTGATCGCAGGCCACGTCGAGAACGGTCCGCGTCCGTGGTTCTGGGGCGCACCGTGGCTGGTGACGCTGATGACCGCCTTCATCTGCATCACCGTGCTCGGCCTGTGGGCCGCGCGCGCGCTGGCGGCGCCCTTGTCGTCCTTTGCCAAGGCGGCCGAGAATTTCAGCCTGGACGGTGCTGCCGATCCGCTGCCCGAGCGCGGCCCGGAGGAGATCCGCTCGGTGGCCCGCGCGCTCAATCGCATGCACGAGCGCATTGCGCGGTTGATGTCGGATCGCACCAAGATGCTGGCGGCGATCAGCCACGACCTGCGCACCCCGATCACGCGGCTGCGCCTGCGCGCAGAGTTCATCGAGGACGAAGGCAACCGCAAGCGCATGCTGATCGACCTCGACCAGATGCGCTCGATGCTGGAGAGCGTGCTGTCACTGCTGCGCAACGACCGCAAGATCGAAGCGGTGACGCTGGTCGATATCGCCAGCACGCTGCAGCTCATCGCCGACCAGTTCGGCGACATGGGCCATGTCGTGCATTATGACGGCCCTTCATCCGCGACCGCGGCAGCGCGCCCCGACGATCTGCATCGCGGCGTCACCAATCTCGTCGAGAACGCGGTGCGCTTCGGCGCCGAGGTGACGATCCGCCTCGATGTATCCGGCACAAAACTCGTCATCGACGTCGAGGATGACGGCCCCGGTATCTCGGACGCGCGCAAGCAGGAGATGCTGGAGCCGTTCGTGCGCGGCGACGACGCGCGCACCATGGACGATTCCACCGGCTTCGGCCTTGGCCTGTCGATCGCGCGCGCGATCGCGCTCGCCCATGGCGGCGAGCTGTCGCTGCACGACCGTCAGCCGCACGGGCTGATCGTGCGGATGCAATTGCCGGTGTGGCAGCAGCCCAAGCTAGCGGCGCAGGTCGCCGCTTAAGCCGCGAGTGGCGGATACTCGACGGCAGGCTCGTCGAAGATCGCGATCGCCTCGAAGCGATAATTGCAGGCGTGGCATGTCCAGAGATAGGAGACCCGCCCCTCGCCCGGCTCGATCCAGTCGGGCTGCGCGATCGGCGCGCCGCACTGGGCACACGGGTTCTGGGTGGGCAGATCTTGTCTGGACATGTCGCCGCTGTGGGTGTTGACCATGGTTGTTTTTGTCATCGCTGCTTTTGTCATGGCACCTCTCCCGATTCGCGAGGGCTTCATACTCGCTTTCGCTGACATCTGCGAATAGACAGGGTCGCTGTCGCGAGATGTCCGCCTGAGAGACTCCTGCGCCAGGATTGAGTCGTAACGGCGGCTCGGCGCCGCAAAATCAGGACCGGCGGCGTTTGGCCACATCATCGCCGCGTTCGGCAGGCCTAACGGCAGCCGGCGCAGGTCACTCAGGATCTCCGGGATTTACATGAAAATTTTACGCGTTGCCGCGCTGGTCGCGGCCGGACTGATGTCGTCGCAGGCAGCCTTCGCAGGCCAGGCCGATTATGCCGAGATGGTCGCGATGCATGCACGCGCCAACGGCGTGCCGGAGGCGCTGGTGCATCGCGTCATCATGCGCGAGAGCCGTTATCAGCCGGGCCTCGTCGGCCATGGCGGCACCATCGGGCTGATGCAGATCAAGCTCGCGACGGCCCGCGGCCTCGGCTACACCGGCGATGCGAGCGGCCTGCGCGACCCCAACACCAATCTCACCTACGCCGTCAAGTACCTCGCCGGCGCCTATCATGCCGCCAATGGCGACCATGACCGAGCCGTGCGTTATTTCTCGGGCGGCTATTACTACGCTGCAAAGCGGCAACGTCAGGAGATGGTGCGAGAGGCCAGCTTCGAACCTCAGCTCGAGCCGAACGGCAATCCGCAGCCGATGTTCATAGCCCCGCACAGGAAGCTCGCCCAGCATATCCGCAACGCGCGGGCGCAGGTTCCGGGCCAAACGCGTTGACCACCCTGCCCCACTAGCCTACATTAGAGCCGTTCCGAGGGGTGCTCCGAGGAGGAGCTGAGATACCGCTAAATGGGCAATACGGCCAACACCGGCTGCCCAAGACCGCGGTGACCCTTTGAACCTGATCCGGGTCATGCCGGCGAAGGGACAGGGATGTTGCAGACGACCAAGCGACCGGATTCCCCGGTATCCATCATCGGTGCAGGCATAGCCGGAGCCTGGCAGGCGCTGTTATTCGCGCAGGCCGGCCACGCCGTGACCCTACACGAGCGCAGTGACGCTGACATGACCGATGCCACCAGCCATTGGGCCGGCGGCATGCTCGCGCCCTATTGCGAGGCGGAAGTCGCCGAACCCATCATCAGCCGCCTGGGGCTGCGCTCGCTCGACATCTGGCGGCGCGAGCTGCCGGATACCCCCTTCAACGGCTCCCTCGTCGTCGCCCATCCGCGCGAGCGCAACGATTTCGAGCGCTTTGCCCGCATGACCGAGGGCCATCGCCGGCTCGATGCCGCTGGCCTCGCCGAGCTCGAGCCGTCGCTGGAGGGCCGTTTCCGCGATGCGCTGTTCTTCCCGACCGAGGGCCATGTCGAGCCGCGCCGCGTGCTGCCGAAGCTGCACGCGCGCATCGTCGCCGCCGGCGGCACCATCAAGTTCGGCAGCGATGTCAGCGCCAACGACCTTGAGGGGCTCGTCATCGACTGCCGCGGCCTTGGCGCCCGCGACGAGCAGCCGGAATTGCGCGGCGTCAAGGGCGAGATGATCCTGATCGAGACCAGCGAGGTGCAGCTGTCGCGCCCCGTGCGGCTGATCCATCCGCGCTGGCCGCTCTACGTGATCCCGCGCGAGGACAATCTGTTCATGCTGGGCGCAACCTCGATCGAGGCCGAGGACACCGGCGTTTCCGTCCGCTCCGCGCTGGAGCTGCTGGGTGCGGCCTATGCCGTGCATCCGGCCTTTGGCGAAGCCCGCATCGTCGAATTCGGCTCCGGCCTTCGCCCGGCCTTTCCCGACAATTTGCCGCGCATCGGCGTGCGCGGCGGCAAGATCAGCGTCAACGGGCTCTACCGCCACGGTTTCCTGATCGCCCCTGCGCTGGCCGAACTGACGCTCAACTTCGTCGAGCGCGGCCAGATCGACAATGAGGTGATGCAATGTGCGTGATCGTCCAATGCTTGTGATCATCAACGGCGAGCAACGCGAGATCAGCTCAGTCAGCGTCGATGCGCTGCTCTCCGAGCTCGACTACGAGGGCACGCATTTCGCCATCGCACTCAATTACGACGTCGTCCCGAAAAGCCGCTGGGCCGAGACCGCACTGAAAGCCGGCGACGAGATCGAGATCATCACGCCGCGGCAGGGAGGGTGATTGATGAATGCACCACACACTCCGCTGTCATCGCCCGGCTTGACCGGGCGATCCAGTACGCCGCGGCTCCTCCGTATCACGGCACGGCCTCTGGAATACTGGATCCCCGCCTTCGCGGGGATGACACCGTCATTCAAGGAGACACCTCCCAAATGGTGACCTTCTACGGCAAGACTTTCGACTCCCGCCTGCTGACCGGCAGCGCGCTCTATCCTTCGCCCGCGATCATGCAGGACGCGATCCGCGCCTCCGGCTCGAACATCGTCACGGTGTCGCTGCGGCGCGAATCCGCCGGCGGCAAGACCGGCGACGCGTTCTGGAAGCTGATCCGCGAGCTCGACGTCACGGTGCTGCCGAACACCGCCGGCTGCCGCAGCGTGCGCGAAGCCGTGACCACGGCAAAGCTCGCGCGCGAATTGTTCGGCACCTCCTGGATCAAGCTGGAGGTCATCGCCGACAACGACACGCTGCAGCCCGACGTCGTTGGCCTCGTCGAAGCCGCCGCCATCCTGATCAAGGACGGCTTTGAGGTGTTCCCCTATTGCACCGAGGATCTGTCAGTCGCGAACCGCCTGGTCGACGCCGGCTGCAAGGTGGTGATGCCGTGGGCCGCGCCGATCGGCAGCGCCAAGGGCATCATCAACCGCGACGCACTCAAGCTGCTGCGCGAGCGCCTGCCCGACATCACGCTGGTGGTCGACGCCGGCATCGGCGCACCGAGCCACGCGGCCGAAGCGCTCGAGCTCGGCTATGACGCCGTGCTGCTCAACACCGCAATTGCAAAAGCCGCCGATCCCGTCGCGATGGCCAGGGCTTTCCGCCTCGGCTGTGATGCCGGCCGCACCGCTTATGAAGCCGGGCTGATGAACGCCCGCGATTTCGCCTCCCCTTCCACCCCTGTCGTTGGGACCCCGTTCTGGCATGCCGTATCCTGATCGTTTCTATCCCGTCGTCGACAGTCTCGACTGGGTCGAGCGCCTGACCAAGCTCGGCGTCGGCACCATCCAGCTGCGTGCGAAAAATCTCGACGATTCGCAGGCCTTGCAGATCGTCACCGACGCACTGGCGATCACGCAGGGCACGCAGGCCAGGCTGGTCGTGAACGACTATTGGCGCGCGGCGATCGTCGCCGGCGCAAAGTATCTGCATCTCGGCCAGGAAGATCTGGCGGACGCCGACCTCAAGGCCATCCGCGAAGCCGGCCTGTCGCTCGGCGTTTCCACCCATGACGACGACGAGCTCGAAACGGCGCTCAAGGCCAAGCCCGACTATATCGCGCTCGGCCCGATCTTCTTCACCACGCTCAAATCGATGCGCTTCGAACCGCAGGGCATTCCCAAGATCACGGAATGGAAGAAGCGCGTCGGCAACATCCCGCTGGTCGCGATCGGCGGCATCAAGTTCGAGCACGCCGCGGAGATCTTTGCCGCGGGCGCGGATTCCATCGCCGTCGTATCCGATGTTACCCAGAATGCCGATCCCGACGCGCGGGTGCGGCAGTGGCTCGGCCAGTCGAAGGAGGCGGCGTGATGCGCACTCCGCTCTCACCCCACACCCCACTGTCATCGCCCGGCTTGACCGGGCGATCCAGTACGCCGCGGCTTTTCGGCTTGAGCCGCGCGGCCTCTGGAATACTGGATCCCCGCCTTCGCGGGGATGACAGCCGCAATCGACGCTTGCTCAGCGACACAAACGAACTGAATTAAGGAGGATCCCATGAACATCCGCTCCAACCCTGAAAAAACCGTCCCCGCCGTCACCACCGGCCCGCTGCCGTCCTCGCGAAAGATCTTCGCCTCGCCCGACGCCGCGCCCGATCTGCGCGTGCCGCTGCGCGAGATCATTCTCTCCGAAGGCGCGGGCGAGCCGAACCTGCCGGTCTATGACACCTCGGGCCCCTACACCGATCCATCCGTCACCATCGACGTCAACGCCGGCCTGCCCCGCGGTCGCAAGGCCTGGGTGCTGGAGCGCGGCGGCGTCGAGGAATATGAGGGCCGCCAGGTCAAGCCGGAGGACAACGGCAACCTCTCCACCGACAAGGCCGCGCGTTCCTTCGCCGCCTATCACAAGCCGCTGCGCGGCCTCGACGGCCACAAGATCACCCAGCTCGAATTCGCCCGCGCCGGCATCATCACCAAGGAGATGATCTACGTCGCCGCCCGCGAAAATCTCGGCCGCAAAGAGCAGCTCGAGCGCGCCGAAGCCGCCCTCGCCGACGGCGAGAGCTTTGGCGCCTCGGTCCCCGCCTTCATCACCCCGGAGTTCGTGCGCAGCGAAATCGCCCGCGGCCGCGCCATCATCCCCTCCAACATCAACCACAGCGAACTCGAGCCGATGATCATCGGCCGCAACTTCCTGACCAAGATCAACGCCAATATCGGCAACTCGGCGGTGACCTCGTCGGTCGAAGAAGAGGTCGAGAAGATGGTGTGGGCGATCCGCTGGGGCGCCGACACCGTGATGGACCTCTCGACGGGCCGCAACATCCACACCACCCGCGAATGGATCCTGCGCAACGCGCCGGTGCCGATCGGCACCGTGCCGATCTACCAGGCGCTGGAGAAGTGCAACGGCGATCCCGTCAAGCTGACCTGGGAACTCTACAAGGACACGCTGATCGAGCAGTGCGAGCAGGGCGTCGACTATTTCACCATCCACGCCGGCGTGCGCCTGTCCTACATCCACCTCACTGCCAACCGCGTCACCGGCATCGTCAGCCGCGGCGGTTCGATCATGGCGAAGTGGTGCCTGGCGCATCACAAGGAGAGCTTCCTCTACACGCATTTCGACGAGATCTGCGACCTCATGCGCAAATATGACGTCTCGTTCTCGCTCGGCGACGGCCTGCGTCCGGGCTCGATCGCTGACGCCAACGACCGCGCGCAGTTCGCGGAGCTGGAGACGCTCGGCGAGCTCACCAAGATTGCGTGGGACAAGGGCTGCCAGGTCATGATCGAGGGCCCCGGCCACGTGCCGATGCACAAGATCAAGATCAACATGGACAAGCAGCTCAAGGAGTGCGGCGAAGCGCCGTTCTACACGCTTGGACCGCTGACCACCGACATCGCGCCGGGCTACGACCACATCACCTCAGGGATTGGCGCTGCCATGATCGGCTGGTTCGGCTGCGCCATGCTCTGCTACGTCACGCCGAAGGAGCATCTTGGGCTACCCGATCGCAACGACGTCAAGACCGGCGTCATCACCTACAAGATCGCCGCCCACGCCAGCGATCTCGCCAAGGGCCACCCGGCCGCCCAGCTGCGCGACGACGCCCTCTCCCGCGCCCGTTTCGACTTCCGCTGGAGCGACCAGTTCAACCTCGGCCTCGACCCCGACACCGCGAAGAACTTCCACGACGAGACCCTGCCGAAGGAAGCCCACAAGGTCGCCCATTTCTGCTCGATGTGCGGCCCAAAGTTCTGCTCGATGAAGATCACGCAGGACGTGCGGGACTACGCGGCGACGCTGAACGATCCGAACAGCGTGGGCATGTCGATGCAGGGCACGGCCGAAGACGGCATGGCCAAGATGAGCGCGAAGTTCAAGGAGATGGGCAGCAGCGTTTATCTGGATGCGGAGAAGGTGAAGGAGAGCAATCGGGTGTTGTGAGGGGCACCCACGACCAATCTCGCGCGAAATAGCAAGCAATGATCCTACAAGAGCCGGGCGAAAGCCCGGCTCTTGAATTGGAGTGGGCAGAATGGCTGGCGAACCTGACTATGCAAACTACACTAGGTGCATGGAGGAGATTAAGCGCAGGCAAATCGCAATAGACGAGATACTTTACGAGAGAAAGACGACATCATTCAAATACACAAACATCGAATTCGTGGCTCTACAATTCCGCAAGATCTTTGAGTTGGTAATTTTAGCAACGCTGACGTCTCATCAGCATTTATTTGAAGGGCTGACACGCAAACTAGCCAAAGAATGGCAGGTAACGAAGATTGTCGTGATCGTCAAAAGCAAGAACCCTGGATTCTTTCCGAACCCAATCGATCGAGTACCGTCGACAAACAAAAGCGCGAAGGACGAATGGAAACCCGTCTCAGTTGGGTTCTTAACGCTTGACGAACTGGTTGAAGCGCACGGCAAGATCGGGACTCTAATGCATGCAAATAACCCATATCGAGAAGAACAGTCACTGAATGAACTTGAGAGCTTATTTCCTTCATGGCGAGAAAGATTGATCCGCCTCTTAAATCACCATCTTATAAAATTTCCTGATGATGAAACCATCCTGTATGTTGGCATGCAGAGCGCCGAAACGGGATCTGTCCATACTGCTCTATTCAAAAAGCAGGCGTAGCTCGGACGAACGAATGGACACCTGAACTCAACGTTCGCTCCGCGTGTAGCCGATCCTTATGCGAGCTGTACGCAACGGATACTTTATTTGCCCTTCCCCCACCGCCTCCCCGACCAACTCCGCCCCAACCTCCGCCTCGTCTTCGTCGGCACCGCGGCCAGCACGCGCTCGGCCGAACTCGGGCACTACTACGCTCATCCCGGCAACCGCTTCTGGCGCGCGATCCAAGAGGCCGGGATCACGCCGCGGCGCTATCAGCCGGGCGAGTTCGCATCGCTGATCGAGCTCGGGATCGGCTTCACCGATCTCTCCAAGTCGGGCGCGGGGATGGATCACCAGATCGCGGCGGAGACGATCGACGTGCCCGGCTTCAGGGCGAAGATCGAGAAGTACCGGCCGAGGACGATTGCGTTCACGAGCAAGAAGGCGGCGAGCTTGTTTTATGGCAGGCCGTCAGCTGCGATTGCGCTGGGACGGCAGAAGCGGGATGAGAGCTTGCCGGAGATCTTCGTGCTGCCCTCGCCATCCGGTGCGGCGTCGGGGCATTGGACGCTGGAGCCGTGGCGGGAGCTGGCGAGGTGGATTGCTGCGTAGGGTGGGTTAGCTGCGCGGCTGCGCGAAGCGCGGGCCGCCCGGCGTAACCCACCGCTTCTGTTGCCGCGGCGGCGCACGCGGTGGGTTACGCCTTGCACCGTTTCGTGTTGAACGACTGCGCTTGTGAGCGGCTAACCCACCCTACGCACCGACGCCCAGCGCCGCCACTTCACGCGCGAGATTTGCTCGGGCGGGGCGGTCGTACATCGCGGCGAAGTCAGGATCGGGAAAGATGACCTCGCGTGCGGCGAAACGGCGGAGCACCCGGGCGCGGCCGATGCGATAGTCGTCCTCACTGACGTGGCTGAATTCCTGGCGGATCGCGGCGGCATAGGCGTCATAGCGCGCGGGATCGGTGCCGAGAATGCTGAGGTCGATCGAAATCAGGATCGCCCCTAAGCGATCGCCGGCGCTAACGTCGTGCGTCTTGGTCAGGCGGATCAGGCGGCCGACGTCCTGACGAAGATCAGTGCGGACGTACTGCTCGGCGAGCTCCGCGCTGCGCTCCTCGTTGTCGGACCTAGCAGGATCGTACACGACATCACGCCACCAGATCGCCTCCGTCACCGTCTCGCGCTCGGCCGCGGAAAGACCGTCGACCCGCGCGAGTGCAGCCAGGCAATCCTCGATATGCGCCAGATTGTGATAGTGGCGGCCAGGTGCCGCGTAGGCGGCAGCTAGCTGTTCGCGGTTCATCGAGGCATCACTCCTCGAACAATTCCTTGAACAGCGCCTTCGCACGCTCGAGGCCTTCGGGGGTGAACACCACCGACTTCACCTTGCCGACGGGATCATCAATCATGCCCTTGTCGTGGAGGCGGCCAAGCACATCCCAGTCGAAACCCTTCCACGCCCGACAACCATCGTGCAGGGTCAGGCGAAGTAAGGCGAGCGCCGCGTCGTCGATCTTGTCGGTGTTGATGGCCATTGTGATCTCCCCGTGCGGTATTGGCACTATCCTAATGCACATCAGGCAATCCGCAACGCTCCCCAAGGGCACCGCTTTGTAGGGTGGGCAAAGGCGCTCTTGCGCCGTGCCCACCACCGCTCCATGAGTCCGACAGAACGTGGGCACGTCGCGCGAAGGGCGCGCCTTTGCCCACCCTACGGCATTGTCGGAATTCGCTCCGCTCGTTCGTCCTAGAGACAGAGTTACATTCACCCGGAGACCCCACATGCCCACCATCACCGCCTTCGAAAGCTCGCCCGACCGCGGCCGGGGGCAGGCGCGGGACATGCGGGTGCGCTGGGCGCTCGAGGAGGTCGGCCAGGCTTACGACGTGCGCCTGCTGTCGTTCGAGGCCATGAAGCAGCCGGCCCATCTGGCGCTGCATCCGTTCGGGCAGATACCGACCTATGAGGACGGCGATCTCGCCCTGTTCGAGACCGGCGCGATCGTGCTGCACATCGCCGAGCGTCATGACGGATTGCTGCCGAACGACGCGAATGCGAGGTGCCGCGCGATCGCCTGGATGTTTGCCGCGCTCAACACGATCGAGCCGCCGATCGTCGAGCTCGGAATGGCGGTGCTGCTCGAACGCGACGAGAGCTGGTATGAGGAGCGGCTGCCAATCCTGAGGAATCGCGTCGGTATCAGGCTCGACGAACTCTCCCGTCATCTCGGCGGCGCCGACTGGCTCGACGGCGCCTTCAGCGCCGGCGATCTCCTGATGGTGACGGTGCTGCGCCGGTTGAATGCATCGAACATGCTCGAGGCCTATCCGACGCTCTCGTCCTATGTGGCCCGCGGTGAAGCGCGGCCTGCCTTTCGACGCGCGTTCGATGCGCAGCTGGCGGTGTTCACGGCGGCATCGGCCAGCTAGGCACAAGGCCGTAGTGTTCACGACAACGTCGGGCGGCTAGGCACGGTGCCGTAGGGTGGGTAAAGGCGCTCTTGCGCCGTGCCCACGATCTCTCCATGAGTCCAACAGAACGTGGGCACGTCGCGCGAAGACGCGCGCCTTTGCCCACCCTACGAGAACATGCCTAGAGATCGAAATTCGTCGGCATCATCACGACGTCGCGGATGGTCATGCCGCGCGGCCGGGTCAGCATGAACATCACGACTTCAGCGACTTCGCTGGCCTCCAGCAGGCTGCCCGAAGCCCTCGCTTCCTGCAGCTTCTCGGGCGGCCAGTCGGCGAGCAACGAAGTGACAACAGGACCGGGCGAGATCGAGCCGACGCGAATGCCGTGCTTGAAGACCTGGCGCCGCACCGTCTGGACGAAGCAGTTAATCGCCCATTTGGACGAGGCATAGACCGGCTCCCACGGCGTCGGAAAATGCGCCGCCAGCGAGCTCGTCACGATGATGTCGCCGCTCCCGCGCGCGATCATGTGCGGCAGCACGTCGTGCACGTTCTTCATCACGACGTTGACGTTCAGGTTCAGCATCCGGTCGATCGCCATGGTGTCGGCATCGATGAGGTCGCCGCCAACATAGGTGCCCGCATTGGCATGGAAGATGTCGAGCTGGCCTGCCTTCTCCAGCACGCGCGGCAACAGCGTCGCGCAATCCTTGGGATCGAGCAGGTCGACGACCAGCGGGATCATCGCGTCGCCGTGCTTGTTGCGGAGCGTGTTGAGCGCGGCCTCGTCGCGGTCGACCATCACCACGCGCGCGCCCGCGGCCAGCATGGCTTCAGTGCTCGCAAGCCCAATGCCCGATGCCGCCCCGGTCACTGCCGCAACCTTGCCTTCCAATTCTCTTGCCATGAGATCACCATCCAACCGAGCTCGGCAGTATAGCGGCTCCACGCGAATTGGCGATGTGGATCACAGGCCTCGTCGGGTGGATCAACGCTAGCGTCCCACACTCAGCCGTCGTCCCGGCCTAGTGCGCAATTGCGCACGGGGGGCCGGGACCCATGACCACAGGCGGCGATTTGGCGAAGACTCGTCGTTCGGTACTTCTATTGACCGCAACCGATAAATCACGCGGTATGGGTCCCGGCCTTCGCCGAGACGACACTATGGGTTTGGATACGACATGACACCAAACCGCGAACCGTCAGCGCCTCACCCAGCGTAGGCTCTATCCAGATCCGCAATCACGATCTTCCGCATCCCCATCATCGCCTGCATGACGCGGTTGGCCTTGGTCCGGTCGGCATCGCCGAGATAGCGGCCGAGCGCCGCCGGAATGACCTGCCACGACAGGCCGAACTTGTCCTTGAGCCAGCCGCAGCGGGATTCCTCGCCGCCGTCGGCGGTGAGCGCTTTCCAAAAATAGTCGACCTCCTCCTGCGTCTCGACGCTGATGAAGAACGACACCGCCTCGTTGAAGCGATATTGCGGCCCGCCGTTGAGCGCGTGGAAACGCTGTCCCTCGAGCTCGAACACCGCCATGAAGTCGCTGACGGTCTCGACCCTGGCATTGGGGAACACCGATTTGTAGAAGGCGACGGCTTCCGGAACGTTGTTGTCGAACCAGAGAAACGGCGTGATGGAGGTCATATGCGCTATCCTTTGCGTCGAACCGGACGCACGCGGGTGCGCCGTCACCCGAAGGACGAACGAGCGGGCGATCATCCGACAGGCGGAATAGCGCTTTTTTGCCCCTGAGCGGCACCGGACTACACCGAACGGATGAGGCCGCGCATCCCGCGACCCATGGACGTCGCGTGCGGACACTTGCAAGCGCGGAACCGGGGCGATACGACTTTGGGTGGAAGAACGTGGGACGGAAAAGCCGGGCCTCAACCGGCGCACATCATATCGAGGAAGCCGCCGCATGAGCGACGATCTCTCCGGTGTCTGGGACGGCACTTACATCCAACCCGGCACGGGAATGGTCACGTTCACGGCAACACTGATCGAGGCCGGCGGCGCGCTCTCAGGCCACGTCACCGAGCCGTGCTCCAATCCGCACTGCCCGCTACGGACGCACAACGCCTCGATCACGGGCCATCGTGCCGGCAGCGTGGTGTCGTTCGTCAAGCGCTACGAGCCGCCGGGCTACGGCTTCGACATCGTCCACTATGACGGCATCATGAACGGAGAGGCGACCGAGATCGACGGACGCTGGCGGCTGCCGGGCACGTCAGGATCGTTCCTGATGATCCGCTCCGGCAAACGCGCGCAGGCCGCCACCACTGACAAGCGAGCCACGACGCCCGCCCGCGAGTAAAGGGAGCCATCATGCTCACACTCTATTCGTATCCGGAACTCTTCGGCGTCGCCGACAACAACGGCTACGGGCTCAAGGTCTACGCCTTCTTGAAGCTCGCCGGCGTTCCCTTCGTGCACGAGCACATCTTCGATGCCTCCGCGGCACCGCGCGGGCAACTGCCTTATGTCGTCGACGACGGCGAGACCATCGGCGACAGCGAACCCATCATCGCGCACGCGATCGCGAAATATCACCTGACCATCGATGCCGCGCTGTCACCGGCGCAGCGCCGCAGCCATCATCTCATCACGCGCATGCTGGATGATCTCTACTGGGTGATGTCCTATTCGCGCTGGAAGGACGAGCGCTATTACCCCGCGTTTCGCGACGGCTTCATCGCGCAGCATCAGCAGATCAATGCTGAAGGCTTCGAGAAGGCGAAGGCCTACAACGCACAGCGCTATCACTACCAGGGCATCGGCCGCTACACGCCGGAGCAGGCTTATGCGCGGGGACTTGCCGATCTGCAGGTGCTGGCCGAGATCGTGCCGGCGTCCGGTTTCGTCGAGGGCGAGCGGCCCACCAGCGTAGATGCCGGCATCTACGGCTTCATCGCGAATATCTTTTACTTCCCGATCCCGACACCGCTGAAGGCGTTCGTCGATGCGCACAAGAATCTCGTCGCGCATTGCGAGCGGGTGCATGGGATGGTGAGTGGAGCGTAGACGCGCTCGAGATCTCATAGGGTGGGCAAAGGCGCTCTTGCGCCGTGCCCACGCTCTCTCTCCGTATCCGGCAGAACGTGGGCACGGCGCGCGAAGGGCGCGCCATTGCCCACCCTACGGCACCGCGCCCTACGGCACCGTGCTCTACTGCATCGTGATCGCGAGGCCGGAGAGATCCGCATTCGCCATCAGGCCGGTCTGGGTGCCCGACAGCTCCAGCACCGCGCCCTTCTGGTTGGTCAGCACGATGGCGCGGGCGCCGCGGCCGACGGCGAGGCCGGCACCGGCGGCGCCATAGACGCCGGCGACGTCGGAGGGCCTGACGATGTTGGAGACGCGGCCGCGCAGCACGGTCTTGGAGCCGCCGAAGACGAGGCCGTAATCGAGCCCGCCGGTCGAGAGCGCATAGGAGCGGCCGCGGAAGTTCAAAACGCCCGAGCCGCCGGAGCCGCCGATGATCCAGCCGGCCTTGTAGATCGTCAGCACCACGGTGCCGCCGTCGGCCTGCGCCGCGGTCGAAAGGCCGGCCAGCGCGGCAATGGCGACGAGCGCGGCACGCAAGGTGGAAGCAATCTTCATGGGGCGTCTCCGGGGGCTATTTTTCTCGAGAGGAAAAGCGAATCAGACGCCGCAATCTATCCGATCGATCGCGGCGGCAACATGATGGGGGGTGGGTGAGGCGCGAGCCGTCAGCCATACACTCAGCTGTCATCGCCCGGCTCGACCGGGCGATCCAGTATTCGAGAGACCAGCGTCGAAGAGCTCGCTCTCACCACATCCGCCGCGGCGTACTGGATCGCCCGGTCAAGCCGGGCGATGACAGCGGAGTTCGAGGCTGCAAGGCGCGCGCACCCGCATCACCCCATCATGCCATCCTGCCACTGTTTTGCCCGACGGGTCAACCCAAATTTCTGTCTTCCCGAATTTCCGTTTCGCCCATCAGTCCTACTGTGCATGGGGTTGTTTTCGCGTTTTGTGTTGGAGCAGGCCGCCCATCCCGCTACGCTTCGTCCAACTCACCTCGCATCCTCGGAGGCTCCCATGCCGATCCAGCATTTCGCTGCCCCGCCGCACGTCAAGGCGCCGCCGCTCTCCTTCGCGACCCGTGTCGGCGACCTGCTGTTCGTGTCGGGCATTCCGGGCTTCGACACCCACGGCGCGCTGCCTGACGGGTTCGAGGCGCAGTTCGCCAACGTCGTCGTCAACATCAAGCGCGTGCTGGACGAGGCCGGCGCCACGACGCGCGACCTCGTCAAGGTCAACGTGCTCCTGACCCGCCCCACTGACGTCGCCGCGATGAATGCGCTCTATGCCGGCGCGTTCGGCCCGCCGCCGTTCCCTGCACGCACCACCTGCGTGGTGCAGGCGCTGCCCGATCCGAAAATGCTGATCGAGATCGAGGCGGTGGCGTCGCTGGCGAAGTGAGCGTGTGTGTCTTGCAGGGCACGCAGCCAAACCAAGTGGCCGCGCCGGTCTGACATATCCGTGAAGGCGGGCTCCCCGGCTTGCAAAGCCGCTGTTTTTACCGCACGAATTTTCGGATCACCCGCCCAGACCAAGGAGATTTTCCATGCGTCGCGTTTTCGCCCTTTGTGCCGTTGCCGGCATCGCCAGCTCCGTCTTTGCAGTGCCCGCCTCCGCGAAGGTCGGCTATTACGTGATCCGCTGGGACAACACGGGTATCTGCCAGGTCTGGAACGAGGACCTGCAGTACAAGCCGCCCCAGTGGGGCGTCTCGACCTACAAGGTCGTCAGCAAGCCGTTCCCGACTTTCACCCAGGCCTCGGACCTCCAGATCAAGCTGCGTGGCGAGCGTCGCTGCACGCTCTGAGCCATCGGGCCGTTTCTGTTTGAGGGCGGGTTGCGCGAGCAGCCCGCCCTCTTCTTTTGGCAGGTCTTTTGGCAAGCGAATTCCGCGATTTCCCGCGTTTTCGCTTTGAACCTGATCAGCGCACGGAACTACTCACCTCTTGTCCGGGGCGCAGGCTGAGGAAGCGCCCCGCACCCCCTCCCCGTCATTGTCGGGAGGCGCATCACATCTTTCAATTTGAGGAGCTGATCCATGCGTCGTCGTATTTCCATGCTCTGCGCTGCCGCCGGTCTCGCCGCTGCCGCTTTCGTCGCTGCGAGCCCGGCCGAAGCCGGTTATCACCTGATCCGCTGGCAGGACAGCGGCTTCTGCCAGATCTGGGACGAGAGCATTCCGACCACGCCGTGGCCCGCCGGCTATCATCGCGCCAGCGCGAGCGTTCCGACCTTCGTCGACGCGCTCGTCATGAAGGACAGCGCGCTCAAGGCCGGTCACTGCAGCTGGTAAGACTTCGATCGGCGGACGACAGGGCCGGGCAAGGATGCGACGCTAGCATCCTTGCCCGGTCGTTTTTTCACCTCGCCGACAGGAGCAGGTCGATGCGCGCACGGACCACGCGGCTGGCCGCCCTCGCCGCTTCGCTTCTGCTCACTGCTGCGGCTGCGGCGCAGGCCCCGCAATCCTTCCGCGTGATCTCGCCGATCTTCGGCCAGCTCGTCGCCTTCGCGATGCCGTCTGACTTCGCGGCCGTGTTCGAGAACACCAAGGGCGGCCACTACATCCGCGAAGCCGTGCTCAAGGGTGAGACGCCCGAGCGCTGGACGCAGATGATCACGGTCACCGGCGAGAAGGGCATGACGCTGACGCCGGGCAGCTCGCCGGAGATGTTCGCGGGCACCATCGCCGGCGGCTTCAAATCGGCCTGCCCCGACAGCTTTGCGGCAAGGCCTTTGGGCGCGACCATGTTCGGCCGCTTCGAGGGCTTTGTCGCGGTGATCGGTTGCGGTCGCATCGACAGCGGCCCGACGCGGCACAGCGAGACCGCGCTGCTGATCACGCTCAAGGGCGCGAGCGACTATTACACCATCCAATGGGCCGAGCGCGGCCCCGAAAGCGACGAGCCGCCGGTCAACGACGAGCGCTGGCAAACGCGCCTACGCGATCTCAACCCGATCGATCTCTGCCCGATCGTCTCAGGCGAAGCCGCGCCCTATCCGAGCTGCGTCAACAAGAGCTGAGCGCTCTCAGGCGTCCTTGTGCGCGCCGGGATGAATCAAGACATCGCGGGCGGCCGACAAGTCGATGAAGGCCTGCGCGCTGCCGCCCTGGTCGGGATGCATGCCCTTGGCGGCGCGACGATAGGCCTGGTTGATGTCCTCGCAAGTGAGCTGCACTGCGAGCGGCAGGCCCAGCATCTTGCGGGCGCGATCCTCGCTCGACAGTTTCTTTGGCGCCGCGTTGCGACGGCCGAAGCGCGGCGCGGTCAGATCATGGACGACATCGAGGATCACGCGGACGCGGCGCCGGGCGGCGAGCGTCACGCCCTGATCGTCATTGTCCGCGGCCTGACGCAGCACGGGGAGCGCTTGCTCGGCGGCCTGCCGCAGCGTGGCATCCGTGCTCATCCGCACGATCTCGGCCACCAGCCGGCCAGCCTCGGCCCAGTCCGCAAATTCCGCCGACCGCAGGCGCTCGAGCGCCAATTTCCAGGATTCGAGTCGTTCCATCATGCGCGCAACGTTTAGCAACGCGGACGAGTATGCCAAGGCCGCCGTTTCCGACCCCTTAATTTCGGGTTAGCCTTTCATGAAACTTAGAAACGAATCCGGGAGGAAATTGCCATGGCATTGCTCGCAAACCACATCGCTGTCGTCACGGGCGCCGGTTCCGGCATCGGCCGGGCGATCGCCGCCGGCTATGCCCGTGAGGGCGCGCAAGTGGTGCTGCTCGACGTCAACGCCGCCACGGTCGCGGAGGCCGCCGAAGAGATCAGCAAGGCCGGCGGTAAGGCTACGAGCTTTGCGCTCGACGTGACCAGGCGTGACGACTGCTTCGCCCTGGCCAAGCAGGTCGCCGAAAAGGTCGGTCAGGTCTCGATCCTCGTCAACAATGCCGGCATCACCCGCCGCAACGCCATCACTGCGGAGACCGAGGCGGTGGCGAAGGACTGGAACGACATCATCTCACTCAACCTCAACGGCGTCTTCAACACGACGCAGGCTTTCCTCGCGCCGCTGCGTGCAGCCAAGGGCCGCATCGTCAATATCGCGTCGATCCAGTCTTTCGTGCATCTGCGCACGCCGAGCTCGGCCGCCTACACCACTTCGAAACACGGCGTGCTCGGCTTCACCAAGGCGCTCGCGGTCGAGCTCGGCAAGGAAGGCGTGCGCGTCAACGCGATCGGGCCAGGCTTCATCGAGACCAACATCAATGCCCATGTACGCGCCACCAATCCTGCTTTGGTGCAGGCCTTCGTCGACCACACCCCGCTCGCACGTACCGGTAAGCCGGAGGACATCGTCGGCCCCGCGATCTTCCTTGCGTCAGACCTGTCGTCGTTCGTCACAGGATCGATCGTCATGGTGGACGGCGGATATCGCACGGTGTGAGTGAGATCGGTCCGCGTTGCTATGCATCTCGTGCCAATCGCGGCAACGCGGCGGCATTCCCAAGGTCATCTCGTGCGATAGATCGAAATTAACCTTTGATTAACCAAACCCGCCCACCGTAGATCTACGGCTTAGGATATACGGCTTGGGGGTCGTTTGTTCTCGATCCGCTTCCAACGATGGAGGCGGGCGTTGATCGGGGAGTGTGTTGATGACCACTGTTCATGTCGCGGCGCCCGAGCAGGGCGCGCAATTCCTTGCACCCAATGAGATCGTTCCACTGTTGATCGGCGCGACCGTCGGCGAGGTCGAGCGCGAGCTCGTGCTGCAGACGCTCGCGCGCTGCGACGGCAACCGCACGCGTGCCTCGCGTGTGCTCGGCCTGTCGGTGCGCACGCTGCGCAACAAAATCAGGATTTATGCCGCCTCCGGCATCGAGGTGCCGGCCTATCACGACTAGCGCGTGACGGCGCCGGAGAGCGTCCGGTACAGCTTCGTGCCGACAAGCAGTGACACCGTGATGATCGCGACCCAGGCCGCGGTCAACGCGATGGCGCGCAGCGCGAAGGCCGTCAGTATAGCCCATGACGGCTGCAGCTCCTCGGCATAGCCAACCGGGACGACGTCCGGCACGAGCAGATGGGCAAGGCCGAGCGTCGCTGCGAGAACGACCGCGGACAGGCAGAAGACTTTCCAGGCTGCACGCATCGGTCGTTCCTCGCAAGGATTGTGGCCGCGCGTCATCAATGACACGGCGCCCTGCGGCGCCGATTGATGTTGATCAAGCCGCCACGACGCCCGAGCGGAATTGCTGCTGTCGTCAAACGCCGCTAAGTAGCAAGCTTGCCAAGAGGGAGTAGCGGCGTGGCAGACGATCAGGGACGGCCGGGACCACAGGGTCCGCGCGGGCGGCAGGGCGAACCGGGGCGACCGGGGCCGCAGGGTCATCCGGGCAAGCGAGGCCCGGACGGTGCACGCGGCAAGCCGGGACCACAGGGTAAACCGGGACCGGCCGGAAAGGCAGGCGCACAGGGCAAGGCTGGTTTGCCGGGCAAGCCGGGCGAAGCCGGTCCGCGGGGCGCCGCAGGACCGCAGGGCTCCTCAGGACCTCAGGGCCCAGCCGGCCCCCAGGGCCCGCGCGGCGAGCCAGGCCCTCCCGGTCAATTACCGTCCATCGAACAAGTGCTGCCGTGGCTAGATCAGCTCTTCGACGCCTGGGATGAACGTCGCCGCCAGCGCGAGCAGGAGGCCGCCGAGCACGCCGCGCTCGAAGCTGCAGTGCACGAGGCTGAAGATGCGTCCTCGGATGACGAGAGCGACGAGGGCGAAGGCGACGAGCCCAAGAGAAAGAAGAAAAAGAAGAAGCACGGCCACAAGGACTAGCGGGCGCAGCTACTGCGCCTGGTCGTCCCGCCGCGGCACCATGCCCATGCGCTCGAACTGCCAGCGCATGGCGCGGTACCAGAGATAGCCGACTGCCGCGCCGCAAACCGCCAGGATCACCACGTTTGCGCTTGAGAACGATCCGCTCCACCACATCATCCACGCGGTCCACAACAGCGTGAATATGATGGCACCTGCTTTCAGCGGAAGAAGGGGACGGCTCATGGTTCCTGCTCCGGGTTGTCAGAACCCCGGCAGGCATCATCGCGCGTCACGGCCAACGCCACCGTGAGGCAGGTCACGGTGGGACCTTGCGGAACCTCTAACCGAAGCGCAGCCGCGAACGCTCCTTGGCTTTCTCCGCCTCGACCTCTCGGTCGCGCGCCGGTGCGTGGGTGTGCAGCGAGGTCAGCAGTCTTCGCGCAGCATCCGAAACCTCCGCCACCGCGCGGTCGAAGGCCGCCTCGTTGGCCTGTGACGGCTTGTTGAAGCCGGAGAGCTTTCGAACGAACTGGAGTGCACTGGCGTGGATCTCCTCCTCTGTCGCCGGCGGCTCGAAATTGAACAGCGTCCTGATGTTGCGGCACATGCCGTTTCTCCCGGTGGTTTCCCCTTAAGACGATCGGCTGAGCCGAAATCCTACATCGTTCCGCCCTCTTCTGGTAAGGTCCACGCCAACGCGGCCGCCGGATATGAGCCGCCTGGGGAGAGGAACATGAAAGCATATTTTGCAGCGCTGTCGGCCATTCTGCTGTCCGTTTCCGCATCGGCATACGCGGCGGACTACCCGGCGCCGAAGCAGGGCGATTGGGTCGCGCGGGATTTCAAATTCCACACCGGCGAGGTCATGCCGGAACTGAAGCTGCATTACACCACGGTCGGCGAACCGACTGGACAGCCGGTGCTGGTGCTGCACGGCACCGGCGGCTCGGGCGCAAGCATGCTGACGCCAGCCTTCGCCGGCGAATTGTTCGGCGCCGGCCAACCACTCGACGCGTCCAAATATTACATCATCCTCCCAGATGCGATCGGCCACGGTAAATCGTCGAAGCCCTCCGATGGCATGAAGACGAGCTTTCCGAAATACGATTACGACGACATGGTCGAGGCGCAGCATCGCCTCGTGACTGAAGGCCTCGGCGTCAAGCACCTGCGGCTCGTGATCGGCAATTCCATGGGCGGCATGCAAACTTGGCTGTGGGGCGAGAAGTATCCGAAGGACATGGACGCGCTGGTACCGATGGCCTCGCAACCGACCGAGATGGCGTCACGCAACTGGATGCTGCGACGGATCATGCTCGACACCATCAGGAACGATCCCGACTACAACGGCGGCAACTACACCAGCCAGCCACGGATGATGAAGTACGCGATCACCGCCTATGGCATTGCCAGCATCGGCGGCACGCTCGCCTATCAGCAACAAGCGCCGACCGCGGCGAAGGCCGACAAGATCGTCGACGAGCGACTGGCGACGCCGATTACTGCTGACGCGAACGACTACGTCTATCAATGGGACTCCTCACATGACTACAACGCTGCCGAGAAGCTCGAGGCTATCGAGGCCTCGCTGCTGCTGATCAATTCCGCCGACGACGAGCGCAATCCGCCCGAGACAGGGATCACGGATGCCGCGATGAAGCGGGTCAAGAACGGCAAGCTGTACCTCATCCCCGCGAGCACCGAGACGCGCGGCCACGGCACCACCGGCAACGCAAAATTCTACAGCGAGCAGGTCCGACAATTGCTGCAAACCGCACCGCAGCGGACGATGTAGACATCGTCGGAGCAACCTCGATATCGCAACGCATCATATGCGGCGCCTCGGCGCCGCATATTATTTGAGCATGCAATGAGCCGGCGGCTCGGGCTTAATCGCATCAACGATACGAATCGAAAACGCGATGAGGAGGATTTGCATGCACAGGCTTGCGCTGTGCGTTTGGCTCGCCGCGATGACGAGCACCGCGCTCGCGTTCGACAATGGTCAGTACGACAGCGTTCCGCCCGACATCCGCGCGTGGTTCAAGAGCGTGATCGCGCCGAACGGCGTACCCTGCTGCGACATTTCGGATGGCCACCGCACCGACTACGACGTGCGCAAAGGTGCTTACTGGGTGCCGATCGAGGGACAATGGATGGAGGTGCCTGAGCGCGCCATCATCCGTGATCGCGGCAATCCGGTCGGTCAAGCCGTGGTGTGGTACGTCCATCACCGCGGCGCCATCATCATCAGCTGCTTCGTACCGGCCGACGCGGTCTGACGTCTCAAGATGGAATTCGTTGGCGGACGTAAAGCAATCAAGTAGTTTGACGCCGAGCTCATCCGGAGGCACACCGTTGACCTACCTTTGCGCCGAAGACCTCGCCACCATCTATGCGAAGCCAACCCCGCGCGTGATCGCCAAAGCGCGTCCCGCGATCGATGCGCATGCGAAGAAGTTCATCGAGATGTCGCCGTTCTGCGTGCTCGCGACATCGGGACTCGACGGCAGCGTCGATGCCTCACCGCGCGGTGGCGGCGTCGGCTTCGTCCATGTCGCTGGCCCAAACCAGTTGCTCATGCCCGACCGCGCCGGCAACAACCGCATCGACAGTTTTCGCAATGTCGTCGAGGGCTCGGGGTTCGTGCATCTGCTGTTCTTCGTGCCTGGGATCGACGAGACGCTGCGCGTCGGGGGACGCGGCACGCTCTCGACCGATCCGGATCTGCTCGCCGCGATGGTGGAGTTCGGCAAGCCGCCGCGCGCGGTGCTGAACGTCGCCGTCAGCGAAGTCTATTTCCACTGCGGCAAGGCTCTTATGCGCTCCAAGCTGTGGTCGCCGGAGAAGGTGGCGCGCTCGGTGATGCCGAGCATCAGCCAGGTCATCCACGATCAGACCAGCCTTGGCGAGCCCGAGAGCCAGGAGATCGTGGAAGAGCGTTACAAGGCGCAGCTGTAGCTGGGGCCCTGGAACGAAAAAGGCCGTCCCCGCAAAAGCCGGGACGGCCTCGCAACTGTGTGACTAACGTCGGAGCCTAATGCCCTTCGCCCTCGAGCCCGCCGACGTGCTTCTGGGTGTAGAGCTCGAGGCCGATACGGCCGATCAGGTCGAGCTGGGTCTCGAGGAAGTCGATGTGGTGCTCCTCGTCGCTCATCAGCTTCTCGAACAGGTCACGCGTGACGTAGTCCTTGACGCCGTGGCAGTAGGTCGCCGCTTCCTGGTAAAGCGCCCGTGCGCTCATCTCTGCGGCGAGATCGCACTCGATGATCTCCTTGACGTTCTGGCCAATGCGCAGGGGATCGAGCACCTGCATGTTCGGGAAGCCGTCGAAGAAAAGGATGCGCGCAGTCAGCTTGTCGGCGTGCTCCATCTCCTCGATGGACTCCTTGCGCCAGACCTTGGCCATATCCAGCAGGCCCCAATTATCGAGAAAGCGATAGTGCAGCCAGTACTGGTTGATCGCAGTCAGTTCGTGACGCAGCGCCTTGTTGAGATAGTCGATGACTTTTGCGTCGCCCTGCATGGTCCACTCCAGCTCTTGCAGTCCAAATCGGCGCTACACCGATTTTAGAATGCTTCTAAATGAGATCAAACATGAGAGCAACCGGCTACCGGAACGCGGCCAGGGAAAAGCTCAGATGAGATGGCAAAAGAATTCAGCAGGCGGCTAGGGCGAACTGGGCGGGTTCGGCGATCTCGTCATTCGCAGCCACTGTGTGGCTGTGCGGGCAACCGGCGCAGCAGGATTGCGCACATGGGCCAAGTGCTTCGTCGATGATCGTCTTGATCGTTCGGGCGCAGCGACCGCATTCGGCGCTGCAGCCGAGGCATCCATAGACCTGCTTGGCATGACGCACAGCATCGTCGGACTCGGCGACGGCGGCGCGGATGTCGTCATCGCTCAGCACGTTACAGGAACAAACGATCATGGAAGCGGTAGGCCCTTCGGTGATGCGCCATCATCGATATTTAAGGGGCCGGCCGGATGCAAAAGGAAAAACCGGTATTTCAAGCTATTCCAAACTGGCCTGGATAGAGCCTAGAACGGCTCTAAAATAGCGAGTTGCGCTGGATCAAGAAGATGCCGGACCGGGCTTAATCGCTGCTCCCGCCGCCTCCACCATCGCCACCGCCACCGCCTCCGCAATCTCCGCCACTGCTGCCACCATCGCTGGCGGAGCAGCTGCCGCTGTCGGTCGAGCTTCCGGAACTGTCGCTGGAGAACCAGCTTCCCAGCGAGAAGCCCTCATTCGTCGTATCCGAATAGCTGTCGCTGCCGCCGCCATCGCCACCCGTCCTGGCGCGCGGCCGCGGAGCGCGGTTCTGCAGATGGGTCATCAGGGCATAACCCACCACGCCAACGGCGCCGAGGGCGATCAGGGCATTGGTCAGGGCGTTCATCGTTGTCTCCCGGGCTTGCAAGCCTCTGTCTCAACCAATTGGTCGCATCCGCCCAACGCGCCGTTCATTGATCATTCAAGCGAAATATGGAACTTTGGCTCGAAGAGTTTATGCGGTCCTGTGAAAGGTCGAGCCGATGAAGAAGACGCTATTGGCAGTCGCTGCTGCCGCCACCCTGGTCCTGACCGCTGGAACGCCGGCTCATGCGCAGCGCGGTGTCGCGGCGGGCGTCGCCGCCGGCATCATTGGTGGCGCTATCGTCGGTGGCGCCCTGGCGTCTCCGTATTATTACGGACCTGGCCCGGGTTACGGCTATGGCCCCGGCTACTATCCGCCCCGTTATTACGCGCCGGGTCCCGGCTACGTCGCCGACGACTATTACGGCAATGGCTGCGTCTGGCAGAAGCAGCGCTTCTGGGACGGCTACGCCTGGCGCGTCCGCCGCGTCCGAGTCTGTGGCTGAGGCGCATTAGACCGGATCGCTTGAGCGGTTTCGGTCGGGCCGGTTCACTACGGATGCGCCGTTCATCTCAAGGCCCGAAAAAGACCGCTTTTTCTCGTCACAGCTCCGTGTGCGTTTACCGTGGATTGACCATTTGCGCGCTTCCTAGCTGCAAGGCCAATTCCATCAGCGTGTGCGTGAACCTTTGAACCCCGGACGCTCCTAACAAGGGACGTCCTTCTCCCAGGAGAGCCAAGAGCATGAAGAAGACTATTGTTGCCGCCCTCACGGTTGCGACGATCGCCGGTTCGCTGGTGACCGCCACGCCGTCCGCCCAGGCCCATGACGGTGTCGGCGTCGGCATTGCTGCCGGCCTGCTCGGCGGCGCGATCATCGGCGGCGCCATCGCGTCGAGCCGTCCCGCCTATGGTGGTCCGGTTTACGTCGCCGAGCCGGGCCCGCCCCCGCCGCCCTGCTACTGGCAGCGTCAACGCTATTGGGACGGCTACGGCTGGGTCATTCGCCCGGTTCGCGTTTGCTACTGATCTGATCGCTCGGCGCTGACCAAGCGCTGCGATCGAAGCCCGGCCGAGACCATCGGCCGGGCTTTTTCTTTGGTTGC